>JBBQEX010000026.1:0-102209 GCA_038321315.1 Haliangiales bacterium | reverse complement strand
CGGAGGGACGCTCTCGCGCCGGCGCGCGACCTCGTCTTCCATCACCTCGCCGGACTCGAGGCCGCGGCGGAGTGCCTCGACCATGCGCGTCGTCGTCGCGAAGCGGTTCTCGGGATCCTTCGCGAGCATCTTCGTGACCGCGGCTTCCATCCACAGCGGCACACCGGGACGGCGCGTCGGCAGCGGGATGGGCGTCTCGGTGACTTGCTTCGTGAGGATGTCGAAGACGCGCGTACCGGAGAACGGCGGTGCACCCGTGAGCATCTCGTAGGCAACGCAGCCGAGCTGGTAGATATCGGCCCGGCGGTCGATGCGATCGCCACGCGCCTGCTCGGGCGACATGTAGCGCGGATCGCCGAACGTCATGCCGAGGCTGGTCGATGCGGCGGAGGCGTCGTTCTCGACGAGCTTCGCGAGCCCGAAGTCGAGCAGCTTGACGAAGTTCGCCTTGCCGCGCCGGTTCGCGAGGTAGACGTTCCGCGGGCGCAGGTCGCGATGGACGTAGCCGATCGCGTGCGCCTCCATCAGCGCCTCGCCGAGCTGGATCAGGATGTCGGCCGCGCGCTCGATCGAGAGCGTCTTGTCGCGCGCGAGCACGCCGTCGAGCGTCTCGCCCTCGAGCAGCTCCATCGCGAGGTAGAGCCGGCCGTCGAACGTCCGCCCGAAGTCGTGGATCTCGACGATGTGCTCGTTGTCGAGCTCGGCCACCGTGGTCGCCTCGCGGCGGAACCGCTCGACCGCGAGATCATCGCGCGACAGCTCGTTGTGGAGGACCTTGATCGCGACCTTGCGGCGGAGGGTCGTGTGCTCGGCGCGGTAGATCGTGCCCGATGCGCCCTGGCCGATCAGCGACAGGATCTGGAACCGCTCGCCCAGCACCTTGCCGATCAGCGCATCCGCGACCACCTCGCGCGCCTTGGGCCGCCCGCAGTTGGGGCAGAACAGGGCGGTCTCGGCGTAGCCGTGTTTGCAACCGAGGCAGGTGACGGCGGAGGACATGGATTCGGCGGCCATGGGCTATTAGCAAGCCACGGCCCAGGCCAATCGTAGCGTAGGCCGCCTCGTCTCGCAGGGTTAGAAATGGCCGGGAAAACCCTACGTGAACGAAGGTTTACGATCGTGCGGTCGTCGCACAGGCGGGTGTGAGGCCCCTGCTACACCCCCTGCTTGCGCAGGGCTTCCGCCAATTCTTCCTCGCTGATCAGCCCCTTGGCCATCAGAATTTCAACAAGGGCCGTCAACCGGAGCTCGACGTCATCGCGGGCGACCTCGCGAAGCGACGTCAGGTTGATCTGGGCGGTCACCGACACCTCGTGATCGCGCTCGACCGTCGGGTGCTTGCCGGTCCGGCGCAGCTTGCCGCCCCCCCGAGTGATCGCCGTCGTGATGTGCTTGTAGCTCTTGTCGACGAGCTCCTCGATCGCCGAAAGCGGCAGGGCCGCGACATCGATGTCGCATCCGGCGACGTGCTCGAGCTCGGCGATCGCGGTCGTATCGGTCGGGTCCGCCATCGCGACCCGGAGCACCTTGCCGCTGGAGTCGCTGGTCAGCGCGAGCGGCAGGACGCGAAGCCGCGAGCAGACGTCCTTCGACACCGCGCGCAGCGCCTCGGGATCGACGCGCACCGACGCGACATCGAGCAGCGTCACCCGGGTCTGCTTGCGGATCGCGGCGACCAGCGCGACCTCGTCGACGTTGAGGTCGCGGACGAGGATCACCACCAGCGGCTGCTTGCGCTCGTCGGCCATCCGACCGGCCCGCGCCGCGTTGGCCTTGGTGATGAGGTTCGCCTCGATGGCGATCTCTCCGAGCGTTTTCACGGTGCACCCGACAAGATTCGAACCTGTGACCTTTGGCTCCGGAGGCCAACGCTCTATCCAGCTGAGCTACGGGTGCGTTGCGCGGTTGTACCCACGATCGTCGACGCACACAAGCCTCTCTAGTACGATGCCTACACATGGCGATCGACTACCTCCTGTCGGTAGCGTGCGAGCCGCAGCGCGAGCTCGGGGTCGACCGCCTCGTCGCCCTGAACCGCACCCGGATCCTCGCGCGCTCGGCCCTGGCCCACATGCGCGCCGAGGGTGACCAGCGCGAACCCGACCAGATCCAGATGCAGCTGACGACCCACAAGCCCGACGGAGAATCGGGCCGCGGCGTCACGCTCGCCGACCTGTTCACCGAGGCCTCACCGCTCGACACGGTCACCGACCACTGCAAGACGTGCCCGGCGAACCTGCCTCGGGAGCTCGCCTGCCACCGGCGCATCCGCTACCCGATCCCCGAGCACGTCGAGGAGTGGCTGATGGGCCGGCTCCCCGAGTCGCTCGCGTGCACCGCCGGCGCCCTGCTCGTCCGTTCGATCGGCGAGTTCGGCTGGGACGGGGCGACCACCGCCAAGCTGCGCGCCGCCGGCACGACCTACTTCGAGAGCCGCGCGCCGTACGGCGTGCGCTGGGCATCGCCCGATGGCTCGTCGATCGAGCTGTCTTCAGACCAGCTGTTCCAGATGATGTTCATGGTCGGCCACGTCACGCCGGCGCACGCCCTCATGCTCGCGCTGTTCTGCGGCGTCATCCCGCACGACACGCCGATCCGCGATCTCACCGACGAAGCCGGCCAGGCGCGCGCGCTCGCCAACGTCAACGTGCCGAGCGAGCCCGACGCCGACATCGAACAGTTCGCCGCGTTCCTGCGCATGCTCGCCGTCGCCGCGCGCCGCGACGCGACGATCCTGATCGACAGCTGAACCTGCGGTAGGGTGCGTGCAAATGGCACGCAAGGAAGACGCGTTCGAGTACCACTCGCGCGGCCGCAAGGGAAAGATCGAGGTCGTCCCGACCAAGCCGCTGGTGAGCCAGATCGACCTGTCCCTGGCGTACACGCCCGGGGTCGCCGAGCCGTGCATGGCGATCCATCACGACGAGGAGAAGTCGTGGGAGTACACCGCGCGCGGCAACCTGGTCGCGGTGATCTCGAACGGCACCGCGGTCCTCGGCCTCGGCAACATCGGCGCCGCCGCCGGCAAGCCGGTGATGGAGGGCAAGGCCTGCCTGTTCAAGAAGTTCGCCGACATCGACGTGTTCGATCTCGAGGTGAACGAGACCGACGTCGACAAGTTCTGCGACATCGTCGCGGCGCTCGAGCCGACGTTCGGCGGCATCAACCTGGAGGATATCTCCGCCCCTGCGTGCTTCGAGATCGAGGAGAAGCTGCGCAAGCGGATGAAGATCCCGGTGTTCCACGACGATCAGCACGGCACCGCGATCATCTCGGGTGCCGGGTTGCTCAATGCCGCGGAGCTCGCGAAGAAGCAGCTCGCGGACATCAAGCTCGTCGTGTCGGGCGCCGGCGCCGGCGCGATCGCGTGCGTCGAGTTCTTCATCCAGCTCGGGCTCAAGAAGGAGAACGTGATCCTGTGTGACAGCAAGGGCGTGCTGCACACCGGGCGCACGGACCTCAACCGCCACAAGCAGAAGTTCGCGATCGTCGACGACGGTCGCCGCACGCTCGCCGACGCGATGGTCGGCGCCGACATGTTCATGGGCCTATCGGTCGCCAACACGGTGAAGCCCGAATGGCTAAAGACGATGAACGAGCGCCCGATCATCTTCGCGCTCGCGAATCCGGATCCGGAGATCAGCTATCCCGACGCGATCGCGGCGCGGCCTGACGCGCTGGTCGCGACCGGGCGCTCGGACTACCCGAACCAGGTCAACAACGTGCTCGGGTTCCCGTACATCTTCCGCGGCGCGCTCGACTGTCGCGCGTCGACGATCTCGGAGGCGATGAAGCTGGCGGCGGCGCACGCGCTCGCGGAGCTGACGCGCGAGCCGGTGCCCGACAGCGTGATCATGGCGTACGGCGGCAAGGCGCTGAAGATGGGCGCGGACTACTTCATCCCCAAGCCGTTCGATCCGCGCGTCCTGTGGTGGGTCGCGCCCGCGGTCGCCAAGGCGGCGATGGAGAGCGGCGTCGCGCGCATCAAGTTCGACATCACCGAGTATCGCGACCGGCTGGTCGCCAAGGGCTCGAACGCGGCGTACTCGATCATGCGCACGATCGGTCGCGAGGCGCGCCGCGATCCCAAGCGCGTCGTGTTCCCGCACGCCGCGAACCCGCGCCTGTTGCGCGCGGTCCAGCAGATCGTCGACGAGGGCATCGCGAAGCCGGTGCTGCTCGGGCGCACGAACGAGATCAAGGACCTCTGCGATCAGCTATCGCTCGACATGCTGTCGCAGGGTGTCGAGGTGATCGATCCGCGCATCGCGCACCACGCGGGCTACGCCGAGCGGCTCTACGAGCTGCGCCAGCGCAAGGGCATGACCGTCTACCACGCGCAGAAGCTGCTCGAGAAGAGCGACTACTACGCGGCGGTCATGGTCGATCGCGGCGACGCCGACGGCCTGGTCACCGGCCTGCGCCTGAACTATCCCGAGACCGTGCGTCCGCTGCTCGAGATCCTCGGCATGGAGCAGGGTGTCGAGGGTCGCAAGCAGGTCGCGGTCGGCATGTACATGATGGTGCTGCAGAACTCGGTGAAGTTCTTCGGCGACACCGTGTTCAACATCTTCCCCGACGACGTCGCGCTCGCCGACATCACGGTGCAGATCGCCGATGCGGTGCAGAGCTTCGGGATCACGCCGCGCGTCGCGATGATCTCGTACTCGAACTTCGGGACGGTGCGTCACCCCGACGTCCAGCGCATTCACCGCACGATCGAGATGGTGCGTCGCCGGCGGCCCGAGCTCGAGATCGATGGCGAGATGCAGCCGGATCTCGCGCTCGATCCCGAGCGGCGCCAGGCGCTATTCCCGTTCTGCAAGCTGACCAGGAGCGCCAACACGCTGGTGTTCCCATCGCTCGCGTCGGGCAACGCGGCGTACCAGATCGCCAAGACGATGGGCGGCGCGACCCCGGTCGGCCCGATCATCCTCGGCCTCGCCAAGCCGGTCGCGGCGATGCAGAACGAGGCCAGCGTCGAGGAGATCGTCAACATGACGGCCTACGTCGTGCTGCGCGCCCAGCAACAGGAGCGCGCGAAGGCCTAAACGACGTTTCTCGTGCATCGTGCCGAGGGCACCGCGTGCGGCACCGAGGTCTGCGCGATCGGCAACGCGGTCGCCGGCATCGGCAAGTGCTTCGGCGGCGACGGCTCGTTCGACGAGACGGCCGCGTTCACGAACCTCGGGACCTGTCCGTGAGCTTCGCGAGGTCGTCGTCGGTATCGACGTCGATCGCGCCGTCGGGCCAATCGATCGAGGCCGCGCCGGCGAGCAGCGTGCGCGCGCCGCGATCGCCACGCACCATCGCGAGCGCCGGAAAGTCGACGGCCGGAAACAGCGCGGGCACGCCGACCACGCCGAGGTAACTCGATCCGACGCGGCCGCGGTGCGCGATCAGGGCATCGAGGTGTGCGGTGGTCAGCCTCGGCTGATCGCAGACCACGAGCAGCAACGCCTGCGCGCACTCGGCGAGCGCCCAGCCCACCGCGGCGCGGACCGACGAGCCCATGCCCTCGGGCCACAGCGGATTCTCGAGCACTTCGACGCCGAGGCCGTCGAGCGTAGGTGCGATCGCGTCGGCGTGCGCGCCGAGCACGACCGCGACCTCGGTGCAGCTCGACGCGCGCGCGAGGCGGGCGGCCCGGCGCACAAGCGGCTCGCCATCGAGCGCGATCAGCTGCTTGGGGCGGCCGAGCCGCATCGAGGCACCGGCGGCGAGGACCGCGGCGACGATCACGCGCGCAGCTCGGCGACCGGTCCTCGACGCAGCGACGCGGACGTCGTGCCGCGCATCGCGGCGAGGACCTCGGCGATCACCGCGACGGCGATCTCGTCGGGCGTCTCGGCACCGAGGTCGAGCCCGACCGGCGCGTGGATCCGCGGATCGTCGAGCAGCTCGCGGGTGGCGAGCGTGGCGGTGCGGTGGCGCGGCCCGAGCACGCCGATGTAGCGCGCGCGCGATCCAGCCAGCATCGCGAGCGCGTCGCGGTCGCGCCGGAGATCGTGGCTCATCACGATCGCCGCGGCGCGATCGGCGCGATCGAGCTCGGCGCGCACCACGTCGAGCTCGGGAGCGAGCAGGCGAGCCGTCGGGAACCGCGCGGCGTGCTCGAACCGCGGCGCGCCGCTCCACACGTTCGCGTGCCAGCCGAGGCGCGTCGCGGCGTCGACGATCGGCGCGGCATCGAGGCCGGCACCGAACACGAACAACTCGAGCGGCGGGACCACCGGCTCGACGAGCACGGTGAACCGATCGACGTGCTCGAGCGAGGCCTTGCCGGTCGCGATCGCGCGCTCGCACGGCGCGATCAGCGCGGCCGGGAGATCGGCCTCGTCGTCGAACCAGCGGCGCCCGATCGGCTCGCCGGGACGCGTCGAGGCGAACACGGTCGCGATCGCGCCGCGCGCACCGCGGGCGATCGTGCGCGCGGCGAACGCGAGCGGATCGCGAGCGCCACCGCCGCGCTCCAGCAACACCTCGACGACCCCGCCGCAGCCGAGCACGGCATCGGCGCTGTCCGGGTCGCTCGAGTCGAACTCGACGAGCGCCGGGCCGTTCGCGGTGCGCCACCAGCCGCGGCGCAGGAGGCTGCCCTCGAGACAGCCTCCGCTGATCGAGCCGGCGACGCGGCCGTGCTCGGTCGCGACGAGGTGCGCGCCGGGCCGGCGATACGACGAGCCGCGCACGCGCACGACCGTCGCGATCAGGTGCGGCGTGGAGGTCGCGCGCAGCGTCGTCGCGGCGGCGACGACGTCGAGATCCTTCACGGACACGCCCCGTCGGCCGCGACCCACACCGTGAACGCGGCGACCAGCTTGTCGCGCGACATCGGCGGCAGCGTCCGCTTGCCGCCCGGGTTCCAGCCCCAGCCGACCAGCGGATCGTGGGCGACGTGATCGAGCAACATCGCGAGCGTGCGGTGATTGTTGCGCTCGGGATCCTTGAGCTGCTCGCACAGCGCCGTCGGTGTCTTGCCCTGGAACACCATCGGGATCTCGGCCGGTGGCAGGCCCCACTTCGGCGCGCCCGGCGGACCACCGGCGATGCCGAGCGCCTCGGAGTTGCGATCCTGGTGACAGGTCGAGCACGGCAGGCCCGCCGCGATGGACGCGCGCGAGATGTTCTGCGCGTGCGGCCTGCTCGCGTCGGTCTGCAGCGGCGCGTCACCGCTCGGGTGGCAGTTCATGCAGCGCGGCGACTGCAGCACCTTGGCGACGTCGAGGAACGCAGCCTTGCCGGCAGCGATCTTGTCGTCACCGGGCTGCGCGTACGCGACCAGCGCGATCGTGGCGGAGGCGGCGATGCCGCCGATCAGGAGCTTCCTCACTTGGCACCTCGCTCGTTCCACGCGCGCTGGAGCGGCATGCGGCGCAGGCGCGTGCCGGTCAGCGCGAAGATCGCGTTGGCGACCGCCGCCGAGGCCGGCGGCAATCCAGGTTCGCCGACGCCGGTCGGATCGTCGGGACTCTCGATCACCTGCACGATGATCTCGGGCGCCTCGAACATCCGCAGCGGCGGGAAGGTATCGAAGTTGGTCTGCTGCACGACGCCGTCGACCAGCGTGATCTCCTGATCGAGCGCGGCCGACAGCCCGAAGATGATGCCGCCCTCCATCTGCGCCTTGACCAGATCGGGGTTGACCGCGAGCCCGCAGTCGACGACGCAGTACACGCGCCGCACCTTGATCCGGTTGTCGACGATCTCGACCTCGGCGACCTCGCCGACCTCGGTCTCGAACGCGAAGTGGCGCGCCATGCCGCGGCCGACGCCCGACTTCGGTGCGGTGCTCCAGCCGCTCAGCTTCTCGAGCGCGTCGAGCACGCGCGCCTGCTTGCCGGTGGTCGGCAACATCTTGCGGCGAAACGCGAACGGATCCTGCTTGGCCGCGACCGCGAGCTCGTCGACGAACGACTCCATCACGAAGCCGGTCACCGAGTTGCCGACCGATCGCCAGCTGCATACCGGGAGCTTGTTCTGCACCGGTGACGAGGCGACGTGGAGGTTGCCGAACTGGTACGGCGTGTTGCTCAGGCCCTCGGTCGAGAACATGTCGGGCACCGAGTTCGAGCCGATCATCGCGAGGAGCCCGTTGACCACCATCTTCTTGATCGGCCCGGGGATGCCCGGCAGCGCGGCGTCGATCAGATCCGACGACGACAGCGCGATCGACTGCGACAGGCAGTTGATCGCGACGGCATCGACCTTGCCGTCGTGCGTGCTGCCCTTCATCGCGACCGCGTAGACCGGACGATAGAACCCCTGGGTCATGTCGCTCTCGCGCGTCCAGGTCAGCTTGACCGGCTTGCCGACGCGCTTCGAGATCAGCGCGGCCTGTACGCAGACATCGCCGATCGCGCGTCGCCCGAAGCCACCGCCGCACAGCAGCACGTGGACGAGCACGTTCTCGCGATCGATGCCGAGCGCGTGCCCGACCATGGTCTGCACGATCGTCGGCGACTGCGTCGGCGCCCACACCTCGGCGCGATCGCCGTGCACCATCGCGGTCGCGTTCTGCGGCTCCATCGCGGCGTGTGCGAGGTACGGAGCCTCGTAGATCACCTCGACCTTGGTCGTCGCGTGGGCGAGCACCTTGCCGGCATCGCCCTGGTCGACGGCCACGGTGCCGTCCTCGTGATAGTCGCGCATGGCCTGCGCCATCTTCGCGGTGTCGAGCCCGTGGACGTCGCCCTTGCTCCAAGCGACGGTGACATCCTGCGCGGCCGCGCGCGCTTGCCAGTACTTGGCGGCGACGATCGCGACGCCGAATGGCAGCGCGATCACGTCGATCACGCCGACCCGGCGCTTCGCCGCATCGGCCGTGACCTGGGTCGGCGACGCGCCGTACACCGGCCCGTGGATCACGTGCGCGTTGACCATGTCCGGCACGGTGAAGTCGATGCCGAACACCGCGGTGCCCGCGACCTTGGCGCGCGCATCGACGCGGCGATCCGACTTGCCGACCAGCGTGTAGTCCTTGCGCGCCTTCGGCGTCGGATGCGCCGGCACCGCGAGGTGCGCGGCCCGCTTCGTGAGCTCGCCGTAGCCGATCGTGTGGCCGCCGGCGTGGACGACCTTGCCGTCGGCGACGCTGCACTCGGTCACCGGCACGCGCCAGTCGGCGGCCGCCGCGGCGACGAGCATCTCGCGCGCCGCCGCCGCACCGTGGCGCAGGCCGCCGAACGCCTCCTTCGTGCTCGTCGAGCCGCCGGTGATCTGCATGTTGAAGCTCTCGCGCATGCCCGGGTGCGAGTCGGCGTACTTCATGTCGATCCGATCGATCGGCACGCCGAGCTCCTCGGCGACCATCGTCATGTATGCGGTCGTCACGCCCTGCCCCATCTCGGCCTTGTTGATCGTCAGCCCGATCCGGCCGTCGGGCTTCACCGTGATGTACAGGTTCGCGGCGAGCTCGCCGGTCCGATCGGCGTGCTCGATGCGCGTCGCGTTCTTGTCGCCGCATCCAAACGTGACGGCGAGCGACAGCGCCCCGCCGCCCGCGAGCACGCCGCGCAGGAACCCGCGTCGAGAGACCTCGATCACTTCGCCGCTCCCGCCGCGATCGCGTCCGCCGCGCGATGCACCGCGCGCCGGATCCGCGGATACGTGCCGCAGCGACACAGGTTCGCCGACATCGCGGCGTCGATCTCCGCGTCGGTCGGCTGCGGCTTCGCGCGCAGCAGCGCCACCGCCGACATGATCTGACCGCACTGGCAGTAGCCACACTGCGGGACGTTCTCGGCGATCCACGCCTCCTGCACCGGATGGAGGACCGCGTCGCTCGCGATCCCCTCGATCGTCACGATCGGCTTGTCGCCGACGTCGCCGACCGCGGTGACACACGACCGCTTGGCGTTGCCATCGACGTGCACGGTGCACGCGCCGCACAGCGCCTTGCCGCACCCGAACTTCGTCCCGGTCAGGCCGACCTCCTCGCGCAGCACCCACAGGAGCGGGGTGTCGCTCGGAACGTCGACGTCGACCGGCTTGCCGTTGATCTGGAGCTTCATCAGTTCCCTGCGATGGTGAGGAGCGGGAGTTTGAGCAAGAGGCCGACCTGGAGGACGTTGTCGTCGGTCATCGCCGAATTGAAGTGGGCATAGCGCACGTAGAACGCGGCGACGCCGAGCCCGATGCTCGCGCGCGCGGTCAGGCCGACCTCGCGACCGCCATCGGCCCAGCGCACCGCGGCCCCACCGTCGAGCCCGAACAGCTTGTGGCCGAGCTCGATGCCGCCGGTGACGTAGGTGCCGTTCGCGCCCCAGTCGTAGTACGCGTCGCTGTAGAAGCCGACGTGGTTGCCCTCGCGGAGCAGCGCGACGCTGAGCTCGCCACCGAGGAGCGCGCCACGATCGGCGAGCGCGACGGTGCCGCCAGTGGTGAGGCCACCGAGGACGACCCAGGTCGGCGTCGGGCCGATCGTGAACGGAGCATCGTCGGCCGCCGCGACGCCGGATCCGGCGAACACGACCGCGAGCGCGATTGCGGTTTTCATCGTGTGGACACGCTGACAAATGATCGGTACTTTGTCAACGTGTCGCAGTTCGATGTCACGCGGCGGCGAGCGATCCTGGATGCCGCGCTGGCGTGCTTTCTCCAGTTCGGCTACGCCAAGACGTCCTTGGATGACATCGCACGGCGAGCCGGGCTGTCGCGCCCTCTCCTCTATCGCACGTTCAAGAACAAGGAGGAGATCTTCGGCGCGGTCTACGACGAGGTCCACGAGTTGCGCTACCCGCGCCTCGCCGCGATCATCGCCGGCAAGGGCAGCAAGCAGGCCAAGCTCGAGCGCGCCTGCGAGATCATCATCCTCGAGCCGTGGGACCTCGTGTGCCGCGCACCCGCGGTCGCCGAGTTCTACGACGCGTGCGAGCGCGTGATCCCCGAGATCCTCGAGCGCCACGAGCGCAAGCTGTTCGCGATGACCGACGCGGTGATCGGGGACCGCACCCTCACCGAGGTGTTCCTGCTCGCCGTCGACGGAATGTTCGTCGACCTGCCGTCCGTCGCCGTGCTCCGCAAGCGGCTACACGTGCTGATCGATCGCTTCACGTCGCGCGCCTAGGTAAGCTGGCGGCGTGGGACTGCCCGAGGAGCCGACCGAGATCCTCTCGGGAAGACCGGTCGTCGGCGCCACGCCGGAGCCGAACCCCGATCTGATCGGCCGCACGCTCGGCAAGTTCCAGATCGTCGAGCGGCTCGGCCGCGGCGGCTCGGGCGAGGTGTTCCGCGCCGAGCAGCCCCAGCTCGGGCGATCCGCGGTGGTCAAGGTCCTCCTGCGCGAGCACGGGCTCGGCGCGAATCGCATCGAGCGCTTCCTGCGCGAGGCCAAGCTCGCGTCGCGCCTCGATCATCCGTACGCCGCGCACGTCTACGCGTTCGGCGCCGAACCCGACGGCATCTTGTGGATCGCGATGGAGCATGTCCGCGGCGCGACGCTCGACGAGCTGGTCGCGCGGCGCGGCCCGATGCCGGCCGCGATCTTCGCGCCGCTGTTCCAGCGCCTGTGCGAGGTCGTCCACACCGCGCACGAGCTCGGCATCGTGCACCGCGACATCAAGGGCTCGAACGTCATGGTGATCGAGCGCGCCGGGCAGCTGTTGCCCAAGCTGCTCGACTTCGGGATCGCGAAGGGCGACGGCCAGCCGCTCGCGCCCGACCGGTTGTTGCCCGGCGAGGATGTGGAGATCACGGGCCACGGCTCGACGCTCGGCTCGCCGCACTACATGTCGCCCGAGCAGTGGGACTCGCCGGCCGACGTCGACGCGCGCTCGGACGTCTACGCGCTCGGCGTGCTCGCGTATCGCGGCGTCGCCGGGCGGCTGCCGTTCCAGGACATCTCGCGACCCGGGCTGCCCGGCGCGCACGCCAGGCTCCCGATCCCGCCGCTGCCCGACCGCGTCCCGGTGCGGCTCGCCGAGGCGATCCTGCGCGCGCTCGCGAAGTCGCGCGACGCGCGGTGGCCGACCGCGATGGCGTTCGGCGACGCCGTGCAGCGCGCGGTCGGCGCGGCGACGCCGCACGAGGCGGTCCCGATCTTCGATGCCGAGACCCGCGAGCTCTGGGTCGTGGGAGGGCCGCAGCCGATCGCGGACGCGATCGCGCACCTCGCCGGCGCGGTCACCACCGTCGAGGCCGATGCCGCGCTGCGCGACCTCGTCGCGATCGCGTGTCGCTGGCTCGCCGTGATCGCGCTCGCCACGCGGCCGACCGACGCGACGGCGAGCGAGGGGATCCGCGAGCGTGCCCGCGCCGTGGTCGGTCGCGACGACGGCTCGCCGTGGCTCGCGCTCGCCCGCGCCGCCGGCCAGCACCATCCGCTCCCCGGACTCGCCGCCGCGCTCGCGCAGACCGAGGGCCTCGCCGCGCTCGCCGATCGGCTCGACGATCGCGATCGACCGCGCACGGTGACCGCGCTCGCGACCGACATCGCCGCCGCGGCCGATGCGCTGCGTCTGCTCGAGCCGCTGCTCGCCTACACGCTCGTCGTCGGGCGCGGCGACGGCGCGGCCGAGATCTGGCAGGGCCCACGCCGCCGCGAGCGCGAGCGCGTGATCGTCTGGGGCGACGCCCCGCTCGCCGATCGCGAGGTCGCGCTGCTCGATGGCACCGGGCGCGTCGTCGTCCGGCTCTCGCCGCTCGTGCAGATCGTCGCGCCGCTACCGACCGCGGAGCCCGAGCTGTTCCTGTTGTGGCGCGGCGGGCGCGGAGCCGCGCGCCTGGTCGCCGCACCGTGGGGCTTCGAGCGCGATGACGAGGCCGCCGGCCAGTGGCTCGCGCAGCTGACGACCGAGGACGAGCACACCCAGCACGATCCCGACGACGAGCGCTCGCCGTATCCCGGGCTCGCCGCGTATCGCACCGACGACGCCGAGCGCTTCGTCGGCCGCGAGCGCGAGATCGAGTCGATCGCGAACCGCATCGTGCGCGCGCCCATGATCGCGGTGCTCGGGCCATCGGGTGCCGGCAAGAGCTCGTTCATCCACGCCGGCGTGTTGCCGCGGCTCGCCGAGCACTACTCGATCGTCACGCTGCGTCCGGGTCGCCACCCGCTCCACGCGCTCGCCGCGCTGCCCTCGATCGGGGTCGACACCGAGGACGGTGCCGCGCTGGTCGACAAGCTGCGCGCGCTCGGCGAGCAGGCACCGCGCGGCCTCGTCATCGTGATCGATCAGCTCGAGGAGCTCGTGACCCTGTGCAGCGATCCACGCGAGCGTGCCCGGTTCGCCGAGACGCTCGCGGCGGTCGCCGACACCACCGCGGCGCCGGTGCGCGTCGTCGTCACGTTGCGCGACGACTTCGCGAGCGTGATCGAGAGCGAGGCCGCGCTGCGCGGCAAGTTCGACGTGTTCGTGCTCGCCGCGCCGTCGCCCGAGGCGCTGCGCCGGATCGTCACCGAGCCGGCGCGCCGCGCGAACGTCACGGTCGATCCGCAGGTCGTCGACGACATGGTCGCCGAGGTCGTCGGCCGCCCGGCCTCGCTGCCGCTCCTGTCGTTCACCGCGGCGCAGCTGTGGCAGTCGCGCGACAAGGCGGCACGCCGGATCACCCACGAGGCCTACGCCGCGCTCGGCGGTGTGGCCGGTGCGCTGTCGACCTACGCCGACGAGATCTACGACAGCCTCGCCCGCTCCGATCAGGAGATCGTGCGCCAGCTGTTCGGCCGGCTGGTCGCGACCGACGGCACGCGGATCCCGGCGGTGCGCGCCGAGCTCGAGCAGCTGACCAACGCACGCCGCGTGCTCGCCCACCTGATCGACGCGCGCCTCGTCGTCGTGCGCGAGGACGACGACACCGACATCGTCGAGATCGTCCACGAGTGTCTCGCCGAGCGCTGGCAGCGGCTCGCGCGCTGGCGCCGCGAGGACGCCGCCGATCGCGCGGTCCTCGCCGATCTCCGGATCGCGGCGCGCCGCTGGCACGACGCGAACCGCGCGACCGATCGGCTGTGGCGCGGGCGCGCCCTCGACGAGCTGCGCCGGCTGATCGCGAGCTCGCCGGCGGCCCTCACCGATGTCGAGCGCGCGTTCGCCGAGGCCGCCGATCGCGCCGCGCGTCGCGCCCGCCGCGTCCGTCGCACGATCGTCGCCGCGGTGATGGTCGCGCTCGCCGTCGTCGCGATCGCGATGGCGTCGCTCGGGATCGCGGCGAACCACAGCCGCGCCGCGGCCGAGCGGAGCGCGACCGACGCGCGCGATGCCGCGAAGCGCGCCGCCGAGGCCGCCGCGCTCGCCGACGATCGCCTGACGCAGAGCCTGGTCGCCCAGGGCAAGCGCGAGCTCAACGACGGCCGCGGGCTCGCCGCGCTCGCGTACTTCGCCGAGGCGCTGCGCCGCGGCACCGACACGCCGGCGCTGCGCTTCATGATCGCGCTCGCCGAGCGCGCGTGGCCGGCCGAGCGCCTCGTCGTGCGCGATCGCAAGATCAGCGCGATCGCGCTGACGCCGACCGCGATCGTCGCCGGCGATCAGGACGGCGCGATCCACTGGTGGACCCGCGCCGGCGAACCGACCGGCAACCTCGCGCTCGGGCTCGCGGAGATCCACGCGCTCATCCTCGCGCCGCACGACCCGGCGCACGCGACCGCGATCGCGCTCAAGGGCGTCGCGGTCGTCGACCTCGCGACGCACGCGGTGACCGCGCAGATCGCGATCAAGCCGCCGCCGATCGTCGCGCGCGTCGGGCCCGGCGCCGACGAGGTCACCGTGGTCGAGCGCGAGGCGATCGTGGTCTACGGTTTCGACGGCAAGCCGCGCCGCCGCGCCGGCTTCGATGCCGGCAAGAGCGACATCGAGCCGATCTGGGGCGCCGGCACGCGCGCGCTGTTCGTCGCGTTCGGCACCGAGCTGCACCGGATCGATCTGGTCACGATGGCCGTCACGGTGCTCGAGACCCGCGTGTTCGACGGCCCGATCGGCTCGGCCGACGGCACGTTGATCGCCTGGCTCGATCGCGATCACGTCGCGCACCTCGCCGATCCGAGCGGCAAGCCCAGGCTGACGTTTCGCCCGGCGAACGGTCCGAGCCAGCTCGTGGTGTCGCCCGACGGCGCGCGGATCGGCGCGATCGCCGATCGCTCGATCATGGTCTACGAGGCGAGCGGCAAGGAGGTCCGCGAGGTCCCGGTCGAGCCCAACCAGGGCCTCGTGATCCTGCGCGGCGACGACCTGTGGTCGGGCACCTCGGTCGGCCTCGTGCGCCACTATCAGAACGACGTGCTCGTCGCGTCGCTGCCGAGCCACGTCACCGAGCTCGAGGACCTGCGGCTCGAGGGCGACCTGCTCGCGACGGTCGGCAGCGACGGCACGCTCGTCGTGCTCGATGCCGACGCGCGCGAGGTCCGACTCGATGCCGACGTCTGCACGCACGGCAGCTACAACGTCGCCGGCAACGCGATCGGCTACGACTGCGAGGACAAGAAGGCGCTCGTGTTGTTCATCGGCCATCGGCGGCTCGGCACGCTGCCGGGCGAGGATCTCCAGCAGGCGGTGATCGAGCCGACCTCGAAGCGCGCCGCGGCGGTGGGCGCGACGCACCTCGTGGTGTTCGATCCCGACGGCAAGGAGCTCGCGCGCTCGGCCGCGCACCTCGGACCGATCGCGTTCGTCGATGCCGAGCACCTGCTCGTCGTCGATCCGGGCGAGACCGATCCGACGGCGCAGGGCCTGTATCGCTGGACCGTGAGCGGCGATCGCTGGGAGCGGCTCGACGCCGCGCACCCGAGCGCGATCGTGGTCGCCGCCGGCGGCGCGATCACCGGCGACGACCGCGCGATCGTGCTGCGCGACGTCGCCACCGGCAAGGAGCTCCATCGCGCCGAGGCCGGCGATCGGATCGACTACGTCACCGCCTCGGCCGATCGCCGCTGGGTCGCCGCGACGACCACGACCGGCGGCGCGGTGATCGTCGATGGCACGACCGGCGCCATCGTGCGCACCCTCGCGCCGGCCGACGCCGTGGGGTACGCCGCCACGCTCGATGCCCACGGCGACCTGTTGATCCGGGCCAGCCGCGGCGCGCTGTCGATCTGGGATCCGCACAGCGGCGACGAGCTCCTGTGGGCGGGCGAGTTGTTACGCGCCGCGTTGACCGCGGTGTTTGCCGACGACGGCCACATCGAGCTTGCCGGGCGTTACGCGGGCGAGCTCGCGATCCCAGCCGAGCGCCGTTCGGTGGCCGAGGTGCTCCGCGCGATCGACTGCCGGGTGCCGTTGAAGGTCTCCGGCAGCCGACTCGAACCGCGCGCACGAAGCGCAGACTGCAAATAAGTCCGCTCACTTGCTAGCCGTGGGTGTCCACGCGTACCCTACCGGGGTGATCGACGACGAGGTTGGCGCAACGACCGAGCAGATCGATCGCACCGCGCCGTTTGGCGATCGCGTCCTGCTCGTGATCGACGGCGCGAACCTGCAGGCACTCCCGCTCCCGAGCAGCGGCACGCTGACGATCGGCCGCGCCAGCAAGTGCGACGTCGTGATCGACTCCGGCTCGGTCTCGCGCCACCACGCCAACCTCGCGCTCGGTACCGACGTCGAGATCGAGGATGTCGGCAGCTCGAACGGCACGTTCGTCGACGGCGCGCGCCTCGCGAACCACGCGAAGGTCAGGCTCGCGATCGGCGTGCCGTTCCTGATCGGCGCGGTCACCGTGATGGTGCAGACGCGCACCGGGTCGCGCCGTGACTCGTCACCGAAGTCGTCGACGCTCGCCGCGCTCGAGGCCTCGGCCTCGCGGATCGCGATCGGCAGGCTCAACCTGATCATCACGGGCGAGCACGGCGTCGGCAAGGGCCGGTTCGGCGAGCGCATCCACGAGATGTCGCCGCGGCGCACCGCGCCGTTCGCGCGCGTCAACTGCGCCGCGATCAGCGAGACGCTGCTCGAGGCCGAGCTGTTCGGCACCGACATGCCGAATCGTCCGGGCGTCCTCGAGAACACCGACGGCGGCACGCTGTTCCTCAACGACGTCGATCAGCTGCCCGACGCACTCCAGCAGAAGCTGCTGCGCGTGTTCGAGGACAGCTCGGTGCGCCGGGTGAACTCGTCGCGCGCCCGCCCGGTCGAGGTGCGCTTCATCGCGAGCTCGTCGCGCGACCTCCAGGGCGAGGTCGACGCCGGTCGCCTCCGGCGCGACCTGTACTTCCGGCTCGCCGGCGCGACGTTCGCGATCCCGCCGCTGCGCGATCGCAAGGACGAGGTGCTGCCGCTCGCCGAGCAGTTCATCGCGTTCGCCGCCGGCCCGCTCGGTCGCTCGTTCGTGCTGTCCGAAGAAGCCCGGACCTGGCTGACCACGCACGACTGGCCGGGCAACATCCGCGAGCTGCGCAATGCGTGCGAGCGCGCCGTCCTGCTCGCGACGGGCGCGATGATCGAGCGCCACCACCTGACGACGTTCGAGGATCCGAGCAAGCGCCCGCCGGGCCAGCGGTTCCGCTCGAGCGCGACGATCCCACCGCCGCTCGGCATGCCGATGGCGATGCCACCATCGGCGACCGACATGCCCGCCCAGGTCCGCGCGACCGTCGCGGAGCTCGAGAAGCAGCGGATCCTCGAGGCGCTCGACAAGTGCGCCGGCAACCAGACGCGCGCGGCCGAGCTGCTCGGCATCTCGCGCCGCACGCTGATCAACCGGCTCGACGAGTACGGCATCGCGCGTCCTCGCAAACGTGACGAGTAAGACGCTCGTCGTCCCGGCGTCGTCCGCGCTGTTCGTCGCGAACGGCGGGCGTGATGTCGACATCAGCAAGACCCCGGTCGAGCTGGCGTCCGGCACGCACGTGAAGCTCGTCGACGATCGGGATGCCGAGGTCGGCCTCGCGATCGTCGATCCAGAGAATCAGCGGCTGCGCGTGATGGCGACGCCCGCCGATGGCTTCGCCACGATCGACGGCGCGCTGGTCGGCTGGCGCGTCGAGCGCGCGCTCCGCTGGCGAACCCAGCTCGGGTTGCCCGGCACCGACCACGCGTACCGCGCGATCCACGGGGCGGGCGACGGCCTCCCCGGCTTCGCCTGCGACGTGCTCGGTCGCGTCGCCGTGGTCTACGCGTACGGCGAGGGGCTGCGCGCGCTCGGCAAGACGATCGCCGAGTCGATCGTCGGCTTCGCGCGCCTCGACGGCGCGGTCGTCAAGTTGCGCGCGCGGGGCGGCAGCGACAGCGTCGAGCAAGACGTCATCGGCAAGGTGCCCGAGTCCTACGTGGCGACCGAGCACGGCGTGCCGTTCGAGATCCATCCGCTCGGCGGCCTCAACGCCGGCCTGTTCACCGACATGCGCGATCACCGCCGCGAGCTCGCGCGGTTCGCCGCCGACACGCGCGTCCTCAACCTGTTCTCGTACACCGGCGCGCTCGGCCTGGCGTGCGCGCGCGCCGGCGCGAAGACCGTCACGAACATCGACACCTCGACCGGCGTGCAGGCGTGGGCGCGCGGCAACTTCGGCCGTTCCGGGTTCACCGACGGCGCGCGCTTCCGCTTCGACGTCGGCGACGCCGGTCGCTTCCTCGCGCGCGCGATCAAGGACAAGGAGCGCTACGACCTCGTTGTCATCGATCCACCGACCTACTCGCCGGCCAAGGGCGGCGGTGGCTGGGTCCTCGATCGCGACTATCCGGAGCTGGTCGCGAAGGCCGCGACCGTGATCCCGACCGACGGCCTCTTGTGGCTCGCCGCGAACACGCACGAGCTCGCCTCGCTCGGCAAGCTCGCGTTCAAGGGCCTCAAGCTGGCGGGCCGCACCGCCGCGATCGCGTCGCAGGGTGGGCTGCCGCCGGACTATCCGACGCTCGTCGCGCAGCCGCAGGATCGCTATCTCCAGGTGATCCTGCTGCGCCTGTCCTAGTTGCAGGTCGGCGCGACCTGGCCGTCCGAGCCGGTCGCGATGAACGCGTCGCTGACGTAGCCACCGTTGATCTTGTCCCACAGCGTCGTCGTGCCGTAGGTGCCCGTCACCGACGAGCCGCGCTTCTGGCAGGTCATCGTGATGTACGAACCGTCGGAGACCGTGCTGACGATCGACGCGCTGAGCGACGCACTCGACCGCACGTGCAGCGCGATGCCGTGCGTGTTGACGCGCGCCGAGATGCCGCCGCCACTGCCGTTCGAGGTGCCCTGGTGACTCATCGCGTACTTGCCATTCACCGCCGCCCGGGCCGCCGCGCTGAAGTGATGGAACGAGTAGATCGAGTTGCTGACGAGTCCGTTGCGCCCGACGAGCCACGACCGCACCTGCGAGCGCAGCGACGACTTCATCTTCGAGTTCGCGTAGACCGCGTGGATGTGGTCGACGCCGTACCAGCCGTCGTGGCCGCTGTGGCGATACCACGCGGCGAACCCGACCTTCGCGAGCCGCTCGAGCAGGTTCGCGATCTGCGTCTGCGACAACCCGCTCACGCTGACGTCGGTCGCCGCGCTGTACGGGTGACCATTCACCGAGCCGTCCTGCGCGTGGGTGCCGGCCGACGCGCTCGCGTTGCCGATCGTCTGCATGATGCGCGATGCCGTGACTCCGGCCGCGCGGAACGCGTCGGAGGCGCGCGGGTGCAGGCCCCACTTGAGGATCGCGGCCTGGTAGACCGGCGTCGTCGTACCGTCGATGTCGTCGGTGACCTCGACGTCGGTCATCTCGGCGACCTCGGTGTCATCGAACGTCGCGGCGTCGGTCTCGTCACCTTCGGTGGCGAGCGCGGCGGACAGATCATTCGCGTGCTCGACCTCGGTGCCATCGGGCAACAGGGCGACCTCGTCGCTGGTGAGCGCCGCCTCGTCGGGCACGTCGGTGTAGAAGTCCTCGCGCTCGCTGGCGGTCACGCCGCAGGCGGCCGAGAACATGACGGCGGCGAGTAGGATGGTGTTGGTGAGCTTCATGCGCTGGACAGGTACACGTCGTATGCCGATCCATATCTATGGAATTCCTTGGGTTCTTGACCGAACACCTGTAGCGCGCGGCGCTACACGTGCGACGTGGATCGTGCAGTAAAACTGACCCATGTGTGGTCGCTACACCCTCACGCGCCAGGACGGCGTGATCGACGAGCTCGAGGCCCAGCTCGCGATCGAGCCCGGTCACGCGTGGTGGAAGCCGCGGTTCAACATCGCGCCGACCCAGCCCGCGCCGGTCGCCCGCGTGGTCGACGGCACGCGCGTCCTCGAGATGATGCGATGGGGGCTCGTGCCCGCGTGGGCGAACCGCGCGTTCCTGCCGGGCGAGCCGAAGCCGCCGCTGATGATCAACGCGCGCGCCGAGTCGATCGAGGCCAAGCAGGTGTTCCGCGACGCGTTCCACCACACGCGCTGCCTCGTGCCGGCCGACGGCTTCTTCGAGTGGCTGAACGGAAACGGCAAGGCCAGGCCCGATCCGATGTACATCCGGCCGTTCCCCCGCCGCGTCATCGCGTTCGCCGGCGTGTTCGTCCAGGCCGGCGACCTCCTGTCGTTCGCGATCGTGACCGGCAAGCCGAACGAGCTGGTCGCGCCGATCCACATCCGCCAGCCGCTCGTGATCCCGCACGCGCAGTACGCCGCGTGGCTCGATCCGACCACCGACCTCGACGTCGCACGCGCGATGATGCAGACCCCGGCGGTCGACGACTGGCGCGCCGATCCGGTGTCGCGCCACGTCAACAAGGCGCTCCACGACGATCCATCGTGCATCGAGCTCGTCACGCCCGCGCAGACCTCGCTGTTCTGACTGGGACCGCGGCCGAGAGCGGCCGCCCCAGCGATCGCGCATCGCGAGGATCGCCTCGCGAGATCGACGAACCTCGAGTCAGTCGGTGCGCTCGAACCAGTAGTGGCGCGAGCGCTCACCTTTTCGCCACCGCCCTGGCGGTAGCTTCGCCTTCGTCGTCTCGTGCGCCTGTCGAGGAATTCCGATCCAGCGCAGCGCCGTGCAGGCCGCGAGTGCGGCGGGCAGCTGCTCGATCGAGCTGTACGACAGGTCGAGCACGCGCAGCGTCGCAAGCGCACCGATCGAAGCCGGCAGCTCCGCGAGGCCCTGCCCCAACTTCAGTCGCTCGAGCGGTACCCGCGCGAGCGACCGGAGCAACGCATCGACCTCGCTCGGGTGACTCAGGTCAACGTCGTCGAGGGCGACGTCGCGCAACGCTGGCCACGCACCGAGCCCGAGCAGCTCGGGGACCTGGAGCCGACTGCGCCAGATCGAGAACGTGGCCAGCGCAGGGCATCGCGCGAGCTCCGGTGGGAGCCCCTCGAGCGCGGTCATGTACTTCAGGTGCATCGCGGCCAGACGCGGGAGCCTGCCGAGACACACCGGGAGTTGCACGAGGTGCGGCCCATCGATCACGAGCTTCTCGAGCGCGATCAGCTCGCCGATCGCGGCCGGCAAATCGACGAGCCGGCTGCTGCCGAGCTCGAGCTCGACGAGGTTGACGAGTCTACCGATCGCCGGCGTGAGCTCGACGAGACTGCCGTGCGCGTCGGGAGACGTCGACGGGCGCGAGCGCAGTACGAGCTTCGTCAGCCCCACCAGATTGCCGAGCGCATCGGGATACCGCTCATGCTCGCCGTCGATGGTCAGCGTACGCAGGAACCTGGCGGACGCGAGATAGCCGAGCGCGGACGCGAGATCCTCGAGCTCGAGGCTGATCGTGGCGACGCGCGCGAGCTTGCCGAGCTGCGGCAGGTCGCCGGCCAAGCCACCGAGCCGGACGTCGAGCGTGCGCGGGTCGCCGAAGCTCGCCGGGATCCGGTCGGGATCGAAGACCCGCACGTGGTCGGTCTCGGGCTCGTCGGGAACGCGCAGCACGATCCGCGCGCGCGCCTCGTCCGGTCCCCAGAACCGATCGAGCGAAAGCCCAAACAGCGACTCGGGAACCGTGCATCGCTTCGACGGGATCACCAGCACCCGCAGCGCGGCGAGATCGCCGATCGAGTCCGGGATCACCTTGACCGCGGTGTCGCCAACATCGAGCACCCGCAGCTTCGCCAGCCGACCGAGGTCGGCCGGCAACGTCGCGAGCCGGCTCTTGGCGGCCGAGATGACCTCGAGCGTCGCGCAGTCACAGATCGCGTCCGGCAGGGCCGCGATCGCGCTGTTCCCGATGTGAAGCTCGCGCAGCCTCGGCAGCCTGGCGAGCGCTTCGTCGAGGGTGGGCGTCCTGGCGTTCGTGAGGGTCAGGCACTCGAGCGCCCCGAGCGCGTAGACCGACGGAGGAATCTCCGCGATCGATTCGAGCGCGAGCATCTGCAGCTGCTGCAGTGGCGCGAACGCGTCGGGCACGTTCCCCGCGGGCTCGATCCACAGGGACCGCAGCGTGGTCACGCGACCGAGGATCGCGAGCGCCGAGCGCAGCTCGAGATCGGGAACGCGAACGAGCCGGAGGTGCGCGAGGCTCGGAAGCTGAGCGAACACATCGGGGAGCGCGCGTAGCTGCACGTCGACGAGGTCGAGCTCGACGAGTTCGGGGAGCTCGACGAGCCGTGCGAGCTCGGCGCCGAGGTCGAGGTTCGGCAACTTCGCGAGCTCGAGCTGGTTGAGCCCGACGATCTTCTCGATGCCGGCAAGCGACACCATGCTCGGCGAATCGGAGATCACGAGCCTGGCGACCTGCGGTCGCATCGGTGGTACGTGCGTGAGGTGCTGGCGATACAGCCGGCAATGTTCGAGATCGGTCACCTCGGCGAGCCCGGCGAGCACACCATCGTCGTAGCGCTCCGCCGCGCGAGCTCCATACAGCGCGACCTGGGGGCCTTCGAACACGACCACCACCGCCCTGCGCCGGCTCATCAGCGCTTCAGCCGGCCGAAGTATTCCTTGGCGACCGCGCTCTCGGGCGCATCGATCACCTGGGTCGGCGGGCCGTCCTCGGCGATCGTGCCCTTGTCGATCACCCAGACGCGCGAGGCGATGCCCTGCGCGAACGCCATCTCGTGGGTCACGACGAGCATGGTCATTCCGGCGGTGGCGAGATCGCGGATCACGCTCATCACCTCGTCGGTCATCTCGGGATCGAGCGCGCTGGTCGGCTCGTCGAACAGCATGACCTCGGGCTCCTGGGCAAGCGCGCGCGCGATCGCGACCCGCTGCTGCTGGCCACCCGACAGCTGGTGCGGATACGCGCTCGCGCGATCGGCGAGCCCGACGCGCGCGAGCAACTCGCGCGCCTTGCCGTCGTCGAGCACGCCGCGGACGACGCGCGGGGCGAGCGTGATGTTCTCGAGGACCGACAGGTGCGGGAACAGGTTGAACTGCTGGAACACCATGCCGACGCGCGTGCGCAGCTCGCGGAGCGTCGCCTTCGGCGTCTGCGCGTGCAGCTTGACGCCGGCGATCTCGATCTCGCCGCCGTCGAACGTCTCGAGGTAGTTGAGGCAGCGCAGCAGCGTGGACTTGCCGCCGCCCGACGGGCCGACGATCGCGATCGTCTCGCCCTTGTCGACCTCGGCGCTGACGTCGCGCAGGACCTCGAGCGTCCCGTGGCGCTTACAGAGCTTGCGGACGCTGATCACGCGCCAGCCTCCTCTCGAGTCGCCGCGCGAGCTCCGACAGCGGCACGCTCATCATCAGGTAGAGCGCGGCGCACGCGAGGCCGGGCACGAGCCAGCCGCGCATGTCGACCGCGGCGATCGACATCCGCTTGGTCAGCTCGATCACCGTGATCACGCTGACCAGCGAGCTGTCCTTCAACAGCGAGACGAAGTCGTTCGTCATCGGTGGCAGCGCGAGGCGCAGTGCCTGCGGCAACAACACGTGGCGCAGCGTCTGCCACGGCGACATCCCGAGCGCGCGCGACGCCTCGCTCTGGCCGCGCGGGATCGCGAGCAGCGCGCCGCGGTAGACCTCGGCTTCGTACGCGCCGTAGTTGAGGCCGAGCCCGAGCACGGCCGCGGTCACCGGCCCCATCGAGTAGTACGGCGCGAGCCCGTAATAGAACACGAACAGCTGGAGCAGGACCGGCGTGCCGCGGAACACCTCGATGTACACGCGCGCCGCGATCCGCGCCGGCAGGTTGCCGTACACGCGCGCGACGGCGAGCAACAGGCCGACCGGCACCGCGATGAAGAACGCGAGAAACGACAGCTTCAACGTGACGAGCGCGCCCTCGAGGAACAGCACGACCTGATCCCAGTCGAACGTGCGCGCGCGAAACGTCGTGTCCGAGACGATCGTCGGCGGCGGCTCGGTCTGACGCGCGTCCCACAGCTTCGCCTTCTCGAGGATCCGCTGGAGCTCGCCATCGGCGCGCATCGCCGCGAGCGCCTGATCGATCGCGGCGAGCAGCGCGGGATCTTGCCTGCGCACGCCGATCACGTAGGTGCCACGCTGGACCTCGGTCGGCAGGCACACGACCGAGGGCTTGGTCGGCACGCAGCCGTAGCGATCCGCGATGATGTTGTCGAGCAGCACGCCGTCGACCCGGCCATGCTCGAGATCGATGTACGGCGCTTCGTTGTCCTCGTACAACGCGACCTCGAGCGGCTGCGCGCGCAGGAGGTCGTGCGCGACGGTCTGGTTCAGCGTGCCGACGCGCCGGCCCTTCAGATCGGCGAGCGTCTTCCACGGGTTGCCTCGCTTCACGGCCAGCGTCTCGGCGTAGATGAAGTACGGCTGCGACAGGAGGATGCGCTCCTTGCGCTCGGTCGTCGCCTCGAGCCCGTTCATCACGATGTCGAAGTCGCCGCGCTCGAGCGACGGCACCAGGTTCGACCACGCGTACTGCGCCATCTTCGCCTTGACGCCGAGCCGGCGGGCGATCGCGTTCATGATGTCGACCTCGAAGCCCGCGACCTCGCCGGGGTGTCGCGGGTCCTCGTAGATGTAAGGCTCGCCACCGGCGAGATCGGCCCCGAAGCTGATCGTGCCGCGCTCGTGGATCTTCGCGAGCGTGTCGGTGTCGTCGTGCGCGCACGCCGCGAGGCCAGCGATCGCGATCACGAGCACCCAGCGCAGCACCGACGCAGTATAGGGTCGGCATGGACCTTTCGCGCATGCTCGACAAGTGCATTCGCGACCAGTGGTCGATCGACGACCTCGACTGGACCCTGCCGCGCCCCGACCTGGCGCGCGACAAGGAGGAGGCGGTCGTCCAGTACTTCATCGACATGGCGGGCATCGAGCGGCTCGCCGGCGCGCTGTTCACCGTGCAGCGCGACAAGACCGAGGACGCGACGCTGCGCAAGATCTTCGCGACGTTCGTCGCCGACGAGAAGCGCCACGCCGCGGTCGCCGCGCGGCTCGCCGAGTTCTACGACGTCCATCACTACCGCGCGTACGCCGAGAGCGAGTCGCTGACGCGGTTCCGCCCGCACTTCCTGCGCGTCGTGCAGCAGACCTCGCCCGAGCTCGCGAACGCGTACATCACGGCCGGCGAGCTGATCCTTGACGTCGCCCTGCTCCGCTCGCTCGACGACTACGTCGCCGACGACATGAGCCATCGCGCGATGCACCTGATCAACCGCGACGAGTCGCGCCACATCGCGATCGACTTTCACATGACCGAGGTTTACGCGTCCGACGCCCACCTCGTCGCCGCGAAGCTCCGCCCGCGACCTTCGCTGCGCGAGCTCGCCGACGGCGTGCGCGCGGTCGCGACGATGATGTGGTTCGCCAAGCCGTTCCTCCACGAGGTGTTCCTCGCGCCGATGGATCGCACCGATCCGAGCGGCCGCCGGATCCTCGAGGCGTTCAAACGCGTGCAGCTGCTGATGCGCAAGCCGGTCGTCGCGCGCCTGCCGTTCTCGCGGTTCATGCTCGGCATGCAGGATCTCTACAACCACCCGACCTGGGGCCGCCTGCTCGGTCCAATCCTGCTTCGCGCGCTCGGCGCCGATCGCCGCGCCGCCACGATCCAGTTCACCGCCGAGGAGCTCGCACACACGAACCGGCAGTCGTTCGAGGAGATGGCCGAGGACGCACTCGCCCAGAAGGCGGTGAACTGATGGCCGATCACTTCGACGTGTGGCGCGCCATCACCGAGGCCTACCAAGACCCGATGTTCGACGGTCCGTGGGCGACCGACGCGCCGCTGATCGCCGCGTTCCTCGCGTTCTCCGAGCGCGAGCTGCCCGAGCTGTCCGCCGAGTACGGCGCGCAGAACAATGCCGCGTACTGCATCGAGCTGTTGCTCGCCGACCTCGATCCCGACGATCACATCGCCACGCTCGTCGCCTTCTTTCACGAGCTGCCACCCGAGCTCGCGCGCCGTGGCCTCGGCATGATCGCGAGCGACCTCGAGGCGAAGGGCGATCCGGCGACCGAGCCGCTCCGCCGCGACCTCGCCACGCTCCAGTCGCTACTGTAGGACCGGCTCCGGTACCTGCTTCGGCGGCGGCTGCACGCCCGGCGCGGTGACGACCGGAAAGCCGAGCCGGTGCCACTCGAGGATGCCCTCATCGAGGATCGCGCTGGTCTTGATGCCCTTGGCGCGCAGCGCATCGACGATCTCGCCCGACAGGTGATGCGGGCACGCGCAGTACGCGATCACCCAGGTGCCGTCGTTCTTGATCTCATCGAGCCGCTTGGTGTCGTGATACGGGATCGAGACCGCGCCGGTCACGTGGACCCGCATCCAGTCCGAGGGCGGTCGCGCATCGATGATGATGATCTTCTGCTTCGCCGCGAGCGCCTTGGCGATCTGCGCGGCGGGGATGTAGCGGTTGTTGGGCTCGCACTTCGCCACGCCCGGCCCCGGCGCCGGACACGGATCCGACCGCGGCGAGAACTTCGGGTTCGCGCCCGACGGGTTGATCACGAGCGGCTCCTTGCCGGTCGGCGGCGGGAGCTGCTGCGCCGGCGTCTGATCGAGCTGCCCGAGGCCGTCGAACACGAACGCGATCACGTCGTCGAGCTGTTGCTCGGTCAGCTTGTCTTTCCACGCCTCCATCTTGGTGCCCGGGCGACCGTTGATGATCGCGTGGCGCACGAACGACTTCGTCGCGGTGCGGAGAAACTGCGTGTTGCCGAGCGAGATGCCCTCGCCGCGCGCCTTGGCATCGCCGTGGCAAGACAGGCAGCTCTTGGCGTAGACGTCGCCGCCGCGCTTGGCGTCGCCGGGTCCCTCGGCGATCAGCGCCTTGGGCGACGGGCCCTGCGTGCGCAGCCACGCGACCATCGCGGTGATCTGTTCGTCGGCGAGGGGGCCGTTCAACGCCTTGCTGTACGCCGCCATCGAGGTGCCCGGTCGGCCCTTCGCGATCGCCTCGAACAGGAACGCATCGGTCGCGCTCTCGAGGAACGTCGGTGTCACGAGCGATGGTGCGTGATCCGCCGCGTAGCCCTTGCCCTCGGCACCGTGGCAGATCGCGCACAGCGTCACGTATTGTTCGGGCTTCGCGCCAGCCACGACCGCGGCATCGATCGGCTTCGCCGCGATCGGCGGCGGCGTGTTCGACGGCTTCGCGTCGCCCGACCCGCACGCCGCAAGAACGATCAAGAAGATCCAGTAGCGGCTCACGGCCGCCACTATGCCACGCACCTAGTGGCGGTGGTCGCGGACGGTCGGCGGCGGCGCCGGCTCGCTGCGGTGATCGCGAACCTCGGTGCCGCCGCGCGCGTTCCAGTGGCCCTCGACCCAGACGTGGCGGTTGCCGCGGCGATCCCAGCGGCCCTGCTCCCACTGCATGTTCGCGCGCTCGCGCTCCCAGAACCCACCGCGCCAGTCCCAGCGACCGCCCGCGCGGACCCAGCGACCCTCGATCCAGGTGAAGCCCGGGCGCGACGTGTAGACCACCGTCTCGGTGCGCGGTGCCGGTGGCTCCTCGTCGACCTCGACGACCGCGATCGGCTCGGGGGCGACGATGTGCGCCGAGCCGCGAACCACACAACCACCGAGGGAACCGGCCAGCGCAGACGCGACGACGAGATGTGCAAGCTTCATGGACTCTCCTGGGAGCAAACGCGGGACCACCCGGTTGTCCAAAGGTTACGGCCATCTCCACGGTCGCGTGAAGCCAGCAGGCGTGGATTTCACGCCACAGAAGGACAATGTGCCCCGCTCGGTGAGCTGGTTGACAGACCGCTTCGATCGGCTGCAATTCGCGTGTTCTGACCAACCGATCGTTGCAATGCGCGACCTTGGCGTACTGGATCGACGCAATCGGTGTGATCGGATGTCGCGCGTTGAGCGTACGATGTGAGCATGCGTCGCCTGGTTGCCCTAGTGATCTTCACTAGCGCGTGCCACGTCACCGCCTCCGACGGTGGTGGCCGAGCCGGCGCCGACAGCGGCACCGACGGCGATGGCCCGCAACACGTCACGGTCGACAGCGGCCCCGATGCCTACGTGCTCGGCGCGTTCGGCACGCCGACCCTGCTCGCGCCCGGCACCACGCTAGCCGCCGAGGACGACGGCACGCTCGCCTGGAACGGCAACGAGCTGATCTTCGCGCGGGTCGACGGCCAGACCAAGCACCTGTACTACGCGTCGCGCCCCGATGCGCAGTCGCCGTTCGGCACCGCGGCGTTGCTCTCGCACTCCGCCGGGTCGACGCTCCAGGACGAAGCGCCGCGCTTCTCGGCCGACGATCTGACCCTCTACTTCGGCTCCAACCGCGCGCCGAGCTCCGGCGGTACCGACATCTGGATGATGACGCGCGCGGCGATCGGCGCCGCGTGGAACACGCCGACCAAGATCACCGCGCTGTCGACCGGCAACACCGAGAAGTGGGTCAGCCCGTGCTCGACCGGCTACTTCCTCATGGTCCGCAGCGATGCCGTCAGCAGCGACGTCTACGCCGGCACCAACCTCGCGTCGCCGACCAAGGTCCTCGAGCTCAGCACGCCCTCGTCCGAGACCGGCACCTACCTCTCGCAGGACTGTCTCACCGCGTACTTCGCGTCGACCCGCGATGGCACCAACGACATCTGGATGTCGACCCGACCGACGACCGCCGCCGCGTGGGGCGCGCCGACCAAGGTCGCGGTCTCGACCGACACCTACGCCGAGCAAGATCCTTGGATGTCGCTCGACCAGCGCACCTTCATCTTCGCCAGCAACCTCAGCGGTGCCGGCGACCTCTACATCATGACGCGTTGAGCTGCTCGACGCGGCGTGACAGGCTGCGTGGCATGATCACGCTCTACTACGCGCCGGGAACGGCGAGCCTCGTCGTGCACTGGTTGCTGCTCGAGCTCGAGGTGCCGCACACGCTCCACAAGCTCGACACCGAGGCCAACGATCACAAGCAGCCCGA
Source organism: Haliangiales bacterium (assembly GCA_038321315.1). GTDB lineage: Bacteria > Myxococcota_A > Polyangia > Haliangiales > Haliangiaceae > JABFXX01. Next base: position 73,058 of record JBBQEX010000026.1, on the reverse strand, counting down.
GTACCTGGCGCTCAACCCGGCGGGCGTCATCCCGACGCTGGTGATCGACGGCCAGCCGATCTGCGAGGCCGCGGCGATCGCGCTGCACCTCGCGGATGCCTATCCCGCGAAGGGGTTCGCGCCGGCGCCGGGAACGATCGAGCGCGCGGCGTACTACCAGTGGATGTTCGTCTGCGCGAACACGCTCCAGCCCGCGTATCGCGCGTGGTTCTATCCCGAGGAGCCTGCCGGCGCGGCGAACGCGGACGCGAGCAAGCAAGCCGCGCGGGCACGGATCGAGGCGACGTGGGCACGGCTCGACGCCTACCTCGCGGTCCGCGGGCCGAACCTGCTCGGCGTCCCGGTGACGACGGTCGACTTCATGGTCACGATGCTGATGCGGTGGTCTCGGAACATGCCGAAGCCGGCGACAACGTGGCCTGCACTCGCGCGCTATGCGGCGACGATGAAGGCGCGTCCGACCTTCGCGGAGCTCTACGCCCGCGAGGGCCTGACCGAGTGGATCTGAGCGCACCGATCCAGCACGCGACGGCGACCGCGACGAGGCCGGCGACCACCGCAAGATTCTCGCGCATGTCAGATAGACCGGCCGGAATCGCTAAACTCATCGGTCGAACGGCCGAATTTCGAACGTAGTGCCGCGGTCAGTGACTGGCGGCGGTGTAGATGTCGCCGTTGATGTGCGTCGAGCTGCGGAAGTCGACCCAGCCGCCGATCGCCGCCGGCGTGTTGGTCGCGCCGCGCACCGCGCGGGTGATCCGCGGTGACAGCGCGGAGCCGGCGCCGGCGTCGAGCTGCGTGTGCGTGTAGGTCCACGACGCGCCGCTGTCGATCGAGCTCGCGACGAACACGTGGGTCGCCGCGTTGAGCTGCTGGTTCTCGTAGACGACCGCGATCACGCCGTTGCCGGGCGTGGCGATCATCGGGACGCTGGTCTTGCCGGTGATCGGGTCGTCGGCCTCGCTGCTCGCGCGCACCGGCGTGGCGAACGTCGCGCCGCCGTCGGTCGAGACGCTCGTGTAGATCTGCGTGCCCTGGCGCCGGTCTTCCCACGCGATCGCGACGACGTCGTCGGTCGAGATCGCGGCGGTCTTCGGATCGACGGAGATCACCGGGGTGAACGACGACGACACCTCGGCGATCGGGTCGTCGATGATCTTCTCGAGGCTCCAGGTCGCGCCGCTGTCGGTCGAGCGCGAATACATCGCGTCCGAGCCGCCGTTCTGCTGCGTCGAGACGTCCTGCCAGACCAGGTAGGCGCTGGTGCCGGCGACCGCGAGCAGCGGGAAGTCGCTCTCGCGCTGATCGAGCGTGTCCTTGTCGATCCGGATGTCTGCGGCGGGCGCGGTGCCGGGCGCGGCCGAGAACGCGCCGAACACGTCGCGCGTCGAGCCGCTGCGCTGCTCGCGCCAGACCCAGATGGCGCCGTTGGCGGAGGTCAGCGCGACCTGCGGGCGACCGGCGAACCGGGTCGCGCCGCTGCCGACGTTGATCTTGATCTCGGTGGCGAACGACGTGCCGCTGTTGACCGAGACGGCGCTCATCACGTCGCGGTTGAGCGTCGCGGTGTCGAGCTTTTCCCACGCGACGATGACGGTCGTGCCGTTGATCGCGACCGAGTGGTGGAACGAGTCACCGGCGGCATCGAGCGCGCCGGTCGGCGTGCTGAACGTCGCGCCGCCATCGGCCGAGGTCTGTACGATGATGTCGCGCACGCCGCCGTTCACGGTCTGATAGGCCACGACGACGCGATCGACCGCACCCGGCGCGATCGCGAGCATCGGCTTGACCGAGGTCGTCGCCTGGTTCGACGTGACGTTCACGATCGTGCCCCACGTGGTTCCACCGTCGGTCGACTTCCGGAGGTAGACCTCGGTCGTGGCGCCGACGTTCTCGCTCCACGCGGCGTAGACGTTCTTGCCGACCGGCACGCCGCCGCTCGCCATCACGAGGTCGAACGAGTGCTGCGTGCCGACCGCGGTGCCGAGCGCGCCGCCGTCGATGCCGTCGAGCCGCAGCTCGGCGTCGACGACGAGGCAGCCCTCCTGGGTGTCGTTCTTGCCATCGCAGTCGGTGTCGAGGTTGTCGCCGCAGATGTCGGTCGTCGGCTTGATCTCGCCGGCGCACGCACCGAACGCGCCGAACGCGCAGGTCTGCGTGCCGGTCTTGCACGTGCCGACCCCCATCGTGCCCGCGGTGCCGGTGTAGCAGGTCTGCTTGATCGCGACGCCGCCGGGGCCGTTGTCGATCACGCCGTTGCAGTCGTCGTCGATGCCGTTGCACAGCTCGGCGCTCGGCGTGACCTGCGCGGTGCACGCGCCGAACACGCCGGCGGCGCAGGTCTGGGTGCCGTTGTGACACGCGCCGACGCCGCTCGTGCCCGGGGTGCCGGTGTAACAACCCTGGGTGACGTTGTCGTCCTTCACGCCGTCGCAGTCGTCATCGATGTTGTTGCAGGTCTCGACGACCGGGTCGGTCGCGCCAGCGCACACGAGGACCCCCATCGAGCAGGTCGTCACGCCGTTCGCGATGCACGCGCCCTTGGGCGGCGTGGTCGCGGCACACGCGCTGCCGGAGTCCATCGTGTTGTCGTCGGCGAGGCCGTTGCAGTCGTTGTCCTTGCCGTCGCAGATCTCGACACCGCCGTTGGTCGGCGTGCACTGGTACTCGCAGCCGTTCAGCTGGTTGTGGTCGGCATCGACGAAGCCCGCGGCGCAATCGGTGGCCGGGTTGAACGAGCAGGTCGCGGAGCCGCAGTGCGGGGTCGCGTGCGGGAACGCGCAGACCTGGCCGCAGCGGCCGCAGTTGTTGACGTCGGTCTGGGTGTTGAACGTCTCGTCGACCGTGCCGTCGCAGTCGTTGTCGACCGAGTCGCACTTCTCGGTGCCGCCGTTGGTCGGGCTGCACTGGTACTCGCAGCCGTCGGCCTGAACGCCGTTGAGGTCGTGGAAGCCCGCGTTGCAGTCGGCGGCGGTGAAGCTGCACGTGCTCGACGAGCAGTGCGGGGTGGCCTGGAAGAACTGACAGACGTGGTTGCACGCGCCACAGTTGTTGACGTCGGCCTGGGTCGCGAAGCCCTCGTCGATCACGCCGTTGCAGTTGTTGTCGATGCCGTCGCACGCCTCGACGCCAGCGTTCGAGTTGAAGCACATGTACTCGCACCCATCGGACTGATCGTACGGGCCCGAGATGTCGTTGTTGACGTCGGAGAATCCGGGAAAGCACGCCGTGATCACGCACGCGCTGTTCTCGCAGGCGGTCTGCGCGCCGGCCTTGTTGCAGATGTTGCCGCACGCGCCGCAGTTGAGCAGGTCGCTCGTGAGGTCGAAGCCCTCGTCGATCGTGCCGTCGCAGTCGTCGTCGGCGTGGTTGCACGTCTCCGGATGTGCCGTGGTCGGATCGCAGGTGACGTTGCCGCCGTCGCTGCCCGAGCCCGAGCCGCCGTCGCCGACGCCGCCGTCGCCGGTGCCCTTCTCGCAGTCGAGGCAGTACTCGTTGACGTGACAGCCGCCCGCGGCGAGCGCGCCCGCGAGCACCAGAGCCGCCGCGCGACGCCGGCGCCGGCCGAGCGCGAAGCCGACGATGCCGAGGCCGACGACGAGCGAGCCATCGCCACCGCCGGTCGCGCAGCCACCGCCGCCGCCGACCGTGACGTGCGAGCCATCGGAGCCGATGGTGCCGCACTGGCCCATCGTGCAGGTCTGGTTGGTCGGGCACGTCACGCCGACGCACGGATCCGCCACGCACGAGCCGGTCAGCGGGTCGCACACCTCGAGCGGCGCGCAGAACACGCCATCGCACTTGCTGTCGACGCACTGCCCGCTCGACGGGTCACACACCTGCGAGCCGACACACGCGCGCGCACAGCCGGTCGCGGTACACGAGCCGTCGCGGCAGGTCTGGTTGCTCGGGCACGTCACGCCGTCGCAGCTCGCGACGCAGGCGCCGGCGCGACAGAACTGATCGCTCGGGCACGAGACGCCGCTGCACGGGTTCGCGACGCACATCTCGGCGACGCAGATCTGATCGGCGGCGCACTTCTCCGGCAGGTACGCGCAGGTATCGGGCACGCACGCCTCGTCGTGACCGCGGCACACGGTCCCGGTCGGGCACGTGATCTGCGTACACCCGGACTGGCACACGCCGGCGACGCAGACCTGGAAATCACCGTTGGTCGCGATCGGGCAGACCACGTTGAAGCACGGGTCATCGACGCAGAAGTTGTTGCTGTCGCACTGCTTGCCCGGCGGGCACGGGAACTCGCCCGGCACGCACGGCGCCGCGCACTGGCCGTTGTCGCAGACGCCGCCGTTGCACAGCGGGCCCTCGTCGATGAGGCCGTCGCAGTCGTTGTCGATGTTGTCGCAGACCTCGGTGCCCGACGTCGCGCCACCGACGCATTGCATCGTGCCCGCGATGCACTTGGTCTTGCCGTTCTGGCAGGCGCCGGTGCCGCACGCCACGTTCTCGCCGGGGACGTCCTCGTCGATCGTGCCGTCGCAGTCGTCGTCGATGCCGTTGCACTGCTCGGCGGTCGGCTTGGTGTCGCCCATGCAGACCAGCGTGCCGGCCTGACACACGAACGCACCCGGGCGGCACGCGCCGATCGAGCTTCCGCACGGCTGGCCGGCGTCGACCGGGTTGTTGTCGATCACGCCGTTGCAGTCGTCGTCGATGTTGTTGCAGGTCTCGGCGACCGGGCCGACCTGGCCGGCGCACTGCAGCGAGCCGCCGACGCAGATCGTCTGGCCGAACTCGCACGCACCGACGTTGGTCGCGCCGCACTGCATGCCGACGTCGGTCGGGTTGTCGTCGACCACGCCGTTGCAGTTGTCGTCGATGTTGTTGCACACCTCCACCCCGCCACTCGAGCCGCCGACGCACGTGAGCGTGCCGCCGAGGCAGTGAAGGACACCCGGCGTACACGCGCCGGTGGTGTTGCCGCACGAGCCGCCACCGCCCGGATCACCCTCGTCGATCATGCCGTTGCAGTTGTCGTCGACCCCGTTGCAGATCTCGATGTTGTTGCCGGTGTTGTCGTTGCACACGAGCATGCCGGCCGAGCAGACGATCACGCCTTCCTTGCACAGGTCGGCGTCGGGTCCATCGCAGGCGGCGCCGGTGCCCGACGGGTTGTCGTCGATCAGGTTGTTGCAGTTGTTGTCGATGCCGTCGCACACCTCGGCGGTCGCCGTGCCGGTGCCGTGACAGGTGATCGCGCCGGCGGTACACGCGGTGACGCCGGTCCGGCACTGTCCGAAGCGCGGGCCGTTGTCACACATCAGCGTGACGTCGTCGCACTGGCACGCCGTGTTGACGCCCGACAGATCGGGATCCGCGGCGTCGATCAAGCCGTCGCAGTCGTTGTCGAGCCCGTCGCAGATCTCGGCGCTCGGCACGCACGGCGGCGTGAGCCCGTCGATCCGCATCGCCATGTCCTCGAAGTCGTTGTCGCCGCCGCGAAACAGGTCTTCGAACCCGAAGTAGAAGCGATCCGGCGTCTTCGACGTGTAGACCAGGTGGTGGACGAAATCGCCGTCGTTGTTGAGATCCTTCTGCGTGAAGTAGATGAACCCGAACAGTGACTTGTTGTCGGAGCCGCGCTTGAAGTCGCCGCAGTTGTCGGCCGACGGGTTCGCCTCGGGCGTGATCAGATAGAACGCGATGAAGCCGCCCTTGTAGCGCCCGGCGGTCTTCTCCATGGCGAAGTCGACCGAGATCGTGTTGCCCTCCTCGGCGTTCTGGAAGTAGAAGGCCGGGTTGCCGCTGTGGTGCGTGTTGTCGCCGGGGCCGACGACCATCGGGATGCCGCAGCCCATCACGGGGTGCAGGTTCGCGGTGCGGCCCGCCACGGTCGAGACGTCGTCGCCGACGTTGTACCAGCCGAAGCTACTCTCGAACCCCGCACCCTCGCGGATGTCGAGGAACACGACCGGCGACGCGAGCCGCGGCTTGAAGATCTGCGGCACCTCCGCGGCGTCGGTGACCGCCTGCAGCGTGCCCGCCGGCAGCTCGTAGGTGTCGAGCGCCTGCTGCATGCGGTTCGTCGATGGCACGATCGTGCCATCGACCTGGGTGACGGTCGCGTTCGCGACGGTGGAGATCAATATGAGGAGTGCGAACGAAGAGGCCCACTTCATCGATCTCCCATCCTACAGGTCAGGGCCCTTGGTTCGCGACGTCGTTCGGTGACTTCGTCGACGAGAAGTCGACGCGCAGATAATCGGTGAGCGGCAATGCCACGCTGTAGCCGTCGGTAAAGTTCGTGGGGTACAGGCCGGCGTAGCTGCCCTCGGCTCCCTGTTTCTCGTTGATCATCCAGGCCACGATCCCGACGGTGGTGGTGGTCGGAAACAGGCTGCGGGGGATGGCGAGCTCGGCGAAGTTGCCGGCGTGTGCACTGGTCAGCGGCGCGACCATCGCCCAGGTGCCGGTGTAGGTGTCGACCTCCTGGAAGGTCGTGTCGCACTTGTAGCGGGCGTAGAGCTCGGCTCCGAACCCGGTCGGGAACGTGGCGTGCTGGGTGCGATACGTCACGCTGTCGGTCGCGCCGGTAGCCGCGCCCGGATCGAGGTCGAGATACACGAACAGCCACTTCGTCGCGGTGTCGGCGGCCGCCGGATCGAGATCGGGGCCGCCGTAGCCGACGTAGACGTTCGCGGCGTCCCACGTCACGCGCGCGCCGTAGGTCGGCGACGACGTCGTGCCGAACGTCTCGGCGCTCGTGAAGTCGTCGACGCCGTCGATCGCGATCGTGTGGCGATACGGTCCGACGTCCGGTGGGCCATCGAGCGGCGCGGCGTCGATCGCGATCGCGTCGACGTGATGGCCGCTGTCGAGCTGCGGGCTCTGGGGCGTGGGGCCACACGCGGCGACGAGGGCGACGACGAGGCACGATCTCGACACGCCGTTCGTTATCGCACGATCCGGCAGGCCGCATACCCGAGGATCACCGGCCCGTCGACGGTTCCGGTCGGCGTCGCGACCCAGCCGCGCGCGAGCCGCGCGTCGAGCAGCTCGTCGGCGGTCGGTCGATGGTCCCACCCGGAGACCGCGTTGACGCCGCCGAGTCACGTCGTGTCGAACACGAACCACCGATCGCCGCGCGTCGTGATCACGTCGTGGCAGTACTCGTCCTGCGCGATCACCTCGACGACGTGATAGCCGGCGTGGAGCACGTCCTCGAGCGTCAGTTGCACGGGATCGGGCTGCACGCGCTCCACAGGCCGCGCCCGGCGGCCTTCGCGGCGTCCTCGTAGCCCTTGAACTCGTCGTAGCGCGAGTCGCCGTCCGGCGAGATGTGCAGCACGCACGCGTAGCCGCGCTGGACCATCAGCGAGTTGACCTCGGTGCCGTCGACCGACACGTACGCGAGCCAGCGGCCGTACATGTCCTTGCACTGCACGTCGTACGACAGGTCCACCGTCTTGCCGAGCACGAGGTCGGTGTTGAACGTCGACGCGTTCGAGCCATAGCAATCGTTGTGACCGTTCGTGGTCTCGGGCGCGTTCATCAGCAGGTAGCGAACCTTGCTGCCGTCGTCGAGCACGATCGTGTCGCCGTCGATCACGCGATCGACGTGCGCCGAGCTCGGTCCGCACGACGGTCCGTCGTTGCCGCATCCGGCCACGAGCACGGCGAGCAACACGTGCTTCACTGGCAGGCGTTCAGCGCCTTGGGCGTTCCGAGGTTCGCGGTCGCGCCGTAGGTCTGCGCCGCGAGCGCGCTGCAGAAGTTCGTCGACGTGTCGTTCGCGACCGAGGTCAGCATCGCGGGCTGGAGCTCGCGGCTCTTGCCATCGGATGCGGTGCCCCAGGTCGCGGTGTCGATCACCGTCGCGCCATCCGACACGGTGAACGCGGTCGCCAGGTTGATCGACGACGGGAACGTCGCGTCGACCACGGGCAACCCGCCGTTGACCAGCGGATCCGCCGAGTGCGCGAGCAGCGCGTAGGCCGCGGCCGGCACGCTGATGCAGTCCGACGACAGGATCTGGTACGGCGAGCCAGACGTCGCCTTGACGCTGAGCTCGTTGAGGTCGAACGCCGCGGCGCCGGTGTTGAGGAGCTCGACCCACTCGAACATCGCATCGCCACCGGTGCCGGCCGGGTTCGCGAGCGCCTCGGTGATCACGAGCTGGCCGACCGTCGGCTTCACGATCGGGCGCGGCGTGCCCGCGTCGAGACACATGCCCGGCTGGGCGACCGCGGTGCACTGTTCGTTCGCGGCGCCCGGCGTGCCGAGGTCCGACTTCGGGGTCGTCGCGGTGTTCGTGTAGTAGATGGTCTGCCCGTCGCAGTAGTTGCTCGGAACGTCGTTGCTCGACGCGTCGGTGAAGTCGGGATCGAGGCTGAGCGACTTACCGGTCGTCGACGTCGTCCACGACACCGCGTCGATCACGGTCGCGCCGTAGACCAGCTGGACGTCGGGGGTCGCCGAGGGGTTGATCGAGAACGCGAACGTCGCGAGCGGTGTCAGATTGCCGTTCGCCGCCATGTCGGCGCTGCGCGCGAACACGCCGTAGCTGCCGGCGGCCATGTGGATGCAGCTGGTGCTCGAGATCACGGTCGGCGACGCGGTGTCGTTCGCGCGATCGAGGCCGACGCCGTTGAGATCGAGATCCTTCTTCGCGAGCACCTCGAACCACTGCGCGGTCGTCGCGCTGTTCGCCGACGGCTTGGGCATGATCTCGGTGATCACGAGGTCGCCGGTCGAAGGCGGGACCGCATCGCGCATCGTGCCGCCGTCGCTGCACTGGCCGAGCACGACTGGCGTGCAGTCGTTGTCCTGGCCCGGCGTCCCGAAGTTGCCGGGATCGAACTCGGTGTCGTTGGCCTGGCACCAGTTGCCGAGCATGTCGTTGATCGTGTAGTCGGGCGGCTGACCGGAGGTGAGCTCGCGCGAGTGCCCTGCCTTGACGCCGTCGTAGCTCGCGCTGTCGATCTCGGTGTCGGTGCACTTGAGGGCCAGCTTGCCGCCGTCGGCGTTGAACAGATCGCCGAGGTCGGCGCTGTAGCCGTAGTCGACGTATGGCGGCAGGAGATCCGAGGTCGCGTTGCCGAGCGTCATGAACTGCCCGGGCGCGATCGTGATCTCGGTCATCTCGTGCGAGTTGGACTTGCTGCCATCGGGACGGCTCGAGACCAGCGTCAGCCCCTTCAGGTCGATCGGGTGATCCGTCGAGTTGTAGACCTCGAACCACTCCTTGCCGGCATCCGCGCCGGTCCCACCCGCGGGCGCCTGGTAGTCCGCGAACACCTCGGTGATGACGAGGTCGCCCGCGATCATCTTGTCCTTGCAGCCAGAACCGCCTCCGGACGGCCCGCAGGCCGCGAACGTCAAGCCGGCGAGCGTGCACGCAAGGCCAAGAGCTAAGCGCATACGTTATCTTAACGTGATCGCCCTTCAAAAAGGTCAGGGAGGAGCGGCGCCGGCGGTAGGAACCGTGAGCCCGGGCACCTTCGACAGCTTGATCTGGGTCGGGTGGTCGATCTGGAGCTGCAGCTGCTTCTTGTGGGACTTCTTGTTCTCGTAGATCGAGGGTGTCCCGGTCACCACGATGAACTCGCCCTTCCACTGCTCGATCCCCGAGGTCCCCATGACGTCGCGGTCGAAGAAGATCAGCGGGAAGTCGCTGCCCAGGCGCCGCGAAAGCGTGGCGCTCGAGGGTCCCTTCTCACCGAGCCGGATGTCGCCGACGACGCCGAGGATCACGACCTCCTTGCCGATCATCTTCTCGAGCTGCTCGAGCGCGTCCCAGTGCGTGATGTCGATGTAGTTCGGTCTGTCGGCCGCCTCGGTGCGGAACGCTTCGACGAAGTCGCCGCGGGCGTTCCACCACGCCTCGCGCTCGGGGTAGTCCGGGTAGTGCATCGTGCCGTCGGCCCAGATCCCGCGCTTGGCCGCCTTGGCCTCGGCCTCGGCCTTCACGAAGTCGGCGTGAAACCGGCGCGAGCGACCGTACTTGTCGAAGTACGGCGCCATCCCCGCGCGGCACGCCTCGACGTTGTAGTTGACCCACACGCCGTTCTTCTGCGCGAACACGTACGCCAGGTAGCGATTGAAGTGATCGCGGATCTCGGCCGGGTGATCGCGCTCGATGCGGACGACCGTCACGCCGTCGAAGAACTGCTGCGCCCACGTCTTGGCCTGATCGCCGAGCGGGGTCGACATCTTGACCGGGCGCGCTGACATGCCGCGCGTCTTCTTCAGGCACTGCTCCCAGCCGTCCTCGACGCACCGGCGTTCGCCCTCGTTGTGATAGCTCTCCTCGGTATCGATCCCGAGCAGGCGGAGCGAGCTGTCGAGCCCGTTGACGTGGATCGTGTCGCCGTCGACCACGCTGGTGATCTTGAACTCGCCGACCACGAGGCCGGGTTGCTCGAGCTTGCCGAGCGACTTCTGCGCCTGCTTGCGATCGTAGCGCTTGCCGCCCGAGGACTGGCTGCACGCGACGAGCGCGATCACGAAGAGCAGGTACTTCACGGCGGACACGCGGTGTTGGCGTGCTGCGGCGTCCCGGCGCCGGCCGCGGTGATGTCGGTGCACCAGTTCGTCGCGAAGTCGTTGGCGTCCGACGTCGGTGGCATCGTGCCGAGCGAGTACGTCCCCATGCTCGGTAGCGTGGCGTACTGCGTGCGGTCGATCAACACGCCGCACGCATCGACGTCGAGCGCGGCGCCGGACGGCCAGCTCGCGCCGAAATCGGCGAGGAACCCGTAGTCGACGTAGGCCGGGCGGATCGTGTCGTCATCGGAGAACAACCCGAGCACGACATAGGCGCCGGCGCCAACCGGCACCGATCGGCGCACCGTGATGTCGGTCTCGGAGCTGCCGTCGGGCTTGCGGAACCGCAGCTCGACGCCCTTCAGATCGAGCGCGGCGTTCGACGCGTTGTAGAGCTCGACCCACGAGCCGAGCGTGTCGCCGGTGCCGGACGCGCGGATCTCGGTGACCGCGAGCGCGCCGACCGGGATGTCCGGACAGATCGCGGCGACCGGATCGCGCACGCAGCCACCGAGTACCGCGATCAGGAGGAGCAGCCCGCGCATCCCGAACATCGTAGTCTAAATACCTGCGCGACGCCTTCGGCGTGGCTAGTTCGACCCGAGCGCGGCGAGGACCGCCTTGCCGAAGTGGATGATCACCTCGACGTGCTCCTGCGTGATCAGCGCGACGCAGGTCGATACCAGCGCGTCGCCGACGAGGATCAGCGCGCGCGCGGCCTCGGTCGCGTCGCGCGGGCTCGGCACGTCGCCGAGTCCCATCGCGACGGCCGGGCCGAGATCCTTCAGCCGCTCGCGCCGCGGGTAGCTCGCGGTGTCGCGCCGGAACCCGTGCGCGATCGCGACCTGCGCGAGCGCCTCGATCGTCATCGGGACCGCGATCTGGCGCTCGAACTCGGCGAGCGTGTCGAGGCCCTGCATCGCGCCGGCGAGCGCCGCGACCGCCGCGTGCGACACCTCGGCCTTCGCGCGGAGGCTGGCCACCTGGAGCGACGCGAGCTGGAGCTGCGCGGCCTGGTCATCGAGCAGGTGGAGCGTCTGCTCGACGATCGCGGCGTGCGGGACCTCGTCGATCAGGATCCCCGCGCTGCCGTCGAACGACCACACGACGTCGGCGTCGGCCTCGGGCACGCTGCGGATCAGCCGCCGGTCGCCCTCGAAGATCGCGTCGAGCAGCGCGCTCGCGCGACCGACATCGCCGACGATCGCGAGCGCGAGCGAAGGGAGCTTGCCGCAGCGCGCGGCGATCGCTTCGAGAAATCGACCCGACTCCACGTACACGGCGCGGGAGCATAACCGGACGTGATAGCTTCAGCGAGTCGTGAGGCGAGCACTCGTTGTCGTGTTGCTATCGCTCGCTGCGGCGCGCACCGCCCACGCGATCCCGTACGAGACCTTCGTCAACGTCGACGATGAAGGCGATCTCCAGGACCTGCTCCAGGCCCAGGCGATCACCCAGGACACGTTCGACGAGCTGCTCGATCTCCTCGATCAGGGCGTCGATCTCAGCACCGCGGATCGCGACGAGCTCTACACGCTGCCGAACCTGACGTACGACGACGTCGACAAGATCCTCGCGTATCGCGACGCCCAGAACGGCTTGATCAAGGATCCGGCCGATCTCGTCGCGGCCGGCGCGCTGACCCAGGAGCAGCTGCTCGGGATCGCCGCGTTTCTCATCAAGAGCGAAGCGGCCCCGAGCGCCTACATCCCGACCGGCTACGTCAAGGCGATGATGCGCTACGGGATCGGCGACAAGCTGTTGCCGGCGACCGCGATCCTGTCGCGCTTCAAGTGGGGCAAGCACCTGTCGGCCGGGTTCGCCGGCGAGCTCACGCGCCTCGAGGTCGGCGACCCGATCTACGATCCGAATCGCGGCGCGCTGGTCGCCGATCCGCGCGGCTACCAGCTCCACGCGCGCAAGGCGTACGTCAAGTACGACGACGAGACCGTGTCCGCGATCGTCGGCTCGTTCCGCGCCGGGTTCGGCCAGCGCCTGGTGTTCGACAACTCGCGGCACTACACGCCGAACGGGTTCGTCGCCGACGATCAGGTCTACTACTCGGCGGACTTCACGTCGGACTGCAAGTTCTCCGCGGGCGACCTGCCCGACTCGCCGTGTACCGGCCAGGCCGGCAACGTCTACACCACGCCCGACTGGAACTTCCGCGATGGCCTGTTCGGCGTCGGTGGCGGCCTCAAGAAGCTCGAGCTGTCGACCGGCTGGCTGCAGCTCTACGGTTGGGCGTCGGCGTCGCGCCGCGACATCTATCAGTACGAGCTCGTCGATCGCGCCATCTGTTCCGATCCGCACATGGATGCGGACCCCAAGTGCGCCGCGCCCGACGTGTTCGAGAAGCCACCCGGCAGCGATCCGCTCGCGCCGACCGCGAAGTTCTCGTTCACGACGCTGCCGAACGTGTTCCGCGAGGAGCTCGTCGGCACCAACGCGACGTTCTTCGCCGATCGCCGCAACTCGGTCGGCATCACCGCGTATGCCGCCAACCAGCAGAACCTGGTCGGCGGCATCGACCTCGACTTCCAGGAGTGGTCGAGCAAGCTGACCGGCCGCCAGTACGGCGCCGGTGGTGCGAACTTCCAGTTCGGCAAGGACTGGCTCGACGTGTTCGGCGAGGTCGCGCTCAGCGCCGACAAGCTGCCGAAGACGACCGGCCCGGCCCAGGGCGGTGGCGGCCCGGCGGCGATCCTGCGCGCGACCGCGACGCGCAAGAAGGAGGAGCTCGAGCTGTCGTTCCGCTACCTGTCGACGAACTACGCGAACCCGTACTCGCGCCCGATCGATCAGCTCGACGTGTTCGACGGCCAGCGCTCGCGCGACGAGATCGGCGGGCGCCTCAAGTACGTCCGCACCGGTCACACGTTCAACGTGCGCGCGCTGCTCGACGTGTGGGTCCCGCCGTCGTCGTTCCGCGACGACTCGGCGGCCGGCCATGTCACGCCGAAGATCGACACCTACGTGCGCACCGACGTCAAGACCACCGACGAGCTCCACCTCGGCCTGTGGCTGCGCTACCAGGACAAGGACCTCGAGCAGGGCGGCCACAACCAGTGCTTCGAGACCACGACCGACACCTCCCCGACCGGCGCACCGGTCCCGTGCTCGGGCCGCCAGCTGACGACGATCGCGCGCATCGCGTGGGCCGAGGACAAGGACCTCTCGGCGCAGCTGCTACTCGAGCACCAGCTGCTCGACGACAAGACGCTGGACCCGATGGCGTTCCGCCAGGACGTCGCCGCATGGGTGATCGCGATCTACCGGCCGACGCCGCGGATCCGGCTGCGCGCGCGTCTGCGCTACTACGACGAGGCGTTCAAGGACAACCGCCCCGGCAAGGCGCCGAACTCGTACCTCGAGACCTCGGCGTCGGGTGCGTTCGACGCGCTGATCGGGGTGCGCAAGCACGACACCTTGCACGTCCGGTTCGACGTCAAGGACTTCCTCGACAACCGCGCCTCGACGCTCGTGCGCGATCCCAACCCGGAGCTCACGCTCTGGCTGTCCTACGAAGTTCATCTCTGATGATGGAGACGATCGTGGTGGGTTGCGATCTGTCGGCGCCGAGCGACGCCGCGGTCGAGCGCGCGATCGGCCTCGCGCTGCAGCACCACGCGCGCCTGGTCCTCGTGCACGCGCACTCGACGGCGAACGACGCACCGACCACCCCGACCGGCAACGTGATCGCCGCGCAGCTCGGCGAGGTCTCGGCGGCGGTGCACGCGGTCGAGCTCGCGAAGCTCGAGCAGAAGCGCGCCGCGCTCACCGCGCTCGGCCTCACCGTCGAGGTCGCGGTGCGCTCGGGGTCGCCGGGCGAGACGCTCGCGCAGCTCGCGATCGACAAGCACGCCGACCTGATCGTCGTCGGCACCCATGGCTCGACGGGCATCGCGCGGTTCCTGCTCGGCAGCGTCGCGGCCGAGACCGTGCGGCACGCGGCGTGCGATGTCCTCGTCTGCCGCGGGCCCGGCGTGCGCACCGCGTTCGCGCGGCCGCTCGTCGCGATGGATTTCTCGGCCGCCGCGTCGCGCGCGCTCGCCCACACCCCCGCGTTCGCGACGCCCGAGGCGAAGATCGAGGTCGTCCACGCCTGGCAGCTGCCCGCCGGCTCGTGGGGCACGAACCTGCTCGGGCTACAGTCGAAGTTCCCGTGGTCGACCGTTCGCGACGCGGTGCTCGAGTCGGTCAAGCAGCAGGCCGCGACGCTGACCGCGAAGCACAAGGCGCTGACGCGACCGTTCCACATCGAGCTCGTCCAGGGCCCGCCGGCGTCGACGATCACCGGTGTCGCCGAGCGCGGCGGCTACGACCTCGTCGTCGTCGGCACGCACGGCCACCGCGGGTTCCGGCGGCTGCTGCTCGGCAGCGTCGCCGACGGCGTGATCCGTCACGCCCCGTGCTCGGTGCTCGTCGTTCACGGCGAACACGCCGGCGAGACCGCTCAGTTCGCCGCGGTCGCCGAGCCGTAGCTCAGCCGCCGCCGTCGAGCGACAGCGCGGCGATCTTGTTGTCTTCCTTGGCGGCGTCATCGGCGCCGGGCATCGACGGCTTCTGCTCGGTGATGTTCGGCCAGGTATCGCTGGTCGTCGCGGCGTGCTGCAGCGGGCCCGGCCACGCGCCGGTATCGAGGTCGCCGACCTTCTTGGCGCCGCTGACGAGCGCGTTGAGGTCCTTGTAGATGTTCCACTTCGCGGGGAGCTCGCTCTCCTCGAAGATGGCGGTCGTCGGGCACTCGGGCTCGCACGCACCACAGTCGATGCACTCGTCGGGGTTGATCGCGAGCGAGTTCTTACCCTCGTAGAAACAGTCCACCGGACAGACGGTGACGCAGTCGGTGTACTTGCACTTCACGCACGGGTCAGCCACGACATATGCCATGCGCCGATCTAGCCATAACTAGACGGTCCTCGGAAGACGTGGACGCCACGATCGCAACGCGGCAGAGTCGCGGCATGAAGTCGCTGCTGGCGTTCGTGCTGCTGGTCGGTTGCCAGCACGGGGAAGAAGATCATTCGGTCGCGAACAAGCCGCCCGCCGTCGCGGCCCCGGTGGCACCGGTCGAGGTGCCGACCGCGAGCCCGTACGCCGCCGACGTCCAGCGGATCTGCAACTCGATGCACCTCTCGGGCGCCGATGCCGATCCGGGCGGCGCGCAGGTCGTCGTCGCGAACTGGCTCGCCGGCCACATCGAGACCTCGCAGGCGCACGACTTCCTCGTCGAGATCTCGCCGCTGGTCGGCGTCGCGAAGGCCGATCGGCTCGAGTCCGAGGCCAAGAAGGTCGGGCTGCCCGGCTGCGCGCTCGCCGTCGCGTGGCGCTGATCAGTCCTTCAGCGAGAACGGCGTGAACGCGGTCTTGTCGTCGAAGTAGTCCTCGCCCTCGGCGCGCTTGAGCCAGCCGACCACCGCGTAGGTCACCGGCGTCAGCACGACCTCGACCGCGACCTTGAACACCCAGTTGAACGCGATCACGCCGAACAGCGTCGAGGTCGACCACACCCCGAAGAACGCGATCGGATAGAACAGCGTGCTGTCGACCGCCTGGCTGATCACGGTCGAGCCGATCGTGCGGCTCCACAGGTGCTTGCCCTGGGTCCACACCTTCATCCGCGCCATCACGTAGCAGTTGATGAAGTCGCCGACCCAGAACGCGAAGATCGAGCCGACCACGATCCGCCACGTGTTGCCGAACACGACCTCGAGCGCGGGCTGGATCACGGCGTTGAATTTCTCGTCGGGATCGGCCGGTGCATGGATCACGAACTGACCCATCACGGTCGCGAAGATCATCGCGCCGAAGCCGGCCCAGATGACCTTGCGCGCGCGCGCGAAGCCGTAGACCTCGGTGAGGATGTCGCCGAAGATGTAGCTGATCGGGAAGAACAGGTTCCCCGCGCCGAACGTGACGCCGAGGACCTTGCAGGTCTTGCCGGGGCCGATCAGGTTCGAGCACAGGAGCACGGTGACGAACGCCACCATGCAGAAGTCATAGAAACGGTAGTGACGGCGATTCGCGACCGGCTCGGCCATTGCGCCGCGCACTGTGGCACAGGCCACGTGAATCCGGGATGTTGTCCGCCCCGTCCGACCGTGCGACGCTCGGTCGCGATGCGGGTCGCGGTTCTCGTCGGGCTGCTCGGGATCTCCGGGTGCAATCAGATCTTCGGATTGAAGGCGACGAACGAGCAGGACGCTCCCCCGCCGTTCGAGGCCGGCACCGGCGAGGCCATCGAATATCGCTCGATCAAGCTCACGAAGTACGTGGTCGACATGACCGGGGTCGGCGCCGCGAACCACACGACGATCAACACCGATCTTCCGCTCGAGGCCGATCCTCAGGTGCAGATCGGGCCGATCGATCAGGGCACCACGGCCGTACCCTACATCGATGGCGCGGTCGCGGTCCCGGCGTCGCTGACCACCGCCGACTGGCGGCTGGTCGCGACGCTCGACGGCATGCCGACCGAGTACCAGTGGAAGGTCGGGACCGGCCACATCACGTCGTCGGTGTCCTACGGGCACCAGGCGCCGCCGCCGATCCCGGGTGGCAGCTCGTACGTGTTGAACCTGCCGAACGCGCAGACCTACAAGAACTACATCTTCTCGACGAGTGGCGTGTGGACCGAGCTCCACCAGCTGAGCGGGGGCCAATCGACCCCGGTGTCGGTCGCGCTCGGAGGCGGCGAGCCGCTGCTCGGGCCGCTCGGCGCCCCGCAGACCAGCCAGGGTGACTGGCAGCTGTTCGTCGAGCAGGTCAAGGACCAGCAGTGCCGTCCAGCGCTCGGGGTCGCCTTCCAGTCCGCCGATCTGACGGGCTCCCCGACGGTGACGACGCCGACCTACCAGCAGACGACCTCGGTCTGGCCGGTTCCGACGATCAAGGGCGACGGTGGCGGCACGTCGCGGTTCTTCGCCCTCGATCAGCGCTACCTGGGCGCCGGCGTGTCGACCTATGACCTGACCGAGTTCGGCTACGTGATGAAGGACGGCGTGCCGAGCTTCGAGCGGACCAAGCTGTCGAACGATGTGGATCATGTCGCGACGCGCCGGTCGCTGATGGTGAACCTGATGGACTGTCGGACCGGCCAGCCGGCGGTGCTCCCGCCGTACGTCGACGTCGCCGAGCTCGCCGTTCATGGCGCGGGAGAGCGCGGCATGGTCAAGGCGATCTACCTCGAGCTCACGACTCAGCGCCGCGTGGCGGGAACCGGCCCTTACCTGCTCTCCGCGCTCCAGGGGATCAGCACGAGCAACGCGATCACGCTCGAGGCCCCACTCGCGACCAAGATCGCGTTCGATGGGCTCGACCTCGAGCTCATCAACCAGACGGCCGCACCGGACTACAAGCAGACGATCTCGGTCGCGACGCCGCACCAGATTCCGCTCACCTGGCAGTACGAGGGCGGCGTGCAGGGCGTGAAGGTCGCGCCCGACGACGTGACCGTCATCCTCTACAACGTCACGAGCGTGCTGACCCCGATCCGCGTCTATCACGTGACCGGCACCAAGGTCGTGGTCGACTCGTCGGTGTTCGACAAGACCAAGTACCCGGTGCGCGACTTCGTGTTCGAGGTGATCGCGCGGGTCGGCGCGCCGACCGCGGCGGCCGGCGACTACACGACGCTGCACTATCCGATGTCGAGCGCGTCGGTGTTTCCGTACGCCTTCCACGTCGCGCCCTGAGATCTCGTCCGGCGCGTCCATCCGGCGGACGCCGCCGTCCATGCGGCGGACGAATCCTCGACGCGCGCGCCTGATCTCGACGAGTTGCGTGCGGCACGCCGCGTGAAATTCACCGGCGCATGACAACTGCACCGCAACAAGCACCCGACACCAAGAAGGACCGTTCGATCGCCGAGGCGATCCGCGCGATCCACAAGCAATTCGGCTCCGGCTCGATCATGCGTCTCGACGGCAGCGTCGTCACGCAGGTCGACGTCGTCCCGACCGGATCGATCGCCCTCGACGTCGCGCTCGGATGCGGCGGGCTGCCTCGCGGCCGCATCATCGAGATCTACGGCCCGGAGTCGTCGGGCAAGACGACGCTGACGCTCCACGCGATCGCCGAGGCGCAGAAGAGCGGTGGCGTGTGTGCGTTCATCGATGCCGAGCACGCGCTCGACACCGAGTACGCGCGACGCCTCGGGGTCGATCTCGAGGATCTGCTCGTCAGTCAGCCTGACTGCGGCGAGCAGGCGCTCGAGATCTGCGACACGCTCGTGCGCACCGGCGCGATCGATCTGATCGTCATCGACTCGGTCGCGGCGCTCACGCCGCGCGCCGAGATCGAGGGCGACATGGGGGACGCGCACATGGGCCTGCAGGCGCGGCTCATGAGCCAGGCGCTGCGCAAGCTCACCGCGGTGATCGCGAAGACCAAGACGGTCGTCATCTTCATCAACCAGCTGCGCCAGAAGATCGGCGTGGTCTACGGCAACCCCGAGACCACCACCGGTGGCAACGCGCTCAAGTTCTACTGCTCGGTGCGGCTCGACATCCGGCGCAAGAAGGCGATCAAGCGCGGCGAGGAGACCATCGGCAGCGAGGTCAAGGTGAAGGTCGTGAAGAACAAGTGCGCACCGCCGTTCCGCGAGGCCGAGTTCGAGATCCTCTATGGGTCGGGGATCAACAAGCTCGGCGAGCTTGCCGACACCGCCGAGAAGCTCGGCATCGTCGAGAAGTCGGGGACCTGGTACTCGTACGACGGCCAGAAGCTCGGCCAGGGTCGCGACAAGGTGCTCGTGCACCTCGACGAGCATCCGGCCCTCGCTGCCCAGCTTCGCGATGCACTGGTCAAGCAAGCTCGCGCCGCGGCAGCCAAGCCCGCCAGCGCGATCGCACCAGCCGTTGCTGCGTGATCGGCTGGGTGTCCAGGATCCTGGACATCTCGGGTCGGGAGTGTCCTGGTTAGTGGACACCTGGAGGTGGCAGAAACGATCAGGTTGATCGTCGAGCGTCGATTTCGTCACCACGGATCGATAAGTTAGACGGATGGTCCGAAACGATGGCGAGCAGGCATCCAGTGGTAACGCAGGTGCCAGCGAGCGTCAGTTCTATCGCCGACTTCTCGAGCTCGGTGCCAACGACGAGATCGAACCGCTGCTCGATGGCGCGCTCCAGCTGATCGTCGAGGTCACCGGTGCGACCGTGGCCTACCTCGAGCTCCATGACGAGCGGGGCAACGAGCCGCGGTTCTGGCGCGGTCATGGTGCGGACGCTGCGGAGGTGGCGGCGATCCGGACCAAGATCTCGCGCGGGATCATCGGGCGGGCGCTGCTGGAGGGGCGTACGATCGAGACGCCGTCCGCGGAGCTCGACGCCCGGTTCCAGGACCTCGGCAGCGTTCGCCAGTTCGCGATCCAGGCGGTGCTGTGCGCGCCGGTCGGGGTCGCGCCACCGATCGGCGTGATCTACCTTCAGGGTCGGACGCGACCGGGGCCGTTCTCGCCGACCGATCGCGAGCACGTCGAGCTGTTCGCCAAGCAGCTCGCACCGCTCGCCGATCGGCTCGTGCGCCATCGCGTGTTCGAGCCGATCGATCAGACCCTCGAGATCCGCGCGCGATTTCGGTGCCTCGAGATCATCGGTCGAACCAGGGCGTTGGCGCGTCTCTTGAATACTGCGTGCAACGTGGCTCCGCTCGACGTCGACGTGTTGATCACCGGTCCGTCGGGGACCGGCAAGTCGATGCTCGCGCGCGTGATCGCGAACAACAGCAAGCGCCGCGACGGTGCGTTCGTCGAGCTCAACTGCGCCGCGATCCCCGAGGCGCTGATCGAGAGCGAGCTGTTCGGTGCCGATCGCGGCGCGCACTCGACCGCGACGCGCAAGATGACCGGCAAGGTCCACGCGGCCGAAGGTGGCACGCTGTTCCTCGACGAGGTCGGCGAGCTGTCGGCGAGCGCGCAGGCCAAGCTGCTCCAGCTGCTCGAGACCCGCGAGTACCATCCGCTCGGATCGACGACGCCGGTGCGCGCCGACGTCCGCGTGCTGTCGGCGACCAACGCCGATCTCGAGCAGCGCGTCGCCGCGAAGCAGTTCCGCGCCGATCTGTTCTATCGCCTGCACGTCGTGCCACTCGAGGTGCCCGGGCTCGACGAGCGCCGCGACGACATCCCGCCGCTCGTCGAGCACTTCTGCGCCGAGGCGTGCCACCGCCACAAGTTCGCCGAGCTCGAGGTCTCGCGACGCGCGATCGCGGCGTGTCGCGAGGCGGCGTGGCCCGGGCACACGCGGCAGCTCGCGCACGCGATCGAGGCCGCGGTGATCCGCGCCCACGGTGAGGGCGCGCGGGTGCTCGCCGATCACCACGTGTTCCCGAAGGCGCCGGTGACCGGCGAGGACTTCTCCCTCCATCAGGCGACGCGGCAGTTCCAGCGCCGCCATGTCCTCGAGGCACTCGAGAAGAACGACTGGAACGTCAGCGAGACCGCGCGCGAGCTCGATCTCGCCCGATCGCATCTCTACAACCTGATCCACGACCTCGAGCTCAAGCGCAGTAAACCCGAAGGCAAAGGACATTCTTGACCCGATCTATCTTCTACGGATTCCCCGCGTTCGTCGGCACGATGACCGGCTCGACGCAGTGCTCGTTCTGGCCGGTGAGCCCGGACTCGATCAACTGGGACCCGACGAAGTTGATCCCCATCGACCTCGGCAAGAATCCGCAGGCGCATCGCAGCGGCACGATCACGCCGGTGCAGATCCAGACCGATGACTTCTTCTCGAACGCGATCCCGGGGATGAACACGATCGGCCCGATGTGGCCCGACGGCGTCACGATCGGCGGCTGCTGGCTCGAGTCGACCGTGTGGGCCGCGCTGCCCGCGACCAACAAGCCGCCGCGCGTGCCGACGAACATGCAGTGCTACGACTACGAGCTCTCGACGGTGTTCTACTGGGACGGCGCGCTCGCGAACCGGCGGTTCCACGGGTTCCACGCGCAGATCACCCAGGAGAAGGGCACCCAGGCGCTGTGTCAGGTCTGGGCGGCCGGCACCTCCGAGGTGCCCGGCCAGAACCCGGTCGGCACGTGGTGGCTGAACCTGCCGACCGTCGCACATCCGGTCGAGGCCGGGTTCACCTCGATCGGGACCGGCACCGGTGTCGCGAAGGTCGGCGCGCTGTTCCTCGATCACCCCACGGTCGTTCACCTCGCGCTCGCCAAGCCCAAGCTTCCCCTCGCGTCCGGTCACGATCTTTTCTAAGGAGTACCCATGGATACCCGCGCGCTACTCGTGCAACCGCACCTCACCGTGATCACCCGCCAGGCCGACGGCGAGATGACCCGGATCCAGGACATGATCGAGCACAAGGTGTTGCTGGATGGGCGGGCGGATCTCGAGACCATGTTGGGTCAGCTGCTGTGGAGCGGCCACCCGGCCACCACGCCGAAGACGCTCGATCTGATCGGGCACTCGATCCCGAGCAGCTCGCTGCTGATGATCGGCGACTGGGTGATCGACGCCGGCAGCCCGACGGTGACCTCGTTCTTTCGCGAGCTCGCCGATCAGGACGTGTTCGCCCGCCTCGGGATCACCGCGCTGCGCCTGCTCGGCTGTCGCACGGCGGACACCGGCGCGGGTCGCGCGACGATCCTCGCGCTCGCCGAGCTCACCGGCCTCGAGGTGATCGGCACGCGCTCGCTGGTCTACTCGATCCACTACAACGCGCAGGGCTTCGCCGACGAGCGCAGCTACATCCTCGTCAGCAGCACCGAGCTGCACCGCGAGGAGTCCGGGCGCGACGAGTCCGCGGTCGCGGCACCGTGGCCGCAGATCCTCGACATCGACATGCTTCCGGAAGGTCCGGCGACGACCAGCGGTCCGTGGGCGCACCGCACCGCGACCGAGCGCCAGATGTGTGATGTGCTCCGCCTCGTCAAGCGCCGCGATGGCGCGCAGATGCCCGGCCTGCTGTCCGCGCCGCTCTGCGAGATCGTGTTCCCCGGCAACACCGCGAACATGGTCCGCCGCGCGCAGGTCGTGCTCGACGGCGAGTTCGTCCGGTTCTACCCGCGCGGCGACGCCTCGCCGGGCGTGGTGTGGGCGGTCGACGACCCGCACGCGCTCGTGCAGCTGGTCGAGCGGCTACCGGCTCACTCGGCGGCGACGCAGCGCATGCCGAGGTGAAACTGCAGCGTCTCGGCCGGACGCTGGTTCTCGATCGCGAGATAGTCGAGGAGCTGGTCGGGTTCGGTCTGGAGGAAGTTGCCGCCGCGCGACAGCGGCAACCCACCCTCGGACTCGACGTTCGAGGTCCACTCCTGGGCGTTCCCGGCGAGGTCCATGACACCGTAGGGGCTGCGATCGCGAGGGAACGAGCCGACCGGAGCCAGCGTCGCGTCACCGACGTGGATGTTCGCCGGAATCGGGGTCTCGGGTGCCCCCCACGGCAGGTTGCGGCGCGGCATCGGGTTCGCGACGCCGCCGATCGTCTCGCCGCCGCGCAACGCCTTCTGCCACTGCTCCACGGTCGGCAACTGCTTGCCCATGAACCGGCAGTACGCGTGCGCCACCGGCCACATCACCGCGGTCACCGGACGTGACGGGCCCCCGCTGTCGTGGAATTCGGGCACTCCCTTCGGATAGGTCGGCGCCGCGATCCCCGTATACGGCGCCATCGTGGCGAACCTGGCGAATGCGGCGTTCGTGACCTCGGTGCGATCGATCGCGAACGCGGGTAGCACGAGCTGCTTCTCGGGCGACATGTCGTCGGGATGCTTCGCGAACCACGGCGCGGGCGGATCGCCGGCGCCTCCGAAGATGAAGGGACCGGCGGGGATCGCGATGGTGTCGGCGCGCGAGGCCGCGCACGTCGGCACCGGCAGGTGCAACACCAGGTGGAGCTCGCGCTTGCTGTAACCCGGCACGTCGAGCCCGATGATCGACGGCCCACATGTGCCACCGCGCCGGGTTACGACGAGGACCGCCCGGCCACCGCGCGCGTCGATCTCGTCGCTGCCCTCGACGCGCACGAGATCGTCGGGCCGGTACGCTGCGCCCGGCAGACCGCGGTCGTGGGCATCGGGGTAGTGCAGCTCCCACGCGATGTCCGGCACCGCGACCTCGTGCGCGGTGAGCGTCCGCGGATCCCAGTCGAACGGCGCGAGCTCGATGCGGAAGCGGCCGAGGTCCTGCGCGCGCAGCGCTTGCTCGCGTGCGGTCTCGGCCTCGGCGACCTGGCTGCGATAGAATCCGAAGCTCGCGAGCGCGCCGAGCCCGACGACGACCGAGACCATCGCGAGCATCCGATTGCGCAGGACCGCGCGCGACCTCGCGAGCAGGCGCGCCGGCGTCCACGGCTGATCGTCGCCGCGCGTCTTCCACTCGGCATCGAGCTCGGCGATCGCGTGGCCGTGCGCCCGCAGCTCGCGCAGCTCGTCGCGCCCGAGCAGGCTCGGCGCCTCGGGGCGCGAGCGCCGCACGTGGTAGCGCACGAGCTCGACCGCACGGCGGCGCGCGAGGTCGGTGCGATCGAGCCACGCGATCACGCGCGGCACGAGGCTGTCGTGGACGACCTCCCAGCGCGGGTCGCCGCCGATCCGCACGCGCACGAGCAAGCCGCGGGCGCGCAGGATCTCGAGCACCGCGGTGATCTCGGTCGTCGAGTAGCGCCCGCCGAGGCTCTCGATCAGCGCGGCCTCGCTCGGCGCCGCGCGCTCGTGCGTCGCGGTGACGAACGCGACGAACAGGTCGCGCGCGATCTTCACGCGATCCTCGGCGAGCTCGGTGTCGAGCACGCGCTCGAGGTACTCGCCGACGATGGCGTCGAACCCGCCGAGGGTCTTGTAGTGCGCGACCGTGAGCGTGGTCTCGTCGGGCGCGAGCGCCTCGTACAGCGTCGAGCACGCGAGCTGGAGGTGCGGCGGGTAGACCGCCGGCGTGGCACCCCAGCCGAGCTCGCGGCCGAGCGCGACCGCGGCCTTCTCGAGATCGGCGAGCAGCAGCGCCATCAACTCGGGCTCGATCGCGAGGCGCACGCGCGCGAGCGGCTGGGCGATCGCGGCGCGCGCACCCTCGAGACCGAGCGGCGGCAGGCGCACGATCGGGATCGCAGGATCGATCGGGTGCGCGATCGCGACGAGGCGCGCGAGGTGATCCTCGCGGACGCTGAGCACCGCGGCGACGTCGTCGCGCGCCACGATCGCGCGCACGAGGTCGCCTCCGTCGGGCGTCGCGAGGACGGCCTCGAGTTGGTCGAGGACCAGCACGAGGCCGCCGGTGCGCTGCGCGTGGTGCTGGGTGATCGCGGCGGCGAGGGTGGTCGCGCCGGGCCAGATCTGCCCGGCGATCCGCGCGACCGGCTCGTCGCGACACCGCACGTAGATCGCGGTGATCCCGAGCGCGTCGAGGCGCGGCACGAGGCCGGCGCGCAGCAGCGACGTCTTGCCCGTGCCCGACGGCGCCGTGTAGATCACGCTGCGACCGTACAGCGCGTGATCGACGACGACCGCGAGATCGTCGTCGCGGCCGTGGAACCGATCGACGTCGTGCTCGGTCAGCGCCTCGAGGTGCCGGAATGGCACCGCGGCGAACGCGGTCGCGCGCGACGGCTGCGCGGGCGCGCCGAGCGCCGCGGCGAACTCGGCCGCCGTCTGGTAGCGCTTCGCCGGGTCGAGCTCGAGCGCGCGGGCGAGGACCTCGATCAGCGTCGGATCGGTGATCGTGCCGGCCGGGGGTACGAGCATCTTCGCGGTGGTGCGCCGCCAGCCGGTCAACAGGAACACGAGCACCAGCGCGGCCGAGAACAGATCGGAGCGCGCATCGACCCGGGCGTCCTGCAGCTGCTCGGGTGCCATGAACGCCGGCGTGCCACCGGCGGAGTCGGCCGGGCGATCCGGGGGACGCAGGCGGGCGAGTCCGAAGTCGACCAGCACGACGCGCGCGCTGCTCGAGACCACGATCGCGTTGGCCGGCTTGACGTCGGCGTGAACCAGGCCGGCATCGTGCGCGGCGCCGAGCCCGGCGAGCAGGTCGCGCACGAGCGACACCGCGCGCTCGGGAGGCATCGCGCCGTCGGCGGTCGCGAGCGCCTGGAGATCGCGCCCCTCGAGCAGCTCCATCGCGAAGAACAGCCGGCCGTCGTGCGTGATGTCGGCCTGGTGGATCCGCACCACGTTCGCGTGATCGATCCGCCCCACGCTGCGGATCTCGTGGACGAACAGGCGGCCGTCGTCGGAGGCGGGATCGATGTCGGGATGGAGCACCTTGATCGCGACGTCGCGATCGACCGCGAGCTGGCGCGCGCGATACACGGTGCCGAACGTGCCGCGCGCGACGAGCGTGTCGACCCGGAACCGCCCGGGCAACACGGTGCCGACGAGATCCTCGTCGGACCTGACGGTGTGGATCCGCGAGCCCGCCGACAGCTGCGAGCGCCGCACGTCCCACAGGCCCGCGAGCGGCGGCGAGGTCGACACCGTCTCCGACGCGATCGACGCCTGGATCGAGGCGCGTGGCACCCGGCGCGCGAGGTGCTCCGACACGCTCTTGAACGTCACGGTGCCGGTGCGCGGATCGAGCGCGTCGCCGCACAGCCCGGCGAGCAACGCGTCGGCGAGCGGCGCACCGACGGCGACCGCGTCGACCGCGATCACGTCGCTCGCGCGTGGCGTGCCGATCGCGGCGAGCCACGGGCCGATCGCCGGCGGCGGGGTGTACTTCTCGGTCGGCAGGTCGGGATCGAACGGCGCCTCGACGCTCGTGGCGCGGCCCGAGACCAGCGCGACGATGTGCGGCGCGCGCGCCCCGCGGAGGCGATCGCCGATCCACGCGAGCGGCAGCGTGGCGTCCTCGGGGTAGGTCCGGTGATCGGGGCCGGTCACGAGCGCCGGGCCGCCGGGGAGGTCGACGATCGCCCCGAGCACGACGAGGATCGCGACGCGGACGTCATCGTTGACCAGGTCGTCGATCTCGCGCTTGATCGTCGTGCGATCCGCCCCGAGGCGCTCGCCCGACCCGGCGCGCAACCGGCGGACCTGCCAGCGGGCGCCGGTCGCGAGCAGCGCCTCGCCGATCTGGCCGAGCGTGTGCACCATCGACGCATCGAACGCGCGGGTCCCGTCGGCACCGTGGCCGGCGACCAGCAGCACCACACCCTCCGAGCCGCGCATTCGCCGACGAAGCTACCGCAACCAGCTCAGCACGCGGTCGGCGATGACCGTCGGAGCCTCGAGGTGCAAGAAATGACCGACGTTCGGTACACACTCGTACACCCGTTGCACGAACAGATGACCATCGGCGTCGCCGGGCGGCAACACGCAACCGTCGTCGGCGCCGTGGAGTTGCAGCACCGGCACGGTGATCGGACCGGCGTGGCGGCTCTCGAGCACCATCCGCGGCGCGGTCCGCGGCATCGCGCGGTAGTACTCGAGCGGCGCGGGCAGGCTCTGCGCGAGGCAGTCGTGGAGCGCCGCACGCCGCGCCGGATCGAGCGCGAAGCCCGGTGACCACGCACGCCACAGCCGATCGATCAGCGCGAGCTCGAACGCGCGCGTCGCCCACGTGCTGCCGGGCAACTGGAACGCGAGCATGTACCAGCTCGCGCGCAGCTGCGCCGGGATCCGCAGGCGCGCGAGGAACGTGCGGCCGTGCGGCAGCGCCAGCGTGACGACGCGGCGGAGGCGATCCGGCGCGCGCTCGGCGACCGCGTAAGCGATCGCCGCGCCCCAGTCGTGGCCGACGAGATCGACCGCGCCGAGGTTGGCGTCGTCGATCAGGCCGATCACGTCGTCGGCGAGCGTGCCGAGATCGTAGGGCCCGGTGCGCGGCGACGGCGCGTAGCCGCGCAGCCACGGCGCGATCACGCCGTGGCGCTTCGCGAGCCGCTCGAGGAACGGCCGCGCGCTCGGTGGATGATCCGGGAACCCGTGGAGGTAGACCAGCGGCGGACCATCGCCGATCGTCAGGCGCTCGAGCTTCATGCGGCGGGACGATCGAGCTGGTGCTCGACGAGCCGGTGGTAGGTCCCGCGGCGCGCCATCAGCTCGTCGTGCTTGCCCTGCTCGACGATGCGCGCGTCCTCGATCACCACGATGCGGTCGGCGTCGCGCACGGTCGACAGCCGGTGCGCGACGATGATCGTGGTGCGGCCCTGCATCAGGCGCGCGAGCGCCGCCTGGACCGCGGCCTCGCTCTCGGCATCGAGGTTCGAGGTCGCCTCGTCGAGGATCAACACGCGCGGGTTCGCGATGATCGCGCGGGCGAGCGCGATGCGCTGCTTCTGGCCGCCCGACAGCTTGGTGCCGCGCTCGCCGATCGTCGTCGCGTAGCCGTCGGGGAACCCGGTGATGAAGTCGTGGGCGTAGGCGTCGCGCGCCGCGGCTTCGATCTCGGCATCGGTGACCGGCCCGGCCGCGCCGTACGCGATGTTGTCCTTGATCGAGCCCGAGAACAGGACGGGCTCCTGCGCGACGATCGCGAGCGCGCGCCGCAGGTCCTTGAGCGGCAGCTCGCGGACATCGACGCCCTCGAGCAGCACGCGCCCGGCATCGACGTCGTAGAACCGGTAGAGCAGCGACAGGATCGTCGACTTGCCGGCGCCCGACGGCCCGACCAGCGCGATCACCTCGCCGGGCGCGACCGCGAGCTCGACGTTCGCGAGCACCGGCTGCGCGCGCCGCGTCGGATATGCGAACGACACGTGCTCGAACGTGACCGCGCCCCTACCCGCGGGCAGCGCGGTCGGCGCCTCGGGATCGCGGATGTCGGGGACGGTGTCGATCACCGAGAACAACCGATCGGTCGCGCCGGCCGCGCGCTGCAGCGCGCCCCACAGGTCGGCGAGGTCCGCCAGCGCGCCGGCGATCATGAACGTGTAGAGGAAGAACGACGTCAGGTCGCCGGCCGACAGCTCGTGCTTGATGAGCGCGCGCCCGCCGAGCCAGACGACCGCGGCGACCCCGGCGTAGCCGGCGGTCATCGCGGTCGAGAAGAACCATGACCGCCAGCGCACGAGCGCGAGCGTCATGTCGAATGCGCGCTCGATGCCGCCGCGGTAGCGCGTGGCCTCGTGGCCCTCGCGGACGAACGCCTGCACCGTCGCGATCGCGCCGATCGACTCCTGGACCTGGCCCGACACCTTGGCGAGCTCGTCCTGCACGTTGCGCGACATCTTGCGGATCTTGCGACCGAAGAAGATCGTGGTGAGCACGATCGGCGGCACGATGCCGAGCATCAAGAGCGTCAGCTTGACGTCGATGATGAACAGCATCACGAGGCTGCCGATCATCTGCACCGCGTTGCGCAGCGACATCGACAGCTGCGTGCCGACGACACCCTCGATCACCGTGACGTCCGACGCGAGTCGACCGACGAGCTCGCCGCTGCGGCGCTCGTGGAACCACGAGATCGGCAGCGTCAGCACGCGATCGAACACCAGGCCGCGCAGATCGGTCACGACGCGCTCGCCGAGCCAGCTCATCGAGTAGTGGCGCAGCCAGACGAACACCGCGTTGACCACGAACAGGACGACGAGCCCGGCGACGAACCAGTCGAGCTTGTCGGTCGTCGTGTCGTGCATGCCGACGTCGACCGCGTACTTGCCGGCGAGCGGATAGACCAGGGAGATCGCCGACGCGGCGAACAGCGTGACGACCGCGAGCGCGAACCGACCTCGGTGCGGGCGCAGCAGCGGCAACAGCCGGTAGAGCACGGCGAGCTTGCGGCGATCGCGCTGCTTGTCGGCCTCGGCCTCGTCGGGAGATTCGACGTACGCGGCGCTCACGATCTCGCAGACCGTATACCATGCGGCCCGCCATGCGCCTTCGAATCGCCCTCGTGCTCCTCGCCTCGCTGTCGGCCTGCAAGAAGGCCGAGGATACCCAGGACACCGCGAAGCGCGCGGGGGATGCCGCCGACGCGCTGTGGGCACTCGCACCCGACAAGCTCAGCGGCGGCCTCGTCGTCGGGCCGGGCGGCCTCGCGGTCGTCGACCCGGTGCTCGACAAGCTGCGCGCGCTGGCGAAGGATCCGGAGCTCGCCGTGCTGGTCGCGCCGCTCGCGCAGATCGATGTCGTGCTCGGCGGGCCGCAGAACCATCTCGCCGATGCCGGCTTCGCGATCGACAAGGGCTTCGCGTTCTTCCAGACCGAGGACGGCGCGCTGATCGGGATCATCCCGATGGGCGATCGCGACAAGCTGGTGAAGACGTTGAAGGGCTCGCGCGGCGCGACGCCCGCCGATCCGGACACCGTGCGCGACCTCGTCTGCCAGCCCGTCGGCGTGAACTACGCGTGCAGCAAGGACAAGGCCGCGCTCGATCGGATCGGCAAGGGCCAAAAGACGTTCGGTGCCGAGCTCGCGAAGTCGGGCGGGCGCGGCGACGTCGAGCTGTACCTCGGCAAGTCGCTCGTCGCGTCGGGTGACGCGCTGGTCTTGACCGGCGTCGTGACGCGCGGCCAGGTCGAGGTCCACGGGTTCCTCGCTGGCGCGCCCACCGGTGCGATGGCGCCGCTCGTCCTGGCGACCAGGCCCAAGCCCGAGGTCGCGAACCCCGCGGGCTTCATCGTCGCGAACCTGGCACCGCTCCTCGAGATGCTCGGGCGCGGCTTGCCGGACGTGAAGCTTCCCGGCGACGTCACCCCCGCCCATCTGCTCGGCTCGCTGACCGGCCAGCTGCAGGCGACGATGGCGTCGGGGCTCGCCGACTACTCGGTGCGCCTCGCGCTCGGCGATCCGAAGCCGTTCACCGCGGTCGTCGAGCACTGCAGCGAGTACGGCATGCTGATCCCGCTCGCCGAGCAGCAGGCTCCCGGCGCGTGTCGCATCGCGCTCAAGAACGCGTTTCCCGTCGAGCTCGACGTCTGGGTCGAGGGCACCGACCTCCGGATCGCGACCCACAAGGGGCCGTCGCCGAAGGGCAAGACCGAGGTGATCGATCCGATCGGCAAGGAGCTCCTTGCCGGAGGGTGGAACTACGCGCTGTGGGGCCGCGGCTCGATGTTCGCGAGTGGGGGCGTCCAGTTCCCGCCGATGCCCGGCGCGCTGCCGCCCGACGCCGCGATGATGATCCGCGGGCTGTCCGCGGTCTCCGAGATCGGCGTCGGCGTGAAGGTCGAGGCCGATGGCATCCACGCCCACGCCCTGCTCCGCACGATCTGGTCGAACCCGCCCGAGGTCGCCGCGAAGCTGGAGGTGATCACGGCCGACGCGGTGATGAAGAACCAGGCGAACGTGACCGCCAAGGCGATCGCGGATGGCGCGCCGAGCTCGCCGTTCGCGACCGACTACGCCGCCGGCCAGAGCGGCATGATGGCGCCGATCGCGGCGACCGGCATGCTCGCGGCGATCGCCATCCCCGCGTTCCTCGATTATCAGAAACGAGCCAGGTCGGCGGTGCCGCCGAGCAACCCGTAGTCGGAACGCGGGTCTAGACTGCATCCCATGCGCTGCTGGATGCCAGTCGTCATCGTGAGCCTCGCGGCCTGCGGCTCGAAGTCTCCCACGCCTGCAAAGCCGGCCGGCCCGGTCGAGATGACCGCCGAGGTGATCACGGTGCCCGGCGATCCGGATGCGGCACCGCTGCCGCTCGATCCGCAGATCCGCAGGGGCGTGCTGCCGAACGGGCTCACCTACTACGTGATGCCGCACAAGAAGCCCGAGCAGCGCGCCGCGCTGTGGCTCGCGGTCAACGCCGGTGCGGTGCTCGAGGACGACGACCAGCGCGGGCTCGCGCACTTCGTCGAGCACATGGCGTTCAACGGCACCAGGCGGTTCCCCAAGCAGCAGATCGTCGACTACATCGAGAGGTCGGGCATGCGCTTCGGCGCCGATCTCAACGCGTACACCAGCTTCGATCAGACGGTGTACCAGCTGACCGTGCCGACCGACGACAAGACCGAGATGGCGCGCGGGCTCGACATCCTGCGCGACTGGGCCGGCGACGTGTCGTTCGATCCGGTCGAGGTCGACAAGGAGCGCGGCGTCGTGCTCGAGGAGTGGCGGCTCGGCCGCGGTGCCGACGCCCGGATCTTCGACAAGCAGTTCCCCGTGATGTTCAAGGGCAGCAAGTACGCCGACCGCATCGTCATCGGCCAGCCGCAGATCCTGAAGACCGCACCGCGCGACACGCTCTACCGGTTCTACAAGGACTGGTACCAGCCGCAGAACATGGCGGTCATCGCGGTCGGCGACTTCGACGACAAGGAGATGGAGAAAGCCATCAAGGCGAAGTTCGACGACCTGAAGGCGACGCCGAACGCCAAGGTGCGCACCGCGGTCCCGACGCCGAAGGATCACCCGACCCTGGTGACGATCGAGACCGACAAGGAGATGCCGTACACGTCGATCGCGGTCTACAACAAGCTCGATCACCGGACCACGTCGTCGAAGAAGGAGTACCGCCGCTTGATCGTCGAGGGCCTCTACCACGCGATGCTGAACGCGCGGTTCGAGGAGCTCGGCGAGGACCCCGACGCGCCGTTCGTGTTCGCGGGCTCGGGAACCGGGGGCTTCGTGCGCACGTGCGACACGTTCCAGCGCTTCGCGACCGCGAAGGAGGGCCGCGTCGAGGACACGCTCGCCGTGCTGTTCAAGGAGATCGCGCGGGTCGAGAAGTTCGGATTCCTGCCGAGCGAGCTCGCGCGGGTCGCCAAGGCGCGGCTGGCGCGCGCCGAGTCCGATGCGGCCGAGTGGGAGAAGCACCCGTCGAGCGAGATCGTCGACGAGCTGACCCGCAACTTCTTCGACCACGAGGAGACCTCGGGTCGCGCGAACGAGCTCGCGATGGAGCGCGCGCTGATCCCGACGATCACCCTCGCCGAGCTCGGCAACCTCGCGAGGTCGTGGGGCGGTGACACCGGCCGCGTGATCGCGATCTCGGGCCCGGCGAAGGCCAAGATGCCGACCCAGGATCAGGTCCTCGCGATCGTGAAGGCGCCGGTCCAGGTCGAGGCCTGGAAGGACGAGGGCGGCGACCGGCCGCTGATCGCGACTCCACCGGCGCCGGGCAAGGTCACGAAGACCACGCACGACGACGCGACCGACACCACGACGTGGCAGCTCGCGAACGGCGTCAAGGTGATCGTCAAGCCGACCACGTTCCAGAACGACGAGGTGGAGTTCACCGGCTATCAGCGCGGCGGCTCGTCGCTGGTCGCCGACAAGGACTGGGCGAACGCCCGGTTCGCCGGCGCGATCGTCGACGCCTCGGGCGCCGGCGACCTCGACCCGACCGCGCTGCGCAAGGTCCTCGCCGACAAGGTCGCGGACGCCAACGTCTGGCTCGGCGAGCTGTCGGAGTCGGTCGACGGCTCGGCGCGCCCGTCGGATCTCGACGCCGCCCTCCAGCTCACCTACCTGAAGCTGACCGCGCCGCGCAAGGATGCCAAGGCGTTCACCGCGTGGAAGAACCAGCAGCACGAGGATCTGCGCAACAAGAAGCTCGATCCCGAGCGCACGTTCTTCGAGGAGATGGAGGTGGTGACCAGCAGCAACCACCCGCGCTACCTGCCGGCGACCGACGACCTGATCGACAAGATCGATCACGACAAGGCGCTCGCGATCTACAAGCAGCGGTTCGCCGACCTCGGCGACTTCACGTTCGTGTTCGTCGGCAACATCGACCTCGCCAAGCTCCAGCCGCTCGTCGAGACCTACCTCGGCAGCCTGCCGAGCAAGGGCCGCCACGAGACCTGGAAGGACGTCGGCGTGAAGTTCCCGAGCGGCAAGGTCGAGAAGACCTACGCGCTCGGCAGCGAGCCGAAGAGCTACTTCGAGCTCTCCGAGGAGGCGCCCGAGAAGTGGACGATCGACGGCGCGCGCGACGCGCAGATCCTGGCGATGGTGCTGCGCATCCGGTTGCGCGAGGTCCTGCGCGAGGACATGGGTGGCGTCTACGGCGTCTCGGTGTGGACGTACCTCGCGCGCGAGCCACGCCAGCTCCGCGCGCTCGGCGTGTCATTCGGCTGCGATCCCGACAACGTCGCCGCGCTCAAGAAGGCCACGTTCGACGAGATCGGCAAGGTCGCCAAGGACGGCATCGGTCCTGACTACCTCGCGAAGGTCACCGAGACGATCAAGCGGACCCGCGAGACCGACGCCAGGACCAACCGCTGGTGGATGAACCAGCTGCGCCAGGCCGCGTACTTCGGCGACGACTTCGGCAAGTTCACCGACCTCGACGCCGCGCAGAAGCGCGTCACGAGCGACAACGTGAAGGCGAGCGCCAAGCGGTTCTTCGATCCGAACCACTACGTGCTCGGCGTCATGAAGCCCGTGAAGAAGTAGTCAGCGCGGGCGAGGAACACGTCGTCGCCGAATCGAACAGAAACGCGCGAAGGCGGTTGCGGCATTCGACGATCCGGCGGCTGAACCTCGCCGGTAGCGCGCGGACGGTCAATGACCGCGGGTCGCTGATCTCATGCACGTCTTCGTCTTCGCGTCGGTAGTGAAGTTCCTCGATCCCTGAGGAACTCTGGCAGGTTGAAGCGGGATGTAGATTTTCGGCACCTTTCTGGCGCCCTGGCGAAACACGCGAACAAGGAGCCGCCGATGACCTTCGACCGGGACAAACCGAACGAGCAAAGGACGCAGGTAGACCCCACAGGGCCGGTCGGTCCGATCGCTCCGGTCGGCGACGACTCATGGCGGAAGCCGGGCGATGGGGGATGGCCGGAGCCGGGAGAGGATGGTGTCGCGCAAGTTGACCGACTGTTCAAGCCGGTCACCCGGTCGGCAGAGCCGAGGCCGCACGAACCCGACCACATCTGGCGGCCGTCGGTCCGCGAGAGACCGACCGGGTTGAACGAGCTCCTGATGGGCGAGCGTCGTGTCCTCCACTACACGCTCGACAAGCCACCGCCGCAACGTACGAAGATCGGGTGGGAGCACGAGATCCTGCGTCCGAATGGAGCGCGGCTCCGAGCAACCACCGACGGAGGGAGCACGACGGAGCTTGCGATAGACGGGAACGAGCAGGGCGTGACCCACGTGAAGATGTTCGTCACGACGGTTCATGAGGACGAGTCCTCCCGCCAGTTGGTCTCGACCCAGGAGATCGCGACGCCGAAACCGACGAGCATGGTCGAACGGATGCTGTCGGAGCCGACGCCTGGCAAGTTCGCACCGGACGAGAGGCAGCTGCGCGGCCGCATTCCAGTGATCGACGAGATGCAGCTCGGCGAGGATCTCCTCGTCAGGATCAAGAGTTCCCGAGTTGGAAACCAGGTCGAGCTCCACCTTGGGGCCTGGACGACCGCCCAGTTCGATCTCGTCGCGGTCGACCGCGAGACCAACGAGATCGCGATCGTCCGACTCCGCCCACGCGCACTGGGCGTTGCCCGGGGTGGACTTTGGCTAAGCCTCGACGGCAGCAGCGGCGTTGTCGCAGGCTTCGCCGGGGTTAACGTCCGGCCGATGCCGAGCATCCACGATTTCGGAGCCGACCCAAACAACAAGGTCCACCCGCACGGCCGACCGTTGAGCCCGGATGACGCACTCGAACACTACATGGCCGTGATCGGGACCACCTTCAAGGAACGGGGAGATGCGGTGATCCGGATCCTGGAGCGCGTGAGACACCAAGATCCGCCCAATTCGGAGATCTCCGCGGCTGCCATCCTCGCGACTGCGGGCAAGATCGCGCTCGGGGCGGTCACGGCCGGGCTCGGCGCCGCGATCGTGGAGCACTTCGAACAACGCGGAGGTGGGGAGAAGGAGCTCATCAAGGCGTTCGTCGAACAGAGCCTGAACTCGACCGTGCAAATCACCGTCGATGCGTTCATCAGCCGGCGAGACGCCAAAAGACCGCTCACGGAGCAGTACCTGAAGGTTCAGACCGACACGCTCAGCGCGCAACAGGAGCATGTGATTCGCGTGGACCGCACCGAGCAGAAGTCCAGGGTGCGCCTGATGGAGCACCGGGATCCGGGGACCGGGTTCGAGATGATGATGCGCTTGACCCAGGCCGCCGAGCGCGCTCGGGCGGTAAATGTCGAGCAACAGGAAATCGCGTCGTCTGACGGCTATGCGACCCTGATCGCGGAGCAGGGGCTCGGGATGATGCACGCTGCCATCGGCGGCGCCAGTGATCCGAGCTCGAAGCAGCTGATCGACGAGGGCACCCTGAACTACAACGTCGACCTCCGTTCTCCTCATGGCCTTCCACGCGGCGTACCGCAGGCCAGCGCCATCGACTCACTCTTGCGACTCGAGCTCGTGGCTGATCCATCTGCGACCAAATCCCATCACCTGAAGATCGAGGCGGCTGCGATCCACGGGATGAATGACGCACAGCGAACCGCACTCGAAGGCCGTCAGATCTCGGATATCAAGGCTCCCGTGGTCGCACACTTCGTTGGCCAGTATCACGCGCTCAACAGGAAGCACCTCGCGGTAATGCGGGACTGGTCTTGGACGATCGGCAAGGACGGCGAGGGCAACATGTCGGCGCTCTCGAACGAGGAGCGGTCACTCGAGCGACAGACCAATACGCAGACCCCGATCGAGGGTGCCAGCGCGGTCTTTTCTACTCTCGGAAAGTGCCCCAAGCCCCATGACGCGTGAGCCACCGGCCTTCAGCTGTGTCCTCGTGGTGGTCATCGCTGCCACCTCCTGCTCGAAGCCCCGCGAAGATTACTTCACCTCGATGGTGGAGGTACCTGCAGGGTCCTACAACCTTGCGTGTGGGCTCACATCGAGTGACCAGCAGGAATCGTGGCTCCCTAGTTGTCGGCGGGCCGAGAGCGGCCCCTTCGTGCTGGAGCGATTTTGGATCGAGAGCCTCGAGGTGACAGTCGCGCAATACCGCGCGTGCATCGCCGCGGGTCGATGTACCGACGACATCTCGACCGATGTTCCCGCCGGCGACAAGCAACCGGCGCTCGTCCGCTATCCACAGGCTCTGGCGTACTGCGCATGGCGGGGAAGGACGCTGCCATCGTTTGACGAGTGGTCTGCCGCCGCGCGCGGCGGCGATCGACGCCTGTACCCGTGGGGCAATGCACAGCCCTCGAGTTGCGACCAGGTGCGCTTCCGAGATTGCCCGTCCACGGAACCAGGCCGGACCGAGGTCGGCACTCATCCGGTCGATCGCAGCCCATTCGGCGCGTTCGATATGTGGGGGAGCGTTCCCGAGTGGGTGGCGGATCTTGGTCCTGCGAATCGACCCCGGATCCGACCTGACGCTAACGTCCCGATCAAACCGACCACGAGGATTTACGAATCCCAGCTGGTCGACATGGACTACTACGCCGGCATCCGGTGCGCATCGTCGCGCGATCCATCGGGACCGCCGGCCAAACGTTGGTGGCAGGGCGGCATGGGCGATCCGTAGGTGCTCACCTGTGGAGATTTCCGAGATCGTCGTTCCGACGCAACCCGCGCCATTCGTGGTCGATGCCAACGGCGTGACCATCAACCAGAACAACATCCGACCCATCTCGGGTACCGATAGTCACGCTCGCGAAAACCTCCGTGCGCGGATTGAGTGGGCGCGTTCGCGGCTCGCAACGCTCCTCGATCTGGGGCGTCGCGAAGGATGGCTGAAGGGTGAGCCGATCGACCTGGTCACGAACCCCGTGATCGCGCACGACGAGCCCATGCAGCGGCTGATGAAGCTTGGGATCGCGAGCCGGCAGATCGATCTATTGTGGCTGCTCGCGTGCGTCGAGCTCGACCCGAGCCTCTCCCGCGCTGTGCAGGCCGTGGTCAGCCCCGGGATGCAGGAGCTGAATCCGCAACTGATCGAGGCGCTCGGAATGGTTGACGACGATCCACTCGACGCCGGCGAACTCGACGACCTGGTCCGGCTCGGGCTCGTCGAGATGACGCACGGGCATCATGTTCCAGTCTTCCGTCGCGCGCTACGCGCGAGCGATCGCGTCCTCGATCTCGCGCGCGGGACGTGGGCGCTGGACCGCGAGGTTCAGTCGATCGCGAAACTGGTCAAGCCGAGCGGCGTCGCCTTCGAGACCGATGCTGCACGGCGGATCGAAGCGACGCTGGAACGCGGCGACGTGCTGACCGTCGTCTCCGGCCTGCTCGGAAGCGGCCGCATGACGGCGATCCAGACTGCCGCGTCACGTTCCGGTGTGACGTTGCTCGTCGTCTCGGGATCGTCGCTCGCTCCGGCACCCGATGTCATGCATCGCCAACTCCGCGCGATCGCCCGCGAGGCGCGACTCCACGGTGCTACGCTGCTGCTCGCAGGGTTCGAATCGTTCGATCCCGAACTCGTGAGGACGGAACTCCTCGGCGCGATCGTCGGGCCGATCTTCGCGACGGCGCGAGAGCCGTGCATTTGGCAAGGTGGGCGGCCGATCGTGAACGTGTCCACGAGCCTGCCGGTCGAGTCCGCGCGCGCCACGCTGTGGGCGGAATCGCTGCCTGCGATCACACCAGAGGTCGCCGCCGAGTGCGCCGCGCGCTATGCCATCTCGCCCGGCGTCATCCTCGACGCGGCGAAGTCCGTGATCGCTCGTGGTCGCTCCGACGCAGCCGTCGCCGATGTTCACGAGGCGCTTCGCGAGCGTCTGGAGCGAGGACTCGTCGGAATCGCGAAGCGGATCGAGACGAAGCAGACGTGGACCGACCTCGTCCTGCCGGACGATCAGCTCGATCTGATCGAGGAGTTTGTCGGCCGCGTTCGCTGCCGCGGTCAGGTGCTCGATACCTGGGGCTTTGGCGACAAGGTCGGTCGAGGGATCGGGCTTGCGGCGCTGTTCTCAGGCCCGCCGGGCACCGGCAAGACGATGATCGCGGGCCTGCTCGCAAACGAGCTCGGCCTCGACCTTTACCAGATCGACCTATCGAAGATCGTGTCGAAGTATATCGGCGAGACCGAGAAGCAGCTCTCGGCCGTGTTCGACACGGCCGAGACCGGCCACGCGATCCTGCTATTCGACGAGGCGGACTCGCTGTTCGGCAAGCGCTCCGAAGTCAGATCGAGCAACGACCGCTACGCAAACCTCGAGACCAACTACCTGCTCCAGCGAATCGAGTCGTTCACTGGGATCACGATCCTGACCTCGAATCACGAGGATTCGATCGATCCTGCATTTCAACGCCGGCTATCGATCCACCTCCGCGTGCCGGTGCCCGACGAGTCGCAGCGGCTCGGCCTTTGGGGCGCAATGATCCCGAGGCAGGCAGCGGTCGCGTCGGGTCTCGACTTCGAAGAGCTCGCGAGGGACTTCGTCATGAGCGGTGGATACATCAAGAACGCGGTTCTACGCGCTGCGTACGCCGCGGCCGCAACCGCGACGTCGATCTCGCAACGGCATCTCCGCCGCGCGGCCAGGGTCGAGTACGAGGCGATGGGGCGGATCACGTTCAACCCGTGAACCTTTGTTTTGGCGCCGTTCGACGAGGGCAATCTTGATCACGTCTAGCGCGGCTCGGTCGCGGCGCGCGCGAGGAACTCGTCGACCGCGCCGAGCAGCTCGTGGTTGTCGACCTGATGGTAGCGCGTGAGCGCCTCGGCGCACGCGGGCACGCGGGCGAGGAAGCGCGGCAGCATCTCGGGATCGTCGGCGTCGGGCGCCCACATGCCGTAGCCCTCGCGCTCGAGGTACCGCGCGTTGAGCATCTGCTCGAACTGCCCGGCGAGCGGGATCGCGAGCATCGGCTTGCCGAGAAACACCGCCTCGCCCATCAGCGTGAAGCCGCCGCCGGCGATCACCGCGCGGCAGGTCGCGAGGTCCTCGATGAAGCCGGCCTCGCTGAACGGGCGGAACCTCAACGCCCCGGCGGTCTCCTCGGTGGTCGCGCCCGGGCGCATGCCGTAGATCCGGCAGTCGAGGCTGCTCGAGGCGAGCGCGCGCTCGAGGATCTCGTTGGGGCCGGACTGGTAGACCAGCAGGTGCTCGCCGGGTCGCGCCTTCGCGGCGAGGATCTCGGGGCGCAGGATCGGCGGGAACAGGTAGGTGTCGGGCTTGCGCGTCGGCGGGCGAAAGAACGACGTGATGTAGTACGCGTCGCAGCCTGGCAGCTTGGCCTTGATGAAGGCCTTGGTGAGCTGGAACGCGACCTTGTTGTCGTCGATGATCTCGTCGGGCAGCGTGCACCGCGGGATCACCTGCATGTTGTCGATCGACAACAGCGGCAGCCGGCGCGACTTGCCGTAGTAGTAGGTCCACGACTCGAAGTCGCTGATCACGACCTCGGGATCGAAGCTCGAGATCAACTCGAAGTAGGCGGCGATGTTGCGCGGCACGCCGAGCACGCCGGACAGCACGTTCGCCCACAACGTCTTGCCCTTTCGCACGCGATTCTCCTCGAGGATCATGTGCAGGCCGTGGATCGTGTTGACGCCCTCGAAGTGCTTGGCAAGGAACGTCGCGGCGCGCCCCGACGCCATGATCTCCACGGTGTGGCCGGCCGCGACCAGATGCTCGAGCACGACGCGCGACCGCATCGCGTGGCCCATTCCTTCGCCCGTCACGCCGTACAAGACCTTCATCGCGCGTCATAGTAGGGCGTGCGCAGGCGCGTGTGGTGCGAAACGCTGCCGTTCGACGAGGTCGTGCCGCTCGCGGCGGTGTTGCCGCGCTACCGCGTCGATCTCCTGCTCGCGGTGCGCCCGTGGCAGCTCGACGAGGTCGGCGACGTCGTGCGCCGGTTCCAGGACGCCGGCACGTTCGTCGCGCTGTGGCCCATGATCGGCGACAGCGACGGCCGGTGGGCGAGCACGACGACCTACGCGCCGTTCCTCGCGTTCGCCGATGCGCTGCGCGCGCGCGTGCCGTTCGCCGACGAGCTCGTCATCGATCTCGAGCCACCGATCGCCAAGCTCGCGCGCTGGAAGGAGGGACGCCCTACCCTGCCGCGCTCGCGCCCGCCGTACGGCGTCGCGCGGGCCGCCCTGATCGAGGCCATCGCGCGGTGGGCGCCGATGCGCGTCACGACCGCGATCATGCCGTTCCTCGCGCTCGAGCTGGCCGGTCAGTGGATGCAGCGCGCATTCGGCACGCCGGTGTCGGACCTGCCGATCGCGCGCCACAGCGTGATGGCCTACACCACGCTGTTCGAGGGCTGGTCGCGCGGGCTCGTCGATCGCCGGCGCGCCGAGGCGATCCTCGACGGTTGCGCGCGACTGTCGCGCCGGCGGTTCGGCGACCGCGCCGCGCTGTCGCTCGGCACTGTCGGGCCGGGTGCGTTCGGCGACGAGCCGAGCTACCGCGATCCCGGCGAGCTGGCGCGCGACGTCGCGATCGCCGAGGCCGCCGGGATCGCCGAGCTCTCGCTGTTCGAGCTCGGCGGGATCGTGCGGCGCGCGCCGCTCGAGCCGTGGTTCGAGGCGCTCACTTCTTCGGCAACAGGACGGCCGTGAAGTACTGCTTCTTGTCGGCGTACTTCTTCGCGGCCGCCTTGACGTTGTCGTTCGTCATCCGCGCGATCGCCGGCGCCGGATCGAGGATCAGCGTCGGGTCGTCGTTGTAGCGCGCCGACTCGACGAGCCAGCCGACCCACGCGCCGTTCGTCTTCAGCGAGGTCTCGCGCTCGCGGAGGTACGTCGCGCGCACCTTCGCGAGGTGATCCTCGTCGGTGCCATCCTTGGCGAGCTTGGCGATCTCGTCGAACGTCGCGGCGACGAGCTCGTCGACCCGATCCGGCGCGCAGCCGAATGACACCGAGAAGGTCCGCTCGTGGCGCGGCGCGCGGGCGATGTTGCCGTTCGCGCTGACGCCGTAGACGCCGCCCTTGTCCTCGCGCAGCACTTCGCGGAGCTTGATCGACAACACGCGGCCGAACAGCGCCATGTCGCGCTCGTTGTCGCGCGTCCACTTCTCGTCGCCGTGGAACGTCAGCTGGACGCGGGCCTTGGGCTCCTCGCCGATGCGGACCTCCTTCTTGACGACGCCGGCGACGCGCTTGATGCCGAGGTCCTTCTCGATGTCCCGTACCTTGCGCTTCGTGGTGGGTAATGACGCCAGGTAGGTCTCGACGAGCGGCTTGAGCTTCGCGAGATCGACGTCACCGACGACCACGAACGTGAAGTCCGACGCGTCGGCGAACCGGTCCTTGTAGAACGCCAGCGCCTTGTCGGCATTGACCTTCTTGTAGTCGTCCGGATCGAGCGGCCTGCGACGGACGTTGCCCTTGAACATCGCGTCGGTCGTCTGGCGGCCGAACTGGACTTCGGGGCTGACCAGCTGGTTCGTCAGGCGCTCGGCGGAGTTCGCACGCCACACCTCGATCTGCTCGGCGTCCTTGCGGGGCGCGGTGAAGCCGAGATACGCGAGCTGGAACATCGTCTCGAGGTCCTTGGGCGACGCCGACGCGAACAGGCCCTCGAAGGTCTCGCTGATGATCGTCTGCGCCGACGCGCGCTTGCCCGAGAGCATCTTCTGCAGCGTCTCGCGATCGAAGTTACCGAGGCCGCCGACGTCGGCGACGATCGTGGCGAACCGTGCGTCCGTGTAGTCCTTGTCGGACACCATCGCCGAGCCGCCTGGCGAGAACGCCTGCATCGACACCGAGTCCGCCTCGAAGTCGGTCGGCTTGACGATCACGCGCGCGCCGTTCGACAGCTTCCACTCGGTCGTGCCGATCTTTTCGTTCTTGGTCTCGGTGACGACCTTGCCCGGCTTCGGCGGGTCCTTCATGAGCGGCTCGGTCGCGACCTTGTCCTCCCACGCCTTGATGTCGGCCTTGCCGACCTCGTCGATGATCGCGAGGATCCGCTCCTTGGTCGGCAGCGGCTTGCCCTCGGGGCCGGTCAACACGATCACGCGGTTCTCGGCGCCGCCGAACGCCTTGCCGATCTGGTTGAGCCGGTCGACCGTGATCGTCGGGAGCACGGCGAGCGACAGCTCGGACTCCTTCTTGGCGCCGATCATCAGCTCGCGCTTGAAGTAGTTGCGCGTGATCTCGCTCGCGAAGCTGCGGCTGTTGACCGTCGCCTCGCGCGCGACCGCGGCCTCGTAGTTGCGCGCCATGTTCGTGCGCACGCGGTCGAGCTCGGTCTGCGTCACGCCGAACTTCTCGAGCCGGACGACCTCGGTGAACAGCGCGCGAACGCAGTCCTCGACCTTGCCGTTCTTGACGTTCGCGGCGCGCTCGAACGAGTCGATCTCGCGCGGCTCGTTGGAGATATCGCCAAACGCACCGGTGAACGGCGCGTCGGCCTTGCGGGCGAGCGTCGCGAATCGCTCGGCGAGGATCGACGTGTAGACCTGCTCGGTCACCGAGCGCGCGAGATCCTTGGCGCTCTCCTCGGGGCGATGTGCGATCAGGTTCTGGATCGTCACGCCCTGCCCGGTCGCTTCGTGATCGGTCTCGATCGAGATCCGCGTCCCGCTCGGCTTGGGCACGCCGGCGCCAACCTTGGTGCGCTCCTTCGCGGGCTTCGCGATGTCGCCGAACTTCGCGCTGATCGTCTTCTCGATCGT
The DNA here is from genome assembly GCA_038321315.1 of Haliangiales bacterium. Lineage (GTDB taxonomy): Bacteria > Myxococcota_A > Polyangia > Haliangiales > Haliangiaceae > JABFXX01. The sequence goes on along the minus strand of JBBQEX010000026.1, from coordinate 30,206 downwards.
CGCAGGATCGAAGTCGCCGACCGCGATCACCGCCATGTTGTCGGGGCGATACCAGTCCTTGTAGAACCGATACAGCGTGTCGCGCTTCGCGGTCTTCAGCGTGTCGGGCAGCCCGATCGTGAGGCGATCGGCGTAGCGCGTGCCGGCGTAGATCACCGGGACCTGCTTGTCGAACAGGCGGGCGCCGGCGCCGCGACCGAGCCGCCACTCTTCGAGGACGACGCCGCGCTCCTTGTCGACCTCGACCGGGTCGTAGGACGCGTCGGTCGCCCAGTCGTGCAGGATGTCGAGCCCCTTGTCGACGAACTTCGCGTCGTCGGTCGGGACCTCGAGCTGGTACACGGTCTCGTCGAAGTCGGTGTACGCGTTGAGGTCGGCGCCGAACCGCATGCCGATCGACTCGAGGTAGTTGACGATCTCGGACTTCGGGAACCGCTTGGTTCCGTTGAACGCCATGTGCTCGTCGAAGTGCGCGAGGCCACGCTGATCGTCGTCCTCGGACGTCGAGCCCGCGTTGACCGCGAGCCAGAGGAACGCGCGCTTCTCCGGCTTGGCGTGCGGCAGGATGTAGTAGGTCAGGCCGTTCGGCAGGACGCCCTTCTTGACCTCGGACCACAGCGGCAGTGCGTCCGGGTTCGGCGGCAGCTCGCCGACCTTGCCGGCGACCGTGACGACCTCGGCCGTCATGTCGACCGGACCGGTGCCCTTGGCGTGCTCCGTCGGAGCCGAGTGTTTGCACGATGCGGTCGCGAGCGACGCGAGCATCACGTACTTGAGCCGTCTGGTCATGGCCGGAACGTGCCAGAGGTCAGCCTGGGGTTCGAGCGGTCTCGACGTCGAACAGCTTCGCGAGCTGATCTTCCTGCTTCGCCGCGTCGTGGCGTCCGAGCTCGATCAGCTGCTCGGCGAAGTCGCCGTCGAACAGGAGGTACGACAGGAGGTCGCTCTCGTGTGCGGCCTCGCCCTCGGCGAGCCGGCGGATCAACCGGCGCGCGAGCGTGCTCGCGACCCGCATCTTGCCGGCGGCGACGAACTGCGCGGCGAGCGCGCCGATGTCGGCGGACGGCCGGATGTGCACGGCCTCGATCCGGCGCAGCGGCGCGCCGCGCATGCCGACCATCGCCTGGTTCATCGTGTGCTCGAACCCGCTGCCGAACGCGGAGGTGCCGGCGTCGAGGATCATGTTGATCCGCTGCATGCGCTGGAGGTCGTACTCGGTGTGGTCGAGCAACAGCGCGTTGAGCGCCTTGCCGGCGAGGAACAGCGGCTTGGGGTACGCCTCGACGCGCTCGCGCTGGAGCTCGGGTGGATTCGCCGCGACGTGGCGCAACGAGATCAGGAGCAGGCGATCGGCGCCCAGCCGGATCGCGGGCGACATCGGCGTGTTCTGGCGCAGGCCGCCATCGGTGAAGAACTCCTCGCCGATCTTCACGGTCGGAAACAGCATCGGGATCGCGGCCGACGCGAGCACGTGGCGCGGCCCGATCTTCGCGGCGCGGTGGCGCACGAACGGATCGCGGCTCCACTCGCGCGGCACCGGATCGGCGCTCGACAGGAACACGACGGTGTGCCCGGTGCCGATGTGCGTCGCCGAGACGGACAGCGCGTAGAGCGACCGATCGCGCAGGTTGCGATCGATGCCACGCCACGGGATCGTGCGGATCACGAACTTCTCGAGCCCGGTCGTGTCGAGCAGGCCGCCGTAGCGAAAGCTGCCGGGCAACGGCGGTGGCGGACTGCCACCGAGCAACATCTTGGCGCCGCGCAGGATGTCCATCGGGCGCAGGCTGATCAGCTCCTCGAGCCGCAGCGAGCGCCAGGCGGCCACGATCTGCTGTGCCTGGTTCTGCGGGTCGCCCATCGTGGCGGCGAGGAACGCGGCGTTGATCGCGCCGACGCTGGTGCCGCTGACGATATCGATCGGCGCGTGGTGGCCGATCCGGCGCGCCAGATCGGTCCGGAGGTAGTGGATGATGCCCGCCTCGTAGGCACCCCGCGACCCACCACCCGATAACACCAGGCCGATGCGGGGTCGCGTGGACGGGCCCTTCACTCCCACCAGTATATGGCGCAACCGGGGCCGCGCGCCGGTTGTCCCACCCATATGAAACGCCTGGTTCTCGCGATCGCGACGCTGAGCACGACGGCGAGCGCGGAACCGACGCTCCACGAGTTCGGGACCGGCGTACCCGACCGCGCCGCCACGGACCTGGTCGAGACCAGCTGTGATGTCGATCTCGTGATGACCGGCGCGATCGTGACCGGCGAGCTCCGCGAGCGCGTCAAGAACGGTGGCCCCGAGGCGCTCGGCGCCAGCCTCGATCTCGACCTGCCGCGCGGCGCGACCGTGACCGGCTACGCGGTCGCCGGCGAGTCCGCCGTGCGCGTGCCGGCGATCTCGCCGGAGGCATTCGGCAACGACGTCATCGAGGCCGACCCCGGCATCGTGGTCGAGCTCGCCGACGGCTCGTTCCGCGCGATCGTGCAGCCGATCGAGCCGAACCACGAGGCCGCGATCACGACGCGGTTCGTCGTGCGCGCCGACGTGCGCGACGGCGCGTTGCGCGTCGTGATGCCGGGTCGCGCCGCGACCGCCGGTGCGTGCCGCGGCATGATCCGCGCGGTCGGCGGCCCGGGCGCGACGGTCGACAAGCTGCGCGTCGATGGCCTCGCGACCGGCGCCCGCGGCACGGCCGCGTTCGCGGTCGACACCCGCGACGTCGCGCTCGACGTCGGCCTCGCGTTCGCGCGCCCCGAGCCGCTCGTGTGGACCCAGAGCGAGTCGCTCGGTGAGGGCTGGACCGCGACGATCGCGACCGTGCTCGCGCCGCCCACACCACCCACCGCGCGCCGCGCCGCGCGCGTGCTGTTCGTGATCGACAGCTCGCGCAGCATGGAGCTGGTCGGGCGCGCCAACGTCGCCAAGGTGATCCACGCGATCAGCGCGAGCCTGCCGGCGTCGACCGCGATCGAGGGCATCGCCTACGACCGGACCGCGACGCGGCTGCTCGGCAGCTGGCAGTCGGTCGCGAAGTCCGGCGAGCTCGAGCGCGCGATCGCCCAGCGCCCGACGAGCAACGGCACCGATCTACCGGCCGCGTTGCGCCTCGCCGCGATCGCGCTCGCCGACGGTCCGGCGCACACGCCGACCGCGATCGTCGTGGTCACCGACGGCATGCTGCCCGAGCTCGCCGACAAGGAGCTGGTCGGCGCGCTCGATCGGCAGGCGCCGATCGACGTCCACGTGATCGCGCTCGAGCCCGGCCACGAGCACGCCGCGAGCACCGACGAGCTGCGCCGACCGATCGACGCGTTCGGCGGCTCGTTCGTCGAGGTCTCGGTCGACGAGCTCGACTCCGCGCTCGCCGGCGCCGACGGCTGGCTGCGGTCGTCGTGGGTCGACGTCTCGCTCGCCGGTGCCCGCGCGCCAGAGCTCGCGCCGCAGCTGCGCGCCGGCTCGGGCACCACGATCGCGCTGATCGATCGCGCCGCGCCCGCCTTCGTGCTCGGCGCCCGGCTGACCGCCCCGATGCACGCCCAGTCGCGTGCGCTGCCCGGCATCGGGGCCGCCGCGCTCGCGCTCGCCGATAGCGATCCGACCGCGCTGCTCGGCAAGGCGAACGACGACGCGTCGGATGCCGAGCGCAAGGTCGCCGGCAAGCTGCGCGAACGCCTCGAGCGTGCCCACCCGATCGTGACGCCATCGCGCATGCTCGCGGTGCTCGCGTCGCACGGCAAGGTCGCGCTTCACCGGCGCGAGATGATCGCCGGCGGCGGGCCGTACACGCGCATCCTCGCGTTCGAGGATCCGGCGCGCGAGACCAACGTCGTCATGGCGACGGTCGCGCCGACCGCCTCGGCGATCGCGCAGATCACGCTCGAGCGGATGTTCCGCGAGCAGCTCCAGCCGCGCGCCTTCGCGTGCTACCAGCGCGCGCTCGGCACCGCCCCGACACTGACCGGCATCGTCACGTTCGACTTCCACATGGCGCGCGGCGAGGTCACCCGCGCCACGCTCGCCGGCCTCGACCACGCCGGGTTCGATGCGTGCCTGCTCGATGCCGCGTACACGCTCGCGCCGCCGCTGCCCGACTTCTCGATCAACGCCGACGACCAGACCATCGCGCACTACCCGCTGTCGTTCCGGCTCGCCGACAACAAGCCGACTGTCGTGCTCGGCGATGCCGACTCGCGGTCGCCGATCGACATCGAGAAGCTCACGCCCGGAGTGCCCGAGCGCAAGCGGCCCGTGAAGGTCGACACCGCCACGCCGCTCGGCAAGCTGCGTCCCTAATTCACAGGGCCGGCCGCGGGTGCGTCGATCGGCGCGGCATCGGGCGACACGATGGTGGGCGGCGGTGGCGGTGGCACGATCGTGGGAGGCAGGACCGGCGGCACCGCGGTCTTCGACTGGGCGGCCGGGTCGTCGCTGGCGACGGGCTCGAGCCGCGCGTGGACCACACCGCTGGTGATCGGCACGAAGCGATAGCGCGCGCTGGCGTGGTGCGGCAGCGTGAACGTGAACTCGTGGTCGCGCCCGTTGGCCTCGCCCTGCCAGAAGGCCGGCGTCGGACCGAGCGGCTGGCCATCGACGAACGCGGTGGCCCCGGCAGGTGTCGAGCGCAGCGTGACCTCGATCGGACGACCCGGGCGCTTCACGACGTCGACGTGGTGCGCCGAGCCGCGCGGGCCATCGTCGTCGAGGTGCATGCCCGACGCCGGGTCGTAGCCCGCGATCGTGGTGATGCCAGGTGGCGCCGCGTCGATCGGGACGACCGGCACCGGGGTCGGCGCGGTGGGCGTTGCGGAGCAGCCAGCCGCGACGACGAACACGAACATCCGGTTCACGTGCGGGTGATAGCACGCGTCGTAGCACGCGTCGTGTCAGTGGTGCCTGTGCTTGACGGCCTCGACCTTGGCGCGCTGGGCGTCGTCGAGGACGTGGCGAGCCTTCACCCAGCCAAGGATGCGCGCCTTGCGGATCGTCGACTCCTGCGCGGTGATCTGGTCGATGAACGCGCCGACCTCGGCCTCGCCGACGACCGGATTGGCGAGCTTTTCGTGGAGCTGCGCCGACAGGACCGCGAGGCGCTGCTGCGCGGCCGCGACGGCGCGGTCGGAGTCGGCGCCGACGCGCGCGATCTCGGCACGCTGTGCGGGCTTGAGCGACAGGTCACTCAGATCGGCGAACGCGGCCGCCATGTCGTCGGGATCGACGGTGTCGGGCACCGGCGGGATCGAGTCAGCATCGTCGTCGTTGTCGCTATCGTTGTCCTCGGTGTCGTCATCCTTCTCCGCGGTCTTGTCGTCGGCGTCGGCCTGGTTCCAGTGGAACTGGAAGTTCTTCATCCAGTCCTTGTCGAACTTGTGGGCGAAGTCCTTGCCGAGCTTGCCGCCGAGCTGCTGCAGATCACCGTCGAGCCCCTCGAGGTCGTGCGCGAGCTCCTCGCCCATCTTCTCCATCTCCTCGCCGATCTTCTGCGGATCGGCCGACTTGAGATTCTTCAGGCGCTTGTTGACCGTGGCGCGCGAGCGGTCGAGCCGCGCGAGGATCTTGTCGCGGACCTGCGGCGGGATGCTCGGGTTGTTCGCGATGCTGTCGCGCGCGTTCGCGAGCTGCTCGTCGACCATCTGATCGATGCCGCTGATGTCGACCTTGCCGTCGTGCATCGACACCGAGAATCCGCTGTGCTTGCCGTGGCGATGCGGCGGCACCGGCGGCACCGGCGGCACCGGCGGCACCGGCGCCACCATCGGCACCACGTCGGCATCATCGGCGTCGTCCGGCGCGACTGGTGGGGCCGGCGGACGCGGGGGGCGCGGCGGGCGCGGCTTGCGGTCGCGCTCGGCCAGCCGCGTGCCGACGACATCACCCATCGGCCAGAACCCGGCGAGATCGGTGCGGCCCGAATCGGCGCGCCCGAACGTGCTGCCGAACACGAGGCCGCCGGCGAGCAGCGCCGGCAGCACGATGGTGAACAGGGTCGAGGAGAAGGAGCGGGTCATGACTACTTACCTTTCAGGATCGCGCGGTACGGCTGGAGGGGTCGCTCGATGCGTCCCCACCGGGCGCCTAGATGACGGCTGTGCTCGACGTCCGAGAGTCGGACGAGCGCGCGGATCGCATCCGCGTTGACATCGGGATCCGCGACCGGCGGCGCCGGTGGATCGGAATCGTGCTTCGGCATCTGCACGGCGACGTGCTGATCGATGTCCGAGCTCGCCGGCGCGCGCGTCACGACGAACACGCCGATCGCGGCGGCGGCGACCGCGCCCGCGACACCCGCGGCGACGCGCCGGCGACGCCGGACATCGAACCGCCGCTGCGCGCCGACCGTCATGCGCGCCGCGAAGCCGACGCTCGGCTCCGGCGCCACCCGCGCGAGCGCGAGCTGACCGGCGGTCGCGACCAGCGCGCGGCAGGTCTCGCACGCCTCGGCGTGATCGGCGTGTTCGCCGAGCGAGTCCCCGAGCGCGACGCGTTCGGCGACGAGATCACAGGGTGTATCGATCGGCTTCATTGGTGGTCCTTCATCAGATCGCGCAGGCGTGCGAGCCCGCGAACGAGGTGGGTCTTGGCGGTCGCGAGCTCGACCCCGAGCAGCTCGGCGACCTCCCCGACCGGCAGGTCGTGCCCGTAGCGCAACACGAGCGCGGTGCGCTGCTGGGCGGACAGTCCATCGAGCTTGCCGAGCATCGACGCGAGCGCCTGCTGATCGACGAGCGCCTGGTGAGGGACTGGATTCTCGGTCGCGTGCATGCGCTGCGCGATGTCGTCAAGCCCGGTGTCCGCGGGTCGGTTGAGCCTGACGTCGGTGTCGGTGTCCTTGCCGGGCCACCAGCCGAACAGCTTCTTCTTCAGGCGGCGCCGGCGCAGCGTGCGCAGGCACATCGTCGTGACGATCCGCAGATACCAGGCCGGCGCCGCCACCGGATCGCGGAGATCACCGATGCGCTCGCACGCGAGCACGAGCGCCTCTTGCACCGCCTCCTCGGCCTCGGCCCGATTGCCGAGCAGATCGTAGGCGATCCCATAACCGCGTCGCGCCGGCGTTCCGGCGAGCTCGGACAAGAGCCGCGTCCGCGCGGCGTCCCCCGACCTCGCGGTGGGCCGGGCTTCGGTGAGTGACATGAGACCTCGAACCTGCACGCTGGCCGTAAGAGCCCCGACACGGTACCGCGGTTGACACCGGGTGACGATCGCGGCGAATAACCCGATTCACGAGTCAGATCCGCGGTATGCGAGGGGATGGACCGGGACCCGGACCGCCCGATCTGGAAGGGCCAGCGCCCCTGGTACGAGATCTGGTTCACGGTCGTGCTCGACGCCGACCACCGTCGGGCGCTGTGGGTGCGCCACACCTTGTTCGTGCCGCGTGCTGGCGAGCCTCGCGCGACGATCTGGGGTGCGTGGTTCGACGCCGACGCGTCCCCGACCAACCGCTCCGCGAAGCGGTTCGCGACCGTACCCGCCGCGGCGCCCACCGATCCAGATCGCCTGGTCGACTACGGCGACAGCTGGCTCGGTCGCCACGGCACGGTCGGACACGTCGATGGCCTGGCCTGGGACTGCACGTGGACCGGCGGCCGCGCGGTCGCGAGCGACATGCCCGCGTGGTTGCCCGCGCCGACGCACGCGCGCCCGATCATCAGCAACGCCGAGGCGACCGCGAAGCTCACGGTGGACGGCAAGCCGATCACGCTCCGCGGTCGCGCCCTCGCGATGCACCTGTGGGGCAAGCGCCGGGTGCCGACGCTGCACTGGATCTGGGCACCGTGGATCGGCGACGGCGCGCTCGAGGTCACCGCGGTCTCGCTCCAGGACACGTTCTCGCTCGGGCTCGCGACGCTGCGCCTCGATGGACCGCACCCGTTCGCCGGCCAGCCCGCCACCGCCGCGCATCCGCACGGCCTCGTCACCGCGACGGTCGCCGGCGTGCGCCGCCTCGTCCACACGCGCGCGTGGGCCGAGCCCGCGCAGATGGTCGGCTACGTCTATCGCGACACCGACGATCGCGATCTCATGGTCGCCCAGAGCGACATCGGCTCGGCGCACTACGAGGCCTTCTCGCGTGCCGCGCCGTTCGCGTTGTGGAAACCGATCGAGGAGCGCCGTGCCGACGGTGGCGTGGCGGTCGAGATCCATCAGCGCTCGCCCCTGCCCGACGTCGATTACCTGCCGTGGGACGAGACCGCCCCGCCAAAGCCACGGGCCAGGACCGTGGTGCCGGCCGACGATTCGCGCGAGTGGCCCGCGGTGTCCGCGATCGTCGCGCTCGGCCTGACCTACGCCGATCACGTCCGCGAGACCGGCCAGAAGGTCGACAGCAAGACGCCGCTCGTCACGTTCGGCAAGCACCTCCGCACGCTGGTGCGCGGCGAGGTCTCGACCGTGGTGCCGACCTCCGATGCGATCAAGGCCGCGCTCGAGGACGTCGAGCCCGGGCTCGGCGTGCAGCTCGCCGAGCGGCTGCCGTGGTTGCCCGCGGTGATGGACTACGAGGGAGAGGTCGCGCTCGTCGCGCTCGGCGCGATCGACGAGGCCGCCCTCGCGCGCGGCGAGCCGCAGCCGTTCGGGCTCGCCGCCGCCAACGATCTCACCGCGCGGATCGTCCAGGTGCTCGGCGAAGATCACGAGCGCCAGATGGAGTTCTGGGCCGCCGCGAAGTCGTTCAAGCGCTTCCTGCCGGTCGCGCCGCGGGTGTGGGTGCCGGCCGGTGGCATCGCGAAGATCCCCGAGCTCACGATCGAGACCCGGGTGAACGGCGACGTCCGCCAGTCGGCGTCGACCAAGCTCCTGATCTACGACCTGCCCGCGATCGTGCGCGGCGCGCGCACGTTCCTCGGGCGCCCGCTCGCGACCGGCGACGTCATCGTGACCGGCACGCCCGCCGGCGTCGGCCTCCGGCTCAACACGATCAAGCGCAAGGTCGCCGGCCTGATCAAGGATCGGCTGCGCAAGGCCGAGCTCCTGGTGTCGACCTACGCGGCGTCGACGTCGCTGCTGCGGCCCGGCGATGTCGTCGAGGTCGACGCCGGTCCCGCCGGTCGCATTCGCACCCGGTTGACCGTATGAAGCGCACCGGCCTCGTGCTGTGCGCCGCGAGCGCGGCCATGCTCGTCGCGATGGTGATCGTGTCGGTCGCGACCGGCGCGACGCAGGAGCTCCACGAGCACTACGCGATCCCGGCCGACTACACGCGCGACCTGCTCGCGCATCCGGGCGGCGTGCGGCTGCTGATGGGGCTCGACGTCGCGTTCCTCTGCCTTTACACCGGGTTCTTCGCGGTGCTCGCGCACGTGCTGCGCGGCCGCCCGCTCGTCGTGCTCGCGCTCGTCGCGATCGTCGGCACCGCGGTGCTCGATATCGTCGAGGATCATCACATCCTCGCGATGCTGCGGATGGCCGAGCTCGGCAGACCACTCGACGACGCCGCGATCGCGTTCCAGCAGGTCGAGAGCTCCACGAAGTTCTCGCTGAGCTACCTCGCGCTCGTGATGTTCGGCTTCGCGATCCCGCGCACCGGCAAGCTCGCGTGGGCGCTGGTCGCGTTCCTCGTCGTCGGCACGCTGGCGAACGCGGTGATCGACTTCGCCGCGCCACCCGACTGGCACGCGCAGATCGACTCCGGTCGCTGGATCGGCTTCCTGCTCGGCTTCGCGCTCGCCGGCGCTTGGCTCCGCCAGCAGCCAGACTAGTTACTTCTTCCGCTCCCGATCGCGCTTCTGCTCGGCGAGCTCCTCGTCGCTGAACGGGCCCTCGGCGTTGCCGCGATGCGGCTTGTCCTTGTCGCGGCCGTACTGCGGGATCTGGTTGCGCCCGAACTGATCGGCGTCCTTGCCGCCCTGCCCGATCGAGTCGAGCGCGTCATCCATGACGTTGTCGCGGATCTCGTGGTGGCCGAGCTCGGACTGCATGACGAGCACGTCGCACTGCACCTCGCCCTTGCCGTTCACGAGCTGCGAATGCTGGAACACCTTGGTCTTGTTGCCGCGATCGCGATCGGCGCTGTCGAGCTCGCCGTCCTTCTTCGGCGGGCTGACCAGCTTGGTGACCGTGAAGCCCGAGCCCTTCGGCGCGTGGCTCTTCATCTCGGTCTCGCCGAAGTAGTCGCGCCACGCCGGATCGATCGGGACCGAGATCGACTTCTTGGCGTCGGTCGGATCTGGCTTGCTGACGTAGCTGTGCTTGATCTGGCGCTCGCTCTGGACGATCCGGACCGTCTTGCCAGGACTGCCCGCGTACATCCAGGTCGCGGCGTCCGCGAAGTGGCTCGGCGAGTACTCGGAGTCCATCAGCGTGAGGTCCGTGATCGTGTCGCCGTACTTGCCGGCGGTCGACAGCGCCTCGTGCACGCCCATGTAGCCACCCGCGCTGTGGCCGGCGAGCGCGATGTGATGCGGGCGCACCTTGTCGGTCCGGCCGAGCTTGGTGGCGGTGGCATCGAGGATCTCGTCGAGGAAGCCGACCAGGCCACCCTTCTTGGGGTCGAGACCCTTCATGTCGCCGCCGCCCTTCACGCCGTCGATGCCCTGCGGGAGGATCGCGATCGTGTTCTTCGCCCGCGCCTGCGCCATCGCCGCGCCGGCGACGTCGTTGCCCGACACGTTGTCCCCGCCACCCTCCTTCGCCTTCGGATCGACCATCAGGTTCGCGTTCTGGCCGTGGAAGAACATGAACACGTCGGGCTTGCTGTTGATGCCGCCCGGTGACACGTAGATCTGGACCCACTGGCCGCCGACGAACAGCGGGATCGCGACCATCTCCTTCGCGCCCTGGACCGGATCGAGCTCGGCCTGCTTCGGCAGCGGCGAGTCGGCCGAGAGGACCTCCTCGACGAACGCGTTGCCGCGCGTCATGTGCAGGTAGGTCAGGATCTCGCCGCGCGCCGCCGGGTTCGCGGCGAGCACCGCCGCGATCTCCGCCGCGCCGCGACCCTGCGCGACCAGCGCCTGCACGGTCGCGAGCGCCGCGGTCGGTGGTGCCTGCGAGACCGCTGGCGCGGTGGTGACCGGTGCCGCATCGACGCCCGCGTCCTTCACCTGATCCGGCTTCCCCATCGACCTCGAGTCTGCCATCTCGACGGTCGAAGCACGTCGTGAATTCTCGGCTACGATATCGCGTCTCCACAGCTTCCTCATGGCCCGCGCTCTCGTCACCGGTGCGTTGTTGATCGCCGGTGTCGGCGCGGCCCGCGCGGACGTCAAGCCCTCGCCGACGCCGTGCGTGAACCGCGAGAAGGTCGGATGGCGCCAGGTCCGCGATGTCGTCCTCGAGGCCAAGACGTTGCAGTACTGCACCGGCGACGACTGCTGGTCGCTCGAGCTCGGGACGAACAAGGTCGTGCCGGTCGCGCGCCGGCCACCCGCGCCGCCCGCGCCCGCGGTCGACACGCACGCCACGGTCGACGAGACCCACGTCGAGTTCTGCGCGCGCACGTGCAAGTCGTTCCCGCTCGCGTTCGCGAGCCCGGGGACCAGCGTGATCGCGACGATGAACGCGGCCCGCACGCTCGGCGCGGTGCTCCACATGCCCGACATCGAGAGCGGCCAGTCGCCCGAGGTGATCGCGTTCGATCTCGTCAAGGGCAAGCAGGTCGGCCGGATCGCCGCCGAACGGATCACGCCGCTCGATCACGGCTTCCTCGTCGATCGCGCGACGCTGTACTCGCCGACGTGGCGCAAGCTCGGCGCGCTCCCCGCGCCCGACGAGGTCTGGATCCCGCTCGGCTCGACCGACCTGATCGCGCTGCGCGACGACACCAAGGGCGACCTCGTGATCGAGGACACCACGACCGCGAAGATCCGCGCGCGGATCGCGACCAGGGCGTCGGATCCGTCGACGTTCTTCAGCCTCGTCGCGGGTCCCGGCGCGAAGCGGCTCTACGCGATCGGCTGGGTCGCCGACGAGGGCGAGGTCCTCACGATCGATGTCGCGTCCGGCAAGCTCATCGGGCGGGCGACCCCGACGGTCTGCGCCGCCGGCACGCACCGCGTGAACTGACTTGCCCTCGTGTAGGTTTCCGGCGTACAAGGCCGGCATGCGGAACCTCGTGCTCGCGATCCTCCTCGTCCCGACGTTGGCCTTTGCCGACGGGGACAAGGCGCCCGAGCCGACGCCTGCGCCGGTGCCCGCGCCGAAGATCCTCGAGCTGCCGGCGCCGCCGACGCTCGCGATCGGTGGCAGCGGCCGCGACTGCACGCCCAACGCGCTCGGTCAGTCCGAGTGCAAGGCGCCGCCGAAGCCGACGACCTCCACGACGCGCTAGTCAGACCCGCACCGCGAAACCGACGCGCGCCCCACCGCCGGGGCGCTCGGCGATCCACGCGCCACCGTCGTGCGCGACCGCGATGCGCGAGACCAGGGCGAGGCCGAGCCCGAGCCCACCGGCGCTCGACGGCACGAACGCGCGGAACGCATCGGCGCGCCGATCGGGCGGCACGCCGGGGCCGGCGTCGTCGACCTCGATGACGACCTGCGCACCGCGCCGCTCGATCCGGATCGCGATCGCGCCGCCGCCGTGGATCTTCGCGTTGCCGATCAGGTTCGCGGTCGCGCGCCGGATCAGCGTGGCGTCGACCGCGACGTCGACGAGCCCGATCGCCTCGATCGCCTCGGGCGCGATGCCCGCCGAAGTCGCGACGTCGGTGACCAGCTCGCCGAGGTTGGTCATCCGCCGCTCGAGGTTGCCGAACTCGAGCCGCGACGACGCGAGCAGGCGACCGACGAGATCGTCGAGGACCAGGATCTCGCGATCGAGCTCGGCGAGCGCGGCCGGCGAGCTGGTGTCGCGCGCGGTCTCGACGAGCACACGCATGTGACCGAGCGGCGTGCGCAGCTCGTGCGACACTGCCGCGAGCAGCGTGCGCTGATCCTTCAGCTGCTGCTCGATCTTCGACGCCATGTCGTTGATCGCGGTCGCGAGCAGCTTCATCTCGCCGCCGTGATGGTGGACGTCGATGCGGGTGTCGAGCTTGCCGTCGCCGATGTCGCGCGCCGCCTTGACGACCATGATGAGCGGCCGCGTCATCCGCCACGCGATGCCACCCGACGCCGCGCCGAGCACGAAGAACGTGAGGACGAGGTGCCACCAGCGCAGGCCGTCGGTCAGCTCGAACCCGACGAAGCCGCCGATCCCCATCGCAACGGCCATCATGAAGAAGATGCGGCGCCGCATGCGCGACATCAGCCACCACGGCATCCACGCCTCGGGGCCTCGGCCGTGGCGGCGGGCGTCGCGCCACATCTCCTTCTCGGCGTGGAGCGCGCGCCAGTGGCGGCGATGCTCCTCGTGGTTGTGGCGGCGGCGGTGGCGATCGCGATGCCTGGCGTCGTCCACGGTCTCGCCGTGGCCGAGCGTCGAGACCTCGATGTTCGACATCCGCGTGCGGCCGACGAGCCGGATCCGCCGACGCGCGACCGCGGGCGCGACGCGGAACGGCTGGCCTTCGGGCTCGGGATCCTCGGGCGGGTTGACGTGCTTGACCTCGACGTTGGCCATCACGCTGTCGACCGCGACGTCGATCGCGAGCTCGGGCGGCAGGATGATCTCGAGGTTCGCCATCGTCATGCGGACGTCGATCACGGTCGTCCCGGGCGACAGCTTCGCGCTGCGGAAGTCGAGCTGCGCACTGCCCCACATGATGCGGGCTTCGAGCCGCTCGGGCACGGTCCAGCCGCCGACGCGCTCGACCGACGACATCACGGCACTCAATTTCTCGGTGGTCACGAATCCTCCGATGCGCGCGACAGCACGTACCCGACGCCGCGCACGGTGCGGATCCGGGTGGCGTTGTCGTCGCCGAGCTTCTTGCGCAGGCGCGAGATGTGAACGTCGACCGCGCGCTCGTTGACCGTGACGTCGCCGCGGCCGGCGAGCTCGAGCAGCGTCGCGCGCGGCACGACGCGACCGGCGCGGCGCAACAGCGCGACGAGCAGATCGATCTCGAGGCCGGTGAGCTCGACGGGCGCGCCATCGACCCACGCCTCGCGAGCGCCGGGGTCGACGACGATGCCCGACGCCGACAGCCGCTCGGCCAGCGTGTCCGGCGCCGCGCGACGCAGCACCGCACGCAGGCGGGCGAGCAGCTCGCGCGGCGAGAACGGCTTGGCGACGTAGTCATCGGCGCCGAGCTCGAGGCCGACGACGCGATCGGCCTCGTCGCCACGCGCGGTCAACATCAGCACCGGCAGGCGCGAGCCACCATCGCGGATCGCGCGCAGCACGGCGAGCCCATCCATGCCGGGCATCATGACGTCGAGCAGGATCGCGTCGAACCCACCGGGCGCGAGCGCGGCGAGGCCCGCCTGACCGCCGTGCGCGTGCACGAGCGTCACGCCCTGCGGCGTCAGGTAGCCGACGAGCAGCTCGGCGAGCCGCGCATCGTCGTCGATCAGGAGTACGCGCACGAGGTCCTATTCTCTCACATGCGATACGGGCTGCCGGGCCACCCACCGCGCCAGCTGCCCCGGTCGAGCATCTCGGCGAGCTCGGTGCGCTGACGATCGTCGAGGACACCGTGGATGTTGCGCAGCGCCTCGAGCACCGCGCCGCGGACCTCGCCGGTCGCGCCATCGACGCGACCGAGCACGGCCCCGAGCGCGGCGTCGTCGAGCACCGGGCCGCGCAGCGCGGCCGCGAGGTCGACGCGCGTGTCGCGCAGGTTGTGGCGCGTGTCGCGCACGCGCGAGCGCAGCTTGTCGACCTCACCGATGATCGCGCGCTCCTGCGCGGGGCTCGCGTCGATCCGCTGGAACATGCGGTACATCATCCAGCGCCCCGGGCCGCCGTGACCGCCGTGGTTGTGATGGCCGTGCCAGCCGCCGTATCCACCACCACCATGGTGATGGCACCGGCGGGCGCGCCGCATCGCAACGAAGCCGAGAACACCGAGTCCGATGGCGAGACAGATCATGAGTAGCTCCTTGTTGAACTAAAGGTGGGCCTCGCGTGTTTCGGTTCGTGACGGTGCTGTGTGAAGAAACCTGTTTAGACTTGGTCACCCGAGCGATGAGGTTTGACCGTTGTCGATTTAGTTTCAAATGGTTACGCGGTCGGACCACTACATGCACGAACGCAAACCATGAAGATCTTGGCCTCGGTCGCGGCGCTCTCGGCGGTCCTCCTGACGACTCAGCTCGCGAAGGCCGACGACGGCACCAGCGAAAAGGATCCCCAGACCGCGTTCGCGCTGTCGCTCGGTGGCACTGCGGCGTCGCTCGGCGTCATGGGGATCGGGATGGCAGCCCAGAACAGCAACGTGTTCACGCTCGGGTTGGTCAGCACGCTGGTCACGCCGTCGATCGGCGAGTGGTACGCCGGCAAGCCGCTGACCTGGGGCATGGGCCTTCGGGCCGCGGGCGCGACCGCGTTCCTCGGTGGCGCGGTGCTGGCGTTCAAGTGCTGGGGCGACGACAGCGGCAGCTGCCACTCCGACGAGGTCGCCACCGGGGTGCTGGTGTTCGGTGGCGCGGGTGCCTACGTCGGCGGCATCATCTACGACATCGCGACCGCCGGCACGGCGGCAGAAGAGTTCAACCGGGAACACGCGCTGAGCCTCGCGCCAACCATGATCCGCGGCGCGAACAACACGACGACAATGGGCTTCGGCATCGGCGGGAAGTTCTAGCGTCCGGCTCGATCTCGGACACGGAGTCCGGCGGGCCGGACATCGTGGGTTGCAAGCGCGCGAGATGACACGATCGACGAGCTGGCGCGATCGCTGCTGAGCGTTCGTCCGTGATCGCGTTCGTCAAATCCACCACGCTGGTCGGCGTCGACGCCGCGATCGTCGAGGTCGAGTGCGAGGTCACCCGCGGCCTTCCTGGGTATCACGTCGTCGGCATGCCGGCGACGTCGGTGAAGGAAGGCGCGACGCGGATCCGCAGCGCGCTCACCGCGGTCGGCCACGAGCTGCCACTCAAGAAGGTGACGGTGAACCTCGCGCCGGCCGACCTGCGCAAGCCGGGCTGCGCGCTCGATCTGCCGATCGCGCTCGCGGTGCTCGCCGGCGACGAGCGCTACACGCTCGACGTGCTCGACGGCCTGCTCGTGCTCGGCGAGCTCGGGCTCGACGGTGCCCTGCGCGGGGTCAAGGGCGTGCTCGCGACCGCGCTGCTCGCGCGCGAGCGCGGCCTGCGGGGCGTGCTCGTGCCCGACGTGTGCGCGGAGGAGGCCGAGGTGGTCGAGGACATCGAGGTCTACGGTGCACGTCACCTGAGCGAGATCCGCGCCGCGCTCGCGAGCGAATCGACGCTGCCGCTGCCGACCCGGCGCCTCGCGAAGCGCGCGCGCGTGAAGGTCGCGACCGACATGGCCGAGGTCCGCGGTCAGGCCCTCGCGCGCGCCGCGATCGAGGTCGCGGTCGCCGGCGGACACAACCTGTTGCTCGCCGGGCCGCCCGGTACCGGCAAGACGATGCTCGCGCGCCGGATCCCCACCGTGCTGCCCGAGATGACGCGCGACGAGGCGCTCGAGACCACCAAGGTCTACTCGTCGCTCGGGCTCGCCGATGGCCTGGTCGACGAGCGCCCGTTCCGCGCGCCGCACCACACGATCTCGACGTCCGCGCTGCTCGGTGGTGGCAGCATCCCGCGCGCGGGCGAGATCTCGCTCGCGCACAACGGCGTGCTGTTCCTCGACGAGCTCCCCGAGTTTGGCCGCGGCGCGATCGAGTCGCTGCGCCAACCCCTCGAGGAGCGCGTCGTCACGATCGGTCGCGTCCAGGGCACGATCCGGCTGCCGTCCTCGTTCCTGCTCGTCGCCGCGGCCAACCCGTGTCCGTGCGGATGGCTGGACTCCGGTGTCCGCGAGTGCACCTGCTCGCCCGGCTCGATGGAGCGCTATCGCACGCGCATGTCGGGGCCGCTGCTCGATCGCATCGACCTCCACGTCAAGGTTCGTCCGGTCCCGCTCGACGAGCTGCGCCGCACCCAGCCCGGCGAGCCGTCCGCCGCGATCCGCGATCGCGTCGCCGCCGCCCGCGCCCGCCAGGTCCACCGGCTCGCGCCGTGGGGCGTGCGCTGCAACGCCGAGATGCCGCCATCGGTCGTGCGCGCGAGCTGCCCGCTCGACACCGAGGGCGAGAAGATCCTCGAGAAGATCGTCGTCGGCGATCCGGCGTTCACCGCGCGCTCGATCGATCGGCTGATCCGGGTCGCGCGCACGATCGCCGATCTCACCGAGCAAGACGCGATCGATAGCGGCTGTCTCCTCGAAGCCGCCGCGTTCCGGACGCAGCTCGCCGCGGCGTGAAGTCACCACGAGGTCGTCATGAGCAAACTAGCCAACGAGATCTATCGCCTCCTCCTCCGCCGTCTGCGAACGCGCACGCCGTCGATCAGCTACGGCGAGCTCGCCGCGCAGGTCAGTCGCAAGATCCCGACCCACCGACGCAGCGCGAAGTTCCACGCCGCGCTTGGCGAGGTCACCATCACCTGCCGTCGCCACAAGCTCCCGGCGATCGCCGCGATCGTCTGGCGGCAGGACACCTCGCGCCCGAGCGATGGCTACTTCGTCGTCGCGCATCCCAGGCTCGAGAGCGACTCCGGTCGCCGGGCCGCGTGGGAGCACGAACACGATCGTGTCGTCCGGCTCGCCGCGAAGTTTCCGTCCCGGCTGTGAGCCGGCTCCCCCGATCGGGGGAGCGGCGGCGAGCGTGACGTGCGTGATAACGATGAGCGATGCGGTTGCTCGCGTTGTGGGTGCTGATCGGCGCCGCGGGCTGCCTGAGATCGGTTTCGGTCAACTGTGGCGACCAGCTGTGTCCACTGGGGAACGTCTGCGTGCCCGGCGGAGGCTGTGCCTCGCGCGGCGATCTGCAGGCGTGCGATGGGCTCGCCGATGGCGAGGCGTGTACGACCGAGACCGGCGCGAGCGGGCGCTGCAAGGGTGCGTGTCGCCCCGGCTTGTGCGGCAACCACATCGTCGATGTCGGCGAGGCGTGCGACGACGGCAACCAGGCGTCGGGCGATGGCTGCCGCGCCGATTGCGGCAAGCTCGAGCAGTGTGGCGACGGTGTGGTCGACGATGGCGAGGCGTGCGATGACGGCAACCAGAACCCGGTCGACGGCTGCGACGCGTGCGCGACCAGCGCGTGGCAGGCGACGCTGCTGATCGGCGCGATGTTCGGCGAGCACGTCGGGCTGTCGCGCCCGGCGGGCATCGCGGTCGACAACGTCGGGCGGGTCGTGATCGCGGACACCCAGGCGAACCGCGTGCGCCGGCTCGACGCGAGCGGTGCGCTCACGACGATCGCGGGGACCGGGGTGGCCGGCGCGAGCGGCGACGGTGGACCGGCGGCGAGCGCGCAGCTCGCGCATCCAGCGGCGGTCGCGGTCGACGGCATCGGGCGCGTGGTGATCGCGGACACCGACAACGGCCGCATCCGGCGCATCGAGCTCGACGGCACGATCGTCACGATCGCGGGCACCAGCCCGGGCTACAGCGGTGATGGCGGGTTCGCGACGAGCGCCCGGCTGAGCGATGTCCAGGGGGTCGCGGTCGACGGGCTCGGCCGGATCTTCATCGGCGACACGTCGAACCAGCGCGTCCGCATGATCGAGACCGACGGTGTCATCACGACGATCGCGGGCACCGGCGTCCTCGGTACCGACGCGCTCGGTGGTCCGGCGACCGGCGCGGAGCTCGAGGGGCCGGCCGGCGTCGCGGTCGATGCGTTCGGCGACGTGTTCATCTGCGACTCGTACGGCACGCGGATCCTGAAGGTCGACACCGGCCACCTGATGACGCAGATCGCCACCGCGTCGCAGCCGCAGGGTCTCGCGGTCGACGAGCTCGGCCGCGTGCTGGTCGCCGACACGCACGCGAACCGGATCGTGCGCGTCGCGCTCGACGGCGGCGTGACGACGATCGCGGGCACCGGGACGCGCGGGTTCGCCGGCGACGGCGCGGCGGCGACGAGCGCGTTGCTCGCGCAACCCGAGGGCGTCGCGATCGATGGCCACGGCGGCATCGTCATCGTCGACACGCTGAACTTCCGGATCCGGCGGATCGCGGTCGACGGCACGATCGCGACGATCGCTGGCACCGGCGCGGCAGGCGCGGTCGGCGACGACAACGCGGCGACCAGCGCGACGCTGCTGGCGGCCGGGATCGCCTACGACGCGCAGGGCCGCCTGCTGATCGCCGATGCCCAGCACGCGCGCGTGCGGCGGGTCGAGCTCGACGGCACGATCGGCACGATCGCAGGCACCGGGCTCCCCGGCGCGACCGGCGATGGAGGCCCGGCGGCGACCGCGACGATCGCGATCCCATCGGCGGTCGCGATCGACGCGACCGGCCGCATCGTGATCGCGGACACCGGCACCGGCACGATCCGGCGGATCGAGACCGACGGCACGATCGCGACGCTCGCGACCGGGCTCGCCGGCCCGAACGGGGTCGCGATCGACGCGACCGGGCGCGTCGTCGTCGCGGTGACCGACGCGAACCGCGTCGTGCGCATCGCGCTCGACGGCAGCGTCACCGCGATCGCCGGCACCGGCGTGGCGGGCTTCTCCGGTGACGGCGGCGCGGCGACCGCGGCCCAGCTCGCCAGCCCAAACGCGGTCGCGATCGACGCCGCCGGCGGCGTGCTGATCGCGGACACGCAGAACCGTCGCGTGCGCCGGATCGCGCCCGACAACACGATCGCGACGATCGCCGGAGGCGGCGCGTTCCTGACCGACGGTCACCCGGCGACCAGCTCGCAGCTCCAGTCGCCGAGCGGCCTCGCGATCGACGCGATGCAGCGCCTCGCGATCGCCGACCGCGGCGATCGCCGCGTGCGCCGGATCGAGCTCGACGGCACGCTCGCGACGCTCGCCGGAACGCCTGGCGTGCAGATGACGTATGCCGGTGACGGCGGCGCCGCGACGGCCGCGTCGCTCCTCGCGCCGATCGCGCTGGCGTTCGACGCGACCGGCGGCCTCGCGATCGCCGACGACCACTGGGTCCGCCGGATCGATGGCTCCGGCACGATCGCGGCGATCGCGGGCACGATCGATCCCGAGAACACCGGCATCGCCGCGCGTGCGCGGCTGTTCGATCCGCAGGCGATCGCGGTCGGCTCCGACTTCACGGTCGCCGCGGCGGGCTCGTCGGGCACGCTCGAGGTGTTCCGCGACGGCCGCGTCGGCGTGCTCGCCGGCCGCTATCCTCAGGCGACCCCGACCGGCGCGCTCGCGCGGTTTCGCGATCCCACGTTCGGCGACGTCACCGGCGTCGCGATCGATCCGGCGTTCGGCGCGGTCTACGTCGTCGAGGGCACGCGCGTCCAGCGGGTCGCGACCGACGGCACGATCGAGCGAGTCGAGACCTCCGCGCCGCTGCGTGCACCAATGGGGATCGCGTTCGACGCGGGTGCGCTCGCGATCGCCGATGCTGGCGACCACTCGATCATCTCGCTCGACGTCGGGACCGGCGTCGTCAAGACGATCGCGAACGTCGCGCATCGCTTCGGGTTCGCCGGCGACGGTGGGCCGGCGACCGCCGCGTTGCTCTATGCACCGACCGCGAGCGCGCGCTGCCCGAACGGCGATCGCTTCATCGCCGACACCGGCAACGATCGCGTTCGCCGGATCGACGGTGTCGGCATCATCACGACGGTGATCGGCGATGGCTCGCCCGTCTCGTCGGGCGAGGGCGCGCCGGCCTCGGCGTTCCCGGTCGACGCGCCGCGCGGCGTCGCGTGCGACGCGTTCGGCAACGTGTTCGTGACGTCGACCACGACGGTGCGCTTGCTCGCCGCGAACGACGCGCACGTCGTCGATGGCAGCGGCGCGGTCCACACGATCTATCGCGGCGGCACCTGCCTCACCGGCCTCGCGGTCACCGGCGCCACGCTCGAGGTCGCCGACGCGTGCAGTGGCCTGCTGATCGAGCTAGAGCGTCTTTAGATATTCGATGACGAGCCCCGCGTCGGGCCCGAGCTCGGCGAGAAACGGATGCCCGGCATTGGAGAGCCCGGGCTGCGTCGCGTCGTAGCGGTAGTCGCCGTCGCCGAGCGCGGCGTGCGTGGCGACGCCAACCGCGGCGAGGTCGTAGTCCGCGTCCGGCGCGACGATGACCTGCGGCGGTCGCGCGGCGGGTGGCATCGCGAGCACCGCGAGGCTGGGCCACTGCCCGACGTGGCCGTACGGCGCGCGGGCCCAGACGTTGGTCAACACCGGTGGCACGTAGCCGCCGGTCGGCGCGAACCGTGTGTAGCCCCGCGTCAGCTTCGGATCGTTCGCCGCGCGCGTGAAGCTCTCGGTCGCCGCGCGCGCCCGCGCCGGATCGGTGCCGAGATCGGCGAGCGCGACGATCGGCTCGTCGTAGTCGACGACGCGACCATCGACGGCGTAGCTCCCGTGACACGACTCGCAGTGCTTGGCGAACAGCAGCTTGCCGCGCTCGGCGCGCGCGCGATCGATCGCGCCCGGGAATGCGGGCCGCGGTGGGGGCTGACGCAGATACGCCCCGAGGCTGGCGCCCTGGAACGGATGGCGCTCGAGCCACGCGACGCGCACGCCGACCGCGACGTCGGCCTCGACCGCGAGCAGATCCATCGGGCCCTCACCGCTGCCGTCCCACGACAGCGTGGTGCGCGCGCGAAACCCGATCACGTCCGGCACCTTGGCCCACCCGACGGTCGGCGCGAACGTGACGCGGGCGCCGGTCAGCTGACCGAGCGCGAGCGCGAAGGATTCGAGCGTCGCGACGCGCCCGGGCAAGCCACCGGCGACGTGCGCGTGCAGCGCCGCACGCTCGGTGGCGCGCCTGGTCAGCGCGGCGACCGCAGCCGCGACGATCGCCGGCGCGTACGCGGCCGGCCACGTGACGCGTGCCGCCTCGGCCGCCTCGCGCGCGAGCCGCTCGAGGTGCGCGGCGGAGAACCCGCGCTCGTGGGTGACCGCGGCGAACGCGGCGTCGTAGGCGTGGATCTGCACGCGCTTGTTCGCGAGCCCGACGACGAACGCGCTGCCTCCCGGCCACCTGATCGTCTCGGCGTGGCACAGCGCGCAGCTCGTGACGACGAACGGGATCTCGGTGCGCGGATCGATCGTCAGGTGCATGCCGAACGGCAGGCCGGCGCGAACGTCCGGATCGGCGCTCGCCGGATCGGCCGCGCGAGCGACGAACCCGAACTTCGCGGCGAGCGCGGCGGGCGTGGCGCCGAACGTCGCCGGGAACGCGCGCAGCAGCGCGAGGAAGATCGGATACGGCACGCCGGTGCGATACGGATCGCCGATGCCGGTGCGCGCGAAGATCGCCTCGCCGGCCTCGCGCGAGATCCGCGGGATCGCGTACTCGGCGGGGTCCGACATCGGCTCGGGATCGGCGAGCTTCGCGACGGGTGCTGGCGGTGCCACCGCGGCGTGCGTGCACGCGACGAGGCAGACGATCAGCGCGCGGTGCATCGCTCGATCGTCTCGTGGACGAAGCGCTGCTTCGCGATCGCCGCATCGGAGATCACGAACGCGTAGGCATCGTCGAGGCCCATGCTGCGATTGAGGCTGTTGAGCGCGAGCGTGAGCGGTATCCACGCGGTCACCAGATCGTCGAAGTCGTCGAACGCGAGCCGCCGCACGACGACGCTCGCGACGCGCGCCCCGTCTTGCGGCGCCGGCCGCAGCGCGAGCCCGTAGCTGCGCGCGGTCTCGAGCGTGTCGACCATGTGGAGGTAGTGCGCCCAGGTCTCGGCCCAGTCCTCCCAGGGATGCATCGAGGCATAGCCGCTGACGAAGTTCGCCCGCCAGTCCTCCGGCGGCCCGTGGTCGTAGTGGTGGCGGCCCGCCTCGGCGTAGCCGGCGCGCTCGTCGCCGAACAGCGCGCGGAACGCGTCGAGCTCCGGCGTGCCGTCGATCAAGCGCGCCCAGTAGTAGTGCCCGCTCTCGTGGCGGAAGTGGCCGAGCAGCGTGCGGTAGGTCTCCTGCATCTTCTGGCGCACGTACTCGCGAAACGGCGCGTCGGCCTCGGCGACGTTGATCGTGACGAGGCCATCTTCGTGGCCGGTCACGACCTTCTCGCCGCCCGGCAGGTCCTGCTTGAACGCGAAGGCGAGTCCGCGTGGCGAGGTCACCTTGGTCTCGAGCGGCAGGCCGAGCTGCGCGAGGCTGTAGAACAGCCGGCGCTTCGCGATCTCGAGCCGGCGCCACTTGTCGAGCGTCGTCGGGTCGGACAGATCGGGGATCACCACGTTGAAGCTGCACGCGCGACAGAACACGTCGCCGCTCGCGTCGGGGATCGCCCAGTTACACACCGCATGCTGGATCGAGTTCGCGCACAGTCGATATCGCGCATCGAGCCCGACCGCGAGGTAGACGTTGTCGGCGATCAGCTGGAGCGCGCCGACGCGATCGAGATCCGGCAGATACGCGAGCGTGTTCCCGCAGGTCGTACACCGGACGCTCTCGAAGAACACGAGGCTCCGGCACGCCGAGCACGAGAACAGCTTCACCTCAGCCTTGTTGCTGGCCGCACGAGCTACAGAACTTCGTGCCCGGTGGCATCTGCGATCCACAGCCGGTGCAGAACGCCTTCTGGCCACCCGCCGCGGCCATCGCGGTCGTCGGCTTGCCGCAACCGGCGCAGAACTTCGCGCCCGGCACGAGTCGCGCGTGACAGCTCGGACATGCGCTCAGCATCTGCGCGGTCGGGTCGACGTTGCCGACCTGATCGGCCGCCTGGATCTTCGCGTACATCTGCTGCGAGGCGACGTTGGCCTGGTGGTGTGCGGCCTCCTCGGCAAGATCCGGCGCGCAGCCCTCGCACAGCTGGCGCGACTCGTTCCAGCACACCTCGGGGCAGACCCAGCTGCCGCACCGCGTGCACTGGTGGAACTTCGGCTTGATCTCCTCGATCGCGGTCTTGAACGCCGAGTCCCAGGCGCCCCCGCGGAGGCCGTCCTTCATGTACTCGCCGGCCTGGCCCGCGTTCCACAGCGCACCACCGCCGAACAGACTACCCAATCCTTTCGCGATCTTCGAGCCGACCCCGAGGGCGCTGGCGTGGAAGGTCGAGCGGTAGCCGTTCCCACACTTGTCGCAATGGAACTCGAACTGATAGCCCGTGTCGTTGCTGTGATCGTTGTAGTTGCGCGTGAATGCGATGGCACCCATTTCGTCTGACTGTACCATCGAGGCCTTCATGCGTGCTCTCGCCCTACTCCTGTTCGCCAGCGTCGCATCGGCTCAGCCAGCTCCGCCGAAGCCGCCACCGATGCCGCTACAGACGCTCCCGAAGGGTGCGCCTGCGGCGATCGGCCTCACCGAGGTCACCAGGTTCACGGCGGGCTCGGGGGGCTTCATCGACGACGTGGTCGCGACCGACGACACCCGGCTCGCGTACGTGATCGCCGACACCGCCGCGAAGGTCGAGCTCCACGTCATCACGCTCGCGACCGGCGCCGACGCGGTGGTCGACCTCGCGCCGACCGGCCTGTTCCATCCGACCGCGATCACGCTGCAGAAGGATCGCGCGCTCGTGATCGGCACCAACGAGGATTCGTCGCAGAGCGCGGCGATGGTCGAGCTGACCGAGAAGGCGAAGAAGCCGCCCGGCACGGTCGTCTACAAGCTCGGCCCGGCGACCCACATCACCGTGCTCGGCGCGCCCGGCAAGCAGCGCATCGCGGTGCATCGCGCGGTGCCGATGAAGCCCGGCACGCGCAACGAGATCGATATCGTCGCGATCGAGAACGGCAAGCGCCAGCAGGCAGGCCGTCTCGAGCTCGACGACAACAACCGCAACACCCGGCTCGACTTCCGGTTCAACAACTGGTCGGACGGCTACACGCGCGCGTTCGGCATCAAGGGCGGCGCGTTCGATCGCGCCAAGGATCGCCGTACGCCCGACGTCGAGGCGAGCTACGACCTGGTCGCCGGCAAGATCGTCGACACCGTGCCGGTCGCCGATCTGTTCGAGCAACATCGCCGGTTCCAGGCGCTCGCCGATGCCGACGCCAAGTCCGACTTCGTGCGCTACGCGTGGGACAACTCCGGCCTCCAGGTCTGGAAGGGCGCGAAGGGCCGCGCGGTCGAGCTCGACCAGCCGCTCGCCACCTACGATCCGAAGTCGCTCCAGGGCCTGGTCGGTGCCGATGGCTCGGCGTGGCTCCTGCTCAAGGTCGATCCGGTCAACCCCGATGCGGTCGCGCGCAAGAAGGCCGACCTCGAGTACCTCGACATCTTCCGCGTCGGGCCGAACGAGCAGAAGGCGGTCCGCAAGGCGCGGCTGTTCGCGCCGAGCGCACGCCATCGCTTCGGGGTGGTCGGCGACAAGATCTGGCTGATCGAGCGCAACACCGGCTTCGAGCGCGGCGGCAAGAGCCTCGCGATCTACACGATCACGTAAGCGCGATCGCGATCGCGGCGGCGACTGCCGCGTTGTGCAGCGCGAGCGCGCGGTTCGCGGTGATCGACACGTCGCCGGTGATCGCGGCGAGCTTGCCGAGCAGGAACGGCGTCAGGCGCTTGCCGGTCACGCCGCCGGCCTCGGCCTCTGCGAGCGCCCGCGCGATCGCGTCGTCGATCATGCCGCGATCGAGCTCCGCCGCCTCGGGGATCGGGTTGCACGCGAGGATGCCGCCGCCGCCGAGGTCCCAGTGGCGCTGCGCGATCTGCGCGAGCTCGCCGAGATCGTCGACGCGATGGTCGAGCCTCAGGCCCGACGTGCGGGTGTAGAACGCCGGCAGCTCGTCGGTGCCGATGCCGATCACGAGGACGCCGAGCGTCTCGAGATGCTCGAGCGTGCGCGGCAGATCGAGGATCGCCTTGGCGCCGGCCGACACCACGATCATCGGGATCGTGGCGAGCGCCGCGAGATCGCGCGACACGTCGTCGCCGGCGCCGCGATGAACGCCGCCGATACCGCCGGTCGCGAACACGCGGATCCCGGCGCGCGCGCCGATCAGCATCGTCGCGCTCACCGTGGTCGCCGCGCACGCGCCACGCGCGAGGTGCACCGCGAGATCCGTCGCGCCGGCCTTGGCGAACTTCGCGCCGTCGCGCGCCAGCGTCTCGAGGACCTCCGGCGCGAGCCCGACGTGCGGCGCGCCATCGACGATCGCGATCGTCGCCGGGACCGCGCCGCCCGCGCGCACGGTCGCCTCGAGCGCGCGGCCGACCTCGAGGTTCGCCGGATACGGCAACCCGTGCGCGACCAGCGTCGACTCGAGCGCGACGATCGGGCCCTTCGCCGCGACGACTTCGGGAGACCGCACGAGCTGCATCGCGCGCGAGTGTGCTACGCGTAGCGAGCGATGTCCTCCACCACGCGACTCCTCGTGCTCGGTGTCGTGCGAATCTTCCAGCCGGTTCACGGCTACGACGTGCGTCGCGAGCTGGTGTCGTGGCACGCCGAGGAATGGGCCAACGTCGCGCCCGGCTCGATCTACAACGCGCTCAAGCAGCTGACCAAGGAGGGCTGCCTCGAGGTCGTCGGCACCAAGGCGGTCGGTGGTCGCCCCGAGCGCACGACGTACAAGCTGACGTCGCGCGGCGAGGTCGAGGTCTCCGAGATCCTGCGCGACACGCTGTGGACCGTGCGGATGCCGACCGATCCGCTGGTCGCCGCGATCAGCCTGATGGGCTTCATCGATCGCAAGGAGCTGACCTCGGCGCTCGAGGCGCGCAGCGCGCAGATCGAAGGCCAGCTCAAGCACGCCGAGTACGTGATCGCCGCGATCGACGACATCGAGACGCCGGATCACGTGCGCGAGATGATGCGGCTGATCTACGCGCGGGTCGGCGCCGAGCTCGAGTGGTCGCGGGCCCTGCGGGCCCGGCTCGCGGCCGGCGAGTACCGCACGCTCGGGGACCCGAAGTGGGGCCCGCAGGTGATGGGCGCCCATGGCAAGCACGTGCCCCGCAAGGCGACCAAGCCCGCGAAGCCCAAGGCGAACCCCAAGCGTAGACAAGCTCGTCGTTGACATCATAGTCAAATTTGATTATCTTGCCGTGCATGATCGAAGCACGCGGGCTCGCCCGTACCTTCAAGACGCGCACCGGCACCGTCGAGGCCGTGCGCGGCATCGACCTCGACGTCACCGCCGGCGAGATCGTCGGCCTGCTCGGTCCCAACGGTGCCGGCAAGACGACGACGCAGCGCATGCTCGCGACGTTGCTGGTGCCGACCGCGGGCGAGGCGACCGTGGCCGGCTGCGACCTGCGCCGCGATCCGATCGGCGTGCGGCGCCAGCTCGGCTACGTGTCGCAGAGCGGCGGCACGAACCCGGCGTGCAAGGTCGACGAGGAGCTCACCACGCAGGCCGAGCTCTACGGCGTGTCGCGCGCGGACGCCCGCGAGCGCGCGAAGGCGCTGCGCGAGACGCTCGATCTCGCCGACCTCGGCGACCGCCTGATCAAGTCGCTGTCGGGTGGTCAGCGCCGCCGGCTCGACATCGCGCTCGGCCTCGTCCACGCGCCCAAGCTGGTGTTCCTCGACGAGCCGTCGACCGGGCTCGACCCGCACAGCCGCGCGAACCTGTGGACACACATCCGCAACCTGCGCGATCGCATGAAGACCACGATCCTGCTGACGACCCACTACCTCGACGAGGCCGACGCGCTGTGCGATCGGATCCTCATCATCGACCACGGCAAGATCGTCGCGACCGGCACGCCCGAGGAGCTCAAGCGCCGGATCTCCGGCGACCTCGTGACGTTCGATGTCGACGACGCCGTGAAGGCGACCGAGGTGCTGCGGGCGCGGCCCGAGGCTCGCGACGTCACGCCGGTCGAGCGCGGCCTCCGCGTCACGGTCGACAAGGGCGAGGAGCAGGCGCTGCCGCTGATGCGCGCGCTCGATGCCGCGGGCGTGAAGGTCGGCGCGCTCCAGATCGCCCATCCGTCGCTCGACGACGTCTTCCTCACGCTCACCGGTCGTTCGCTGCGCGACGACGCCCCTCCGCCGTGACCTGGCAGCTCCACCTCGCCACGCTCACGCCCACTCCCCGACTCGAGGTTCCGATGCTCCGCGATACGATGATCATCTTCCGCTACCAGATGCGCCTGCTCCTCCGCGAGCCGGTCTGGATCATCATCGTCATGATCCAGCCGCTCTTGTACCTCGCGCTGTTCGCGCCGCTGCTCGAGCCGATCGCGAAGACCAAGGGCTTCCCGCCCGGCGACGCGTGGCAGGTGTTCGTGCCCGGCCTCCTGATCCAGCTCGGCATCTTCGGCTCGATGTTCGTCGGGTTCGGCATCATCGCCGAGATCCGCTTCGGCACGATCGAGCGCATGCGCGTGTCGCCCGCGAGTCGGCTCGGCCTCCTCATGGGTCGCATCCTGCGCGACACGCTCGTCTTGCTCGTGCAGGCGACGCTGCTCACGCTGATCGCGGTCGTGTTCGGGCTACGCATGCCGGTGCTCGGCGCGATCATCACGATCGCGATCGTCGGCCTGCTCGGGGTCTCGCTGTCGTCGCTGTCGTACGCCGCCGGCCTGTGGTTGAAGAGCGAGGACGCGCTCGCGCCGCTGCTCAACATGGTCTCGGTGCCCGTGTTGCTGCTGTCCGGCATCCTCCTGCCGATGACGCTCGCGCCCGGCTGGCTCCGCCACCTCGCGCAGGCGAATCCGTTCTCGCACGTCGTCGACGGCTCGCGCGCGGCGTTCCGCGGCGACTACGGGGACAGCGCGGTCGTGATCGGCCTGGTCGCCGCCGGGGCGCTCGCCGTGCTCGGCCTCTGGGTCGCGAACCGCACGTTCCAGCGCGAGTCGGCCTAGGCTGCTACGCTTTCCGCATGATCAAGTTGCTGCTGTTCCTCGTCGTGGCGGGGATCATCGCCTACCTCGGATCGACGGTCCCGCTCGGCAAGCCGCACAAGGACGCGCCGAACGGCCGCACGTTCTTCCAGCACATCTCGGCGATCTGGAAGTCCGACGACATGACCGACATCAAGGACGGCATCGGCGAGAAGGCGGGACCGGCCGCCGCGAAGCTCAAGGAGAAGATCCACGAGGCC
Source organism: Haliangiales bacterium (assembly GCA_038321315.1). Taxonomy (GTDB): domain Bacteria; phylum Myxococcota_A; class Polyangia; order Haliangiales; family Haliangiaceae; genus JABFXX01. The sequence goes on along the minus strand of JBBQEX010000026.1, from coordinate 1,259 downwards.
ACCGCCCCGGTCGACGCCGCGCCGGCGACGCCGTGAAGTTCCCGCTGACCCAGCAACTGATCGACGAGGCCAGGCGGTTCGAGCTGCGCTCGGCGTGTCGCGACTGCTTCTTCTGGCGCGGCGCCAAGTGCGCGCACGACTGGCCCGACGAGGGTCAAGGCCGCTGGCCCCTCGACGCCCTCGATGCGAACGGCGTCCTCCCCACCGAGGTCGCGTTCTGCAAGGAGTTCGAGCTCGTCTAATCCGAGGTGCGCTTGAGGATGAGGAACGCGACGCGGCGGTTCTTCGACCACGCCGCCTCGTTGTGGTTCTTGTCGACCGGCTGGGTCTCGCCGTAGCCCTGCGCCGCGAGCCGCTTCTCCTCGACGCCCTTGTCGATCAGGTACTTCTTGACCGCCTTCGAGCGGCGATCGGACAGGTCGAGGTTGTAGTTGTCATCGCCACGCTCGTCGGTGTGACCCTGGACCTCGACGAGCTGGATGCTCGGGTTGCCCTGCAGCGTCGCCGCGACGGCGTCGAGGATCGGGTACGAGATCGGCTTGATGATGTCCTTGTCGGTCTCGAAGTAGACCATGTCGAGGATCTCGATCGAGGTGTCGGTCACGATCACGCGGCCGCGATCGGGGCAGCCGTCGGTGTCCTCGAAGCCGTTGTAGGTCTCGGGCTCGTTCGGGCACTTGTCATCGACGTCGAGGATGCGGTCCTTGTCGTTGTCGGGATCCGGGCAGCCGTCCTCGTCCTCGAAGCCGTCCTTGTCCTCGGGGTCGTTCGGACACAGATCGTCGACGTCGAGGATGCCGTCCTTGTCGTTGTCCGGATCGGGGCAGCCGTCCTCGTCCTCGAAGCCGTCGAAGTCCTCGGGATCATCCGGGCACTTGTCGACGTTGTCGAGGATGCCGTCGCCGTCGCGATCGTTCTTGTCGCCCTCGGGGCAGCCGTCCTCGTCGTCGATGCCGTCCTTGTCCTCGGGGATGTTGGGGCACTTGTCGTCGACATCCGGGATGCCGTCGCGATCGTTGTCGGGCTCGGGACAGCCATCCTCGTCCTCGAAGCCATCGAAGTCCTCCGGATCGTCCGGGCACTTGTCGACGTCATCCTTGAGGCCGTCGCCATCGCGATCGCCGATGTTCGGCTCGAACACGATGCCGATGAACGCGCGCAGATCCGGGTTCGCGCCCTTGTCCTTGACGAGACCTCGGCCTGCACCGAGCGACAGGAACGAGTTGCGTGCGAGGTACAGCTTGACGCCCGCGATCGCT
>JBBQEX010000025.1:0-102725 GCA_038321315.1 Haliangiales bacterium | reverse complement strand
GTCATGAACAGTGAGGGCAGCGCCCTCACGACGCGAGCAGCTCGCGTCATGAACAGTGAGGGCAGCGCCCTCACGACGCGAGCAGCTCGCGTCATGAACAAGTGCAGGTTTTTACGTGCGTTCGGGTACTAGTGCTGGATCGTGTGGATCTTCAGTGAGTTGGTCTGCCCGCCAGAGCCGACCGGGACCGCCATTGTCACGAGGACGTTCTCGCCGGGTCGGGCGAGGTTGCGCTCCATCAGCGTCGCCTCGACCCGATCGAGCAGCTCCTCGGTGGTCGCGCACGGCCCGATCAACACGGGCGTCACGCCCCACACCGCGGCGAGCCGGCGATAGAACACCTCGCTGGTCGTCAGGCACACGATGTTGGCGTCGGGGCGGTACTCGCTGACCAGCCGGGCCGCGCCACCCGAGTCGGTGACCGCGACGATCGTCTTCAACTTCATCGCGCGGGCGGCCGTGACCGCGGCGTGCGCGATCGCGTTCGCGCTGATCGCGAGCTCGATCTCGGGCGCGGCGACCTTGGCCTTGTAGTACGCGCTCCGCTCGATCTCGTCGATGATGCGCGCCATCGTGCGCACCGCCTCGACCGGGTGCACGCCCGACGCGGTCTCGCCCGACAGCATCAGCGCGTCGGTCGCGTCGAGCACCGCGTTGGCGACGTCGGAGGCCTCGGCGCGAGTCGGGCGCGGCTGGCTGATCATCGACTCGAGCATCTGGGTCGCGGTGATCACGAGCTTGCCGCGCTTGTTGGTCTCCTCGATGATCCGCTTCTGCCACAGCGGGACCTTCTCCGGTCCGAGCTCGACGCCGAGATCGCCGCGCGCGACCATGATGCCGTCCGAGGCGTCGATGATGTCGCCGAGCCGCTCGAGCGCCTGCGGCTTCTCGATCTTCGAGATCACCGGGATCGACACCTGGTCGACCGTCAGCAGGCGCTTGCACTCGAGGACGTCCTCGGGCCGGCGCACGAACGAGAGCGCGACGTAGTCGACGTTGTAGCGGAGCGCGAACCCGATATCGATCCGGTCCTTCTCGGACAGGGCCGGGGCCGAGACCTCGACGCCCGGCAGGTTGATCCCTTTATTGTTCTTTAATACGCCGCCGGTCACGACCACGGTCTTGACCTCGGTGCCGTTGACCGCGGTGACCGCGAGCCCGAGGTAGCCATCGTCGAGCAGGATCTGATCCCCGGGCTTCACGTCGTTGGGTAACAAGTGATAGCTGGTCGACACACGCCTGACGTCACCGACGACGCTGGTGTCGGTCGTGATCGTGAACTCGGCGCCGGGCTCGAGCGTCACGCCCGCGGGCGTCGCGAACTTGCCGACCCGGATCTTGGGGCCCTGCAGATCGAGCAGGATCGCGATCGCCTTGCCGCGGCGATCCGCCTCGGCGCGCACGATGCCTAACATTCGCGCGTGGTCCTCATGGGATCCGTGTGAGAAGTTGAGACGCGCGACACTCATACCGGCGTCGATCAGCTCGCCGATCCGCTCTGGCGTCGACGAGGCGGGGCCGAGGGTGCAAACGATCTTCGCGCGGGGCATTGTGTGCGCGGAGTAAAACACACGGACACCGGTGGTCGAAACGACGCGTCTCGGGTATTACCGCGACCCAATGCGGCCCACGTCGATCGTCTTTCTGCTCGGGGTGATGGCGGGCTGCACCGTCCAGCAGGACGCACCGAACATCACCGACACCGATGTGCGGTTCACCGTGATCCACACGTCGGACATCCACTCGCGGTTGTTCCCGTACAACTTCGTGCCGAACACGTTCGACCAGGCGTACGGCATGGATCCGAACTGCGCGCCGTTCGGTGGCATCGCGCGGATCGCCGCGATGGTGAAACAGATCCGCCGCGACTCGGGCCGCTCGTTGTGGCTCGACTCCGGCGACGCGTTCCAGGGCGCGCCGGTGTTCAACGAGTTCAAGGGCGAGGCCGAGGTCCGCGCGCTGTCGCTCGCCGGGATGGAGGGCGAGGTCCTCGGCAACCACGAGTTCGATCTCGGCTCGGTCAACCTGTTCACCCAGCTCGACAACTGGTCGCAGTTCCCGCACCTCGCGGCGAACTACGAGTTCTTCGATCCGCCGCAGCCCGGGCAGCGCACGCTGCGCGACATCACGTCGCCGTTCCAGATCTACGAAGTGCAGGGCTTGAAGGTCGCCGTGATCGGCATGGCGAACGTCGACACGCTCACCTCGATCGCCGAGGGTGGCAACTCGCTCGGCTTCCGGGGCATCTCCGATGGCGAGGCGGTCCAGCGCTGGGTCCGCGTCGTGCGACCGATCGTCGACCTCGTCATCATCTCGTCGCACCTCGGCCTCGATCAGGACGAGGGCCTCACGCCGTCCCAGGTCGAGGATCCGAACCAGAAGCTGCCGCTGCAGGGCATCGACCTCATCCTCGGCGGCCACCTCCACATCGTCACCAACCCGCCGAAGATCCTGCCGAACGACGACGGCTCGGTCTACTGCAAGACGCACGACTGCCGCACGCTGCTGGTTCACTCCGGCGCGTTCGCGAAGTACGTCGGCAAGATCGACCTCGTCGTCCACGTCGGCAAGAACAACATCGATCCCGAGCAGCGCACGCGCATCGTGTCGTTCGCCTACAAGAACGAGCCGGTCGCGACCTACTCGCCGAACCCGATGACCGGCCAGTGCAACCCGCTCGATCACAGCCACGACATCGTCAACCCGCAGGACGCCGACGTCGCCGCGCTGATGTTCCCGTACTCGGTCAAGCTCAACCAGGACATCGATCTCAACGGCGTGTTCTCGTACATCGACGCGCCCGCGAAGGCGAAGCTGCTCCGCCAGGACACCAGCGGTGGCGACAGCCAGCTCGGCAACCTGGTCGCGCGGTCGATGCAGCAGCAGCCCGGCGTCGAGGCCGAGATCGCGTTCACCAACTCGCTCGGCATCCGCACCGACTTCGAGCACGGGCAGCTGACCAACGAGCAGATGTTCAACGTGTTCCCGTTCGAGAACGCGATCACGGTGATGTATCTGTCGGGTCAGGAGATCCAGGACACGTTCGACTTCGTGTCGCGCAAGAGCGCGGCGCGCGGCTGCCGCACGCAAGCGCAGGTCGCGGGCATCGCGTTCGACATGGTCTGCCACGGCACCTGCACCAACATCGATCCCACCACCGGCGCTCTCGCGACGTCGTGCGCGAAGAACATCTATGTCGGCGACAACTGCCGGAACGGGAATCCCGATGGGCCGATCGACCCGACGAAGTGCGCGCCGCTCAAGACGACCGGGCTCTATCGCGTCGCGGTCAACGACTACATCGCCGCCGGCGGCTCGGGCTTCGACGTCTTGAAGCGCAACAGCTCCAAGCAGGACACCGGCATCTCGCTGCGCGACGCGCTGACCGTGTACCTGACCCGCCAGCCGGCGAAGTGCGACGGCATGACGACCGACATGCTGCCGGATGACACCGATCCGCTCGCGAACCCCACCGCGGTCCCGCCGATCCCGCCGCGCACGATCGCGCAGCGCTACGGAAAGATCTCCTGCCTCGACGAGAAGATCGAGGCCCACGACGGCCGCATCCGCCCGGTGTACGAATGAAGACCTCCATCGCCCTCGCCGCACTCGCCGTCCTCGCCGGCTGCACCGATCAGCGCAAGCCGATCACCGGGCCGAGCACGATCAAGGTCGAGATCGTCACGCCGGTCGATCTCGGGTCGACGACCCAGCGGCTCGATGACACCGCACGCACGGTCGTCGTCAACCTCTCGGTACTCGACGCCGACGGCACGCTCGACACCTCGTTCACGAACGACCTGCAGACCTACGTGAACTACCTCGGCACGCTGACGCCGTACCTCGGTGCGCCGCCGCTCCAGACGATCCCGATGGTCGGTGGCAAGGCCACGAACGTCACGATCATGCTGCCGCCGGTGTTCGGGCCGACGACCCTGTGGTTCGACGACGGCCAGGATCCCGAACCGACCCACGTGACCGGCGCGAGCCTGCCGCTGTGGTTCCACGATCCCTACATCCGCGACATCCAGATGCCGGCGAGCGAGACCGCGCTCGACGCGCTGTCGCGGTCGCCACTGCAGAACAAGAACATCGACGTCAACGCGTCGCGCTACGGCGCGGACGGCGTGCTCGTCGTCAGCTCGGTGTTCGCGCAGGGCTACACGCTCCAGGACATGAACTGTCCCGGCGGTCACCTCCCGTGCACGACCGGCCCGTACGACAGCATCCTCATCTTCACGTTCTCGGCGCCGCAGTACACCAACGACGAGAACCGGATCGACATCCTGTCCCAGGGCCAGCAGATGGTGCGGTTCAACGGCGGCGTGTCGGAGTTCGACGGACTCACCGAGATCGGGTTCCCGCAGAACTTCCCGAAGTTCGACGCCCAGAAGCATGCGGTCATCGACACGACGCTGGAGCCGGTCCCGGTGAAGCTCCAGGCCGGGCGCTCGGGCGAGCCCGACAACTGGTTCGCGCCGCTGTCGGATCCGCAGGGCATCATCAACTTCGAGCGCTACGAGGCGGCTCCGATCGAGATCGACAACGCGGTGGTCTGCCCGCTCGACGCCAACTACACGACCTACAAGCAGTGGCGACTCGACCCGGCGGGCGGCGCGGGTTGCACCAGCAAGAACGTGCTCAACGTGATCTCGTCGGGCGCGATCTCGGATCTCGACCCGGCGACGCTCGTCGGCAAGACCGTGCCAAGGCTGGTGGGCATCGTGCGGCCTGTCAGCATCGGAAGCTTCAATGTCTGGATCGTCTATCCGCGCTCGAGCGCCGACGTGACGTTGCCGTGACCGTGGACCGAGAGAAGGAGACTCGCGTGCGTAGAACGATCCGATTGATGATGGCAGCCGCGGTGATCGCGGCTCCCGCCGGAGTTGCGCTCGCGCAGCCGGCCCCCGTGCCTCCCCCGGTTCCGGCCGACCCGCCGACCACCACGCCGGTCGACGTCGGCAAGATCAACGAGCTCGTGGACCGCGAGGTCACGCGGATCCTCACCGAGCGCGCCGCCAAGGACGCCAAGGACGCCGCCGACAAGGCCGCGGAGACCAAGGACGTCGTCGTGGTGCCGGGGACCCCGACCGCCAGCGACATCACCGGCGCGAGCAGCTTCTTCGATACCCGCCTCGCGTTCACGATCACGAACGAGAACCTGCTCGTGAAGCCGGGCGAGACCATCCCGAGCGTCCCGGGCTGGCGGTTCGGTCAGCCGAACAGCCTCGGCGTCCTGTTCTTCGACAACTACGACACCCGCTACAGCGGCTTCGAGACCATGTCTCACGCCGTCATGTACAAGAACTACTCGAAGGGCCATCTCCAGGCCGAGGGCGCGTTCGTCCTCCGGATCAACGAGCTCGCCGAGAAGCAGATCGACCTGTCGGACGACGGCACGTACATCACGCTGTCGAACTGGAAGGACCCGACCCACAAGGACCCGACCCGGATCAGCCTGACCGCGTTCCCGGTCTCGGCCGATCGGTTCCGGCTCGGTTACAGCTACCGCCTGTCGTGGGGCGGCAACCCGGAGTACGGCCGCACCAAGGCGGCGACCCCGGGCGTGAAGCTCCAGTTCGACACCGACAAGCTCTACGCCTTCATCGGCGCCAAGAGCGCGGTGGTGCTCGACCGCCGGACCGCCGAGCAGGAGTCGGCGCTCGCGTTCCTTGCCGGCGCCGGCATCGACGCGTCCGACATGCTCCGGTTCGAGATCAACGGCGGCTACTTCGACCGTGGCTACAACGAGCTGCTCGACGTCAACGATCAGAAGGTGCGGCTGTTCGGCGCCTCGGCGCAGGTCTCGCTCCACCACAACATGCCGCTGCGGTCGTCGCTCGACTTCCGGCTCTACAAGAACAACAACGAGAACATCGCCGACCTGTTCAAGCCCGAGAGCTACCCGGGTGGCCTCGCCTGGCTGGCCCAGGCCGAGTTCACGACCCTCGGCCAGACGCTGCGCGATCCCGATCCGGTCAAGACCGGGTCGACCAAGATCCAGATGGGCCACGCCGGCGACCTCAACGTCCGCGTGAAGATGGACCGGATCCGGCTCCGGGCCGACGTCAGCTACCGCGATCTGGCGTTCATCCTCCACAGCCAGCCCAGCCTGCCGACCTACTCGGACTTCCCGACCGACTACAAGACCGCCCCGGACCTGTTCGCCGCGGTTGGCATCGACAAGAACTGGTCGGACTTCCTGACGCTCGGGGTCATCTTCGGCGTCGACAAGCCGTCGACCCTGACCTCGCAGAAGGGCATCCCCGGCCAGACCACGACCGGCGAGTCGACCGCGGTCATCCGCAACAACAACATCGACACGCTGATCACCATCCTGCCGGCCGGCAAGAAGGCGGTTCCGCAGTTCGCGACCAAGGCGACCGCCAAGGTCGAGTTCGGCCGGATCTACGCCGCGGTGGTCGAGGTCTACTACTCGAACGATGGCAACACGACCCGGTACGCGCGCGCGAACGAGGGCGACCCGACCTCGCCGTTCGTCTACAAGTTCGGCCAGTTCAACCAGCTCGGCATCAACGCGACCCTCCAGGCGCGCTTCTAAAAGCCACTGAACGCCCGTACAGATCGACCGAAAGGCGTTTTCGGGCTCACGTTACGGTTTTCCGTCGAAGACTGACGCTAGACTTGCCCTCCCAGTGGCAGTTGTCAGGCGCGCTCTCGAGACGGTCGGCGGCTTCCTCGCCGACTTGATCGCGCGCCTGGTCAGCCAGATGGTCGACCTCACGCCGGTGATGTTCGGGCTGTCGCTCGGCGCGGCCACGGCCTGTCAGAGCGCCGACTCGTCACCGGCCGCGCTCGCGGTGCCGATGACCAAGGTGCCGGAGATGGCGACCGCGCGCGACGCCGGCACGCCCGAAGATGCGGCCAAGCCGATCGGCGCCTTCAACATCACGTTCTACTACGTGATCGGCGAAGAGGAGGTCCCGTCCAAGGGTGCGGTTGCACTCGCGAAGAAGCCGGTTCCGGCCAACGACAACGAGACCGGCAGCGATGACGAAGCGCTCGCCGACATCGTGGCCCCGGAGATGACGACCCTGTTCGCGAGCGAGGGCTGCGCGCCGATCGCCGAGGTCACCAAGGAGTTCGCGAGCCAGCTCGAGCTCCAGGGGACCGGCAAGCTTCACGACGGGCGCGTCCTCAACATCTGGGGTGCATGCAACTGCGGGCACACCCCGTGCTTCAAGGTCACCGAGAACCAGTGGGGGACCGCGGGGAGTGGCAAGCCGCTCCAGCCGTTCCGGACCGTCGCGGTCGATCCCAAGGTCGTGAAGCTGGGCTCCTTGCTCTACGTGCCCCTGCTCGCCGGCCGGCTGATGCCGGGTCGCTCGCCGTGGGGAGGCTTCATCCACGATGGTTGCGTGGTCGCCGATGACACCGGTGGTGGGATCGACGGCAACCAACTCGACCTGTTCGTCGGTCGCAAGGCGTACTTCTTGGGGATCTCCGGTAGCGGCGGCAGCCACGCGTGGGCCCGCCATGTCGACGTGTTCGATGGCACCGGGATCTGCGAGCGCAAGGGCCGACAGATCGGCCGCAAGGCCGCTTCGATCTAGGGCGTGCCGGGCGCGGCCGAGCCCGAGCCCGAGCTGGTAGCCGGTGGCGGGGGTGCAGTGACGATCGGGGCTGGGGGCGGCGTGATGATGACCGGCGTGGGCTTGTCGTCATCCTCCGCGCTCGACACGGTCGCGATGAACCCGACCAGCCCCAGGATGATGAGGCCGAGGCCGATCGTGCCGATCGTGCCCTCGTGCTCCTTGCAGCCCATCGCGGTGACCTGGCCGGCCATCTTGTTGAGGTCGCAGTTCGCGCCCGTGCCGGCGACCGTCAGCATCGCGATGCCGCCGACCAGGAACGTGCCCTCGGTGAGCTGCGCGTAGAGCCGCTTCTGGGGCTCCTTGGGAAAGCATCCGGTCGCGAGCACCGAAGCGGACAGAACCAGAGCAACAGCACGCATCGCCGGCCAGCCTACTACCGGGCCAACAACGCCGACGCGACGATGCGATGATTTTCATGCTGCGCGAACGCGACCGCGCCGACGTCATGCCACGCCGGATCGAGCGCGACCGTGATCGTCCCGTTCTGCCCCGCGGCGGCGACCTTGGCGAACCGGCGAACCACGCGATCGCTGACCAGGGTCTCGCCGGCGTTCTCGCCGCGCGGCACCGCGGTGTGCGTGGTGGCTTCCCAGACCGCGACGAACACGTCGGCGCCGGCTGGTGCGGTCGCGGTGACCTCGAGCCGATCGGCGCGCCAGGTCGCGGTCGCCGGCAGGAGGTCGACCCGCGGTGCCGCGGCGATCGCCTGGGTGATCGGCGTGGCCTGCGAGCCGACCATGCCCGAGATCCCACCGACCACGAGCTCGGGGGTGTAGACCCGGTCGTCGTGGAGCGCGTCGGAGTAGGCACGCTGGCGATCGGTCCAGGCCGCGCTCGAGAACGGATCCGCCCAGCCGAGCCCGTTCCAGTAGTCGACATGGAACGACAGCGGCGCGAGCGGTCGCGCCCCGGGCTCGCGTGCGAGCTTCGCGAGCAGCTGATCGGCCGGCGGGCACGAGCTGCAACCCTGCGACGTGAACAGCTCGAGCACCAGGGGACCGCCGCCGACGTGTGGCGTGGCCGGACGCGGATCGCCCTCGGCAGCACTGCAGGCCGAGATCACGAGGAGTGTGGCGGCGAGCTTCATGTCGGGTGTTACGCCCGCGGCGGCCGCGGGTTACTTGCGGAGCGCGGCGACGAGCTCTTCGCGGATCACGGTCGCCAGGTCGTGGCGGGTGCCGCCGGGCGACATCGTCGCGACGTTGGCGTGCGGGGCAGGGGCGCAGGCGACGACCGCGGCGGGCGTGCTCGCGCCGAGCTGGGCGGCGGTCTCCACCGCGCGATCGGCGGCGCGGCCGAGCTTGGCCTTGGCGCGGGCGGCGAGCAGCGGCGCGATCGCGCTGGCCGGAAGCGGCTCGACCCCACCGAGCGCCACGGCGGCGATCGCGATCTTCGCGAGGTGCTCGACCAGCTCGATCCGGAGGAACGCCTGCTCGAGGTCGGCGCCCCACGCGATCACGCCATGGTTGCCGAGGATCACGGCGTCGACCAGCTCGCACCACGGAGCGAGCGTCTTCACCGCGGCCTCGCCGGGCTGGGCATAGGGCAGCTTGGGGATCTTGGGACCGAGCGAGACCAGGGCCTCGGCGATGAACGGCACCTCGATCGGGTTGCCGCGGCTCGCGCCGATCGCGGTCGCGTTCGGTGGGTGGGCGTGGACCACCGCATGGACGTCGGGCCGCCGGGCGTAGACCGCGAGGTGGAGGCCGATCTCGCCGAACACCCGGCCGTTGCCGATCACGGAGCCCTTGGCGTCGACCGCGATCACGTCGCGGTCGCCGATCAGGCGCTTGCTGGTCGCGGTCGGCGTGGCGATGAACGCGGCGCCGTCGCGGACGCTGACGTTGCCGTCGTGGTTCGCGACCCAGCCGGCCGCGTGCAGCTGGCGCGCGATCTCGGCGACCTGTTTCCTCAGCGTGATCATGTCGAGATCGCGTCGACGATGCCGACGATCAGCGAGCGGATCGGCACCTGGTCGCCCTGCTGGAGGATCTGGCGGACCCCGTTGCCCTCGGTGAGGACGAGGACGGTGTCGCCGATGCCGGCCTGCGCGTGGTCGACCGCGACGAAGCTCGGGCCGGCGTCCTTGCCGTGCTCGTCGACCGGCTGGACGACGAACATCGCGTGCCCCGCGTACGCCGGGTGCTTGACGGTCGCCCACATCGGGCCGACGACGCGACAGGCCTTCACGTCTGGACCCCGTCGACGATGCCGACGATCGCGGCGTCGACCGGCACGAAGAACGGGTCGCAGGCGAGGGCGGCCTCGCGCGAGCCCACCAGATACACCAGGTCGCCTTCGCCGGCCTGCACGCGATCGATCGCGGCCTGGAGATCGCCGACCGGCTTGCGATGCTCGTCGACCGGCTGCACCAGGAGGATCTTCTGGCCCTCGAGGCCCGCCGCCTTGCGCGACGCCACGACCGTGCCCTTGACGATGCCGAGGTACATCCGCGCGAGACCTTACCATCGCGACGGCGCGGGGACGTAGAGCTCTTCGGGTCCTTTCAGGAAGGTCAGGAGGGGAAGCAGCTCGTCGATCTTGCGGTCGAGCGGGTCCTCGTAGCGCTCGAACGGCAGCGGCGTGTCCTGGCGCCGGATCACCGGCGGCGGCGTCTTCACTCGGCCACCATCCAGCCGTGCGCGACGGCGTGCTGGACGTACTTCCTCGTGACGTTCCACACCAGCCAGGTGCCGCCGCGACCGACGAGCACCCAGGGCGTGTACGCGTAGAGCGCGGCGGTCGCGCTGGTCGCGGGCGTGACCGTCCGGGGATCGAGCGTGCGGGTGGCGTGGCCGACCCGGTACTCGCCGGTGCCGGCGTTCGAGGCGTCGAACCACCGGCGCATCACGTGGGCGCCGCACGCGAGCTGCGCGGAGAGCCCGCGGAACGAGGCCATGCAGCCGCCGCCGTCGGGACACCCGCAGCCGAGCGCCGCGGCCTGGCGGCTGGCGGTCGGCGTCGCGGTCTTGCTGACCAGCGAAGACTCGACCTGCATGCGGGCGACCAGCACCATCGGGTTGACGTGCTCGGCCTGCGCGGCCGCGATGATGGTCTCGGCGGCCGAGGCCCCATCGATCGTGGCGTCGGCGAGCCACGAGCGGTTGCCGTACGGGGACGTCTCGAAGAACGCCTGGAGTCCGGCCGCGTCGATCGCGGTCTCGTCGGTGAGGAACGCGTCGGAGTAGACGTCGTTCTGGGAAAAAGTCGCGAGGCCGTCGGCCTTGCCGTCGCCCAAGACCGGATCGTAGTCGCTCGGCTCGTCGTGGTCCGCGTAGGGATCGGCCGGCGCGCTGGTGCACGCGGCTACCGCGAGGACGAACAGGGCGATGCGCATCTGCCCGACCTCGTCGCAAGACTCGCTCCAGCGAAAACCGCGATCACCGAGCGAACCGCGCTGCGCGCGATGTGCAGCAATCGAGAGATGCCGCGGCGCGCGATGACAACTCGAGCAGCCAGTGGCTGGGGCTTTGCCCCCCGACTACAGCGTGTGACCGACGGTGATCCCGAAGTACGGCACGACGTGATCGGAGAACATCATGTCGCCGTCGCCCGTCGTCGTGCCATGCGCCATCGCGAGCCCGACCCCGCCGGCGACACGCGCGAACATGGCTTCGTCGGCCCAGGTGCGCTGGATGCCGAGCTCGACGTTCGCCCACAACACGAGCGTCCGCCGGGCATACTCCCACCCGAAATCACCACCGTACGTAGTGTAGCGGCCGGTCGACACGCCAGCACCGAGCGAGTACGACGTGTGCTTGGTGGCGAGCCGCAAGCGCGGCATGATCGCGACTTGCGGCTGCCAGCCACCACCGACGCCGGCCCCGAGCCCGAGCTCGAGGTTCGGGTTCGCGACCCAGGTGTACTCGGCACCGAGCTCGCCGGTCGGCGTGAAGACACCGACCGACAGCCCGAACCGCGAGCGATCGCGGACCGGCGCCGTCGACGACAGGTCGTCAGCGAACGCGAGTGTCGGAGCGAGGACGACTGTCGCGAGGATGCAGGGCGAGACCTTCATGGGCCGGTCATCAGGCAAGTGTCGGTCCAGGCCGGACGCGAGTCGTCTCGCCCACTTGCGTCGTGGGTCAGCGGTCACCGGCAACCAGACCGGCCTGCTGGCTGACCCTAGCGCCGGCGGCGGAGCGTGACCCAGGCGATCGCGCCGAACACGAGTGCCTGCGCGACGATCGTGCCCCACGCGACGAGCAGGACCGTCGGCGCGTGCGCGTACTGCGGCTCGTCCGGAAGCGGCATGTTGCCGCCGAACGGCATCGCCGGCCCGAGCAGCTTGTTGGTGTCGACCGTCGCCGACATCGCATCGACCGCCGCGCGCGCCGACACGAAGTACGACATCAGCTGGGTCGCGCCGTGGAGCGCGAACATGATCCCGCCGAGCACGACCTGCGGCACGAGCACGATCGGGATCAGGCTGGTCGCCTTGTCGGGGGTGGTAGCGATCGCGGAGATGCACAGGCCGAGCGCGATGCCGGCGAGGCCCGACAGCGCGATGGTGAGGTAGAGCTCGACGATCGCGGGCAGGAGGACCCCGTGCGGCGGCATCGCGGTGTGCATCGCGACGACGCCGAGCAGCAGCGCCGACTGCGCCAGCACGAGCAGCATCAAGACGATCACCTTGCTGCCGAGGTAGGGCCCGGCGCGCAGACCGGCGAGCCGCTCGCGCCGCAGGATCGCCGCTTCCTTGCAGATCTCGCGCGCCGAGTTGATCACGCCGAACCACACGCCGGTCGTCGCCAGCATGAAGATCAGCTTCTTGGCATCGATGCGGCCGGCGGTGAACGCCGTCGGGCTCGACACCAGCGACAGCAGGATCCCGATGATCGGCGCCTGGGCGAGCAGCAGCATCAGGTTGCGGCGGTCGGCCAGCATGAGCTCGAGGTAGCGGCGCACGAGGATGCCGAGCTGGCGGCCGCGCGACAGTGCGAACGCCGAGGCCCGGCGCTCCTTCTCGGCGGTCTGATCCTGCGACGGCGCGGCGGGCGCGCGCGCGGGCCGCTCGACGATGTACTTGGCGTGCTGGAGCGAGGTGTCGTAGCGACCCTTCCAGTGTTCGGCGGTCTCGGTCGGCTTGTCGGGCTCGTCGGTCGCCGCGTAGATGTCGGCGAAGTCCTCGACGCCGAAAAACTCGAGCGCCTGCGCGGGCGGCCCGAAGTAGACCATCTTGCCGCTGACCATGTAGATGATGTGATCGCAGACCGTGATGTTCTGGGTCGCGTGGGTGACGAGCACGACGGTGCGGCCCGAGTCGGCGAGCTTGCGCAGCGTGAACATCAGCCGGCGCTCGAGGCCGGGATCGAGGCCCGAGGTCGGCTCGTCGAGGAAGATCAGCGGCGGATCGGCGAGCAGCTCGCACGCGATCGACACGCGCTTGCGCTGGCCACCCGACAGCTGATCGACGCGCTTGTCGGCGTGGATCGTCATGTCGACCGACTCGAGCACCGAGGCGATGCGCGCCTCGATCTCCTGCGCGGCGGTGTCGGCGGGAAGGCGCAGCCGCGCGGCATGGTGGAGCGCCCGCGCGACGGTCAGCGAGCGATGCAGGATGTCGTCCTGCGGCACGTAGCCGATGATCGAGCGGTACGCGTCGTAGCCGGCGTAGAGATCGTCGCCGTTGATCGCGACCGAGCCGCGCTGCGCGCGCTCGAACCCGCACAGCGCCATCATCAGCGTCGACTTGCCGGCACCGCTCGCGCCGACGATCGCGACGAACTCGCACGGCTCGATCGACAGCGTGGCGTCGTCGAGGATCGTGCGCGTGCCGGCGATGCGCGTGAGGCCGCGGACGTCGACGCGGATCGCACCGCGCGCGTCGAGCGAGTCGAGCGAGTCGCCATCGTAGGTCAGCCGGAACGTGCCGATCTGGACGACGTCCTGCGGCGCGAGCCGGCGACCGCCGCCCTCGACCGGCTCGCCGTTGACGAACGTGCCGCGCGCCGAGCCGACGTCGTACAGCGTGTGGTGATCCTGCTCCCAGCGCAGCTCGGCGTGCTTGCGCGAGACCAGCGGCTGATCGAGCCGGATGTCGGCATCGACGCGGCCGATCGTGAGGAGCGGCTTGCCGGGCGGGGTCGCGAAGTGCTGGATCGCGGCGATCCGCTTCGCGAGCGCGTTGCGATAGATGATCGTGACGAGCCCGTGCGTCGTCGGATCGGGGAACCGGATCACGTCGCCGTCGTGCAGGATGCTCGAGCTGATCGGCTCGCCGCCGAGCAGGATCTGCGCGCTGCCCTCGGCGATGATGTGGTGCGCGCCGGCGATCGTGTCGAGCCGTGCGTGGAGCGGCGCGATCCAGGCCGCGGCGAGCCTGACATCGGCGTCGGCGGCGCTGCCGATCGTCAGCTTCGCGCGATCGATGGTGATCGGGTCTCCCTCGGTCAGCTCGAACGCCGCGGGCGGGGCGTCCGGGTTGCCGCTGACGTCAGTCACCGCGATCGAGCATACGCGATCGCGACCACGGTCACCTCGCCGCGCGGCAGCGCGATCCGGTCCCCGACCGCGGCGTCGTCGAGCGCGCGCGCGATCGGCGACTGCCAGCTGATCGCGTGCTGCTTCGGATCGGCCTCGAGCGCGCCGACCAGCGTGTAGCGCGCGTCGCTGTCGAGCGTGACGGTCGCGCCGAACCCGACGCGCTGCGGATCCTGGATCGGCGGCGGCAGCTCGGCGGTCGCGAGGTGATCGGCGAGCTCGTGCAGCCGGGCGTCGGCCGCGGCATCGCGCGGCGCGGTCGCCGCGAGCCGGGCGTGCTCGGCTCGCAGCGCGTCGAGGCCATCTGCGGTCACGTAGTTCGGCGCCGGCACCGGGATCCCGCGGCGCACCGACTTCGGCTCGGGCGCATCGCTGTCTTCCTTGGTGAACGCCTTGCTCATGCTGGCTAGTATGCGCGGATGTTCGATGTCGCGATCGTGGGTGGTGGTTCGGCGGGCTGCGTGCTGGCGAATCGGCTGTCGGCCGAGGCCAAGCGCGAGGTGGTGCTGATCGAGGCGGGCCCGCCGAAACACGGCGCGCTGTTCGTGCGCGTGCCGATGCTGTACTCGAAGCTGTGGCACGGCAAGCTGTGCTGGAACTACAAGACCGTCCCGCAGGAGCACGTCGACAAGCGCGAGATGTACTGGCCGCGCGGCAAGCTGATCGGCGGCTCGAACAGCTTCAACGCGATGGTCTACATCCGCGGCCACCGCGACAACTACGACGCGTGGCGCGACCTCGGCAATCCGGGCTGGGGCTACGACGACGTCCTGCCGTACTTCAAGAAGTCCGAGGACAACGCGCGCGGCGCATCGACGTTCCACGGCGCCGGCGGCGAGCTCGCGGTGCACGACGTCGAACAGCACGCGATCACCCGCGCGTTCATCGAGGCGACCGCCGCGCGCACCGGCGTCCCGATCGTCGACGACTTCAACGGTGCCACGCAGGAGGGCGTCGGGTTCTCGCAGGTCAACATCCGCGGCGGGCTGCGCGCGAGCGCGGCGACCCAGTTCCTCGATCCGGTGCGCGGGCGCGACAACCTCACGGTGATCACCGACGCGCTTGCGTGCGGGCTCGTGCTCGACGGCGACCGCTGCACCGGCGTGCGGATCCGCGTCGGCAAGTCGGAGCAGGTGATCGAGGCGCGCGAGGTCATCGTGTGCGGCGGGGCGATCGGCTCGCCGCAGCTGCTCATGCTGTCGGGCATCGGGGTCGGCACGGAGCTGACCGCGGCCGGCGTCGAGCCGCGCATCGAGCTCGCCGGCGTCGGCAAGCACCTCGAGGATCACCTGCTGTGCTTCCTCGTCCAGCGCACGAAGCCCGGCGCGACGACGCCGCTGACCCGGCGCGGCATCGTGGGATCGCTGATGAGGCACCTCGCGAACCGGCGCGGCGATCTCGCCGGCGCACCGATCGAGGCGCTCGCGTTCGTCAAGCATCCCGCCGATGCGGCGCGGCCGACGAACCAGTTCCACTTCGCGCGCTGGGGCGTGCCGGCGCACAACACCGACACCAAGCGGAAGGACCTGTACGGCCCGCACATCACGATGATGCCGGGCCTGATCTATCCGAAGAGCAATGGCGAGATCACGCTGCGGAGCGCCGATCCGGCCGCCGCGCCGCTGATCGATCCGCGCTACTTCAGCGACCCGCGCGATCTCGAGCACCTGCTCGCCGGCGTGAAGCTGACGCGCGAGATCGCGCACACCGCGCCGCTCGCAGACCTGATCGAGAGCGAGCTGTTCCCGGGAGATCAGGTCCAGAGCGACGACGATCTGCGCGCGTGGATCCGCAACTCGGTCAACACGATCTTCCACCCGACCGGGACGTGCAAGATGGGCTCGGATCCGATGGCGGTGGTCGACGCCGAGCTGCGCGTCCACGGCGTGCGCGGCCTGCGGGTCGCCGACGCGTCGGTCATGCCGCAGATCATCGGCGGCAACACCAACGCCCCGACGATCATGATCGCCGAGCGCTGCGCTGACTTCGTGAATCGCTAACGCGAGACGCCGAGCTTGGCGCGCAGCGGAAACCAGCCGGGCTGCGCGATCGCCGCGATCAGGTGACTCGCCGACTCGCCGCGCGCGCCGGCGAGCGCGATCGGGTGCCCGCCGAGCAGGAGACCCGCGCGATCGGCGACCTTGTTGCTGAGCGCGACGTGGCGCGCGACGTCGAGCGCCTGCGGCGGCAGCGTCGCGAGCGCGGCCTCGAGGCGCGTGCGGATCTTGACCGACAGCGCGTGCTTGACCATCTCGTCGTGCGCGCGCTGGAGATCCTCGTCGACCACGAGGTTGGTCGCGGCGTCGCGCAAGAGCGGCGGGCCGAACAGGCGCGCGACCGAGGCGACCAGGCTGGTCGCGTTCGCGAGCGGCAGGCCGGCGAACACGACGTGCTCGAAGCGCGACAGCTCGATGGCGCGCGCGACGAGCGCGCGGACCTCGGCGACCGGGGTGGCGTCGGTGCACAGGCGCGGGCCGAGCACGATGATCGGGGTCGCCGCGCTGACCAGCGTGAGGTCCGGGCCCTCGTCGCGCTGGTACAGCATGATCGCGCCGGTGCCGAGCACGGTCGTCAGGCGCGAGTACATCGCGGTCGCCGGGACGTGCAGCGTCGCCGGGATCCGGCGCGCACCCGCGGCACCGACGCGCGCGAGGGCCTCCTCGAGATCGGGCCACAGGAGCGGCGCGGCCTCGGCGAGCGCCTGCGCGACCGGCGCGAGCGGGCTCGTGCCCTCGGGGTTCAGCAGCTCGCGGTCGGCGGGCTCGAGCGGCGCGCGGTAGGCCTCGTCGTCGCGCATCGCGTACGGCTTGTGGATCGAGAGGAACGCGCTCTGGTGGACGTCCAGCGTGTGGCCGCATGCGGCGGCGAGCTCGAGCGTCGCGCGACCGGGCTCGGCCTGCTCGCCGCGGCGCAGCTCCTCGGCCCACACCACGAGGTCGGCGAGCTCGCCGGTCGCCGCGGTGATCGCCTGGAGGTGCGTGACGATCGCGGCCTTGCGCGACGGGTCGTCGCTCGTGCGCGCGATCTCGACGAGTCCGCGACGCGCGCTGGTCGCGCCGGGCGAGCCGGGGGCGAGGCCGATCGCGCGCTCGTAGGCCGGCATCGCCTGGCGCAGGTCGCCGCGCTGAGCCCGCGCGTGCCCGAGGCGATACGACAGGAGGGCGCGGCGCGCGGTCTCGTCGGCGGAGAACCGGTCGTCCTTCGCCGACAGCAGGCGCGTCAGCATCGTCGCCGCGGCGTCGACGTCGGCCTGGTCGATCGCGAGGCCCGACGCGAGATCGACGGCGTCGACATCGTATGGATCGGCCTCGACCGCGCGGTCGGCGACCGAGCGTGCGCGGACGCGATCGCCGGCGGCGAGGTAGTCGCGCGCGGCGCGCAGGTAGCGATGGGCGCGCTCGGCCGGCGTGGTACCGAACGCTGCCATCAGCTCGGCGGTGCGCGCGGAGCCGGCGAGATCCTTGGCGAGTGCCTGGCGCTCGAGCAGCTTCTCGAGCAGCGCGACGTGGCGGGCCTCGAGCGGTTGCGCCGCGGCGACCGCCGACGCGTAGCACGCGGTCGCGCGCGTCTCGTCACCGAGCATCACGAGCGCCATGTCGCCGAGCGCCTCGAACAGCCGCATGCGCTCGACCGGCTCCTCGGTCGACGTCGCCTGACGCGTCAGCAGATCGGCGGCCTTCCTGGTGTCGCCTTGCTCCATCGCGATCTCGGCGAGGGCCTGGAGCGCGGGCGCGTAGTTCGGCTTGAGCTCGAGCGCGCGCGCGTAGAGCGGCGCGGCCTTCTCGGGACGCAGCGAGCGGATCTCGGCGAGCGCGGCGTGATACAGGCCCTGCGCCACCTCGGTCGGATACTTCGACGCGTCGTCGTGCGTCGCGAGCGGCGACAGGTGAAGCGTGGCCTCGCGCCAGCGTCGGGCCTTGTAGCGGTTCTCGCCGAGCGCGAGCTTGATCATCAGCTCGCCGCGGTGGAGGCGATCGGCGGCGACCAGCGTCTGGTAGGCATCCTCGTCGCGACCGAGCTTCTCGTGCGCGCTCGCGAGCCGGCGATGCAGATCGGCGATCAGCGCGGCGGGCGCGGCGGCGAGCACGGTGCCAGCGAGGATGTCGCTGAGGAACGCCTCGAGATCGGTCCAGCGCTCGGCGTCGGCATAGAAGTCGGCGAGCGCGATGATCGCGGGGATGTGATCGGGGACGCAGCCGAGCGCCTCGAGCAATCGGCGCTCGGCCGCGGGCTCGACACCGGCGACGCGCGACAGTGCCGCGAGCTGGGTGAGGATGCGCGCCTTCTCGGGCGGCGTGAGGGACTCGTCTTCGAGCCGGCCCTCGAGCAGGCGCGTCGCGGTCTCGACGTCGCCGCCTTTCTCGACGAGGCCGGCGAGCGCCCACGTCGCGTCGGCGTGATACGGCCGGAGCGCGAGCACGCGCTGGTAGGCATCGCGCGCGGCGGCGGTGTCGCCGACGCGGGTCGAGAACGCATCGCCGGCGACCATCCACGCGGCGATCTTGGTGTCGTGATCGGTCGAGTGCTCGGCCTCGCGCAGCTTGGCGTCGGCGAACACGCGCGGGTCGTCGCCCGACGACGCGAGCTCGGCGAGCACGGCGAGCGCGGTCGGATGCTCGGGAACGAGCGCGAGGGCGTGCTCGATCGCGGCGCGGGCGGCGTCGCGGTCGTCGAGCTTCTCGATCGACAGCTGGGCAAACCGGATGTGCAGCGCGGCGAGCTCGCCGGCGGCACCCTTCTCGTGCGTCAGCGTCTCGATGCGGTCCTCGAGGATCGCGGCGGCCTCGCGCTCGCGGCCCGAGCGGACGAGCGCGGCGACCAGCTGATCGGCGAGCCGCGGATCCTCGGGCGCGATCGTGCGCGCCATCCGCAGCGCGGCGGCGGCCTCCTCGGGGAGCCCGAGCCAGTCGAGCAACACCTGGGCGCGGCGCGCGAGCAGCTGCGCGCGCTCGGCGGGATCGCGGACCAGCGCGGCGCGGCGGCGCAACACGTCCGCGAGATCGTTCCACTTCGCGCTCGTCGTGTAGAGCGCGTCGAGCGCGGCGAACGCGTCGATGTCGTCGGGCCAGGCGGTGACCATCTCGCGGTACGCGTCGATCGCGCGCTCGGGGAGCTCGAGCTCCTCGATGTAGATCTTGGCGATCCAGCGGAGCGCGTCGCGCGCCTCGGGCGTGCCCTCGGCGACCTCGACGGCGCGCTGCAGCGTCTCGATCACCTTGCTCCAGCGCCCGACGGCACCGAACAGGTTCGCGAGCTGCGTCAACACCGCGGTGTCGGTCGGCGCGAGCTGGCGCAGGCGCTCGGTCGCGTCGATCGCGTCGTGCGGACGCTGCAGGCGATCGGTGTAGATCGCGGCGAGGTCGCGCAGCAGCTGCGGGCGCTCGCCCTCGGGCGCGACGGTCCCGAGCCGCGGATCGGTGCGCTCCTCGAGCGACGCCGCGAGCTCGACCCAGCGACCCTCGAGCCGGTAGAGCTCCTCGAGGCGCTCGCGCGCGACCGGCTCGTTCGGGAGCATCCCGAGGATCCGGCGCAGCTGTGCCTCGGCCTCGCGCGGCCGCTTCTGCTCGCCGCGGATCCGCGCGACCTCCATCAGGAGATCGGCGGCGGCGACGGCGGTCTCGGCCTCCTCGGCCATGCCTTCGTAGAGGTTCGCGAGGCGATCCCACGCCTTGTGATCCTGGGCGATGCGATGCAGGCGCGCACGGACCTCGGTGTCCTGATCGGGCAGCCGCCGGGCCTGCGCGAACGCGCGCGCGAGCGCGTCGAACGCGCGCGCGATGTCCTTGCCGCCGGTCTCCCAGACCTCGGACGCGCGATACAGCCAGCGCAGCCGGGTCGGCGCGTCGGTCGCCGGCAGCGACTCGTAGGCGACCGCGAGCTCTTCCCACGGCGACTCGAACGAGCGGTTCGGCAGCGTCGGCAGCGGCGGGCGACGCACCGGGGCCTGCGCCTTGCGCTGCGGCACGCCGGCGAGCGGTGGCGGCATCGTCGGACGCTTGATCTGCGGCGGGCGCGGCGGCGGCTTCGGCGGACCCTTCGCGCCCGGCGGCAGGCGCGGCGGCACCATCATGCCGCGGATGTCCTGGTTCGAGAGCAGCATCGTCGACTGCTCTTGCTGGAAGTCGTCGCCCGACTTTGGCTTGATGGTCGGCGAGGGCGGCGCCGAGCGACCGCCGGTGCCGCGCGCGATCGCCTGCTCGACCTCGGTGAGATCGAGCGGCTGCGTCGAGTCACCGACCGACAGGTTCGCCTCGAGGTCGGCGTCGGCGATCGGCTCGGTGTTGAATCGCCGCGGGCCCTGATTCGCGCGGCCCGGCGTGGCGCGACCGGCGGCGACCACGGCCTCGGCGATCGCCTGCTCCGACTGCACCGCGGCGAGCGGCGGCTCGGCGTGTGGCGTGCGGTCGGCCTCGCGGTATTTGCCGATCACCCGCGCGAGGCGCCACAGGTGTGAGGTCGTGTCCTGATCGTCGGGCGCGAGCAGCAGCGCGACGAGGTGCGTGCGGAACGCGCGGGGCGCATCCTTCAGCTGCTCCTCGATCACGCCGGCCTTGCGACGCAGGAGCTCGACGCGGCGCGCGGTGCTCGGCGCGCGATCGACGAGCGCGCCGTCGACCGCGACGACGTCGAGCCACGCGCGCGCCTTGGCGGCGAGCTTGACGAGGGCCTCGCGGATGTCATCGCGATCGGGCGCCCACGAGAACGCGGCGAGCACGTCGGCGACCGCGCCCTTGGCGTCGTTCACGCGATCTTCGAGGATGCGCGCGCGGCGCAGGTAGAGCTCGACGCGCTCGGCCGGGCCCGACGCGGCGAGCGCGATCTCGTAGGAGTCGAGCAGCGCTTTCCACTGCGTGCGCTGATCCTGTTCGGCCGCGAGCCGCTCGATCTCCGCGAGCAAGCTGCCGTCGCGCGGTGCGACGCCGAGCGCCTCGGCGAGGATCGCGATCGCGCGCGGCTTGTCGCCGAGCCGCCGCTCGCACAGCCCGGCGAGCTCGCGCGACAGCGTGACGAACCGGCCGGGCTCGGTCGGCACGCCGACCTGGCCCTGGTTGCCCTGGGCCACGAGGCGCTTGCGCTCGTCGGTGAGCACGTCGCCGAGCTCGCGCCACAGTCCGTACGCCTCGCCGGCGCGACGGACGTCTGCGAGCGTCTGCTCGTCGGGCGCCTCCTCGTGCGCGCGGCGCCACCAGCGGAACGCGGCCTTGGGATCGCCGAGCTTGTCGGCGGTCGCCGCGGCGATCCGCTGGACCAGCGTGCGGCGCTCCTCGGCGAGCCCGTCGTAGTGCTCGGTCGCCTGGAGGATCGCGAGCATGCGCTCGAGCGTCGCGACGTACTCCTTCCAGCGGCCGAGCTTCGCCAGCAGATCGGCGGCGCCCGCGAGCGCCTCGTCCTGCTGCGGATCGAGCTCGAGGACGCGCTTGAACGCCTGCAGCGCGCGCGTCGGGTTGTTGAGCCGATCGCGGCAGATCATGCCGATCTCGAGGCCGCGGGCGACCTTCCGGATCGGCTCGGGCGACAGGTACATCTCGCGCTCGGCGATGCGCACCGCGGCATCGAAGTCGCCGCGCGCCTCGTGCAGCCGGCGCAGCGCGGTGTGGGCCTCGAGGTTGTTCGGGTTGAGCTCGTGGATCAGGTGATCGAGGACCTTGATCGCGTCGAGCGGTGCCCCGAGGCGCTGCTCGAGGATCTCGGCGCGCTCCATCGCCGCGTTGGTCGCGCGCTCGAGCGAGCTGGTGTCGTGCTGCGCGTCGGCGGCGAACAGCGGGACCTGCGCGCCGAGGATGTCGGCGAGCTCGCGCCACTTGCTGGCGGTGCGATACAGCCGCGCGAGCGCGTCGAGCGCGTTGCGGTTGCGCGGGGTCAGCTCGAGGAGCCGGTGCCACGCCTTCACCGCGCGGATTGGGTCGTTGAGCTTGCCGTCGAGCACGCTCGCGTAGCGCTCGAGCTCGAGCGCGCGCACCGCGGCCTCGGGCGTGCCCGGCGCCGGCAGCGGCTTGCCGCCGTCGCGGCGCTCCATCACGAGCACGAGCTCGGGCCAGCGCTCGGCACGCTCGTACAGATCGACGAGCGCCGCGAGCGCGTCGGCATCCGACGGCGACGACCGCAGCGTCTGCTCCCAGCGATCGAGCGCGGTGATCTCGTCCTCGCGCGCGGTCGCCAGCTTGGCGAGCCGCTTCATCAGCTTCGCGCGATCGGTCGGCGAGGCCGCCGCGGCCGCGTGGTACTCGAGCGTCTGCTCGAGGCGCGGGTCGCCGGCCTTCTCGAGGACGCGCTCCATGCGCTCGAGCGCGTCGCGATCGCCCGCGAGCATCTCGAGCACGCCGCTCGACGCGTAGACCACGCCGTCGACATCGGCGAGTCGCGTCTCGTACAGGATCGCGAGCCGGCGCATCTGCGTCAGGCGCTCGGCGCGCTTGGCGACCGGCCATTCTTTTCCCTGCGGCGTGATCCCCTCGATCGACTTGCCGGCGTTCACCATCGTGTCGAGCACGCGGCGCTCGTCGAGCTCGAGCACGCGGCGCAAGGAGCTCGCGAGGCCGGCGTCGTCGCCCTCGCGCTCGTAGAGCTCCATCAGCGCCTTCAGCGTCTGATCGTCGTCGGGGTTCGTCGTGATGACGTCCTCGTACAGCTCGATCGCGCGGCGCGGCTCGATCTGGCGCTCGCGGTACGTCTGCGCCATCTTCTTGACGGCGTGCGCGCGCGCCGCGGCGCTCGGCGCGGTGGCGACCTCGTGCTCGAGGCTCGCGACCAGCTGCTCCCACATCTTGCCGCGCGACGTCAGCCGGCGCAGCGCCTCGGTGACCTTGGGGCTGCCGCCGTCGAGCTCGCCGATCCGCTGCCACGCATCGACCGCGCGCGGGATGTCGCCGAGGCGGAGCTCGGCGAGCTGGCCGATCTCCTCGAGCCGGCGGACGAGCTCGTCGCCGGGCGCGCCAGCCTCGCGTGCACTGTCGAGCGCGAACTCGTAGAGATCGATCAGGCCGCGCCAATCGCGGCGCTCGCGGAAGTGATCGACGTAGCGCGCGAGCGCCTCCTCGTGATCGGGCGCGACGCCGAGCGCCTGGTGCAGCAGCTCGGCCGCGCGATCGCGGTCGTTCATGTGCTCGCGCGCGATCGTGGCGAGCTCGAGCAGCTCGGCGACGATCGCGTCGCCCGACGTGTTGGGATCCTGGCCGAGCGCGTTGACCTCGGCCTCGATCAGCCGCGACAGCGCCTCCCAGTCCTGGTCGTCGCGCAGGAGCTCGCGCAGCTCGCGGGCGGCCTTGCCACCGGGCTGTTCGTAGGCGACGAGATCGGTGAGCACCTCGACGAGCCCGCTGCGATCGGGGAGCTGGTTGCGATACAGCGCGGCGCGCCGGCGGAGCACCTCGATGCGCTCGGTCGGCTCCTGCACGATCTGGGTGCGGTGGCGCAGGATGCGATCGAGCTCGCTCCACTCGTTGCGCGCGTCGAGCGCCTGCTCGAGCGCGGCCGAGTTGCCCTTGGAGTACGGATCGATGCCGACCGCGCGGCGCAGGTAGTTGATTCCGGACGCGTCGTCGCGCGTCATCCGCGCGCGGCCGAGCTCGACGAACAGCTCGCCGGCCTTGTGCCGGGTCTTGTCGTCGCGGAACCCGGGCGTCGAGTAGATGTCGGCGAGCTCCTCGGCGATCTCGAGCGACGTCGGATCGAGCCGCGACGCCTCCTCGAGATGCGTCGCCGCGACCTCGAGATCCTTGCCGCGCTTGGCGAGCCGGCCGAGCTCGCGGCGGATGCCGGCCTTGCGGGTCAGCGACAGCGCGCTCTTGTCGGAGCCGATGACGTCGAGCTCCGCCTGGTAGAGCTTGGCGACCATCGCGTCCTCGCCGAGCGACGCGTACAGCCCGCGCGCGGCGGCGAGCGCCTCGGTCTTCTGCGGCTCGAGCTTGAACGCCTGCTGGTAGTGCCACAGCGCGCGATCGACGCGGCCGAGCTGCTCGTTCCACAGCTCGGCGGCACGGCGATGCTGCGCGGCGCGGCGGGCCGTGATCTCCGCCTTCTTCTGCGGGTTCGCCTTGCTGTTCGGCTTCGCGAGCTCGTGGAGCTCGTGCTCGATGATCTCGACCGCGGCGGCCGGATCGCCCGGCTCGACGATCTCGAGCAGCCGATCGGCGGCGCGATCGTTCATCGGATCGAGATCGAGCGCGACGCGGAGGTACTCGATCGCGGTCGCGGTCTCGCCGAGCACGACCATCGCCTCGCCGGCCTCGGACCACGCGTCGGCGGCGCGCACCGGGTCGCGCTCGAGCGGCGCCCATGTCGCGCACAGCTCGGCGAGCAGCTCGCCGCGACCGGCCGATCTCAACTCTTGGCGCAACGACGAGAAACCTTGAGCCTCCGGCTGCTGGCGGAACATGCCAACGCGGACCTCGAGATCGTCAACCGTTTCGCTCGGTAGCGTGTCGTCCGACATCCCCTGTCGGCGCACACCGTATCACGGGTAAATGCGGGGGATCAGGCCTCGTGGTCGCCGTTGTCGACCAGGGCATACGGCCACGAGTCGATGGTGGCCTGGAGAACGCCATTCGCCTGGGGACCTGGGGTCGGAGGGAGCGTCTGCGCACGGGGCCGCTTGGCGACCGGCCGCTCGGTCACCCCGCAGCGGGCGAGCACGAACTCCACCGCGCGGACGCGCTCCTGCATCATCACCGACTCGATCGGCAGGTAGCTGATCTGATGCTGCTCGAGCATCAGCTTGACCATGCCGTCGATCCGCAGGACCGAGTCCCACGACACGCCGGCGCGGACGCCGTCGTCCTTGAGGAGCGACTGGTGCGGCCGCAGGAAGAACACGATGCCCTCGCGCACCCACCTCATGTAGTCCGTGAACCGCTGGTCGTTCATCATCGCCGCGGCGTTCATCGTGTGCTCGGCGACGTAGGCGAGGTTATCGAACGCGCGGTCCGAGACGAAGCGCCCGTCGTGCATCTTCTCGACCTGGACCTGGCGGGCGAACACGCGCTCCTGGTACTCGGCGACCAGATCCATGTCGGTGCGCAGCGCGTCGAGCCCGGTCTCCATCTCGGCGAGGACCGCGCGGGCGACCTCGCTGATCATCGGCAGCCCGTAGCGCCGGCTGACGTAGCGGCAGAGCGTGGTCTTTCCGGTCGCGTGGCTGCCGACGAAGTAGATGCGCACGCTCTCGATCTACGGGATCGCTCTGACATCGGGCGTCGCATACAATGAGGGTCCGCATGCACTGGGGGTCCGTCGCGTTCGTGCTCGCCGGGTGCGGCCGGATCGGCTTCGATCCCGTCGGCACGCAAGTCAGCGACGATGCAGCGGGAGTGGCCGACGCGTGCACGCTCGGGGCGTTCGGCGCGCCGGTCAAGCTCGGCGAGCTCGGGTCCGACAGCTTGCAGCTCGGTGGCCCGGGCATCTCGATCGACGAGCGCGCGATCGTGTTCACCGACGCGACGACCGACGAGAACCTGTTCATCGCGCGGCGCGCCGATCCGACCGGCCCGTTCGTTCGCCGGTCGAGCTCGCCGCGCTGGCCACCGCGCAGCACGATCACGACGGCGCGTTCGCCATCGACGGCACGCGCCTGTACTTCTCGAGCGATCGGATGGCGAGCCTCTCGGACTCGCTGTACGTCGCCGTGCGCAACGGCAGCGACTACGTCGCCCCGACGGTGATCACCGAGATCCCGGCGCCGGCCTTCGGCCCGTGGGTCGCGAACGATGATCGCCTGTTGCTCTACACCGACAGCGGCGCACACGTCCTGCAGGCGGTGCGCGCGGATCCCGCGCTGCCGTGGGGGACGCCGCGCCGACTGACCGAGCTGTTCCCGTCGGGCTACGGCGGGCTCACCGGCGACGGCCTCACGATCTTCGTCGAGGTCAAGCTCGGCGGGATCCGCTACGAGCTCCGCACGGCGACGCGCACGACGGTCGACACGCCGTTCTCGGCCCTGGTCCCGATCCCGGCGATCGACGACGGCAGCTTCGACGACCTGTCCGATCCGCAGCCCTCGGCCGACGGTCGTCACCTCTACTTCTCGGGGAGCACCGGCGCCGGCCTGCCGCACCACATCTACATGTCGGCTCGGGTCTGCGAATAAGGCGTCCCGGTCGCGCGTTTCACCGGGATGCGCTTGGTCGTGCTCGCGATCGTGGGTTGCTCGGCGGTCGCACCCATCGCCCCACCACCCGCGGTCGAGGTCGTGCCGGTCGCGGTCGCGGTCGCGGCGGCCGCGCCGATCGCGCCGGTCGCGCCGGTCGCGCCGCTGCACGCGCCGCCGGTCGGCACGCTGGTGGCGATCGCCCTGACCGACGACGGTCGGGTCGCCGCGACGATCGACGACACCAGCGACGTACGGCTGTGGCCGGCGCTCGATGGCAGCGTCGAGCCGGTCGTCGTCCGCGGGCTCGCCGCCGCGCAGCTCGCGATCGGCCGCGCCGGCGATCGCCTGGTCATCGCCGAGCTCGATGCCGCCGGCACGCTCGCGATGTTCGGGTTCACCGCCGCCGGCGCGGCGCTCGGCCGCATCGCACTCGACGGCGACGACGCGACGTTCGATCAGATCGCGATGACGCCACGCGGCCTCGTCGCGCTGCGCACCGACGACATCGTCGAGCTCTACACGCCGTGGGGCCATCGCGATGCGCACCTCGTGCCACCCGATGGCGAGCGCGTGCGAGCGCTGGTGATCACGGCCGGCACCGCGGCCGGCCTGATCGAGACGGTCGCGACCGGCGCGCGGGCCGTGCGCTGGATCGAGCTCACCGGCACGCCGCGCTGGGGCGACACGACGCCGACGATCGCGCACCTCGATCCCGCGAACGCCGTGGTGTCGCGCGATCGGCGGTACCTGGCGTCGGCCGATCCGCGCGGCCTCTGGCTCACCGAGCTCGCGACCGCCACCAGCCGCGCGCTCGACAAGCCGAACGCGCGGTTCCAGCCGCTCGGCTTCGCGGGCGAAGACCTCGTCGCGCGGCGCGGCGGCGTCGTGCGGTGGATCTCGAACGCCGGCGCGACGCTCGACGAGACCGCGCTCGATCAGGCGACCACGCCGGTGGTCGGCGGCGATCGCGTGATCGGGCTGTATGGCGCGACGCTCGTGCTGTTCGACAAGGCGCGACCGCGGCGGTTCCTCGGCTATGCCGTGCTCGAGGTCAGCGACGCGCCGTTCGACGACGCGCTCGAGCTCGCCCCGCCGGCCCCCGCGCGACCGCTCGGACACGAGCTGGCACACGTCGCGCTCGACGCGCACCACGAGGCGGTACTGCAGGCCGGCAACGGCTCCGAGTGGCTCGAGATCCACGACCTCGTCACCGGCGAGACCCACCCGGTGCCGCTCGACGTCTCGGGCGAGTCGCTCGCGTTCGACCCCGCGACGCGCATGCTCGCGGTGTCCGGCGCGGGCCACGTCTACCTCCTGCACCACGCGCTCGACGCCGCA
Source organism: Haliangiales bacterium (assembly GCA_038321315.1). Classification (GTDB taxonomy): domain Bacteria; phylum Myxococcota_A; class Polyangia; order Haliangiales; family Haliangiaceae; genus JABFXX01. The sequence continues at coordinate 75,203 of JBBQEX010000025.1, read as the reverse complement.
ACCCTCGGCGAGCCGCTGACGTTCGAGCTCGCAGACCCCGAGAGTGCCGGGCCGATCGGCGTCACGTTCCTCGTCGGTGGCGACGTGCTCGTCGTCGATCAGCGTGCCAACGACACCTCGGAGCTCTGGCGCGTCGGGCTCGCGACCTGCGCGCGCGCCGGCGGCCAGCTCGTCCGGTGCCCGCACCACCATGTCGTCGGTCGAGTCGTGGCGGTCGATCGCCGCGGCGTCGCGTTCGTCCAGCGCGGCGCCGAGCTCGCCGTCGTGCGCGACGGCCGCGACGTCGTCGTCCTCCCCGGCCGAGGTTACGCGGCGGTGACGTCCGATCTCGCCGACGGCGGCTTCGCGCTGCGCGGCAACAGCACGATCGCGAGGTACGACGCGAACGCGCAGGCACGCTGGACGATCGCCGCGCCACTCGCGGTCGCGCTCGTCGCGCGGGGCGACACGCTCGTCGCGCGCGGCGGCGGGCTCGCGCGACTCGATCCGATCGACGGCCACGTCGTCGCGTGCCGCCACGGCTGGCAGTTCGGCCTCACCGACAAGGCCGGTGTGTTCGGCCCCGCCGGCGCGTCGGCGTGCACGGCGGACTAGGCGATCGCGGCGCGCGCGACCATGCCGGCGATGGCGTCGTCGGTCGTAGCGACTCGCGAAGCTGGTCTTTGCCAGCGCGAGATCTCCCGCCCGCGTTAGCACGCCGGTGCCGAACCAGACGAGCTCGAGCGTGAGCACGCAGGCATAGGCGGTGTAGCCGAGCTCCGCCGCGACCTCGGGCACGATCGCCTTGGTCGCGGTCGCGAGGTCGCCGTCGTCGGGGGCGCGGCAGTACGCGATCGCGTGGTTGCCCGAGAACGATCGCAGGATCCAGGCGTGCGCGACGCCGTGGCGCGCGAGCACCGGCGACTCGTGCGCGAGGTAGCCCTTGCCGCGATGGGCGGCCCAGAGCGCGGCGGCCACGCGATCGATCGGGGGCGGATCCGGATCGCGTCGGCCTCGAGGCGAAGCCGCTCGTCCCGGGGGACGCCGGCCGCGGACAGGCGAAGGATCGCGTACGCGGTCATCGCGCGTGCCGGCTCGTCGGTGCCGAACCGCGCGACATCGCCCGGGGTCTCGCCGCGCGAGATCGGTGCCCACCGCTCGCGCGCGTCGTCGAGCCGCTCGGCGATCACCGCGCGAGTCATCAGCGAGGGCGGGCAGCGCGAGCGATACCCGAGCTGATCGAGGTCGCTGCCCTCGCGCCTGCTTGCCGAGCACGAAGTACCAGCTCCGAATGCCGCGGCGCCCGTCGGACGATCCTACGCCTCGATGAGGTCGCGCGTGATCGCGGCGATCGATGGGCAGCCGCACAGGGCCATCGCGAGATCGAGCTCGCGGCGCAGGATGCCGAGCGCGGCGGCGACGCCGTCGCGACCGCCGGCGGCGAGACCCCAGAGGATCGGGCGGCCGACGAACACGGCGCGCGCGCCGCACGCGATCGCCTTGACGATGTCGGTGCCGCGGCGAACGCCGCCGTCGAGCATGACCTCGGCGCGGTCGCCGATCGCGTCGGCGATCCGCGGCAGCGCGTCGAACGTCGCGGGCGAGGCATCGAGCTGGCGGCCGCCGTGGTTCGACACGATCACGCCGGCCGCGCCCTCGGCGATCGCGCGCCGCGCGTCATCGACCCGGACGACGCCCTTGACGAGCACTGGCAGCTTCGTGATCGAGCGCAGCCAGCTGATCGCGTCCCACGCGAGGCTCGGATCGAGCAGCTCGGCGACGTAGGCCGCGAGCCCGGAGTCGCCCGACTGCTGCCCGACGCGCTCGTAGCCGGCGGCGTGCAGGTTCTCGATCCCGAGGCCGGGCGGCAGCGCGAACCGGTTGCGCACGTCGCGCTCGCGGCGGCCGAGGCGGGGCGTGTCGACCGTGAGCACGAGCGCGCGACACCCGGCGGCCTCGACGCGGCGGACCAGCGCCTCGGTCGCGCCGCGATCGCGATAGACGTAGAGCTGGAACCACACCGGGCCGGTCGCTGCGGCGACGACATCCTCGACCGCGGTGGTCGACAGCGTCGACAGCACGAACAGCGTGCCGGCGTCGCCGGTCGCGCGCACCGAGGCGAGCTCGCCGTCGCGGTGGGCGAGCTTGTGAAATGCGGTGGGCGCGACCGCGATCGGCATCGCGATCGGGGTCCCGCAGATCGTGGTGCCGAGCTCGCGCGCCGCGACGTCGACGAGCACGCGGTAGTGTAGGGCGCGCTCGTCGTAGGCGTCCCGGTTGCGGCGCAGGCAGCGTTCGTCGTCGGCGCCCGACGCATAGTAGTCCCAGGCCATCCGGGTCGTCCGGGCGCGTGCGAGGGTCTCGAGCTCCGCGAGGTTGGTCACGTCGGTCAGCGCGATCACGTCGCGCACTGTAGCCGTTTGCTACCATCTCCGGCGATGTCCCCGCGCGTCGCGATCCTCGTGGTTCTCGGGATCGGCGCGTGCGCGGATGACAAGGCGCCACCCGGCGATCCATACGACGTCGCGGTCGCCAACTACATCGAGGTCGCGTGCACGAGCGCGTGCCGCAGCGGCCAGGAGGATCAGTGCCGGGCCGATGTCAGCGAGAAGCTGACGCGCGTCAAGCTGGCGCTCGACGCCGCCGCGCAGGCTCGCTGCATCACCTGTCTCGACACCAAGGCGGGGCTCGTGCCCGAGCTCGCCGCGTGCATGCCGACCGCGGATCAGACCGCCATGGTGGTCGCCGCGTGCGATCTCGATCCGACGATCGACTCCGACGGTGACGGCATCCCCGACAACGACTACTCGGAGGCCTGTGGCGGCGAACCGTAGATGATCGTGGTCGCGATCATCCGGCTCGCGACGTCGATCGAGATCGAGGCGAAGGCCCTCGCCGCCGATCTCCAGATCCTGCCGTACGAGGCCCGGCTGAAGCTCAACGCCGGCGTGCCGACGATCGCGCTGGCCACGCCCGACGCGGCGCGCGCGACCGCGCTGACCACGTCGCTGCAGGCCCGCGGTCACCAGGTGCTGCGGCTCGACACCGAGCGCGTCGTCGCGGCGTCGACGATGTACGCGGTCCGCCGCTGCCGCTTCGAGCCCGACGCCCTGGTGGCCGATGACCGCCGCCTCGCGTGGCCCGACCTCGCGGCGATCGTGCGCGCCACGCACCGCTCGTCGAGCGAGTCGGTCGACGACATCAAGACATCGAAGTTCTCGGTCGGGCGCGCGATGCTGTCGGGCGGCCTGGTCACCCGCAAGACGACGACCTCGAAGCAGGTCACGCGCGTCGACGAGGTCGACCCGGTCCTCTACCTGTTCTCGCGCAGCGGGGCGCCGTGGATCCTGCGCGAGCGCACGCTGCGCTACGACGCGCTCGGCGCCGACGTCACGCCGACCTCGGCGCACAACTTCGCGCGCCTGATCGACGAGATCCGCACCCGGGCGTCGGGTGCCGCGTTCGACGATCGCCTGGTCGCGCGCCGCGGCTCGCCCGACGAGATCGATCTCCTCGCGCACGTGGTCGCGAGCACCGCGATGGTCGGCACGTCGCCGTTTCGCTGATCAGGGCGCGATCGTGAACGGCGCCGAGAACACGGCGCCGAAGCCGAACGGATACGCGAGGGTCTGGTAGTCGCCGTGCGCGGCGCCGGGATAGCCGATGCGACTCTCGACGCGCACGACGTACGTGTGACCGGCCTCGAACATCGCGCGCGGCAGGCGCGTGTGCGAGACCGCGGTGAACACGCGCCGCACGGTGACGATCTGGGTCGCGCCCGCCGCGTTGACCAGCTCGTAGATCACGAGATGAAACGCGTCGGTCGGGTGCACGCCACTCGCGACCTCGTTCCACGTCATCTCGACGAAGTCGCCGGCTGGCAGCGCGATCGTCTGCGCCGTCGTCAGCCGGGTCTGGGCGAGGACCGGCACGCCGGGGATCGCGACGGCGACGCCGAGCTCGAGCACCGGGTACGGCAACGTGCACCCGTTGGTCGGCACCGGGCTGTAGAACACCGTCGTGCCGGCCTGCATCGACGCGGCGGTCGCCCCCGCGGCGGTGAACAGGTACGTCGTGTGGGCGCCGAAGCTCGCGATCAGATCTTGCTGGTAGTACGGGTTCGCGAACGCGAGCGGCGCGACGTCGTGGATCGCCATCGTCTCGGGGACGAGATCGTTCTCGTACGCGACCAGCGCGCCGCCGCCGGGCGTGAGGTCGCGCGCCGGCACCGCGAGGAGCGACCACCGCACCTTGGTGCTGAACGGTGGGACCTCGAGCGAGTTGCGGACGTGGTCGAGCTCGTCGCCGCGATGCGCGATGACGTGGACGCACTGGAGCACGCCGTTGTTCGCGCCGAGCGTGCCGATCACCGGCGTGTTGGTGTCCTGGAGCGTCAGGTACATCGCCGCGTAGGCGCGGATCGTGTTGACGAACAGGTTGGCATCGACGCGGTGGGCCGCGAGGTAGACCTGATCGTGCGGGTTCTCGAGCATGCCGAACGAGGTGCCGAGCTTGCCGGCCGAGCTCCACGCGACCGGTGGACGATCGTCTGGCCGGCACCGATCGCGGGCAGGATCGTCTCGGTGTAGATGCTGGTCGACTCGATCACCGGCACGTCCTCTGCGATGAAGCCGCCGAAGCCGGCGAACGACAGCGTCGGCGAGGGCGAGGGCAACGGCCGCGGATCGGGGCGCCCGATGTCGGTGAAGTCGAACGCGATCGTCGACGCGGTCTCGTCGCCATCGAGCTGGATGATCGGCGACGTGCCGCGCCGGATCGCGAGCGCGTAGGGGCCCTTGGGCTGGAACGCGAACTTGTTCGCCTTGTCGAACCCGACCGGCTCGTCCAGGGTCTGCTCGTACGACAGGCTCAGCCCGATCTCGCCGGCCGCGAAGTCGGGATGGATGACCTCGGTCAGCGGCCGCATGTTGACCATCTCGACCACGTCGTGCGCGATCGTGCCGTCGACGTCGTACGGCTGCGGCAACGGCACCGTGTCGATCCCGAACACCTGGCCGCAGCCGATGGTCGAGACAACCAGGGCGAGCGCAGGTCGCGACGTCATGAGGCGTGGGGTTCGACCTTGACGTCGACGGCGAGCGTCTCGCCGCCACCGCCGACGAAGATCGTGCCGCTCGTCGGCGTCGCGTCGAGGTAGTTGCGGCCGACCGCGGTGCGCACGTGGTCGGTCTGCGTCAGGATCCCGTTCGTCGGATCGAAGCCGCGCCAGCCGACCTGCGGCAGGTAGAGCTGGACCCACGCGTGCGACGCCTCGCCCTGGCGCTGGTTGTCGTGCTTGGGGCCGGTGTAGATGTAGCCGCACACGTAGCGGGCCGGCACGCCGAGCAGGCGGGCCAGGCAGATCATCAGGTTCGTGAAGTCCTGACACACGCCGCGGCGGTTGACATAGACGTCGAACGCCGTGGTGTGCACGGTGGTCGCGCCCTGGATGTACTTGTACTCGCGGTAGATCGAGTCGTTGATGTCGAGCAGCGTGTCGAGCAGGTCGTAGTCGTTGCGCTTGACGAAGCTCATCGCGTACTCGGCGAGCTCGTCGAGCTCGGTCTCTGGCAGCTCGTGCGGCAGGAGGAACGGATCGAGCACCTGGCGCTGCCACGGCATCCACACCAGCGGGATCATCGAGCGCACGCGCAGCGGCCGAACGCCGAGCGGATCGGTGTCGAGCACCTCGACGACGCTGCGCGACTCGATCACCATCTCGTCGAACGCGCTCTCGATCTGCACGCGGTGCACGCTGTTGCCGAACACGTCGTCGTAGTCGCGCGCGTGGCCGGGCACCGAGATCGTCAGCTGGTGGCTGAGCACGTGCTGGAAGTTGTCGTGGATCGGCTTCAAGCGCAGCACGTGCGTCGAGCGCTCGACCGGCTGCTCGTACTTGTAGACCGTGCGGTGCACGACCTCGAACTTGCGCGGCTCGCTTCGCGCCGGGCGCCACAGGGTGCGCGGCGTCAGGAGGGCGCCGGTCGCGGCGCGCTCGGCGATCACCTGGCCCTCGCGGATCACCATGAGCTGGCCGGGCGCGAGCTGGGCCCACGACATCGCCTTCGCGGCGTCGCCGTCGCGCGGCTTCAGCTGCTCGGTGCAGGCGATCACGCCCTTCCGGCTCTTCGCGCCGCGGCGGGTCAGATCGATCTCGAGATCGTCATCGCCAAACGCGATCTTCTCGTACGGCGGCACGAGCTGGCCGAGCCACAGCGGCACGCCGCGCCGATCGGCGTGGACGAGCAGGTCGCGACCATCGGTCAGGCACACCGTGAGCTCGCCGATCTCGTTGAGCTCGTTGAACCAGGTCAGCATGGTGTCGAGATCGACGTCGGCGATGCAGCGCCAGCCGCGCAGCGCGAACCGGTTGAGCAGCGTGCAGAAGATCGCCTCGGTGTCCGTCGAGCCGACCGGCTCGAACGTGCCCTGGGTCTCCTCGGGCTTGCGATCGAGCGAGCCGGCGTGCGCGATCATCCAGTCGCGCTTGCCCCACGTGCGCGAGAACGGCTGCGTGTTGGCGTCCGACAGCGCACCCCACGTCGCGTGGCGGATGTGGAGCACGAACACGCTCGACGCGACCTGCTCCCACGCGAGCGCGAGCTGGCTGCGGATCGAAGCCTGCGGCGGCGCGGGCTCCTTCAACACGGCCGCGGATGGCTCGCCGGCCGGGTAATAGCCGAGGCCCCAGCCGTCCGGCATCTTGCCGCCCGCGTTGAGGCAATGCAGCGTGAACGACGGTGCCAGCTCCCCCTCGAACGACATCGCGAGCAGGTTCGGCACGGAGCGACTCTAGCATCTAGCCACCGAGCAGCTCGCGACCGAGCGTGCCGCAGATCTCGTGAACCTCGTCGACGACGTGCGTCAGCAGGTCGTGCACCGCGGCACCGGTCACGGGCTCCGACTTGCGCGCCGCGACCCAGGCGTCGAGCACGCGCAGCTGCTCGAGCGCGGCCCCACCGGGAAGCTCGTGGCGGTCGGGCGGGCGGATCTCGCACAGTCGCTGGTAGGCCGAATGAACGCAGTACGCGATCGAGCGCGGGAACGCGGGCTCCGAGATCAGGAAGCGCGCGACGCCCTCCGAGCTCACGCGCCCGGCCGCACGCTTCAGGTAGCCCTCGCTGCCCGACAGCCCGCGCAGCAGCGACAGCCACAGCGCGGTCTCGACGATCGCGCTGCCGGTCGTCGCCTGCGGCATCGCGATCACGGTGAACGCGTGGTGATGGACGTCGAGCATGCGCGCGGTCTGGTTGAGCCGTTCGAGCAACACGCCGAGCCACACGAAGTCGAGCGGCTCGTCGTGCAGCATCGTCGAGCGAAGGAGGCCGAGCGTCAGCTGGGTCGCGCGGCGGACGTGCTGGTAGAACGTCTCGCGCTGGTTCGTGAACATCGCCTGTGCGAGGTCGCTCTGGATCCACAGGTGGAGCTCGTTGACCGCTTCCCAGGTCTCCCCCGAGAGCACCTCGCGGATCGAGCGGGCGTTCCAGCGCGCCCCGGTGACCGCGCGGGTCAGCGAGACGCCGTTGTCCTCGTCCCACACCATGAAGCGCTGGACGACCTCGCCGTCGCCCCACGCCGGGTGGGCATCGTCGTCCTTGGCGATCCGCTTGGCGAACTCGGCCTCCTCGCCGGACACCACGACGATCGGGCGCCACACCTGCGCCGGCGGCAGCTCGGCATCGAGCGCGAGCGATCCGGTCGCCGCGAGCATGCGCGCGAGCGCCTCGGAGCGCTCGACGTAGCGGCCGAACCAGAAACAGTGATCCGCGACTCGGCTGATCATTCTTTGAGGACCCAGGTGTCTTTGCTGCCGCCGCCCTGCGACGAGTTCACCACGTAGCTGCCGCGCGACAGCGCGACGCGCGTCAAGCCACCGGGCAACACCCACGGGCCCTCGCGCGAGGTCAGGATGTACGGCCGCAGATCCACGCGGCGCGGCTCGACGCTGCCGCGTTCGCCGATCCAGGTCGGGCAGCTCGACAGCTCGACGCGATGCTGCGCGATGTAGCGGCGCGGCTCGGCGATGATCCGCTGCTTGAACTCCTCGAGCTCCGCCGCCGTCGCCTGTGGGCCCATCAGCATGCCGTAGCCACCGGCCTCGTCGACCGCCTTGACGACGAGCTCGGACAGGTGCTCGAGCACGTACTTGCGGTCGTCGTCGAACATGCACACGAACGTCGGGACCTGCTCGAGCAGCGGCGCCTCGGACAGGTAGAACTCGATCATGTCGGGGACGAACGGATAGATCGCCTTGTCGTCGGCGATGCCGTTGCCGGGGGCGTTGACCAGCGCGACGTTGCCCGCGGCGTACGCGCGCATCAGGCCGGGCACGCCGAGCATGCTGTCGGGCCGGAACACCTCGGGATCGAGGAACGCCTCGTCGGTGCGGCGGTAGATCACGTCGACCCGGCGCGGCCCGCGCGTCGTGCGGCAGAACACCTTGTCGGCATCGACGAACAGATCGGGCGCCTGGACGAGCTCGAGGCCCATCGTGCGCGCGAGGAAGCTGTGCTCGAAGTACGCCGAGTTGTATGGCCCGGGCGTCAGCACGACGGCGCTCGAATCGGAGTCGGGGCGCGGCGACACCGAGCGAAGCGTCTCGGCGAGCCGGGTCGGATAGTGATCGACGCGATGGACGCGCGCGGCGTCGAATACGCGCGGGAACATGCGCTTCGAGATCAGCCGGTTCTCGACCACGTACGACACGCCCGATGGCGTGCGCAGGTTGTCCTCGAGCACGCGCCAGGTGCCACCCGGATCGCGGATCAGATCGACGCCGGCGATGTGGATCCGGACACCGCCCGGCGGCTTGATGCCGCGCAGGTTCGCGCGATAGCCGGCGGCGCCGAGCACGATGTCGCTCGGGATCACGCCGGCGGCGACGATCTTCTGGTCGCCGTAGATGTCGTCGAGAAACAGCGACAGCGCGCGCAGCCGCTGCTGGAGGCCGCGCTCGACCTTGCGGAAGTCCTCGGCGGCGACGATCCGCGGCAGCAAGCAGAACGGAAAGATCTTCTCGGTGCCGCGCGAGTCGCCGTACACCGAGAACGTCACGCCCTGCTGGAGCAGCGCGGCCTCGGCGAGCGTCTGCGCGCGCGCGAGCTCGTCGGGCCGCATCTGCGCGAGCAGCGCGGCGACGCGCTGGAACGCGGGTCGCGCGATGCCGCCGTCGAACATCTCGTCGTAGGTGTTCGGCAGGCTCGGGTAGGCGTCGAACAGGCCGGCCAAAGCGCCTTGGGCCTGCGCCTGAGACTGGCTCTGCAACATGCAGCCATCATATCGTCGACCGCATGCAACGATGGAAGCCGCCGGCACCGTTCGTAGCTCCCGAGGGCGCACGGGTCGTATTCCTCGCCGGCTCGATCGAGATGGGCACCGCCGAGGACTGGCAGCGCGCGCTCGCCGAGGCGCTCGCCGATCGCGACGTCGTCGTCCTCGATCCGCGGCGCGATGACTGGGACGCGAGCTGGCGCCAGTCGATCGACGATCCCCAGTTTCGAACGCAGGTCACCTGGGAGCTCGACGGCCTCGAGCGCGCCGATCTGATCGCGATGTGGTTCGTGCCCGAGACCAGGTCGCCGATCACGCTGCTCGAGCTCGGGCTCCACGCGCGCTCGGGCAAGCTCGTGATCGGCTGCCCGCCCGGGTTCTGGCGGCGCGGCAACCTCGAGGTCGTCGCCGCGCGCTACGGCATCCCGCTCGTCGACCGCTGGGACGCGTTCGTCGCGGAGGTCCGCGCCCGCACGACGTGAGCGGCACGCCGCGTGCTGATGCATCGGCCATGGTGACCTCCCAGGCCGATCCGTACCGCACCCCTGCAACCGTTCCGCCGCAGCGCGCGCCGGCGCCCGTGGCGGATCCGGACATCGCGCACGCGCGCCGCGTCGCCGAGGTCATGGATCGCTACTTCGTCGACCCGATCCTCGGCTTCCTGCTGCCGGGCGTCGGCGACGTGCTCGGCTCGCTGATCGGCTGCTACATCATCGTGATCGCGCATCGCAAGGGCGTCGCGCCGATCGTGATCGCGCGGATGGTGATCAACGTCCTGCTCGATGCGGTGCTCGGCATCGTGCCGGTGATCGGCGACCTCGCCGACTTCGCGTTCAAGGCGAACACCAAGAACCTCGAGCTGCTCGAGGATCGCCACGCGACGGGAAAGGCCACCCGCGCGGACTGGGGCATCGTGATCGCCACGATCGCCGCGTTGATCGGCGCGTTCGCGCTCGTCGTGATGATCCTCTCGCGCCTGTTCGCGGCGCTGGGTCACCTGTTCTGATCAGCCGCGAAGATCGACGGTGAACCGCCGGCCTTCGGGCCAGTGCGCGGTCGCGGTGACATCGCCGTCGCGGGTGACGATCACGATGCGCTCCTGGCGGCGCGCGAGCGCCTCGACCGGATCGGTCGGCACGCCGGGATACGCGCCGCCGCTCGGGCGCCACGCCCATAGCTCGATGCGCTGGGTGCGGCCCTGCCACGCCCACTCGATCACGAGCGGATCCATCGGCGCGAGCCCCGGGTGAAGGCCGGGCGATGGCGTGAAGGCCCGCCGCCGCACGCCGACCGCGCGGACACCGTCGCCGAGCATGCGCGGCGTGACCCAGCGGCCGGCGACGCACACGTGATCGGGACCCGCGCGGTCGAGCGAGAGCTCCCAGCGCTCGGTCGACGCATCGACGCAGCGCGACGTCGCCCGCTCCTGCGACGCGACATCGCCGACCAGCGGCCAGAACTCGAGCGCCGGTCGGATCACGAGCGACGCGTCGCCGATCCGGCACGCGATGCCGGGCTTGCGCCACAGCTCGAGCTCCCGGCGCAGCTGCGAGGGGACACCGAGGCCGTGCTCGTCGAGATCGCCGAGTACGCGGCGCAGGTCGAGCGCGAGCGCGGCCGGCAGCGCGAAGCGATCGTGGAGCTCGTCGTGCCAGTCGATCAGCGGCTCGCGATACTCGGCGACGACGAGGCGCGCGACGATCGAGCGCAGCAACACCGCGAGCGCGACCAGCATGCCGGGTCGCTCGGGCATCCGGATCGCGCGCAGCTCGACGACGCCCATCTTGCCGTGGCGGACGCCGTGCGCGACGACGTGCGGGTTCCACAGCTTCTCGACGTTGAGCTCGGCGCGGTGCGAGTTGCCGGCGCCGTCGACCAGCACCGGTGCGAGGCCCTGCCACAGCTGTTCGGGCGACAGCTCGCCGCGATCGGCGCAGCGCTCGAGGTGCGCCAGCGTGACCTCGAGCTCGTCGCGGTGCTCGCGCATGCCCTCGTCGGGACGCGGGCCCTGCGACGCCGAGCCGACGCACTCGTTCGCGAACCAGTACGACAGGCTCGGGTGGTTGTTGAGGTAGCGCACGAGCGCCGGCAACACGTGCGGGTAGCGCACGAACGGCGAGGTGTGCGGCCGGCTGCCGCCCAGCGTGATCTGGCCGCCGCCACCGGAGTCGGCGACGTCGCCGTTGTAGCGCAGCCGGGTCGCGGCGAGGCCGGCGGCCTCGGCGGCGCGCCACGTGCGACCCGCTTGATCGGCGAACGCGAGCGCGGTCGCCGACGGCGCCATGTTGATCTCGACGACGCCGGGATCGGGCGTGACCGTGAGCCAGCGATCGGCGCCGAGCTCCTCGGGCGGCGCGACCGGCGCGGCATCGGCGCGCGCGCGGGCGCCAGCGACGGTCGCGTCGGCGTCGGCCCAGCGCACGCCGAACGCGAAGCGCGGGGCTTCCTCGTCGGGATACTGCCGCCCCATCACGCGCACGACCGACGCGCCGGGGAGGTCATCGGCGAGATGCGTCGCGAGGGCGTGCGCGCGCGCGAGCTTGTCGTCGCCCTCGGCGTCCTTCGTCCACGCCCCGGCATGCGAGTCGGCGCGCGTGAACGTCGGCTCGGCCCCGAGCCAGATCTCGATGCCGCGGCGAGCGACGAGATCGTCGTGCATCGCGACCTCGGCGAGCAGCTCGGCGAGCTCGGTCATCGGTCGCCCTCCGGCCAGTCCTCGACCCGCGGCATCGGCACGCCCGGATCGACGCGCCGCAGATCGAGCGTGTACGCCTGCTCCGGGTGCGCCGCGACCGGCCGTGGCACGACCGGGGATGGTTCACCACCGCCGAGCGTGAAGCGCTGCGCGCGACGGGCCGCAGCCTCGACGCCGGTGAGCGGCGCGACATCGAACCCGCGGCCCTCGGGGTGCCACACGTGATAGGTGCCCGCACCGACGCCGCGCGAGGCCCAGGTGTCGACGACGTCGATGTGCAGCGGGTGATGGATCCCGAGGTGTGGCTGCAGCGAGTGCGGCGGACACCACGCGCGGAACCGGACGCCGCCGACGCGGGTGTCGCGCTGCGCGGTCGATCGCAGCGGGACCTGCCAGCCATTGACGCACACGGCGAACCGCGGCGACGGCACGTCGATCGCGCGGAGCTCGATGCGCTCGACGGACGAGTCGACGTAGCGCGCGGTGCCGGCTTGCGTGACCTCCTCGCCGAGCACGGGCCACGGCTCGATCGCGTTGCGGACCTCGACGCGACCGTCGCCGACGTCGATCGTGCCGACCAAGGGGCAACGTAGCTCGACGAACGGCCGGAAGCCCTCGGGGTCGAGCGGCTGGTCGCAGCGCGCGAGGTGCGCGAGCACGTCCTCGAAGTCGCGCCACAGGTAGTACGGCAGCAGGAACCGATCGTGGAGCTCCGAACCCCACCGCACGAGCGGGTGGCGATACGGATGGGTCGCGAGCGCGGCGAGCAGCGTGCGCACGAACACGACCTGCGCCGCGGCCATCCGCGGGTGCGGCGGCATCTCGAACGCACGGAACTCGACGATCCCCTGGCGGCCGAACGGCGTGCCCGGATCGAACAGCTTGTCGATCGAGATCTCGGCGCGGTGGGTCGAGCCGGCGATGTCGACGAGCAGGTGGCGAAGCAGGCCGTCGACCTGCCACGCCGGCGGCACGGGCTCCGCGAACAGCCGCGGGAGCGCGAGCTCGAGCTCGTACAAGGAGTCGTGGCGCGCCTCGTCGATCCGGGGCGCCTGCGAGGTCGGCCCGACGAACGCGCCGGTGAACAGGTACGACAGCGACGGATGATGCTGGGTGAACGCGAGCAGGCTCGCGAGCAGATCGGGCCGCCGGAACCACGGCGACTCGGCCGCGCTCGGGCCGCCGATGGTGATGTGGTTACCGCCGCCCGATCCCGCCGCGCGCCCGTCGAGCATGTAGCGCTCGCTGGTCAGGCCGGTCGCGAGCGCGGTGTCGAACACGATCGCGTGCAGCGCGGCGGCGGCGCGCGTCGAGGTCTGCGGCGCGAGGTTGACCTCGAGCACGCCGGGATCCGGCGTGACCGCGAACTTGGCGAGCTCGCGCGACGGTGGCGGCGGGTAGCCCTCGAGGTGCGCCTCGACGCCGACCTCGGCGCGCGCGACATCGATGGCCGCGAGCAGCGCGCAGAAGTCGCTCGCGCGCGGCAGCGGCGGCAGGAACACCCAGAGCTGTCCGTCGCGCGGCTCGACGGTGATCGCGGTCTTGATCGCGCCGGTGAACCACGGGTGCATCGGCTGGCGCTCGTCGGCGTCCTCATCCATGCGCGGATCGGGGAGGTCGGGCGCGTCGAGCCACACCGGCGGCAGCTCGCCGGCGAGGCTCGCGAGCGGCAGGCGCAACCCGATCGGGCTCTCGCCCGGCACGAGGAACAGGCGCTCGCGGCGGAGGCTCCACGCCTGCGTGCGCCAGCCACCGTCGACCCCGCGCGCGATCGGCAGCACCCAGCCGACGACCTCGGCCGCGCCCTGGTCGAGCACGCGCGCGAGGCGCTTGCGGTCCTCGGTGTCGAGCTTGCCGCCGTCGACCGGCAACGCGGCCTCGGTGCGCACGAGCGCCGACGGATCCTCGTACGCCGGGTGCAGCTCGGCGGCGATGCCGAGCGCCTTCGCGATCGCCGCGGCGAGCGGCCTGGCCTGGCTCGCGTCGTCGGCGAGCACCCGCGGCGTCCACAGCGGCGCGCCGTCGCGCCGGCCGACGATGTCGAGCGCCCAGCGCGGCAGCGACTCGCCGGGATAGTGCTTGCCCATGCGGTACATGACGGCGCCGCCGGGCGCGAGCCGATCGCGCAGCGTCGCCGCGAGCTCGCGACCGTGCTTCCACTTGCCGGGGCCGAGCGCGCCGCCCTGCCACTCCTCGGCAGCCTGACCGTCGCGCGCGAGGTAGGTCGGCTCGCCGCCGCTCCACACCACGAGCTCTTCGTCGGCGAGCGTGGCATCGGCGCGATCGCCGGCGGCGAGCAGCGCCTCCCACACCGGCTCGGGATACGGCGCGGTCGGTCGGATCTCGTGCGCGAGCCGGGCGATCGTCGTCGCGAACGAGACCTCGGCGGCCCCGACATCGCTGGTGCCCTCGAGCGGCGCGGCGGCTCCCGGCGACGCGGTCGCGGCGAGCGGGATGTGGCCCTCGCCGCACATCAGACCGCTGGTCGCGTCGAGCCCGATCCATCCGGCGCCCGGCAGGAACGCCTCGACCCACGCGTGGAGGTCGACGACGTCGCGCGACACGCCCTTGGGCGCGTTCGGGATCATGCCTTCGTCGGTGAGCTGCACGAGGTAGCCCGACACGAAGCGTGCCGCGATGCCACGCGAGCGCAGGATCGCGACGAGGAGCACCGACAGATCGCGACAGCTTCCGCGTCCGTTCGTCAGCGTCTCCTCGGGCGTCCACACGCCGGGCTCGTCGCGGATCACGTACTGGAGCTTGCGGTTGATCGTCGCGTTCAGCTCGACGAGGAGCGCGACCGAATCGCCGCTGTAGGGGAGCGTGCGGAGCAACTCGTTGAACCGCCGGCCGATGCGGTACGCGGGATCGGTGAGCTCGAGGCACGGCGCGAGCTCGTTCGCGAGCTCCGCTGGATAGGTGAACGGGACGGTCTTGCCGACCAGATCGACGAAGAAATCGAACGGGTTGATCGGCCGGATGTCGACCGCGAGCTCGACCACGAGCTCGAGCAGCTCGGTGGTCTGCCCGAGCTTGAAGCCGACGCGCGCGACGTGGTTGTTCTGAGGATCGCGCTGCCAGTGGATCCGGTGCTCGGGCGAGATCGCGAGCTTGTAGCTCTCGATGCGCGCGCGGGCGTGATCGCACGGGCGCAGGCGCACACGCTGCGGCCCGAGCAGCGCGGGCGACGGGTAGCGATACGAGCTCCGGTGCTGGATGAGGACTCGCACCCTCGCGTTGTATCACCCTCACCCAGCGCGACGGACGTTCGTCGCGCGAACGTCGTCGACATCGGGCTCCTCGTCGATCGAGGGCTCGTCCGTGATCACCGGCCCGTCGTCGTGGAGCGGCGGCGGCTGGACCTCGGCGAGGTACTTGTGACGCTCGAGCCAGAGGTTCAGATCGGACGCGACGGCATCGCCCGGGTGAGCGAGATCGCCCGTGATCAGCTCGCGCACGCTGCCGAGCGCGAGCTCGATCGCATCGCGCTCGATGGTGCGGTGGCTCTCGAGATTGTCGAGCGCGGCCTCGAGCTCCGCGATGCGCAGGAGGGTGCGCTCGCCGAGCGGCATGCCGCGGGTGGCATCGGTCGAGTTGACGTTGCTCACGACGCCACCTCCGTCGTCCACTGCTTCATCGCCTCGTCGCCGGTGCGATCGATGTGCACCTTGTCGTCGACCGACGTCACCCACGCGAGCGGGATGAAGTGGTGCTTGCCCGTCTTGTCGCGGGCGAGCTTTATCGACTCGGTCCCCTCGACGTGGTCGACGGTGGCGAACTGACCGTTCTCCGAGCACACGACCGGCATGTGCGGCTTGATGAGGTTCTGAGCGGTGATTGAATCCAGCATGCTCGAATCAGGAGCACGCCACGTGCCAGCCCGGCTGGTGTGCTCAGGCGCCGCGATCGGGCGCGCCGAGCCCCATCCGCTGATGATCGGCGAGCGTGCAGCGATCCTGGACGACCGTGATCCCGGCGGCCTCGAGCTGGCGCGCCGCGGCGTCGTTGCGGATGCCGAGCTGGAACCACACGACCTTGGGGAGCGGCTGCATCGCGAGGATGTCGGCGACGTGCGCGGGAATCTGCTCGGCGCGGCGGAACACGTCGACGAGGTCGACCGGCTCGCCGATCTCCGCGAGCGTCGCGCGCACCGGCTGGCTGAACATCACCTCCCCGGCGAACACCGGGTTGACGCCGAGGATGCGGTAGCCCTCATCGTGGAGGTACTCCGGCACGTAGAACGCGGCCTTGTCGGGCGCCTGGTGGATCCCGAGCACCGCGATCGTCGGCGATTGCTGGAGGAGGTCTCGGATCCGCTCGTCGTCGGCAGACAGGCGTGCCATGGCGCGCGATGGTACTACTAACTCGTGCGTCCACGCGTCGGCTGGCTGGTGGCTCTCGCCTGGCTTGCGGCGTGCCATCGCGACGCGACCTCGGCGCGCGATCGGCTGCTCGCGCAGCTGCCGGCCGAGGCGAGCGCGGTGTTCGTCGCCGATGGTGCGGCGCTGCGCGGCGCGCGGATCCGCCCGATCGTCGACGCGCTGCGCACGCGGTGGCCCGCGACGCTGGCCTGCGTGATCGATGCCGGCCTCGCGGCGGACGAGGTCGGGATCGCGACGACCGCGCAGGGCACGTCGATCGTGATCGTCGAGGCGCACGCGACGGTGCACCGCACGTGCAAGCCGCTGTCGAACCTCGCGCCGGGCATCGTCACCGCGACGATCGGCAGCGGCGTCGCGATCGCGGATCCGGCGGCGAGCGTGCTCGGCGCGCCGCACTACGCGCGTGCCCGCGGCTACCTGCGCACCGCACCGATCGCGGCCGCGCTCGAGTCCGCGCGGTTCCACACCACGGTGATCGCGACCGCGCAGCCCGCGCCACTCGAGGCGTGGATCGCGTTCGACGCCGACGCCACGTTCGCGCCGGAGCTCGAGCTCGGCCTCCACGCGCTCGTCGAGCGGATGCTCCACGACAGCACGACGTCGCACCTCGCGGCGCGGGTCCAGATCGCGCGCGCCGGTCCGCAGGTGATCGCGCGCGTCACCGGCACGATCGACGGCGATCTCGCGGCGGCGGCGCAGACGCTGCTCGATTGGGGCTGGGGTGGCCGCGCGACGGCGTCGACCGACGCGGCGTGGCGCTGCCCGCGACCGGTGTCGACCCCGGTCACCGGCTGCGCGCCGGGCAAGCTCTCGGTCACGTCGCTGCGCGCGGTCGCCGACGCGATCGATCGCGTGCCGCTCCGGCCGGTCGTCGAGAACGGCCTCGTCACCGGGCTGCGGCTGGGCTCCGATCTCGAGCCGCTCGGACTCCAGCGCGGCGATCTGGTGTTCGCCTGCGAGGGCCGCCGGCTCGAGACCCAGGCGCAGCTCGTCGCGCAGATCCGGACCGGGCCTCACGCGGCCTCGATCACCGTGCGCCGCGATGGGGTCGACACCGAGGTCGTGTTCGACGAACGCACCGAATAGCCAGGGCCTCCGGTTCGTTGCATGATGCAGCCGCTCATGCAGAAGCTCGTCCTTGTTGTCGCCGTCCTCGCGGCCTGTCATGGCTCCGATCCATCGACCGGCTCGGCCGGCTCGGCGGGTGCCCCGCAGACCACGCCCAAGCCCGTCGCCTCGGGATCGGGAGCCTCGGGATCCGCGGAGCCGGTTGCCGTCGGATCGGATGCGGGCTCGGGCTCGGGCTCGGGCTCGGGCTCGGCGGCGCCGGTCGCGGTCAAGCCGCCGGTGGATCCCGCGCCGGAGAAGCTCGAGGGTCACGACTTCACGGTCGAGGCCAAGGGGCTGCTCGCGGTCGGCGCGTGCGGCGATGTCGCGCCCCCCGAGGGCTTCGATGCGGCGGTGCTCGCGGAGCACTGCGAGATCATCAAGAAGGCGCAGGCCGACTACGTCGAGGCGTGGGTCAAGCCGGCGCGCGCGTTCTTCGCCGTGCACGTGCCGGCCGACGTGCCGAAGAAGGTCGTCTATCCGTTCGCCGGCGGCGATCTGTCGACCGCGCTGACGGTGTACCCCGACGCCGACGAGATCACGACGATGTCGCTCGAGCCCGCGGGCGATCCGCGCGCGCTGACGAACCTCAAGGGCCGCGAGCTCAAGAGCGCGCTCGGCACGATCGAGTACGAGCTCAAGTTCCTCTACCGCGTGAACTTCAGCAACACGATCAACATGATCGACGCGATGCGCGGCGGCAAGCTGCCGACCAACCTGACGTTCAGCCTGTCGGCGATGAAGATCCACGGCTACGAGGTCGTGTCGCTGCGCTACTTCAAGTTCAACGAGGACGGCACGCTCCACTACATGACCGACGACGAGCTCGCGAAGGCGCCGGCGGTCGGCAGAGCCAAGCCCGAGGTCAGGAACGCGATCTTCTCGAACGTCGAGCTGCACTTTCGCAAGCCGGGCGGGCGCATCCAGATCTATCGCCACGTGCAGCAGAACCTCGACAACGATCACCTGAAGGGCAAAGACGCGCGCGTCCTCAAGTACCTCGAGTCGCGCGGCACGCCGATCGCGACGATGACCAAGGCCGCGAGCTACCTCCTGTCGTGGGAGGGGTTCTCGGTGATGCGCGGCTTCATCCTGACGCAGAGCGTGTGGATGGTGTCGGACGCGACCGGCGTCGCGCCCCAGTGGGGCAAGCCGGCCGGCTTCGAATACGAGACCTACGGTGGCTTCGTCGCGCCGCACATCCCGGCAGGAAACGGCATCGCCAAGGACTGGAAGGTCGAGTTCGCGTCGGAGCCGCACCGCGATCTGCCGTTCCGCTTCGGCTACTACGACAAGCAGAACACCAACCACCTCGTGATCATGCGGAAGAAGAAGTGATCGCTCTCGCGATGAAGAAGTGAGGGCGAAGCCCGAACGCCGCGAGCAGCTCGCGGCATGAAGAAGTAGCGAGTTGTGCCGCGGTGTCCTACACCGACACCGTCGAGAAAGATCCCGCGCGTCGTCGATCAGTAGAACTACGCACGTTACGATGATCGTGAATGGTGACTGCACTCTGTCCACGCTGCGAGAGCGTGGTGGCGCTTCACGAAGGTCATCCGGTGGTCGGTGCAGGGGCCGTGGCGCTGTGGCATCGCACCTGCTGGGACGTGCGCGACACGCCGATCGTCGTCGCGCGCGCGAGCGAGCCCGCACGCAGCGCGCGCCCGCGCACGGCACCGATCGCCGAGCCGACGGTGCGCTCGCGCTGGCTGATGCGCGGTGCGAGCACGGTCGCCGCTGGCTTCTTCCTGTTCGCGATCGGCTTCACGCCATCACTCGCGACGTCGTTCGCGCGCGCCGACGTCGACGAGCTCGAGACGCCGAGCATCCACGCCGCGGTCACCACCCGCGAGCAGCGCCTGATGCTGGCGTGGGTGCCGACCGCACTCGAGGCACGCTATCCGATGCCGAGCGACGGCACGCCGCTCGATCAGCAGTATCCGTCGCTGCGTGGCTGGATCCATCCGGTCACCCACAGCGCGGAGCACGTGCCGACCGAGACGCCGCGGCTGTTCGGCGTCGGTCGCATCGGCATCGAGACGCCGCGCCCCGAGTGCGGTGAGGGCCACTGCGGCATCGACCTCGACGGGCCGCGCGGGCGCGCGCTGGTCGCGGTCGCCGACGGCAACGTCGTTCGCGTCGAGCGCAGCGAGCTCGGCGCCGACAAGCTGAGTGGTCGCTACGTCCGCATCGAGCACGACGACGGCACGTTCACCGCGTACATGCACATGGACGATGTCTCCGATCAGCTCGAGCCGGGCACGCGCGTGCGCGCCGGTCAGTACGTCGGCACGCTCGGCGCGACCGCGGTGTACGCCGCGCCACCGCACCTCCACTTCTCGCTCGAGATCCCGGCGCACAAGGGCCAGCGCCACGGCGACTCGACCGACACCAAGTTCATCGATCCGGCGCCGTTCCTCGCGCGCGCGACGATCGTGGCGCTGCCGAACGATCTCGACGACGTCATCGAGAAGCCCGAGCCGGCCAAGTCCGACGCGCCGCGGACCAAGCACCACGCGATCAAGCCGGCGTCGTAACGCTACTCGAGGAACGGCTCGGGGATCCGGTGCGGAGGTGGCATCGGCTTCAACACCGACGGGTCCGAGATCGAGACGTAGGTCACCGCGGGGATCTGGACGACGCGGGTCAGCGCGGCGAACGAGTCGACCCGGATCCGGAGCTCCGACTGGAAGTGCCGCGCGTCGACCGGTGAAGCCTCGAGCACGCTGACACCGGGACACTCGAGGAGGATGTGACGCGCGATGTGCGGCGCGCGATCGAGGTTGACCGTGATGTACAGCCGGCGGAACTGCACCACGTGCTCGAAGCGCTCGCCGTCCGACAGCTTGTCCTGCGCGATCGGCGCGAGGCGCGCGAACGACTTCGCGGCGAGCTCGCCGCAGTGGTCGGGTCGCGCGCTCGCGGTCGCCGAGGAGAGGAGCAGGCCGAGCACGATGATCTTCATTCGAAGTCGATGAACTCGGGCTCGGGGTGGCGCATCCGCGGCGCGGTCGGATCGTACGCGCTGATGTACGCGACCGCGGGAAGCTGGGCGATGCGGACGAGCGCGGCGAACGAGCTCGCGTGCAGCTGGACCTGCGAGTGAAAGTGTCGCTCGTCGTTCGGGTTGGCGTCGTCGATCCGCACGACGCCGGGGCAGGCCGTCAGCACCTCGCGCGCGATGTGCGGGGCGCGCGCGACATCGACGCGCACGACGAGGTTGCGCCACTTCGCACCGTGCGCGTACCCGGTGACCGACGCGAGCTTCTGCTGGATCGCGGGTGGGAGCCGCGCGTACGTCGTGTCCGCGAGATCGCGGCAGCTCTGGGGCGGATTCGCGCCGGCGATCCCGGCCATCGCGGACAGCATCACGACGGCAAGGCGAAGCTGCATGGCGTGTAGAGGTATGGTACGCGCATCCGATCTGGCTACTGTTTCGCGTGGGCAGCGAGCACGTCCGCGACGCACAACGTGAGCTTCTTGGCGGTCGGCACGTGGAGGAACTCGTTGGGACCATGGGCATTGCTGCCCGGTCCGAGCACCCCGGTGATGCAGAACTGAGCCTTGGGGAACTTGGCGCCCAGCATGCCCATGAACGGGATCGAGCCACCTTCGCCGATGTACATCGCGGGCTTGCCGAAGTGCTTCGCCGAGGCCGCGTCGAGCGTCTTCTCGAGCCACGGCGCGAGCGCGGGGGCGTCCCAGCCGGCGTTCGCGCCGATCACCTTGTATTCGACCTTGGCGCCGTACGGCGGATCCTTCTCGAGCGTCTGCTTGACCAGCTGCGCCGCGGCGTCGGCGTCGACGTGCGGCGGGATGCGGAGCGACAGCTTCAGCGTCGTGCGCGGCCGCATCACGTTGCCGGCGTTGGCGCTCGCCGGGAGATCGTCGGCGCCGGTGATCGCGAGGGCAGGGCGCCAGGTGCGGTTGAGCACGAGCTCCGCGTTGTCGCGGGTGACCGGTTGCGCGCCGGGCTGGAACGGGAACTTGTTCCACACCTCGTCGCCGAGCACCTCGGCGGCGCGCGCCGCCTGCAGGATGCGCGGGCGCGGGATCTCGGTCGCGAGCCCGGCGAGGGTGATCTGCCCGGTGTGACTGTCCTCGAGCCGATCGAGGAGCTGGCGGATCACGCGGAAGCTCGACGCCACCACGCCCGAGCCATCGCCGGAGTGCACGCCCTCGGTGATCAGCGACACCGACAGGCTGCCGATCACGAGCCCGCGCAGTGACGTCGTCGACCACAGCTGATCGTAGTTCGCGCACCCCGAGTCGAGGCAGACCACGAGCGACAGCTCGCCGATCCGCGGCGCGAGGTGATCGATGTACGCCGGCAGATCGAAGCTGCCCGACTCCTCGCACGCCTCGATCAACACGACGCAGCGCGCGTGGGGCAGCTTGTCCTTGCGGAGCGCGTTCACCGCGGTCAACGACGCGAAGATCGCGTAGCCGTCATCCGCGCCGCCGCGGCCGTAGAGCTTGTCGCCCTCGATCACCGGCGTCCACGGGCCGAGGCCGTCGCGCCAGCCGGTCATCTCGGGCTGCTTGTCGAGGTGACCGTAGAGCATCACGGTGTCGCCGGGCTTGCCACCGGTCGCAGGGATATCGATGAAGATCACGGGCGTGCGCTCGCCGAGCTCGACGACCTCGAGCGTCGCGCCCTCGGGAAGATGCGCCTTGGCCCAGCCGGCGAACAGCGCGACGGCCTTCGCCATGTGGCCGGCCTTCTTCCACTCGGGCTCGAACATCGGGCTCTTGTTCGGGATCTTGATGTAGTCGACGAGCGTCGGCACGATCGACGAGTTGAACTCGTGGTCGACCCACTGGGCGGTTTCGGTGCTCACGGTCATGAGCGGAACTTACCCGAGATCGTCGCGACCGACGCAGGTGCCCGCCGGCATGTCCACGGTGCAAGTGAACAACCATCACGCACGCTGGACGATTCGCGTGAAGGGTTTCGTCGTATCCCGCACCAAGCTGTCATGACTCAGACCTTCGACCCCTTCGACCCCGATGCCTGGACCGACGCGCCCGGGTGCGAGGCGTTCGAGCAAGCGCTCACGATGCGAGCCCGGTCCGCGCTCGCGCCTCATGCCGTGCCGGTGCTCGAGGCGCACCTCGCCGCGTGCGAGGCGTGCCGTGACCACGCCGCGCGGATGGCTGGCCTCGACGCGACGCTCGCGACCCATCGTGGCGACGAGCTCGCAGCGCCGGGCTGGCAGCGGGTTCACGACCAGTTGCACGCGGGCATCCAGCGCTACCAGCGCCGCACGCCGTGGACGATCGCGCTCGCCGGCGCGGTCGGGGTGGGCGCCCTCGCGGTCCTCGGTTCGGGTCCGATGCGCGTCGCCGGACTGCTCGCCACGTTCGCGGTCTACCTCGCCATCATGGGCTTCGCGTACTGGGTCGAACAGCGCCGCCAGCACCGTCTGCTCGACGATCACGACGTGATCGCCACGTATCGCGGCGAGCTCGCGCGGCGGCTCAGGATCGCGCGGACCGCACGCTGGCTGTGGCCGCTCGTCGCGGTTGGCGAGGCCCCACGCGGCATCGGCGCGCTGATCGAGACGATCGATGGCAACGGCGATGCGCACGGGCGGCTCGCCACGAGCACGCTCGTGATCGCGTTGGCGCTGGTGGCGTTCGTGATGACGCTGGTGACCGGGCGCTCGGCGCGCCGCGAGCTCGCGGGGCTGAAGTGACCGTCGCGATGCCGACCACCGACGACGATCTGGTCGCCCGGCTTCGCGGGGCAACGCGCAGCGAGCGCGACGTCGTGTTCGGAGAGATCTTTCGCACGCATCGCGGCCGCGTGTTCGGCGTCTGCCGGTACCTGTGCGGACCCGGCGCGCTCGCCGAGGACGCGCTCCAGGAGACGTTCCTCGAAACGTACAAGGGCCTGGCCGGGTTCCGCGGCGACTCGCAGCTCGGGACATGGATCTATCGGATCGCGGTGCGCACCGCCCTGCGCCTGCGGAGCCGTCAGGGCACGCTCGCCGAGACGCCCATCGAGGACGCTGGGACGACCGTTCATCCGCACGATCGGCTCGCCGCCCGCGAGCGCATGCGACAGGTCCAGGCCGCGATCGACCGCTTGCCCGCCGAGCAGCGCGCCGTGCTCGCGCTGTTCGCGGTCGACGGCTTTGGCCACGCCGAGATCGCCGGCATCCTCGGCATTCCCGAGGGCACGGTCTGGTCGCGCCTGCACAAGGCGCGCAACGCCCTCGAGGCCACGCTCGCGCAGGGTGCGAGATCGACCCCGGGCACCTGATCCACGTTCGCGCGCAAACCTGCAGAACCCTGCCCGAAATCGCAGGCTGTGCTCGGCGGCGCAGAGCGCTACACAGATCGCCAGACTCTCGTACTATTCCCCCATGGAGACCTGGCTGATGTCCGATGACAAGAAGGCGCCCCCCGCCAAGGGCGACCGTCAAACGGGCCTCGTTCTCGACGAGCGCACGCGGACGAAGAAGCCGCCGATGTACAAGGTCCTCTTGCACAACGACGACTACACGACGCGCGAGTTCGTCGTCTGGGTCCTCCAGAACGTGTTCCACAAGTCCGAGGGCGACGCGGTCGCGATCATGAGTCACGTCCACAACAACGGCGTCGGCGTCGCGGGGGTCTACACGTTCGAGGTCGCCGAGACCAAGGTGACCAAGACGCAGCACCTGGCGAAGGCGCAACAGTTCCCGCTGCAGCTGTCGATCGAGCCCACGGAGTAACAATCATGCTGTCACCCGAGCTTCAATCCACACTCCAGCGCGCCGTCGAGGATGTCCGCGGCCGCCACCACGAATACCTCACGCTCGAGCACCTGCTCCTGTCGATCCTCGACGATCCGACGGGCGCCGACGTGGTCACCAAGTGCGGTGGCGACGTCGAGGCGCTGCGCGGCGATCTCGAGCGCTTCCTCGACGAGCAGCTCGACGAGCTGCCCGAGGGCGAGGAGTCGGGCCCCGATCAGACGCTCGCGTTCCAGCGCGTGCTGCAGCGCGCGGCGATGCACGTGCAGGCCGCGGGTCGCCAGCAGATGACGACCGGCAACGTGCTGGCGTCGATGTTCCGCGAGCGCGACTCGCACGCGGTCTACCTGCTCGAGAAGCAGGGCGTGTCGCGGTTCGACGTCATCAACTACATCTCGCATGGCGTGAGCAAGGTCGAGTCCGGCAAGCCGATCGTGCCGCGCACGCGCGGCGTCGAGGACGACGGGCAGGAAGACCAGAAGGTGTCGAACCCGCTCGAGAGCTTCTGTGTCGATCTCACGCAGCGCGCACGCGAGGGCAAGATCGATCCGCTGATCGGTCGCGCCGACGAGCTCGAACGCATGATCCAGGTGCTGTCGCGGCGCCGGAAGAACAACCCGATCCTGATCGGCGAGCCCGGCGTCGGCAAGACCGCGCTCGCCGAGGGCCTCGCGCTCCGCATCGTCTCCGGCGACGTGCCGGCGCCGCTGCTCGAGGCGAAGCTGTACTCGCTCGACATGACCGCCGTGCTCGCGGGGACGCGCTATCGCGGCGACTTCGAGGAGCGCCTGAAGGCGGTCATGAAGGTGCTGATCGCGGATCCGAAGTCGATCCTGTTCATCGACGAGATCCACAACATCATCGGCGCCGGCGCGACGAGCGGCGGCACGATGGACGCGGCGAACATCCTGAAGCCGCCCCTGTCGAACGGCGAGCTGCGCTGCATCGGCTCGACGACGTTCAAGGACTACCGCCAGGCGTTCGAGCGCGATCGCGCCCTCGCGCGCCGGTTCCAGCGCATCGATGTCGGCGAGCCGACGATCCCCGAGGCGATCGAGATCCTGAAGGGCCTGAAGTCGCGTTACGAGGAGCACCACGAGGTCAAGTACACCGACGCCGCGATCGAGAGCGCGGTCGAGCTGTCGGCGCGCCACATCAGCGGATCGCAGCTGCCCGACAAGGCGATCGACGTGATCGACGAGGCCGGCGCGAAGGTCCGCCTGATGAAGCCCGAGGATCGCCCGACCGAGATCCGGCCGTCGCTGATCGAGGACATCGTCGCGAAGATCGCGCGGATCCCGACCAAGAGCGTCAGCGTGCAGGACAAGACGAAGCTCGCGAACATCGAGATCGAGCTGAAGCGCCTGATCTACGGTCAGGACAAGGCGATCGAGCAGCTCGGCTCGGTGATCAAGCTGTCGCGTGCCGGGCTGTCGAACCCCGACAAGCCGACCGGGTGCTTCCTGTTCGCGGGCCCGACCGGCGTCGGCAAGACCGAGCTCGCCAAGCAGCTCGCGGCGACGATGGGCATCGAGTTCATCCGGTTCGACATGTCGGAGTACATGGAGAAGCACACGGTGTCGCGCCTGATCGGCGCGCCGCCGGGCTACGTCGGCTTCGACCAGGGCGGTCAGCTGACCGACGCGATCAACAAGCACCCGTACTCGGTGGTCCTGCTCGACGAGATCGAGAAGGCGCACCCGGACATCTACAACATCCTCTTGCAGGTCATGGATCACGCGACCCTGACCGACAACAACGGGCGCAAGAGCGACTTCAGAAACGTCATCCTGATCATGAGCAGCAACGCGGGCTCGCGCGAGATGGCGATGGGCAAGATCGGCTTCGGCGATTCGGTCGCGGACAACAAGGACGGCAAGAAGGCACTCGAGCGCGTGTTCACGCCCGAGTTCCGCAACCGGCTCGACGGCACCGTGATGTTCGACTCGCTGCCGGTCGAGGTGATCCGGAAGGTCGCCCGCAAGTTCCTCGACAAGCTCGAGGGCCAGCTGCTCGAGAAGAAGGTCGAGCTCGAGGTGTCGCCCGCCGCGATCGACTGGTTCGTCGACCACGGCTACGACAAGGCGATGGGGGCGCGCCCGATGGAGCGCCTCGTGCAGTCGACCCTGAAGGCGCCGCTCGCGAACGAGATCCTGTTCGGCAAGCTCGTCGCCGGCGGCACCGCGTTCATCGACCTCAAGGACGGCGCGATCGACATCCGGTGCGAGCCTGCCCCGGGCGCCGACGCGAACTGACTATGATGCGCCGGCATGGTCGACGAGCCGGACGACGACGGTAGCTACGACGTCACGCTGAGGGCGGACCCGACGGTGCGCGGGATCGCCGGCGAGTCCGCCGACGCCGGCCCGGCGCCGGTCGCGTCGTTGCCCGCACCGCCGACCAGCCCGCACGGCCCGCGCGCGAAGCGGCGGACGACACAGCCGCCGCCGATCGTGCCGATCGGCACGCGCTATACCTACGGGCCCAAGCTCGGCGAAGGTGGCATGGGCGAGGTCGTCCTCGCGTTCGACGAGCACATCGGGCGCGAGGTCGCGGTCAAGCGGATCCTGCGCGAGGCGCCGTCGGCCGACGACCGCTCGCGGTTCTTTCGCGAGGCGCGCGTGCAGGGCAGGCTCGAGCACCCGGCGGTGGTGCCGGTTCACGAGCTCGGCGTCGACGAGGCGGGCCGCCCGTACTTCGTGATGAAGCGCCTGACCGGCAAGTCGATGGGCGACGTGCTCAAGTCGATCCGGGCGGGCCACACCACCGATGTCGCGAGCGAGCGGCGCCAGTTGCTGCGCGCGCTGGTCGACGTGTGTCACGCGATCGAGCTCGCGCACTCGCGCGGCGTCGTCCATCGCGATCTCAAGCCCGCGAACATCATGCTCGGCGATTTCGGCGAGGTCTACGTGCTCGACTGGGGCGTCGCGCACGTCCACGAGGCCGGCCCGGCCCAGACCGTCCTCGGCGTGCCGAGCGCGGGGAGCGCGGTCGTGCCGCACGGCCTCGGCGACCACGGGACCGCGGACCTGGTCTCGGACGACACGCGCACCGGCTCGATCCTCGGCACGCCGGGCTACATGGCGCCCGAACAGCTCGCTGGCGAGCCCGCGACGCCGGCCGCCGATCTGTACGCGCTCGGCTGCGTGCTGTTCGAGATCATCGCCGGCGAGCCGCTGCACCAGAAGACGCGCTCTGCGGTGAAGGCCATCGATGGTCGGCCGTCGACCCGCCGACCCGACGCGCCGCCCGAGCTCGACGTCGTGTGCCAGCGCGCGACCGAGCTCGATCCGGCAGCGCGCCACGCATCGGCCCGCGCACTCGGCGACGCGGTGCAGGCGTTCCTCGACGGCGATCGCGACGTCGCCGTGCGCCGCGAGCTCGCCGAGCATCATCTGATCCAGGCCCGCGAGGCGATCGGGCGCGCCGACACGTCGTTCTCGCTCGGGCTGACCGACGCCAAGCGCAGCCTGGCCATGCGCGAGGCCGGTCGCGCGCTCGCGCTCGATCCGGAATCCGGTGAGGCGGCGCTGCTCGTGACCCAGCTGATGATGCAGCCGCCGACGCACACGCCACCCGAGGTCGAGGCCCGGCTCGCGGCACTCGATGTCGAGGCCGCGGCGTTCCAGGGTCGACTCGCCGCGCTCGCGATGATCGGCTACCTCGGGTTCCTGCCGTTCCTCCTGTGGACCGGCGTTCGCGACGCGTGGCTCGTGGTCGCGTTCGCAGCCGTCGCGGTGATCGGCGGCGTCCAGGTGTTCCTGCTCGCGCGGCGCACCGAGATCAACGCGCTCGGGATCTACGCCAACGCGGCGATCAACGCGACGCTGATCGCGCTGGTCTCGCGCATCGTCGGGCCGTTCCTCGTCGCACCGACGCTCGTGATGACCACGCTGGTGGCCTACGCGGTGCATCCGCGGCTCGGCCGGATCCACATCATCGCGATCGTGCTCGCATCGGGCCTCGCGATCCCGTGGCTGCTCGAGGTGCTCGGCGTGCTCGCGTCGACCTATCGGTTCGACCACGGCGAGCTCGTGCTGGCCTCGCCGGCGATCGCGTTCACGTCGCTGCCGGTGCAGCTGGCGTTCGTCGCGCTGCTCGTCGCGCTGATCGCGATCGTCGCGCTGCTCTCGCGCACGCTCGCGATGCGCAACCGCGACGTGACCCGGCGCATCGAGCTCCAGGCCTGGCAGCTGCGCCAGCTCGTCCCGGCGAGGTCCTAGCCGCCGTACACTCCGGGTGATGCCCGAAGCCGACGACGACGCGACGACGCTGCATGCCTTCGTCACGACCCAACCGGGCACCGCGGTCGACGCCCCGGCGTTGGTGCTGCCACCCGCCGGCTACCTGGTCGGCGAGCTGATCGGTCGCGGCGGGATGGGCGAGGTGATGGCGGCGACCGACACGCGGATCGGTCGCGACGTCGCGATCAAGCGGATGCGCGGCGAGAGCGCCGATGCGGCATCCGTGTCGCGCTTCCTACGCGAGGCGCGGATCCAGGCGCGCCTCGATCACCCGGCGATCGTGCCGGTGCACGAGGTCGGCCAGGACGATCAGGGGCGGCCGTTCTTCACGATGAAGCGGCTGACCGGCGTGACGCTGCACGATCGGCTCGGCGAGCGCGGGCCACTGCAGCCGCTGCTGCGCGCGTTCGTCGACGTGTGCTTCGCGGTCGAGCTCGCGCACAGCCGCGGCGTGATCCACCGCGACCTCAAGCCGGCGAACATCATGCTCGGCGACTACAACGACGTCTACGTGATCGACTGGGGCATCGCGCGGGTGCTCGCGGATCGACCGAACCACGCGAACCAGGCGGGCGATATCGACACGATCGGCGAGCAGACCGAGGCGGGCGGCTTGCTCGGCACGCCGGGCTACATGGCGCCCGAGCAGATCGACGGGACGCACGTCGGGCTGCCGGCCGATGTCTACGCGCTCGGCGCGATCCTGTTCGAGATCCTCGCCGGCGAGCCGCTGCATCCGCGCGGACGTCCGGCGCTCGCGACCACGCTCGAGACGCCGCAGGTCTCGCCCGCAGCGCGCTCGCCCGACCGCGCCATCGCCCCCGAGCTCGACGCCGCGTGCCTCGGCGCGCTCGATCCGACGCCGGATAGCCGGCCGACCGCGCGCCAGCTCGGAGTCAGCGTGCAGGCCTACCTCGACGGCGACCGCGACCTCGCGCAGCGGCGCAGCCTCGCCGCGACGCAGCTCGTGGCCGCACGCGACGCGCTCGCCTCGACCGCCACCAACGCCCGCGCGACGGCGATGCGGCGCGCCGGACGCGCGCTCGCGCTCGATCCCGAGTCGCGCGAGGCCGCGCAGCTCGTGACGCGATTGATGGTCGAGCCGCCGCCCGAGCTGCCGGCCGATCTCGCGACCAGCCTCGCGGCCGAGGAGCGGATGGCGCAGACCGCGCGCAGCCGGCGCGGCGCGATCGGCTACGCCTCGGGCTACGTGTTCCTGCTCGGCCTGCCGTGGCTCGCGATCAAGAGCTGGGCGTGGTTCATCTCGCTGCTCGTCGTGCTCGGGCTGCTCGTCGGGTTCGCGTTCCACTGGGCGCGTCTCGGCCGCGTCAACCTCGCGATCTCGATGCTGTGCAACGTCGTGCTCGCGATCGTGTGGTCGCGGATCGCGAGCCCGTTCATGCTCACGCCGGTCGTGGTGTGCGGGGTCGCGATCGCGATCAGCGCGAACCCTCAGCTGCTCCAGCGGCGGGGCGTGTTCGTCGCGTTCGTCGTGGTCGCGACGCTGTTGCCGGTCGCGCTCGAGGCGTTCGGCCTGCTGTCGAACACCTGGGGCATCGATCCGGCGTCGCACATGTTCGTGATCCGCTCGGCGATCTTCGGATCGACCGGCGCGACCGGCGCGGTGATGCTGCTGCTCGCGAACACCGCGTTCGTCGTCGTCGTCGGGCTCTACGCGATCGACACCAACCGCACGGCGTACACCGCGAAGCGCGAGATGCAGATCCAGGCCTGGCACCTCCAGCAGCTGCTGCCGGCGCGGAGCCCGTCGTGAGCACCGACGAGCTCGCCGACACGCTCGCCACCGGCACGATCCGCGTGAGTCAGAGCCTCGCCGGCTACGAGCTCGGCGAGGAGCTCGGGCACGGTGGCATGGGCGACGTGATCCTCGCGCGCGATCCGAAGATGGGCCGCGACGTCGCGCTCAAGCGCATGCGGCTCGATCACCCACCGCCCGAGGCGATCGAGCGGTTCCTCCGCGAGGCCAAGATCCAGGCGCGCCTCGATCACCCGGCGATCGTCCCGGTGCACGACCTCGGCATCGACGAGGGTGGGATGCCGTACTTCACGATGAAGCGGCTGACCGGCACGACGCTCGCCGCGCTGCTCGCGGACCACACCGCCCCGGCACAACCGCAGCGCCTGCTGCGCACGTTCGTCGACGTGTGCCAGGCGATCGATCTCGCGCACGCCAAGAAGATCGTGCACCGCGATCTCAAGCCCGCGAACATCATGCTCGGCGACTACGGCGAGGTCTACGTGATCGACTGGGGCGTCGCGCGCGTGCTGACCGACGCCGCCGAGCCGACCGGCATGGCGGAGATCCCGTCGCTCGATGGCCAGACGCAGATCGGGCAGCTGCTCGGTACACCGGGCTACATGTCGCCCGAGCAGGTGCGCGGCGAGCCGGTCGGCACGCCGGCCGACATCTACGCGCTCGACTCGATCCTGTTCGAGTTGCTCGCCGGCGCGCCGCTCCACGCGCGCGGCGTGGGCGCGCTGACCTCGACGCTCGAGGGCGCGGCCGATCCGTCGCCGGCGCGGCGCGTGCCGGGGCGCGCGGTCGCTCCGGAGCTCGATGCCGCGTGCATCGCGGCGCTCGCCGAGGATCCGGCGAAGCGCCCGACCGCCCGCGCGCTCGCGACCGCGATCCAGGCATACCTCGACGGCGATCGCGATCTCGAGGGTCGGCGCGCGCTCGCGGTCGAACAGGTCGCGCTCGCCCGCGCCGCGCTCGCGCGTGACGATCGCGCGACGGCGGTGCACACCGCGGGTCGCGCGCTCGCGCTCGATCCGAGCTCGACCGAGGCCAGCGAGCTCCTCACCGGCATGCTCGTCGAGCCGCCGGACCCGCTGCCGGCCGAGGTCGCCGCGGCGGTCGACGGCGAGGAGGCGCGCATGGTGCGCGAGCGCAGCAAGCGCGCGATCCTGCCGTTCATCGGCCTGCCGCTGATCCTGTTGCCGTTCCTGCCGTGGCTCGATCTCGCGAGCTGGCAGCTGCTCACCGCGCTGATCGCCGTGGGGCTCGTGCTGTCCGGAATCAGCTACGTCAACTGGAAGGTGCGGCCGGTGCCGATCGGTGTGTTCATGCTGGTACAGCTCGGGTTCATCACGCTGTTCTCGCGCCTGACCAGCGCGTTCGTGATCACCCCGATGCTGATCGCCGGCGTGCTGCTCGCGATCACGTCGGTGCCGTGGGTCAACGATCGGCGCTGGGTCGTGCTCGTGTGGGCGCTGCTCGCCACGACGTTGCCGCTGGTCCTCGAGTCGATCGGCGTGTTCGACGCGACCTGGCGGATGACCGCCGATGGCCTCGTCACCCACAGCACGATCATCCGGCCGCACGCGTGGCCCGACGCGCTGCTCTACGTCATCGGCAACGTCGCGATCACGCTGACGGTCGGGCTCTATGCCCTCAACTTCGCGCGCGATCGGCGGGCGGCGCAGCGCGCGATTCACGTTCACGCATGGCACCTCCAGCAGCTGCTGCCGCGGCGACGTGTGCTATAGCCTCTCCCGAAATGGTTCCCCCGCCGAAGAAGCAGCTCCGCTACGGCCGCGTCGCGTTTGCCCTGATCCTCCTCGGTGGCATCATCGGCGGCGCGATCTATCTGATCGCGCACCACTAGTCGGGCGGCAACGGGTCGTCCTTGTCGCGGAACAGGCGCAGCCGCACGCGCTCGTGCTGGCGAGCCTTGTAGGCCTCGTGACTCGACGCGCCCGACTCGTTGCGGATCGCGGTGGCCTTGTCGGCGACCTGGAACTCGGTGAGCACGAACACGACGTGCGCGAGGTCGGGATGGATCTCCGACTTGGGCACGAGGCGCTCGAGGCGCAGCGGCAGGTCGGCGACGAAGTTCACGATCCGGTACTCGGGGCCGGAGAACTCGTTGTACGGCACCGAGGTGTGCGAGCCCGGCGCGGTGCTCGCGCGCTCGTGTGCCCGCGCGATCGCGTTGAGATCGATCAGCTGGTTCACCGACTCGCCGGGCACGATGTAGTTGAACGGGATCAGCTGGCGCGTCAGCGTCGCGAGCGTCGGGATCAGATCCTCCGCGGTCGGCACGATCAGGCGGAACCGCAGCTTGTCGTAGATGTTCGCCGCGATCGTCGAGCGCTTGGCGAGCAGCTTGGTGATCTGCGAGTCGCGCGGCTTGCGGCTCCACTCGAACTCGGCGATCTGCGAGCCCGCCGCGCGGAGCTGCTCGATCACCTGCATGACCTTGAGCTCGACTTCGCGGAACACGATCTCGTCGGACACGGACATCTTCATCAGCGCCGCGCGGCCGTTGATGTGATGGATGATGTGCATCACCTTCAGGACGACGCACGCCACCTTCTGGTGGTGGCCGATGCCCGAGGCGACGAGGAACAGATCGCGCGCCGGCAGATCGCCCGCGATGTCGTCCGGGATCGTGACGCCGAAGCAGCGCGACACGTAGTCGACCGCGTCGGCGCGGAGATCCTCGAGCCGGCCCATCTCCTCGTCGGAGTCGGGGTCGAACTCGTTGAGCCGGAGAAACCGATCGACCTCGGCGTGGTCGTGGAACGCGAGGCGGTGCCAGTCGATCACCGACTCGCCCCGTAACAGGAGGCGAACCGTCTCGATGTCGGCGAGGCTCAGATCCCCCGACGTCGACAGCCTCGCCACCCGTGGCAGCACCGTGGTGACCACGATGCCAGTGTAGCGCGGCTACGCCGTCTTCTGGGGTTTCGTCAGCCGCAACGTGGCGGTGAACAAGCTGACGACACCGAGCCCGGCGATCACGTTTCCAATGAGGGCGATCATGTGTGTGCGACTCCTTGCGACAGGGCTAACGGTTACAGCCGAAGGAATATTTTCGCGGGTGCCACGCGCGAAATCCAATTTGTCGCTGTTACCGGCCACTCCCGAGCACGACGAGCCGGCCGATCAGGTACGGCCCGTCGACGCCGGCCGGGGGATCGCGGGTCGCATCGATGTAGTACAGGCGCCAACCGGCCTCGAGGCGAACCGCCGCGGGGCCGAGCTCGTCGTCGTGCTGGGTGAACACGTCGACATGGTCGTAGATCGGGCCGTACGGCCACACCGCGAGCATCCCGGGCTCACCGGGCTCGGCCGCCGCGAAGCCGATCGACACGTTCGGCGGGATCGGCGACGGCAGATCGTGCTTGATCGCCGGCGCGCTCTCCTGGCCGAACGCCGCGAAGTACAGGTGGACGGTCGCGCCCGCGACCGGGCCGGCACCATCGGGCCCGGCGAGCACCGGGTGCGGGCTCGACAGCCGGGTCACCGGGTTCCAGAACGCGCCCGTCGGGTTGGTCGGATCGCCGACGGTGACGTCGGCCGGCGACAGCACGGTGCCCTGGTCGGCGAGCGCGCCGCCGAGCGGGCCGGTCGCGAGCCCGATCGAGCCATCGCGCTGGTAGTAGACCGCCACGGTGCCATCCAGGATCACCGCGCCGGGAGCTGCGGCGGGACCCGCGAGGGCGAGCGCCGGCGCACCGAACGCGACGCCGTCGGTCGAGGTCGCGACCTCGAGGCCCGCGGCGTCCTCGTAGTACAGGTACGTCGTGCCGCCCGCGGTCACCGTGCTCGGGCCCCAGCCGGCCGCGATGATCGGCGCGGCGGGATCGACGACGAAGTGGCGGGCGTCGCGCGACGTCGCGCGCCAGATCGCGCGCGCGAGCGGCTGATCGGGCGGCGCGAGATCGAAGTAGATCACCGTGGTGTCGCCGACGCGGACCGGATCGGGCTCGAGCAGCTGGCGCGGCGTCCGCTGCATCTCGCAGGTCTCGCCGCCCAGGCAGCCCGACGCGTCGACACAGTCGTCGGTGATGCAGACGTGGTTGCGATCGCAGACCTCGCCGTGCTCGCACTCGCTGCTCGTCGCGCAGCGGCCGCGGCACGCGCCGGCGAGGCACTGCTCGCCGTCGGCGCACTGGGTGTCTTTGGTGCAGGTGTGATCGCAGCGGTGGGTCCCGAAGTCGCAGATCCGATCGTCGGGACAGTCGGACAGCGTGGCGCAGTACGCGACGACGCACACGCCGCAGACGCACGACTCGCGCGACCGGCACTCGCTCGCGGTGTCGCAGCCGTGCGTGCCGGGCGTGAGCGGCGACAGGCAGAGTCCGCCGGGGACCGCGGTCGGTGCGTCGATCGCGAGGTTGCCGAGGCACACCGTCGCGGCGCCGAGCTCGGCCCACGGGGCGTTGCCGGCGCCCGCGGGCGGGTCCTGTGCATCGGGTGACGGACCGAGGCCACACGCGGCGAGCACGGCGAGCATCAGGTAGCGCATCAGAACCTCACCGTCGCGCTGAGCGCGCCCGAGACGACGTCGCCACCCGACGAGAAATCGCCGCCCGGCTGCAGCGCCGGATCCTTGTGGACGAGCTGGTCGGCGAGGTGTTGCCAGCCGACCGCGAGATCGAGATCGATCGGCAGCGCGAGCACGCTGGTCGCCGGGACCCGCAGGCCGACGCCGGCGGTCGCCATCACGCGGTTGCCGTCGGCGAAGCTGGTGACGCCGGTCTGCGCCGGCACCGGCGTCGGCAGGTACGCGAGGCCCGCGCGCACGCGCCATGCATCCGCCGCGTGCCACTCGGCACCGAGCCGCGGCGTGACGACGTCGCGGAAGTTCGCCCGCGGGGTCGGCGACTCGACGACCGGTGGCGCGAGGTCGAGGTTCACGAGCACGTGCAGATCGGGGACGCCCGAGCCGAGCGCGCTCCAGCGCTCCCACGCGACGTCCGCCGTGACGAGCAGCTCGTCACTGAGGTGGACCGCGCCACCGATCGCGGCGCGCATCGGCGTGAAGTACGTGGTCTGGTGCAGCCCGATGTTCGCGCTGCCGGTGACGACGTTCGGCACGTCGACGTTGGCGATGATGTCGATCGCGAGATCGAGCGACAGCTCGCCGCGGAACGTGGCACCGAGCTCGACCCGGGGATGCGGCCGCCACATCACACCGACGATCGGCGCGAACCGCGTCGGCAGCGCGACGTCGAGGTGCGCGGAGCCGACCTTCTCGCGCGCCTTGACGCCGACGTCGAACGTCAGGTCGCGCGACCGGGTGTCGGCGAGCGTCGACACGCCGGCGCCCAACGCGAGATCGTGCCACGCGATCGCGACGACGTTGTCGATCACGAGGCGCTGCGCGGCGGCGCCGAACCGGACGTACTGCGGCTCGCCGGTCGGCGTGACCTGGAGGCGCGCGAGGTACTGGTCGGGCAGGTACAGCATCGTCCCGAAGGCGACGCGGACGTCGCCGAGCGCCAGTGGGATCGCGAGGCCGAACGTCGTGCCGTGCGGGTTCGTCACGCCGGCATCGCGGCCATCGATCGCGAGGTGCGCGAGCCCGTACTGCCAGCCCGCGAGCACCTCGGGCGAGCCGACGCGCGCGACTCCCGCCGGGTTGACGTGCGCGGCCTCGGCGCCGGTGGCGACCGCGGTGCGCGCGCCCGCCATCGCCGTTCCGGCCGCGCCGGCGCCGGTCTCGTCGAGCGGATCCGCCGCGGCCACGCCGCCGAGCGCGAGGAGCAGGACCAGTGATCTCACAGGCCGACCTCCAGCGTCAGGCCGCCGCTGAACACCTGGCCGCCCGAGCGCAACGACGGATAGCCCGGGTTCGAGATCTGGAGCCCCGAGGTGTCGGGATCCTCGTCGCGCAGGCTGGCGTCGGGGTCGTAGGTGCCGGTGCCTCCGAACAGCTCCTTGGTGATCGTGCGGTGCTGGACGAGCTCGAGCGCGAGGTGCGCATCGAGCCGCAGGCCGTGGCCGGCGAGTGCCCGCGGCCACTGCCATCCACCGCCGATCGCGAGGTGGTGGTGCGGCCCGTCGAGCAGGTTCGACACGCCGGGCTGCGACGCCGGGATCGGCGAGGTCTCGAACGCGTAGCCGGCGCGCGCGATCCAGCCGCACTCGGTGCGCGGCCGCGTGGTCTCGAAGCCGATGCGCGCCGCGATCGTGTCGCTGTAGGTCAGGTGCGGCGACTGGCCGGGCACCGGGCCGGCGAGCGGCAAGACGCTGTCGACGTGGACGTACGGGCCGTCATAGTCGGACCACTTCGCCCACTGGAGATCGAGCGCCACGGTCGCGCGCCGGTGCTGGTACGCGACGCCGACGATCGCCTCGTGCGGCGTGAACAGCCCGTTCGCCGACAGGTCGAGATCGATCGGCTCGCCGCCGACGATCGTGGTCGCCTTGGTCGCGAACGGCACCGCGAACTTCTGGCGGAACACGGCGCCGACTCGCCACGCGTCGGCGACCTGCCACTGCGCGCCGGCGATGATCCGCGCGATCGTCTGGACGCGCTCGTCGACGCGCGAGTCGATCCCGCGCGCGACGCCGTCGGCGGCCGACAGCGAGCCGGTGAGCCCGGCGAGCACGTTGACGCCGAGCCCGAGCTGCAGGCCATGATCGAGGCGCACGCCGATGCCCGGCACGACCGCGATCCGCGCGAGTCGATCCTCGTACGGGTAGTACGGCTGATCCGGCGCCGGCGCGACGACGCGGGTGACGTCCTTCGGCAACAGGTGGAGCGCCATGCCGACGACGATCCGGCGCCCGAGGTCGCCCTGCAGCGGCAGCGGCGCGCGGAGCGCGAGCTGGAAGCCGGTCGGATCGACGAGCCGGCGCGCGCCGCCCGAGAGGTGCGCGTGGGCGCCGACCCAGCCGAACGACAGCTCCATGCGCGGCGCGGTCGCCAGCCCGGCGGGGTCGTAGAACACCGCGGCGGCATCGTCGACGCTCGCGATGCCAGCACCGGCCTCGCCGGCGTGCCGCGAGGTCAGCCCGGTGAGCTCGAGGGGATTGGCGCCGGCCGTCGCGCCGACGAGCACCACCGTCGTCGCGATCACCGCGAGCCGAGACCCCATCGCGCTCGCGTAACACGGGCGACCGCCGGCGCGCTACAGTGCGACCGCATGCTCGCGACGTTCGCCTGCAACCGGTGTGGGGCCGGGCTCGCCTTCGAGGGCGTGCGAACGGCCACGTGTCCGTTCTGCGCGAGCCCGAACTTCGTCGAGCGCGCGCCGACCCCGGACCAGCCCGAGCCGCGCTTCGTCGTCGCGTTCGCGCACGAGGCGACCCAGGCGCGCGCCACGCTCGGTCGCTGGCTCGGCTCGCGCACCCTGTTCGCCGACTCGGCGGTCAAGCGCGCCACGGTCGAGGAGGTCCGCGGGATCTACGTGCCGGCGTACCTGTATTCGGCGGCGACCTCGAGCCAGTACACGGCCTCGATCGGCGAGCACTACACCGAGACCGAGGAGTACGAGACGACCGACGCGCAAGGCCAGAAGAAGACCGAGACGCGCTCGGTGACGCGCACCGAGTATCGCTCGCTCGCCGGTCGCCACGTCGGCTACGTCACCGACGTCGTGGTCAGCGCGAGCAAGGGCTTGCCGAACCGCGAGCTCGCCGCGATCGAGCCGTACGACCTGCGCCTCCTGCGGACCTACGATCCGGCGGTGATCACCGGCTGGATCGCCGAGGAGTTCTCGCGCGACGCCACCGAGTGCATGCAGGCGAGCCGCTCCGAGGCGACCGACGAGGTCGGCGCGCGCCTGCGCAAGTTCATGCCGGGCGACAGCTACTCGGATCTCGAGTGGCGTACGCAGGTCAGCTGGGAATCCCTCGAGCCGGTGCTCCTGCCGATCTGGGTGTTCGTCGTGTCGTATCGCGAGGACAAGCCGCCGCTGCGCGTCGTGATCAACGGCCAGACCGGCCGCGCGACCGGCAAGGTGCCGCTCAGCTGGTGGAAGATCGCGATCCCGATCGCGCTCGTCGCGATCGCCGCGGCGATCCTGCTCTACCTGAACACGAGGCCCGCGTGAGCCTGGCCGCCGAGGAGACCGCGGCGTGCGCGCGCTGCGAGACCGCGCTCGAGGCCGGCGATCTGCGCTGCTCGGTGTGCGCGCTGCCGGTGCCCGTGGCGACCCGGCCGCGCGAGGACAAGCTGCGCGCCAAGGTGCTGCGCTGTACCGACTGCGGCGCGGTCGTCGGGTTCTCGCCCGACAAGCAGGCGCCCCACTGCGGGTTCTGCAACGCGGTGATGGCGATCGAGCAGCCGCACGATCCGATCGAGGTCGCGCGCGTGCGCCTGCCGTTCACCGTCGAGCGCGAGGCCGCCGAGCGCGCCCTGCGCGGCTGGCTCGGCACGCGCGGCTGGTTCGCGCCGGCGACGCTGCGCGACGAGGCGACCCTCGAGTCGTTCTCGCCGCTGTGCTGGGCCGCGTGGCTGGTCAGCGCCGACGCGCGGGTCGCCTGGACCGCGGACTCCGACGCCGGCGCGGTGCGCTCGGACTGGGCGCCACACGCGGGCGAGGTCGAGATGGCGTTCGAGAACCTGGTGATCCCGGCGTCGCGGGGGCTGTCGACCGGCGAGTGCCGCGCGCTCGTGCCGCACTACGATCTCGCCACCGCCGTCGCGGTCGCGCCCGACATCGGCCCGGCCGAGCCGAGCGATCTGATGATCGAGTCGTTCGACGTCCAGCGCTCGGCGGCGCGCGCCGAGGTCTGCGCAGCGATCGAGCGCACCGCGAAGGTCCGCGTCGAGCGCTACGTGCCCGGCCGCCGCCACCGCAACATCGACGTCGCCTGCATGCTCGAGGATCAGCGCACCGATCGCGTCGCGCTGCCCGCGTGGGTGCTCGCGTATCGCTATCGCGGCCAGGTGTTCCGCGCGGTCGTCCACGGCCAGCGCCCCGACGTCGTGCTCGGCAAGTCGCCGATCGACTGGGCCAAGGTCGGCAAGCTGATCGCGAGCATCGCGGCGGGGATCGCGATCGTCGTCGTCGCGGCGCTGCTGCTGTCGGGCTGCAAGAGCGATCCACCGATCCGGCCCGACGCGCGCGACTTCACCGAGCACTGCATCCCCGACGGCACGACGTTCGCGTCGCTGACCGGCCGCGACGCGGTGCAGGGCATCCTCAACGTCCACGTCGACGCCGGCGGCCTGATCGAGACCGACACGACCGCGTCGATCCTGATCGTGCTCGACATCGATCAGCAGGGCACCCAGCTCGGGCTGAGCGCGACGGTGTGCGGCATCGGTATCCCGGATATCCCGGTGCCCGGTCAGGACAAGCCGATCCAGTTCCGGATCCCCGATGCCACGGTCGCCTCGCTCGGCATCGTGACCGGGACCGGCACGCTGTCGTCCGCGGATCAGACCTGCGCCGAGCTCGCGACGTCGCAGCTCACCGTCGTGCTCGGCGCGCACCTCGATCCACCGGCGACCGCGCCGATGCCGATGTCGGACTCGACCGGCGCGTTCCCGGCGTGCCTGCCCGACGCGCTCACCAGGTGCACCGAGGCGACCGGCACGAACTGCGCGTGCGACCAGGAGGGCGATGGCAAGCCGGGCTCGACGGTCGTCGCGCACAACGTGCCCGCCGTCGATCTCGATCAGGTGTTCGCGTCGGTGCGCACGAACTTCCAGCTCGCCGGCCACGTGTTCTCGACCGACTCGATCGAGGGCGAGGTCACCGCGTCGCTCGAGCAGGGCATCCTGGCGTGCCAGCTGCGCGACGGCAAGGCGTGCGTCGCCGGCGACGTCAACTCGGTGCGCAACCTGAACCCGCAGATCACGCAGCAACCCACCAACCCGTCGACGTTCCGCGCCGTGCGCATCCCGCCCGGTACGACCTGCGCCGACGTCGTCGCCAACGAATCGATCTACTTTCCGCGCTGACCGAAGGTTCCAGACTCGACCGGCTACAAACGAGGAGCCCGATGCGATCACACACGTTTGGACGGCATGGGATGGCCTTCGTGGCGGTCGTCACGCTCGCGTGGCTCGCCGGCGGTTGCCGCCACGTGCGTGCGTCACAGCGCGAGCAGCTCGCGAGCCCGGCGATGCAGTTCGAGATGGACCCGGTCGCCGAGGGCCAGCGCGACTCGATCCGCGAGATCACCGAGGGTGGCACCTATCCAAGCGCCGGGCCCGGCACGGCAGGAGCCGGATGCGGCTGCAACTAGCGCTCGCGGTGCTCCTGGTCACCGGGGTGGCCGCGGCCGATCCGGCACCCGATCCGGTGCCCGCCGATCCGGACATCACACCCACGCCGGAGAAGCCGGCCGCACCCGAGGCCGCGCCGGCCGAGCCGATCACGGGCACCGCGCGCGCGGGTGTCTATCGCGACAGCGACAACACCTCGGTCACCCGGCTGCTCGCCGTCGTGGCGCACGCCTGGGATCACTGGTCGATGAACGCCAGCATCGGCGTCGATGCGGTGACCAGCGCGTCGGTCGACGTGCGGTCGTCGCCGCAGCTCTCCAAGGTCGACACGATCACGAGCGCGTCGGGCACGTCGTCGACCTCCGGCGGCGA
Source organism: Haliangiales bacterium (assembly GCA_038321315.1). GTDB lineage: Bacteria > Myxococcota_A > Polyangia > Haliangiales > Haliangiaceae > JABFXX01. The sequence goes on along the minus strand of JBBQEX010000025.1, from coordinate 34,472 downwards.
GATGACCGACACGCGCTACCAGGGCACCGCCGGGGTCGGCTACAAGGACGGCCACGGTCACGCCGCCAACCTGACCACCGCGGTCGCCCACGAGACCGACTACTTCAGCGTGAGCGGCGGCCTCAACGGGGCGTACGATCTCGACGATCGCACGATCACGCTGCTCGGCGGCGTGACGTTCACCGACAACCAGATCGCGAGCGTGCTCGACCCGACGCTGCAGCGCAAGATGTTCGCGGTCGGCTGGACGCTCGGCTCCGCGTTCGTCGTCACCCGCGACGACGCGCTGCGGGTCCGCTACGACGGCAAGTTGATGAGCGGCTACCTGGCGTCGCCGTATCGCAGCGTCCGGTTCGGTGACTGGACGGCGCAGCTCGGCGCGCAGCAGATCACGTTCTCCGTGCCCGGTGGCGGCGTGATCGAGACGCTGCCCGATCGCGTGCCCGACCTGCGCGTCGGCCACGCGATCGTCGGCGAGTGGGTCCACTCCCTCGCTCCGGGGGTCGGCGTGCATCCCGAGGTGCGCCTCGGCCACGACAGTTTCGGGATCGATAGCCTGACCGCGGGCGCATCGCTCCGGCTTGCCTCGGACAACTGGCGGCTGCAGGCCGGCTACCGGTTCTATCTCCAGTCTCGCGCGAGCTTCTTCGAGGACAAGTACATGCAGAGCGCGTCGGCCTACACGTACTTCACGTCGGACAAGGAGCTCGGATCCCAGATCGGTCACCTCGGGTCGCTCGACATCTCGCACGTGATCGCCGACGCCGACGGCCCGGGCGACACCCGCCTCTTGTTCACCGCCCAGCTCGACGCCGTCCACTATCGCTACCCGGGGTTCCTGCTCCTGCCGTCGCGCGACAGCGTGTTCGTATCGTTCGGGCTCAGCTGGGAACCCTAACGCTTGCGCAGCAGGTTGCGCGACGACCACCAGCTCCACACGAGGAGCACGCCGGCGATGCGCGCGGTCCACCAGCCGTAGGACGCGCGCGCGTCCTCGTTGCGACCCTCGAGGATGATCGCCATCGCGGCCGACGAGATGCCGACGGCCGCGAAGATCACCTGGTGGCCGAGTCGGTACATCAGCTGGGTCGATTGATCGAGCCCCTTGAACTTGAGGGACAGCTCGCCGGCGTGCGCCGCGCGCATGAACTTGCGCACGTCGTTCGGCAGCGCCGCGATCGACATGACCAGGTCCTTCGACGTGTCCATGAGGAGCGCCGACCAATCGCCCTCATCGCCGAGCACGAAGCGCTCGATGTACGGTCGGATCACCGTCATCGGGTTGAGCGTCGGGTCGAGCTCGGTGCACAGACCCATCAGCAACAACAGCGTCCGCTCGAGGACGATGATCTCCTTGGGGATGTGGAAGTTCTCGGACAGCTCGCGGAGCGAGATATCCATGTTCCGGAGATCGGCGACGCTCTCGAGGCTCTTCTGCGGATCGAACTTGATGTCCTTCAGGTTGAGCGAGTCGAGCGAGATGTTCTCCTGAAACTTGTTGTGGAAGTACTCGATGACCTGCTCGAACATCTGCTCGTTCGCGCCGCGCGCGACGAAGCCCATCTGCTTCATCGCGCCGACGATGCGCCGGGTATCGCGCGTCAGCGCGCCCTGGATCAACTCGACGATGCCCTGGCGCACGCCCGACGGGATCTCGGCGACCGCGCCGAAGTCGAGGAACACGATCGTGGGCTCGCCGCCCTCGGGGTTCTCGGGGTTCGGCCGGACGAGCAGATTTCCCGGGTGCGGATCGGCGTGATAGACGCCGTCGGTGAAGATCTGCTGGCAGTAGATCTCGACGACCTGCTTCGCGAGGTCGGTGCGCTCGAGGCCCATCTTCTTGACGCCGGCGCGATCGGTGATCTTGCAGCCGGGCTCGAAGTGCGTGGTCAGCACGCGCGAGGTCGAGAGCTCCTCGACGACCTGCGGGAACGCGACGTCGGTGCGGCCGACGAAGTTCGCCGCGATCCGTGCCGCGTTGTTCGCCTCGGCCTTGTAGTCGAGCTCGTCCATCACGATCGAGCGGATCTCGCGATACAGCTCGTCGAGCCCCTGGTACGGCACGAACCATTCGATGATCCCGAAGATCCGGCGGAGCGTGTGGAGGTCGCGCTGCACGATGACCTCGATGTCGGGGTACTGCACCTTGACCGCGACCTTGCGCCCGTCGTGCATGCGCGCGAGGTGGACCTGACCGATCGACGCCGACGCGATCGGCCGCTGCTCGAACTGCTGGAACAGCTGGTCGAGCGGCTTGCCGCACTCCTCGACGATGCGGGCCTCGATGTCGCGGAACGGGCGCGGCGGCACCGAGTCCTGAAGGCCCTCGAGCTCGCGGCGAAACTCCTCGGGCAGGAAGTTCGTCATGATGCTGATCAGCTGGCCGACCTTGATGAACAGGCCCTGCAGCCCGATGATCGTGCGCTCGATCCGGCGCGCGTTGCGCAGGTGGATCTTGCGCAGGCGATCCTCGATCCACGCCTCGGAGTGCCAGCGCGCGCGAAACCGCAGCCACAGGTAGCTGCCGATCACGCGGAAGGTCGTCCAGTACGCGCGCCAGCTGCGGATGCGCAGCGGCGGGCGGCGTGACTCCTTCTCGTCGCGGTAGTTGCGGCGTGACTCGGCGAGCGCGGTGACCGAGTCGGCGGCGGTCGGCGGGCGCGGCACGACCGGGACACCCGTGGCCGGCGTGACCGTCACGGGTGGCACGTTCGTCTGGCGCTTCAGGCGCCGAACGCGGGTCTCCACCATGCATGGGAGTATAGTACGAACGAGATGCCGCCCGACGACGAAGCCCCACCAGACGAGAAAGACAAGGATCGTGGTGGTGACGGGCTCACCGAGAGCATTCGCCAGCGCCTCGAGCACCTCGTCCCCGAGCTCGTGAAGAAGACCTTCGCGGCCGGCATGGGCGCGGTGTTCTCGACGGAGGAGGGCATCCGCCGGCTCGCGCGCGAGGTCAGCCTCCCCGACGCGGTCGGCAGCGTGACCGGCTACATCGCCGACTCGGCCGACGGTGCCAAGGACAAGGTGTTCGAGGTCATCGCGCGCGAGACCCGCGAGTTCCTGTCGAACCTCAACGTCGGCCAGGAGCTCGCCAAGATGCTCACGGCGCTATCGTTCGAGATCAAGACCGAGATCCGGTTCATCCCGAACAGCGACCGCTTCGTCGGCGCCGAGCCCGACGTCAAGGCGTCGGTCCGGCTCAAGCGCGCCGGGACCGAGGACAAGGACTCCAAGGACAAGGACGCCCGGGAGGCCAAGGCCGAGCAGGCCAAGGCCGAGCAGGCCAAGGCCGAGGATCCCGGCGAGAGCCGGTCGCGCCTGCGGTTCTGGCGCCGCGACGACGCGCCGGGCGAGGCTCCCGGGCCGGATCCCGACGCGGACGACACGCTCGACAAGTAGTTCGGGACACGACGAGATGTTTGATACGCTCGCTCCGATGCGGTCCTGGCTCGTCGTCTGTCTGGCGACCGCGCTCCCCGGTTGTGCCCAGCTCGCCGGCATCGACAAGACGTCGGCCGCCGATCCCTCAGATCGCCTGACCATCCAGCGCACCGCGGTCGGCGCGACCGTCGTGACCACCCCGCTCGACCTCACCGCGCTGTCCTCGACCTACCTGGTCCCCGACGCCACCGGGCCGGGCGGCTTCGCGCGCGTACCCGGCGACATCGAGACGGCCGGCACCTGGGTCGCCGACGTGCCGGGCGGCGAGCCACAGATGTTGTTCACCCTGCCCGACGTGCCGGCGCCGTTCCTCCGGCTGTTCGATCTCGGGCGCGATGTCACCGCGAGCTACACCGTCCTCGAGCACCAAAATCCGGTCGCGCCGCCGATGAACGCGACGATCTCCGCAAACGTCGCGCTGCCGGCCCCGCTCGCGGGTGGCGAGGTCATCGAGTTCGCGGTCGTCGGCGCGTGGGTCCAGCGGACGTTCACGCCCGCCGAGCTGCCGGTCGCGCCGGCCACCCAGCTCACCGCGACGTTTCCGTACGCGACGGTCGCGTCGGTGGCGAGCTCCGGGATGCTCACCGCGATCAGCCCCGACGACATCGTGATGGTCCTCGAGTACATCGCTGGCGTGTTGACCGCCGCGAGCGACACCCCGGGCGTCGCGCAGGAGGCCACCACGACGGTGACCGGCACGCTGGTGGCGGTGCCGGCCGATCAGAAGATCGCGGTGCCCGTCGATCCGACGGCGATCGCGGCGCGGCTGTCGGCCGGGCGCCCCGCGGTCGGCGTGCCGACGATCAACTGGGCGATGACCGCGGCGCCTGGCGGTGCCGGTGGCACGGCCGCCGGCCCGACGCTCGCGAGCGGCACGCTCACCGCGGTCGACACGATGATCGCGAGCAACTACGGCAACCCGTTCGCGACCACGCGCTCGTGGCCGTCGACGTTCCAGGTCAGCGCGCGCGCGACCCGCACGTACACGCCGCCGTCGCAGGGCCTGCCGGTGACGCTCGACGCCACGCTGTACGAGGTCACCGAGCCGATCGGCGGCCTATCCGCCACGCTCCCCGCACCGCTGCCGATCGTGATCTCGATCGCGAACACCACGATCCTGACCGACGGCCTCGACCTCGTCGTCGATCCGATGGTCCCGGTCGCCATCGCGCTCACGCTCGACCAACCGACCGCGACGCTCTACCAGATCCAGCTGCTCGAGCTGGTCCCGAACGTCGGCGCGACCGCGCTGGTGTTCGCCGAGCGACTGAGCGCGACCTCGCGCACGCCGACGTTCTCGGTGCCGCCCGAGCTGTTCCAGCCCGGCCACATCTACACGTTGCGCGCGATCGCGCTGCAGGGCGGCTACCCGAACCTCGCGGACGGCGACGTGGCGACGCATTCGCTGCCGGGCGCGGCGGGTGCGTTCGACAGCGGCGTGTTCACGGTGGTGGCACCGTGACCCGCTGGGCCATCGTCGCGCTGGCGCTCGCCACGGTCGCGACCCCGGCGCTCGCCGACGACAAGGCCGATGCGGCGTTCAAGAAGGGCAAGAAGCTCCTCGCCGAGAAGAAGTACGCCGACGCGTGCGCCGCGTTCGAGAAGAGCAACGAGCTCGATCCCGGCATCGGCGCGAAGCTCAACATCGCCAAGTGCTACGAGGAGTGGGGCAAGCTCGCGACCGCGCTGCGCTGGTATCGCGACGCGGAGAAGCAGGCGACCGACGCCAAGGACGCGCGGCTCGCGAAGATCCACGAGCACCGCGAGGCGGTCGACGACGACACCCCGCGCCTCACGCTCCGCGTCGGCAAGGACGCCGATGCCGAGGCCGCCAACGTGCTGCTCGACGGTCAGCCGGCCAAGGTCGGCGAGGCGATCGAGGTCGACCCCGGCGCGCACCTCGTCGAGTACACCAGCGACGGCGGCGAGCGAAAGAAGAAGGTCGTGCCGGTCGAGCGCGGCAGCACGTCCGACGTGAAGCTCGATCTCCCGAAGAAGAAGCCGGGCGGCAAGCACGACAAGCACGTCGACGACAAACACGTCGATGACAAGCACGTCGACGACAAGCACGTCGGCGAGCCCGATCCATCTCCCCGACCGCGCGAGCCCGACGATCCGGGCAAGACGCGCAAGATCACCGGCCTCGTCGTCGGTGGCGTCGGCATCATCTCGCTCGGGTTCTCCGGCTACTTCACGCTCGACGCGCACGCCGACTACAAGTCCGCGCTGTCGTCGCACTGCGGAGGCGCGACGAACAACTGCGATGCGGTCGGCCTGTCGGTCACGCACCACGCGCGCACCGAGGCGAACCGCGCGACCGTGATCGGCATCGTCGGTGCGCTCGCGATCGCCGGCGGCGTCGTGCTCTACCTGACCGCGCCGCACGCGTCGGCCGCGAACCCCGACGAGCACGCGCTCTACCTGGCGCCGTCCGCCGATCCGAGCGGCGGCGGCATCGTGTTCGGCGGCCGTTACTAGGACTACTTGCGGCGGTCGAACAGGTCGTCGTCGCGCTTCGTCGGCTTCTTCACCGCGGGCTTCCTGGCCGGCGGCGGGGCCTTCTTGACCACGGTCACCTTGGGTGGGGCGATCGTCGGCGCGATCGTCGGCGCGATCGTCGGCGCGATCGTCGGCTCGACGACCGGCGCGGGAGGCGCATCCGGTGCGACCACCGGGACCGGCGCGATGACGATCGCGGGCGGCGCGATCACCCGTGGCGTCGCTGCTGCCGCCGCTGCCGCCGACGACGATCCTGACTCCACCATCATCTTGCTCGCCATGAACCCACCGGCGCCGGCGAGGACCACGAGGCCGACCGCGGCCGCGATCAACCAGCCCTTGCGGCTGCCGACCTCGACGGTCACCTGACCGCGGCCGTGCGACGTCGACGCGCTGGCCTGCGATGGGTTGTGCGGCGTGAGCGCGGCCGGCGACAGCGGGACCGGCGTCGCGAGGTCGCTGCCGTTGCCGCCGATCGGGATGCCGACGCGCGACGCGCGCACGGTCGACAGGATGCGGCCCGCGCGGTTCGCGGCCTGCGCGCCGGCCACCGGATCCGTCGCGTACGGCGCGATCATCCGCGCGAGCTCGGCGACGTCCTGGTAGCGCATCGTCTGCGACTTGTGGAGGCAGCGCAGGATGATCTCGCCGAGGCCCGCGGGCAGCGCGACGTGCATCGGCGCGGGCGGCTCGCCGCTGACCTTCAGGATCAGATCGGCGTAGTTCTCGCCGACCCACGGCGGTCGGCCGGTGAGGAGCTGGTACATCACGACGCCGAGCGACCAGATGTCGGAGCGCTGATCGGCGGCCTTGCCACTCTTCATCTGCTCGGGCGCCATGTAGGTCGGCGTGCCGATCACCGTCGAGGTGCCGGTGAGATCGTCGTAGCCGACTGGCGCCTTCGAGATCCCGAAGTCGAGGATCTTGAGCAGCATCGAGCCGTCGGGCCGCCGCGTCAGGAAGAAGTTCGACGGCTTGATGTCGCGATGGATGATGCCGTGGGCGTGGGCCTCGGCGATGCCCTCGCACGCCTGGAGCAACAGGTCGCAGACCACGGTCGGCGTCTGCGGGCCGTGATGGCGCAGGATCTGGTTGAGGTCGTTGCCGTCCAGGTACTCCATCACCATGTACGGCGTGCCGTCCTCGAACGTGCCGACGTCCTGGACGCGCGCGATGTGCTCGCTGCGCAGCTTCACGGTCGCCTGCGCCTCGCGGAGAAACCGCGCGACGGTCGAGTCGCTCTCGACCATGTCGTCGAGCAGGATCTTGATCGCGACGTGCTGCTGGAGGAACAGGTGCGTGGCGCGCACGACCCGCGCCATCCCGCCGATCCCGATCTGATCCTCGACCCGGTACTTGTTGACGAGGACCGTGCCGCGCCGGAGGTCTAGACGCCGGTCCACGACCGCAATGTTAGCAGTAGGTGAGCCAGGCGTCGTGCTTCGTATCGGAGCCCTTGACCACCGAGAAGAACGCCTCCTGCAGCCGCCGCGTGACCACGCCCGCCTCGCCGCGACCGATCTTGCGATGATCGATGTCGCGGACCGGCGTGATCTCGGCAGCGGTGCCCGTGAGGAAGACCTCGTCGGCGACGTAGAGCTCGTCGCGCGCGATCGGCTCCTCCTTGACCTCGACACCCTGCTCGCGGAGCAGCTGGATCGTGGTGTCGCGCGTGATCCCGGCGAGGATCGCACCGGCGAGCGCCGGGGTGCGAACGACGCCGTTCTTCACGATGAAGATGTTCTCGCCCGTGCCCTCGGCCACGTAGCCCTGCGGGTCGAGCATCAGGGCCTCCTCGAAGCCGCTCTTGATCGCCATCCGCTTCGCGAGCACCGAGGTGACGTACTGGCCACAGATCTTGCCCTTGTTCATCACGGCGTTCGAGCCCGCGCGCGTGAACCCGGAGATCATGCACTTGATCCCCTTCTTCAGGCCGTCGTCGCCGAGGTAGGCGCCCCACTCGTAGCAGGCGACCATCGTCTTGACCGGCGGCTCGAACGAGCCGAGACCGAGCGCGCCGGCGCCGAGGTAGACGAGCGGGCGCAGGTAGACCGCGGGCAACTTGTTGGCGCGGACGACATCGAGGCACGCCTGCATGATCTGCTCGCGCGAGTACGGCACGTCCATCGTGCAGATCGTGCAGCTGTCGAACAGCCGATCGATGTGCTCGCGGAGCCGGAAGATCGCGGTGCGACCATCGGCGCGCTGGTACGCGCGGATGCCTTCGAAGGCACCGACGCCGTAGTGCATCGTGTGCGCGAGGAGGTGTTCCGTCGCGTTGTCCCATGGCACGAGCTGACCGTCGAGCCAGATCGAGTCGAGCTTCTTGATGCCCATACGTGCTTCGTACCAACCCGCACCCACGATCACAAGCACCACACCGGCACAGTCGTGACGCGGTGCGGCTGTGAACCTGGCTATGCACCGAGCAACCGGCGATACGCGCCGCGGATCTCCATCTGCCAGCGTTCGACGTGCTCCGCGAGCACACCGCCATCGGGAAACCCGCTCCGGCGCGCGAGCTTGTCGAGCTCGTCGCGCGCGTCGGGCAGGCGATGCACGGGCTGATCGTTCACCACGCGAAGGCGGTGCTCGATCCGACGAAGAAATCGGTAGCCCTGATCGAGCAGATCGATCTCGGCGTGAGGGGCGACGCCGCACGCCACCGCGGCGCGCAGCGCGGCCTGCGTGCTGGTCGTGCGCAGCTCGGCGTGATCGTGACCGTAGGCGAGCTGGAGGTACTGCGCGGCGAACTCGACATCCATCACGCCGCCCGCGCTCACCTTGAGATCACCGAAGCGAGATCGACCGCCGAGCTCGCGCTCGATCCGATCGCGCATCGCGGTGATCGCCTCGGCGATCGCGCGCGCGCCACCGAGCGTCTCGGGCGGCGAGCCGTACACGGTCTCGACCGCGAGCCGGCGCACCGCCTCGCCGAGCTGGGCGTCGCCGGCGACCGGCCGCAGCTTGACGAGGGCCTGGCGCTCCCACAGTCGCGCGTCGTCGGCGTGATAGCGCCGCCAGCCCGCGAGCGAGGACACCAGCAGGCCCTGCGTGCCCGACGGGCGCAGCCGCGTGTCGATCTCGTAGAGCCGGCCGTTCGGCGTGCGCAGCCGCAGCGCGCCGAGCAGGCGCTGCGCGACGCGCGCGAAGTACTCGGTCGCCTCGCCGTCGTCGTCGGCATCGGCGTGGACGAACACGACGTCGAGATCGGCGGCGTAGCCGAGCTCGAAGCCGCCGAGCTTGCCGAGCCCGAGCACGGCGATCCGCGGATCCTTCGGGACGCGGCGCCCGCGGAGCTGGCCCTCGACGATCGCGAGGGCCTTCTTGAGGCACGCCTCGGCGATCACGGTGAGCTCGTTGCACACCGCGAGCGCGTCGAGCCCGCCCGCGAAGTCGGCGAGCCCGACGCGGAGCACGTGGCCGTTCTTGACCGCGGCGACCGCGCTCCAGATCGCCTCCGGGTCGTCGTCGTCGATCGCCGCGACGCGCGCGTCGAGATCGGCGATCACCTGCGCGGTCGTGCGCGACGGCGAGCTCTGGCCGAGCTGGACCAGGAGATCGAGCAGCTCCGGCGTGTCGACCAGCATGCGCGCGAGGTACGCGCTGGCGCCGAAGATCGAGCTGACCAGCGTGACGAGCGCCGGGTTCTCGTCGAGCAGCCGCCACATCGACCACTCCTCGCCGCGCCGCGCGACGAGATCGCCGAACGCGCGCAGCGCCTGATCGGGATCCGCGGACTGCGCGAGCTCGCCGAGCAGCGCGACGCCGATCCGCGCCGATCGATCGGTCGCGCCGGGCGACAGCGGCGAGCCGGGGTTGCGGCGGGCGCGCGCGAGCTCGGCGCGGGCCGCGGTGGCATCGTGAAAGCCCATGCGCTCGAGCGCGTGCAGCTCGTCGTCGGGCGACAGCTCGCCGCGCAGCACGGCGCGGACGTCGGGGCGATCCGGATCGTCGCCGGTGCCGAGCGTCGCGAACAGCCGCGAGACCGCGCTCGTGTGGTGCTCGAGATCGACGACGAACGCGACGCCGGTCGCCGACGTCTGGTAGCCGAGCCGGCGCGCGAATACGAGGCGCAGGTGATCGTCCTGGGGGATCGTCTGGGTCTGCAGGCCGCCGTCGAGCTGGAGCACGTGCTCGGCGTGGCGCAGCCAGCGATACGCCTGTGACAGGATGCGGTGTTCGCCGTCGGTGACGAGGCCGGCGAACTGGAGCGCGTCGAGCGCGTGCAGCGTGCCGCGGTGGCGGAGGTTGCCGCGTTTGCCGGCGTGGATCAGCTGGAGCGCCTGCACGAAGAACTCGATCTCGCGGATGCCGCCTTCGCCATTCTTGAGATCGAACCCGGCGGGCCCGGTGCTCGCCTTCACGAGCTCGCGCTTGATCCGGCGGTTGAGCTCGCGGACGTCGTCGATGATCGTCGGCGGCGTCGAGCGCGGGAACACGAACGGCAGGAGCGTCGCCATGATCTCGGCGCCGAGTCGCGGATCGCCGGCGCACGGCCGCGCCTTGATCCACGCCTGGCGCTCCCACGGTCGGCCGAACGTCTCGTAGTAGCGCTCGGCCTGCGCGAGCGAGTTCGCGATCGCGCCCTTGGCGCCCTCGGGGCGCAGCCGCAGATCGACCCGGAACACGACGTCGTCCTCGGTGACCTGCGACAGCGCGGCGGAGACCTGGGTGCACAGCTTCGCGAAGTACTCGTGGAGCGACAGCTCGCCGGCCTCACCCTGATCTGACGAGTAGATGTAGATCACGTCGACGTCGGACGCGAAGTTGAGCTCCTCGCCGCCGAGCTTGCCCATGCCGATCACCGCGAGGCGGGCGTCGCGCGGGCGGCCGTCGTCGTCGAGGTAGCGGGGCGGGCCGTAGCGCGCGCGGAGCTCGGCATCGTGGAACGCGATCGCGGCATCGAAGCACTCGTCGGCGAGCCGGGCGAGCTCGCGGCCGACCTCGACGTCGAGCCCGAGCTCGAGCTCGCGGGCGCCGAGCCGGACCAGCTCGTCGGCGCGGATCCGGCGCAGCGCGGCGCGCAGCTGGTCCGCGGTGGTCGCAGCTGCGGTCGCAGCGGCGAGCTCGCCGTGCAGGACCCAGCCGGGCTTCTCGCGCCGAAGGTAGGGGTCGGCGGCGACCCTGACCAGTCGGTGAGGGTCGCGGGTGAGGAGGGTGGCGAGGTAGGGCGCGTCCTGGACCGCGAGGGTGGCGATCCGGCGCGCGGCCTCGGTAAAGCGGCCCGGATCCAGGCCGATCTGGGCGGCGGCATCGAACAGGCGCTCGGCGCGGCGGAGGGCATCCCCCTCGTCCGGGGCCCCGCGTGCGAGATCCGCCGGCACGAGCACAGGGCAGCATACCTTGACAGGCACGACCGGCCGCATTACCCAAGGTCCTGATTGTTCAGCCGATGCGCGACCTATATGAAGTCCTAGGTGTCGAGCGGGGAGCCAGTCAAGGCGACCTCAAGAAGGCGTACTACAAGCTCGCCAAGCAGTTTCACCCCGATCACAACCCGAACGACAAGGCCGCCGAGGACAGCTTCAAGGAAGCCTCGAGCGCGTACCAGATCCTGTCCGACGCCGATCAGCGGGCGCGCTACGACCGCTTCGGCTTCGACGGCATCCGTGGCGCGGGCGCCGGGGGTGGTGGCGGTGGTGGGTTCACCAACGTCGAGGACATCTTCTCGGCCTTCGGCGATCTGTTCGGCGACTTCTTCGGCGGGCGCGGGGGTGGCGGTCGCCGCCAGCAGCGCGGCGCCGACCTGCGCGTCGATCTCGATCTGACGTTCGCCGAGGCGGTCTGGGGCGTGACCCGCGAGGTCAACGTCGCGCACGAGATCACGTGCACCACGTGCACCGGCACCGGCGCGGCCGCCGGCAGCAAGCCGGAGATGTGCAAGACGTGTCAGGGCAAGGGCCAGGTCGTCCACGCCCAAGGCTTCTTCATGGTTCAGACGGTCTGCCCGCAGTGCCGCGGCGCCGGCAAGCAGATCAGCAACCCGTGCGCCGACTGTCGCGGCCGCGGGACCAAGCCGGAGTCGTCGAAGCTGTCCGTCACGGTGCCGGCGGGAGTCGACGACGGCCAGACGCTGCGGCTCGCCGGCAAGGGCGAGTCGATCGCGAACGGCCAGGCCGGTCACCTCTACGTCGTGCTGCACGTCCAGGGCGACGAGCGGTTCAAGCGCGAGGAGTCCGACATCCTCACCGAGGTGCCGATCAGCCTGACGCGCGCCGTGCTCGGCGGCGAGGTCGAGATCTACACGCTCGAGGACAACGTCACCGGGCACGCGATCGTCGAGCTCAAGCCGGGCACCCAGCCGGGCGACGTCATGGTCCGGCGCGGCCAGGGCATCCCGCGAGTCAACGAGAACGGGCGTGGCGACCACGTCATCCAGTTCAAGGTGGAGATCCCCAAGAAGCTGACCTCGCGTCAGGAAGAGCTGATGCGGGAGCTGGCCCAGGAGCTCGGGGACGCGGCCGGTGCGAAAGAAAAGCGCGGTCTGTTCGGCCGCAAGAAGTAGGTGTAGAATTCGGGCCATGAGGTCGGGACTCGTCTTCGTGCTGCTCGCCGGCGCCGCCGGTTGCGCGAAGCTCGATCTCCCGCCCGAGCCCGCCCCGGGTTGCGCGCAGAGCGTGACCCTCGATGGCACCGGCACCGCGTCGGCCACCACGCTCGACCCGATCGCCCTCGGCAGCGCCGATGTCTGCATGCGGCTCGACGCGACCAAGAACCTCCGGAGCGCGCACCTCGCGATCACGGTCGGCCAGCAGCAGGACGGCACCAGCACGCCGTTCAAGTCGGCCCTGCTCGATCTCGACAGCACGGTCCTGCAGAGCGGCTGGGACGTCCAGGTCGACACGCGCGCGTTCCACAACCTCGAGTGGTCGCTCGACGCCGGCGAGATCCGCGACGTCACGCTCCACGTCACGCGCACCGGCGCCGCCGCCCGCACCTCGATCAGCGTCTCGCTGTTCGAGCCGTTCGAGTAGCGCCCGGCTTCGTCGGCCGCCGCCGCGCTACTTCCGCGCGCGGATCGGGACGAACAGCTTGATCTCGACGCGCCGGTTGGCCAGACGACCGCGCGGCTTGTCGTTGTCGGAGACCGGCTCCTCGGCGCCGTGGCCCTCGACGTCGATGCGGCCGCCCGGGATGCCCTGGGTGCCGAGCGCCTGCTTGACGGCCTCGGCGCGCGCGCGCGACAGGTCCGCGTTGAGCGCGGCGATGTCGGGCGCGGCCTCGCCGTTCTCCGGCTTGGTCGCGAACTGCTTGGCCTCCTCGGCATCGGTGTGGCCGATGAGGACGACCCGGATCGACGGGTGCGCCTTCATGATCTTCGCGATCTTCTGGATGCCCGGGGTCGCCGAGTCGCGCACGACGGTCTCGCCGTCGGCGTAGATCAGGCCCTCGACGGTGCCGCGCAGCGAGTCGACGTCGGGCGGCACGGTGTCGGGACAGCCATCGTCGTCCTCGAAGCCGTTGTAGGTCTCGGGGACGTTGGGGCACTTGTCGGCGATGTCGAGCACGCCGTCGAGATCGTTGTCGATGTCGGGGCAGCCGTCCTTGTCCTCGAAGCCGTCCTGATCCTCGAGCCGATCGGGGCACTGGTCCTCGGAGTCCGGCACGCCGTCGCCGTCGTGGTCGAGGGCGGTGACCTGGACCTCCTGGACATGCTTGGCCGGGCCGCGCTTGCTGAGATCGAGCGACAGGCCGATGCCGAAGTCGGCCTCGGGCGCGACCTTGTTGTCGAGGCTCGGGATGAACGACAGGCGGGCGTCGAACCGGACGTTGAAGCCCTTCGCGGTGTTGATGCGGATGCCGGCGCCGATGTAGCCCTCGCCGACGATCCCGGTGTCGAAGGTCTGGCGCGCGCTCGACAGGGCGATCGGTGAACCGCCGCCGATCACGAGGAACGGCGCGAACCGCTTCTGCGGCGCGAGCTCGATCCGCAGGTGGAGGCGCGGCTCGAGCCAGAACACGTCGGCCGCGGGTGCGCCGCCGAGCGCGTTGGTCGCGGTCGGTGACATCGCGAGCTCGAGCTCGGGGACCAGCCACGGAAAGAACGGGCGCGCGACGCGAAGGCCGAACTCGAACGAGTCCTGCAGCACCGGGTGGAACGGCGCGGCGTCGATGTAGCCGAGCACCGACTTGTCACTGTAGATGTGCGGCCCGAACCAGAAGCCGAGCTGCGTGGTGTCCGCGTGGGCCGGCGAGGCGACGGCGGTGACCGCGGCAGCGGCGATCGCGAGCGACAGGAGCCGATTCACCGAAGGACTATAACGCCTTACGGTCGCCTTACACGGTCGCGTGCCACAATCACATCGTGCGTGTCCTCGTGGTCGAAGATGAAGCGAGCCTGCGGGCGGGCATCCTCGATCTGCTGACCGGCGACGGCCACGAGGTCGTCGGCGTCGGCGACGGCGTGACCGGGCTCGAGACCGGCACGCGCGACCCGTTCGATCTCGTCGTGCTCGACCTCATGTTGCCGAGGCTCGACGGCATGGAGGTCTGTCGCCGGCTGCGCGCGGCCCGTCCGGGCATGCCGATCCTGATGCTGACCGCACGCGGCTCGGAGGACGACAAGGTCCGCGGCCTCATGGAGGGCGCCGACGACTACGTGACCACGCCGTTCTCGGCGCGCGAGCTGCTCGCCCGGGTCCGCGCGCTCGGCCGCCGCGTGCCGGCCGAGGCCGAGGCCGCGATCGTGGCTGACGGCGCGACGATCGACCTCGCGCGCATGACGGTCGTGCGCGATGGCGCGTCGATCGCGCTGACCCCGCGCGAGGTCGGCATCGTGCGCTGGCTGCACCGCCATCGCGAGCGCGTCGTCACGCGCGCCGAGCTTCTCGAGCAGGTGTTCTGGCCTCGCGGCGATCTGCAGACCCGCGCGGTCGACATGGCGATCGCGGTGTTGCGCAAGAAGCTCGAGCGCGAGCCGGCGCACCCCGTGCTGATCGTGTCGGTGAAAGGTGCGGGCTATGCGTGGTCCGGCTAGGCGCGTCGCGATCGCGGCCCTGCTCGTCGCGACCACGGTCGCCGGGTTGCTCGCGGCGTGGTTCGTTTCGGGCTGGGGCGACATCGCGAGTCGCCAGCACGCGATCGCGCGCGCGCCGGTCGACGAGGCGAGCCACCGCGCCGACGAGCTCGCCCGCGAGCTGCGCGCGACGCTCGCCGGCATCGTCGCGCGCGAGTCCGATCGCCCGTACTTCCACTACCAGAACCTGTTCCACGATCCGCGCGCCGGCGGCTCGCAGAACGTCACGCCGTCGCCGCTCGCGGGCGCGTCACCCGAGCCGTTCGTGCTCGGCTACTTCCAGCGCGAGCCCGACGGCCGCGTCACCGTGCCGGCGATCAACGACGACGTGCCCGAGCTGTCGGAGCCCGCGCACCTCGCCGCCAACACGCGGTTTCGCGCCGAGGTGATCCGCGCGATCGCCACGCCGCTCGCGCCGGTCGCGGTCGCCGCGTCCGCACAGCGCGTCGCGATCGATCCGAACACGTATCTCCAGAACACCAACTCGACCATCGTGTTCCATCGCCAGCAGCAGCCAGCGATGGCGGCGGCCGCGATCGAGTCGACGGTCGCCGGGCCGGTGACGATCACGGTGTCGGCCTACCAGTGGCGCACGTTGCCGTACGCCGGCGAGCCCGCGCTCGTCGCGTCGCGCACGATCGACACGCCGGACGGCCGCCTCGTGCAGGGCTTCGTGATCGATCGCAGCGCGCTGACCGGCTGGCTCGCCGATCGCGCGGGTCCCCTGGTCGCCACGCTCGACACCGGGCTGGGCGACACGGCGACCGAGCTCGCGCCGGGCTGGCACCTCGCGATCGCGCCGAACCCGCGCACGCTGGCCGCCGCGTCCGATGCCGCCCACGCGCTGGCGCGCAGCTTCCTCGTGCGATTCGCGATCGCCGCGTGCGTCGCGCTGATCGCCGGCATCCTCGTCGTGTGGCTGGTCGCGCGCGCGGAGGCCCTCGCCCGCGAGCGCAGCCAGTTCGCGGCCGCGGCGGCCCACGAGCTGCGCACGCCGCTCGCCGGACTCCAGCTCTACGGCGACATGCTCGCCGACGGGCTCGGCGATCCCGCGAAGGTCCCCGACTACGCGCGCCGGATGAGCGAGGAGGCCGCGCGGCTCGGACGCGTGGTCTCGAACGTCCTCGGATTCTCGCAGCTCGAGCGCGGCAACCTCAGCGTGAGCGCGCGCCCCGACGATCTCGCCGACGCCTTGCGCGAGCTCGCGTCGCGCGCCGAGCCCGCCCTCGATCGCGCTGGCTGCGCGCTCGAGCTCGACATCCCGGCCGCGCTGTCGGCGTCGATCGATCGCGACGCGCTCGCCCGCATCGTCGGCAACCTGCTCGACAACGCCGAGAAGTACACGCGCGCGGCGTCCGACCGCACGATCACGCTCGCCGCGTCGAAGATCGGCGAGCGCGTCGAGGTTCGCGTCCGCGATCGCGGCCCGGGCGTCGCGCGCGGCGCCCACCTGTTCGCGCCGTTCGTGCGTGGCACCGATCGCGACGCGCCGGCCGGCCTCGGCCTCGGCCTCGCCCTGTCGCGCTCGCTCGCGCGCGCGATGGCCGGCGAGCTGCACTATCGCGATGCGCCCGACGGCGGCGCCGAGCTCGTCCTCGATCTCGCCGGTTAGAACTTGTCTTTCCAGAGGCGGATCGCGCCGAACACGGCGACCGGATCGCCGGCGGCGCCGCGCGAGGCGGCGGCCTCGATCACCGCGGGTTGCGCCCAGCGCAGGAACGGGTTGGTGGCGTGCTCCTCGCCGATGGTCGACGGCGTGGTCGGCTGACCGGCGGCGCGGCGCTCGGCCACGACCGTCGCGCGGCGGGCGACCTCGAGGTTCGCGGGCTCGACCGCGGCGGCGAACTTGAGGTTGCCGGCGGTGTACTCGTGGCCGAAGTAGACGTGGGTCTCGGGTGGCAGGCCGGCGAGCTTCGCGAGCGCCGGCTGCATCATCGCGGCCGGGCCCTCGAACGTGCGGCCGCAGCCCGCGGCGAACAGCGTGTCGCCGGTGAACACCGCGCCCTCGCCGAAAAAGCTGGTCGCGCCGAGCGTGTGGCCCGGGTTGTGGATCGCGACGAAGTGGAGGCCGTCGAGCACGACCGCGTCGCCGTCGGCGACCGCGTGGGTGACGCCGTGGACCTTCGGGGCGTCGACCTCGCCGGCGACCACCGCGAGGCCGGGATGCGCGGCGACGAGCGCGGCGACGCCGCCGACGTGATCCGGGTGGTGATGCGTCGCCCAGATCGCGGCGAGCGTGACGCCCTCGGCCGCGAGCGCGGCCTCGATCGGCGGCGCCTCGCCGGGATCGACGACCGCCGCGCGCTGCGTGCGCTCGTCGATCACGAGGTACGCGTAGTTATCCTTCAGGCACGGGACCGCGACGATTCGCATGCCGGAAGGCTACGTCAACTTGAGGAACGGCGCGTCGGCCTTGAAGACCTTGACGCCGATCTTCTTGCCGAAGTTGATCTCGATCTTGCCGTCCCTGCGCGCGGTGATCTTGCCGATGCCCCACTCGGGCTTCGCGGTGTGCTCGGCGCGGGTCGCCTCGGCGGCGGCAGCGACGACCGCGGCGGCCGGGAACACGAGCTCGGTGCACAGCGCGGCGAGGCTGGGGCGCAGGCGGAGCGCGATGTCACAGGTCGCGAGATCGAGGCGCGCGAGCTTCCGCTTGCCGAGCGTCTCGGCGAGCGCGCCGATGTCGTCGGCCTCGAGCCGGCCGCGGGCGAGCTCGAGCGTGTCGAGCTGGCGGAGCCACGGGCGCGCGACGAGCGCCTCGATGATGTCGCTCAGCCTCAGTGGTTGGCGATCGGACAGCCGCTGGGTCGGGGCGTGGATCGCGAGCGCGCGCAGGGTGGGGAGCCTCGCGGGGAGGATCGCGGCGAACGCGCGGCCGAAGTCCTCGCCGGAGTAACCGGTGTAGAGCTCGAGGCGAGCGAGCGTCGCGTGCGCGAGCGCGCCGAGCTCGGTGCGGCCGTGGAGCGCGAGCGAGGCGAGCTTCGGCAGCGCGGCGATCAACGCGGCGACGTCGCCGAGGCCGTGGTCGTGGAAATCACCGAGCTCGAGCCGGACGAGCGAGCGCGGCGCGATCGGCACGAGCGCCTCGACCGCGGGTGCACCTTCGCGCGCGCCATCGAAGTCGAGGTGGAGCTCGCGGACGAGCGCGAGGCTCGGGTGACGCCACAGGTTCGTCAGCTCGTCCATCCGCGTCGCGGTCTTGCGCAGCAGCTCGACGCGGCGCACGTAGCCGACGCTCCACTGCATGCGATCGCCGGGATCGAGCTTCGGGCTCAGCACGCGGATCAGCTCGGCGCGCCGCTCGATCAGCGCGCCATCGGTGTTGCCGGCCGCGACCGCGAGCTGCACCGTGATCAGCTCGCCGCGCGGATCGTCGGCGGCGGTGAGCTCGTCGGCGAGCACCGCGAGCGTGGCGGGATCGTCCGGATCGTCGGCGAGTTGCGCGAGCAACGCGGAGCCCGCGGTCGAGACCGGCGCGGCGGGCGTCGTCGCATAGCGCGCGCGCTTGTCGGCGGCAAGCGCGGCGATCCGCGCGTCGATCTGCGCGGCGATCGCGTCGCGATCGGGGACGAGGTCGGGCTCGGCGAGCGTGCGCAGCGCGGTGCGCACGACCATCGGCACCGCGGTCACCGCACACGCGAGGTGGTGGTAGCGATAGATCGGGTTGCGGATGTCGCCGTGCATGTAGACCTCGGCGAGCCGCACCGCGCCCTTCGCCAGGCCGAGCTCGCAGGTCGCGCACTTCGCGCGCGCCGACTTGCCGCGCTCGATCCGGTGCGCGAGCGTCTCGCGATCGTCGACCCGGCGGAGCTGCGCGGGCTCGTCGGCTTCGTCGTCGGCTTCGTCGGCTTCGACCGGCGCGCCGAGCGCGGCTTCCAGCATGGTGACGTCGGCGTCGGCGAGCGCGCGCGGCGTCTGCAGCGCGGCACCGAGCGCGCCACTCGCTGCGATGCCCTTGCCGGTCGCGAACTTCAGGCGCGACTTGAGCTTCGTGATGTCGGTGATCGCGATCGTGCTCGGGACCGGGGCGATCCACTCCTGGCCGTCGAACTTCGGCTGGTCGAGCACGCCGACCAGCCACAGCATCTCCGGTGGGCGCACGGTGACGAGGAACAGGCGGCCGCCTTCGCCGAGCGGCTTCAGCGCCTTGTTCGCGCTCGAGTAGCGGTCGATGCGCAGCCGCTCGCCGAGCTGCGGGATCTCGCCGCTGCCCTCGAACTGCACCTTGCTGATGATCGCGAGCAGGTCCGCCATCACGCCTCACTTGTTCATGCCGCGAGCTGCTCGCGGCGTTCGGGCGCTGCCCTCACTTCTTCGGGGCGAGCGGCTCTTTCGGGTTGAGCTCGAGGTTCTGCAACAGGTCCTCGAGGGCGATCTTCTTCTCGGTGCGCTTGGTCTGCAGCTCGACGAGGTCGCGTGCGAGCTTGTCGGCGTCCTTGGCGAGCTGGCCGAGCCGATCGGTCTGCGCCTTGCGGAGCGCGTTGCCGCCCGCCGACGTGTCCTTCTGGATCGTCACCAGGTTCTGGCGGACCTCGTTCGCGCGCTGGTCGAGCTCCTGGCGGGCGCGCGTGGTGCCCTCGATCGTCGTGTCGATCTTGCCGATCTCCTGGCGCAGCTTGACGATCGGATCGAGCTTCGCGCGGATCGCGGGATCGAGCGCGCCCTGCGCGAGCACGCCCTCGAACAGCACAAGCGCGCGGTTGTCCCAGATCGACAGCTGCGAGCGCGACGGCGTCTGCTCGACGACATCGAGCTTGGTCTCGACGCCGGCGGCCGCGACGTCGATCGGGATCAGGTAGGCGTCCGGAAGATCCTCGGTGCCCGGCGGGCGGGGCGTCAGCTCGTAGCTGCTGCCGGCCTTGGGGTGGCGGATGTAGACCGTGACCTTGTCCTTGCGCGGCTGCTGGAGGTGGACGTGCCACTGCGTCGTACGGCGCGCGAAGCTCTCGACCTCGATCACGCCGCGCACGATCTTCACGAGGCGCATCTCGTCGCCCGCGTACTGCGAGCGCGACTCGACCATGATGCTCGACTCGACCGCGAACGGGATCGTGACCGGCACGCCCGCGCTCACCGGCTCGCTGATGCCTTCACCGACGAAGCTGCCGCCCGAGTAGATCGAGATCGGGCCCGACTCGAGCGCGAACGGCGTCGAGTTCTTGAACCGGATCACGCGGTACGGGTTGGCCTCGTAGCCCGAGCCGGCGCCGCCCGGCTTGAACAGGAACGTCTCCTCGCCCTCGACCTGCTGGTTGATGATCGCGACCATCGTCGACGTGCCGTCGGGAATGGTCAGCTTGTCGCCGAGGTCGTAGCGCGACAGGCCCGACACGTTCGACGACTTGGTGTTCGCCGACATCGAGCTCGCGAGCGCCTCGGCGTCGACCGCGCTGGCCTCGTTCTTGGCCATCTCGCCGCCGCTGACGTCGTCACCTTCCTCGTCGTAGTCGTAGCTCTTGTCGGCCTTCTTGGCGTCCTTCGCGGGCCTCGGCATGTTCTGCGTCGCAGCGCGACCGTAGCCGGCACCCGAGCCGGCGGACGCCGTCGTCTTCGGCGCCGAGACCGGCGGCGGCATGGGCGTCGTGACCGAGGCCGGCGCCGGGGCCGGGGCGTAGCCGGTCTCGCCGACCGAGACGCGCGCGTGGCGGCTCGAGCCGACCGCGGAGAGATCGGTGCGCACGACGTCGCGTGGCGTGTGGAGGTCGTACTGGAACGCGATCGGCGAGCCCGACGTGAGCGACAGCT
The DNA here is from genome assembly GCA_038321315.1 of Haliangiales bacterium. GTDB lineage: Bacteria > Myxococcota_A > Polyangia > Haliangiales > Haliangiaceae > JABFXX01. Next base: position 13,762 of record JBBQEX010000025.1, on the reverse strand, counting down.
TGACGTCGCGCCAGTCTTCACCGGTCGTGTTGTCGACGACGGCCCAGCCCTGGAGGAGCGCCTGGCCCTTGCCGGTCTCGGGGAGCACGACGCGATAGGTCGGCTTCCACATCGGCGCGCCGACGACGTAGCTGACGACGAGGTCGTGCGCGTGCTTGCCGGTCAGCCGGATCGTGACATCGACCTGCTGGAACATGCCCTCGCCGGCGGTCGCGTCGAGGCTGCGCTGGAACTGCATCGAGATGTCGGAGTTGTGCAGCGTGATGCCGGCGACGGTCGACAGCCGCACGACGCGCAGCGTGCCGTTGTCGATCAGCGTGACCTTGAAGTCCTGCTCGTGCGCGCGCGGCGGATCGTTGGGCTGGCGCGGGCTGTTGTCGCTCTGGATCGTCTCGACGAGCAGGATGCGACCGTGCTCGCTGTCGCCGTCGACGGTCTTCAGGGTCACCTCGGTGCCGCGCATGCGGTCGAGGACCTCGGACAGGCTGCCGGAGCCGGGCCCGAGGGTCGCGATCGCCGCGTTCGCCCACGCGCGCGGATCGAGCGGCATCGAGATCGAGACCGCGCGACCGCCGGACTTCTCGACGACCGTGAGGCTCTTCAGCAGGTCGTTGACCTGGTCCTTGCGCACGCGCACGACGAGCGCATCGCCGTCGACGTGGCCGCCGCGCTCGAAGTAGCCGACGCCGTTGCGGTACAGCACGACCTTCGACAGATCGAGCGGGCCACCGAGCGTCATCGAGGGGTGGCGCGACGAGTGGGCACAGGCCGGTACAGCGGCGAAGGCGATCGCGATCGCCAGGTTGCGCAGTCGAGTCATGTTGGGCTTGACGCTAGCAGAGTATCGTTCGGGCCATGCAGGCGATGGTCCTTCGCGCGCACGGCGGTCCCGACGTGCTCGCGCTCGAAACGATCGACACCCCCGAACCTCGCGCTGGCGAAGTGCGCGTCCGCGTGCAAGCGGTCGCGATCAACCACCTCGACATCTGGGTGCGGCGCGGCGGCCCGGCGTTCAGGCTCGCGTATCCGCATCGGCTCGGCTCCGATGTCGCCGGCACGATCGACGCGATCGGCGACGGCGTCACCGGCGTCGCGATCGGCGAGCGCGTCGTCGTCCAGCCCGGGCTGTCGTGCGGGCGGTGCACGGCGTGCCTGTCGGGCCGCGACAACCTGTGCCGCGACTACAAGATCCTCGGCGAAACCACCCAGGGCGCCTACGCCGAGTACGTCGTCGTGCCGGTCGCGAACCTCGCGCCGTATCCCGCGCGCCTCGACGCCGCGCACGCGGCCGCGTCGATCCTGCCATTCATGACCGCCTGGCAGATGATCGTGCACAAGGCGCGCGTCGCGGTCGGTGACACCGTGCTCGTGCACGGCGCCGGTTCGGGCATCGGCGTCGCCGCGATCCAGATCGCCAAGCTGCACGGCGCGCGCGTGATCGCGACCGCGTCGACCGCCGACAAGCTGGCGCGCGCGAAAGAGATCGGCGCCGACGTCACCGTCAACTACACGACCGAGGACTTCGCGGCGGTGTGCCGGAGCGAGACCGGCAAGCGCGGGGTCGACGCGGTGATCGAGCACGTCGGCGGCGAGGTGTTCGAGCGGAGCATCCGCGCGGTCCGGAACGGCGGCCGCATCGTCACCTGCGGCGCGACCTCCGGGTTCGAGCCGAAGATCGATCTGCGCCACATCTTCTTTCGTCAGGTCGAGGTGCTCGGCTCGACGATGGCGAGCAAGGCCGACCTGCTCGCGGTCCTCGCACTCGTCGCCGATGGCCGGCTGCGCCCGATCGTCCACGCGACGATGCCGCTCGCCGACGCTGGCAAGGCCCACGCGATCCTCGAAGCCCGCCAGGCGTTCGGGCGCGTCGTCCTCGAGGTCGCATGATCGCCCTGACGTCGCAGTCGGGCGAGAGCGGGTGGTACGCGCTCGTCGATCCCACGCAGAGCGAGAGCGGCACGCTCCCTCTCGGCGAACGCGAGCCCGCCGCGACGCGGCCGAAGGGCGTCTACGTCCAGCGCGGCTGGTCCAAGAAGTCGTCGCCCGAGCGCTGTCTCGACACGCTGCGCGAGGGCGCGATCGTGGTGCGCGCCGATGTCGCCAAGCAGATCGTCGCGGGGACGTCGCTGAAGACCGTGCCGATCGCGGTCGCGATGACGAACGGCAAGCGCGTCGCGGGCTGGGTCATGGTGATCGTCGACGACTGGATCGTCGGCGACGAGCCGTTGCGCGGCCCGATCGCGCGCCGGATCGAGTCGCCGCGCACGCTGGTCGCGACCGAGGCGTTCGCGAAGTTGCTGTCGCGCGCCACCGGCAACACGATCCGTCCGGCCGATCCCGGGGACGCCACGCCGTTCATCGCGTGGTCGAACCTGACGTATCCGTCCGACGCCAGGGCGCGCGTCGCGTACGCGCGCTATCGCGAGACCCGGACGCCGAGCCTCCGCAAAGCCGTGCTCGCGCACCCGCTGTACGCCCTCGCCACCGCGCTCGCGATCGATCGCACGAGCAAGGCGGACACGCGCACGGCGGCCTGCCGCCACCCGCTGAGCGCGGTCGCCTACGCGATCCTCGTCGACAAGAAGCCGACGCCCGCGACGCGGCGCGCCGCCGACAAGAACGTGTACACCGCGCACCGCTACGCCTACGCGCTCGACCGCGAGATATCCGAGGCGCTCGCGAAGCGGCTCGTCAAGGTCGGCTCGTGGGATGACGAGAACGTCCGCATCGAGCGCGAGGTGCTCGCGGCGCTCCACGGCAAGACCCTGGCGGAGCCGATCGCGACACGCGAGCTCCCGCGGCGTCCCAAGCGCCCGATCGATCGGATCGCCGACGCGGTCACCGACGCCGAGGTGCGCGCCGACATCGACGAGATGACCGAGCGCGGCCTCGTGCGGATCGCCGCGGTCCACGACGCGGTCCCCGACGTCGTCGACAAGCTGCACCGCTACGTCGACACGATCCGCGACGGCACGGTGGGCAAGCTCGGCAACAAGCTCGGCGTCGTGCAGCTCGAGCTCGCGTGCGCGTTCGCCGAGCAGCTGCACCGCGCGCTGGCCTGGCAGTGGACGCTGATTCCCGAGGCGGTGGGCATCGCCTCACCCGACGGCGCGTACGCGGTGCACCTCCTGCCGATGTTCGCGCGGATCGCGTGCAAGGACGGCGCGAGCAACACCATCGGGCTCCTGTTCAACATGATCGTCGCGAACAACCTGCCGCCCCGTCGGCGCGGAAAGTACCTGGCCCTGACATGAGCGAAGCCCTCGTCCTCTCGGGACTCGGCAAGGACTTCGGCAAGCGCACCGCGGTCAAGGCGCTCGACCTCGTCGCGCATCGCGGCGAGATCCTCGGGCTGCTCGGACCCAACGGCGCCGGCAAGACGACGACGATCTCGATGGCCGCGGGCGTCTTGACGCCGACCCGCGGCACGGTCGAGGTCGGCGGCGTGTCGCTCGCCGCGAAGCCGTTCGAGGCCAAGCGCAAGCTGGGTCTCGTGCCCCAGGATCTCGCGATCTACGAGGAGCTCTCGGCGACCCAGAACCTGCGCTACTTCGGCGCGCTCTACGGGCTCGGCAAGACCAAGCTCGCCGAGCGGATCGCGTTCGCGCTCGCGACCGTCGGGCTCGCCGATCGCGCCACCGAGCAGGTCAAGCGGTACTCCGGCGGCATGAAGCGCCGGTTGAACCTCGCGGCCGGCCTCCTGCATCAGCCCGAGGTGCTGATCCTCGACGAGCCGACCGTCGGCGTCGATCCGCAGAGCCGCAACCATATCTTCGACACGATCCGGAAGCTGAGGACCGACGGCATGACGATCATCTACACGTCGCACTACATGGAGGAGGTCGAGGCGCTGTGCGATCGCGTCGCGATCGTCGATGCCGGCGCGGTCGTCGCGCTCGGCACCGTCGCGGAGCTCGTCGCGACGCACGCCGGCACGGGCATCGAGCTCGAGCTCGCGGGCGACATCGAGGCCGGCCGGGCCGCGGCCGCGGCGCACGCCGAGGTCACGGTCACCGATCGCACGCTGCGCGTCGTGCCGACCGCCGGGCTCGCGCCGGTGATCGCCGCGCTCGAGGCCACGGCCGGCATCACGCTCGTGCGCGTCGCGCTCCACGCCGGCAACCTCGAGTCGGCGTTCCTCGCGCTCACCGGCAAGGCGCTGCGCGACGGAGCCAAGTCGTGATCGGCGCGGCGATCAAGAAGGACATCTGGTTGCTGCTGCGCGATCGCGGCGCGCTGATCAGCCTGTTCGCGCTGCCGATCGTGTTCATCCTCGCGTTCGGCTCGATGTTCAACACGAACACCAAGGGCCAGCCCGACGATCGGCGCCCGATCGCGATCGCGTATCCGGCGAACGACGCGCGCGGCGCGGCGATCGAGCGCGCGATCGGCAAGACGCAGGGCTTCTCGGCGCAGCACGTCGCGACGCCCGAAGCGGCCCGCGCCCTGGTCGTGTCCGAGGCCGTGACCGCGGCGGTGATCGTGCCAGCCGACTTCGATCCGGCGACCGGGCACCGCATCGAGCTGTCGATCGATCTCGCCGGGCCGCCGCAGGCCATCGGCCCACTACAGGGCGCGATCGGCGGCGCGATCATGCGCGCGTTCGCGCCGGTCGACGTCGACGCGCTGCCGCCGGTCTACGAGGCGATGACGCCGCCCGGGCTCGCGAAGCCGATCGAGGACATCTCGAGCTTCCAGATCACCGTGCCAGGCAACGCCGTGTTGTTCGGCTTCTTCATCGCGCTCACCACCGCGATGTCGTTCGTCGGCGAGCGCCGCACCGGGACGTGGCGCCGGCTGCTCGCCGCGCCGGTGTCGCGCTACCAGGCGCTGCTCGCGACGCTGGTGCCGTACTACGTCGTCGGGCTCACGCAGCTCGCGTTCCTGTTCGGGCTCGGCGCGCTCGTGTTCGGCATGCACATCTCGGGCAGCGTCGTCGCGCTCGTCGTGCTGTCGATGTCGGTGTCGCTGTGCGCGGTGTCGCTCGGCCTCATGTTCGCCGCGATCGCGACGACCGAGAAGCAGCTCGGCGGCGTCGGCTCCGTCGTCCTGCTCGTCATGGGGCTGCTCGGCGGCTGCATGTTCCCGCGCCTGCTCATGCCACCCGGCATGAAGACGATCGGCCTCGCGACGCCGCACGCCTGGGCGCTCGATGCCTATCACGCGGTGCTCGTGCGCCAGGGCACCACGCTGGTCGACATCCTGCCGTCGATCGGCGCGCTCGTCGGGTTCTCCGTGCTGTTCGCGACGATCGGGCTCGTGCGATTTCGCTTCGAGAGCTGAGCTGATACGCTCGTCGGTGGCATGGGTGGGTTCGCGTGCGTCGTGGTGGTGGCGCTTGTCGCGTGCTCGGCCCCCGAGCCGGCGGACGAGCCCTCGCCGATCGCGCCGCCCGCCCTGGTCGAGATGCCGCGCCGCGACGGCGCGATGGCGTACGTGTTCAACGCCCCCGAGTCGCAGGCCGATCGCCGCTACGACTACCAGTGGGAGATCCTGCGGACCGCGCTCGAGCGCACGGTCGATCGCTACGGCCCGTTCGTGATGGTTCCGGCGATCGAGATGTCGGAGAACCGCCAGGCGGCCGAGCTCCAGCACGCGAGCGGCAAGCTCACCGTGATGTACCTCGGCACCACCCCGGAGTTCGAGCGCACGCTGACGCCGATCCGGATCCCGGTCGACAAGAACCTCGGTGGCTACTGCGTGTTCCTGATCCGCGCGAAGGATCGCGCCCGCTACGCCGCGGTCCGCACGCTCGACGAGCTTCGCGAGCTCAGCATCGGGCAGGGCCTCGGCTGGCTCGACGTCGACATCCTGCGTGCGAGCCACTTCGACGTCGTCACCGGGTCGAGCTACGACGGCCTGTTCGACATGCTCGCGAACCATCGGTTCGACGGATTTCTCCGCGCCGCGGTCGAGATCCTCGGCGAGTACGACGTCCACCACCCGGCGATCCCCGAGCTCGCGATCGAGGACACGCTGATGCTGTACTACCCGCTGCCGATGTACTTCTGGTTCGCGAAGAACCCCGAGGGCGAGCGGCTCGCCGAGCGCGCGCGCGTCGGCATGTTCGAGATGATCGACGACGGCACCTACGATCGGATCTTCACGAGGTTCCACGCCGCCGAGGTCGACCTCCTGCACCTTCCGACTCGCCGCGTGTTCGAGATCCCGAATCCCAACGTCGGCCCGGAGACGCCGTTCGCCGACTCGCGGCTGTGGTTCGATCCGAGGGTCGCGCCGTGACGACCGGCAAGCCCAAGCGCTCGATCGCGGTCCTCGTGATCGCCGGGCTGGTGATCGTGACGAGCGTGCTGCTCGCCGCGACCGGCGTGCGCGAGCATCTCTCCGAGGCCGCGCGGCAGCGCACGCGGCTGCGCGCCGACCTGCGGACGACGACCGATCAGACCGCGCTCGCCCTCTCGCTGCCGGTGTGGAACTTCGATCGCCCGCAGATCGGCAAGGTGATCGAGGGCGTGATGGCGGAGCACGCGGTCGCGGCCGTCGTGGTCTCGGCGATCGATGCGTCGTCGCCGACCGGATCGCGGATCGAGGCACGCGCGCGAGACGCGGCATGGCGGCCGGTCGCGTTGGTTGGCGACCTCGCGCACGACGGGCTCCTGGTCGACAAGCGCGACATCGTGGCCAACGACAACGTGGTCGGGACCGTGAGCGTGCTCGCGACGCCGCGCTTCGTCGACGCCGACCTCCGCAGCCGGCTGGTCTGGATGGTCGTCCGGATCCTCGTGCTCGACCTGTTGCTCGTCGTCGCGCTCTACCTCCTGCTGCGCCGGATCGTGCTGCGACCGCTCCGCGAGCTCGAGCAGCTCGCGCGCGAGGTGAGCGACAGCGAGCCGTCGAAGCGACCGCCGACCCGGCTGTACGGCGAGCTCGAGCGCCTGCACGGATCGCTCGACAAGACGTTCGCGTTACTCGAGTCGCGCTACGCCGCGCTGCGCGAGTCCGAGGAGAAGTACCGGCTGCTCGCCGAACACGTCGTCGACGTGATCTGGGTCGTCGATCCGAAGCGCGAGCTGACGTACGTGAGCCCGTCGGTGTTCCGCCTGCTCGGCTATACGCCTGCGCAGATCCTCGGAGCGCGGCCGCCGCTGGTCACGCCAGAGTTCACGGAGCGCGCGCGCACCGCGATCGGGGCCGCGGGGCTCACAGGGTCGCACCAGGTCGTCGTCGAGCTCGAGATGCTGCACGCCGACGGCCACGTGGTCAGCGTCGAGTCGTCGATGATGCCGATGTACGACGCTCGGGGGACCGTGATCGGCACGATCAGCTGTACCCGCGACATCTCCGAGCGCAAACGCGGCGAGCGCGAGCGCGGCGAGCTCGAGCGCCGGGTCCGCCAGAGCCAGAAGCTCGAGGCGATCGGCACGCTGGCCGGCGGGATCGCACACGACTTCAACAACATGCTGGGCGCGATCGTCGGCTACAGCGAGATGGTCGTCGAGGATCTCCCGCAGAGCTCGCCGCTGCGCGACGACATGCAGAAGATCCTCGGCGCGACCGACCGCGCCGCGATGCTGGTCAAGCAGATCCTCGCGTTCAGCCGCAAGAGCCTCGCGAGCCCCAAGCCGATGCTGCTCGAGCCGATCGTGCGCGAGGCGCTCGCGCTCCTGCGCGCGACGTTGCCGGCCACGGTGGTGCTGCACGATCGGCTCGACGTCGAGGCGAACGTGCTCGCCGATCCAACGGAGATCCACCAGATCGTCATGAACCTGTGCACGAACGCGTGGAAGGCGATCGGCGAGCGCCGCCCGGGCACGATCGAGATCGCGATCGAGCGCGTCGTGCTCGACGATCAGGCCGCGGCGAGGTGCCCGGGGCTCGCGGCCGGGCCGTACGCGCGGCTGAGCGTGACCGACGATGGCGCCGGGATGTCGCCCGAGGTGCAGGAGCGCATCTTCGAGCCGTTCTTCACGACGCGGGAGGAGGGCGAGGGCACCGGGCTCGGGCTCGCGACCGTTCACGGCATCGTGACCAAGGCCGGCGGGGCGATCGAGGTCACGAGCGCGATCGGCAAGGGCAGCACGTTCGCGATCCACCTGCCGCTGCTCGGCGCCACGCGCGACTCGTCGGGGCAGGTCCTCGAGGAGGCGCAGCGCGGCACCGAGCGCGTCCTGGTCGTCGACGACGAGCGCGATCTGGCGGACACGATGCAGCGACGGCTGGAGCGGCTCGGCTATCGCGTCCGCGTCTGCCACAGCGGCGACGACGCGCTCGCGGTGGTCAAGGTGAGCCCGACGGCCTTCGACCTCGTGATCACGGATCTCGCGATGCGCGCGCTGCCGGGTGACAAGCTCGCCGCCGAGCTCCGCGCGATCCGCGCGGATCTCCCGATCGTCCTGTGCACCGGCTCGCGCGAGCACCTCGGCGCGGACTGGGCCGCGACGCTCGGGCGCGCCGCGGTGGTCGACAAGCCGGTCTCGCTGGCGGTGCTGACCGGCGCGATGCGCCAGCTGTTCGCCTCGTAGTCAGATCGCGAGCTCGCCGATCAGCGCGGCGAGCTCGAAGCTCGGGCCGAGCGTCGGCGCGTCGGTGGTCGGGAGCGCCGCGAGCTTGCCGTCGTCGGGGCCGTCCGTCAGTCGAGCGAGGCGCGCGAGCGCGGCCTCGGTCTCGCGCCGGCGGATCGTCGTGAAGCTGCCGTCGGGCTCGCGGACATAGATCACGTTGGCGCGCGCCGCGGCATGGATCGCGGCGATCTCCCAGAGCGCGGGTGCGAGGTCGCGATCGATCACCGCGCGCGGGAACAGCTTGCGCGCCTCGGCCCGCGCGACCAGCTCGCCACGGATCGCCTCGCACACCGCGATCGCCGGCGCATCGGCGCGCGCGGCGAAGTGGTGAGCGAGCCCGATCAACCCGCGCGGCTCGCCCCGGCGGATCGCGGTGCGGATCGCGGCGATCACGTCGGGGATGGTCGCCGGGGCGCTCGCGGCCGCCACGCGCAGGACGTGATCGGCGCGGCGCAGGAGCTGCGTGGGACGCTGCGCGAGGCGCGCGATCGCGAGCAGCGTGTCGCCGCGGCGAAGGCCGTCCTCGACCGGCGCCGCCCACGCCGCGAGCTGCAGCGAGTCGCCGACCCGGCGCACCGTGGTCACCGTGGTCGCGCTCGCCTGGACCGCCTCGGCGAACGTCGCGGTCGCCAGCCGCGTGCCGCGCGCGACCGCGAACGCGAGCGTCGCGGTCGGCCGCCGCGCCGCCTCCTCGAACGGATGTAGCCGCTCGCCGACGCGCTTCCACAGGCCGCGCCGGCGGCTGACATGGTCGACGACCTCGTCGGCCGGCAGCCGATCGAGCGCATCGAGGATCGCGCGCCGCAATCCGCGCGACACCGATCGCAGGCGCAGCGGCTCGGCGAGTGTCGGTGGCCCGCCCATGAGGACGACGGCGACGCGCAGCACGTCGGTCGCGGTCGCCAGGTGCGCGGTCGTGCCGCGGGCCATCGCGGCGCGATCGGGCGCGACCGTCCACAGCCGCGCGACCGCGATCGCCATCGTCTCGGGGCGCGCGATCGCGCGGGGCAACCAGCGCGCGACCTTGGGCCCGAGCTCGTCGATCACGGCCTCGACCTCGTGCCGCTCGTCGGCGGACAGCGGCTCGCCGGATCCGATCAGGCGCTCGAACCGATCGCGCGCGACGCCGACCATATCGAAGCCGAGGAACAGGAGGCGCAGCTTGCCGTCGGTGCCGATCAGCGCGTCGGCGCTCGCCGCGTCCCACGCGAGGAACGGATCGACCGCGACGCGGCGATGGCACACCGGGCAACCGGCGTAGGTGCCGCCGGCCCAGCACTCGCGACACACGAGGTGACCGCACGGCGAGAGCGCTCCGAGCTCGCGATCGCGCGCACACCACGGGCACGGCTGGATCCGTCGCGCGGCGAGCCACGCGAGCGATCGCCGCGCGTACGTCGGGGCGTCGGGGAACCCGCGATACAGCGGGACGCTCGGGTGCGCACCGAGCCCACCGAGCGTCGCGAGGATCCACGCGCGCAGCTCCTCGATCGCCTGGTGCGGTAGCCGCCGCATCGTCATCGTGAGATCGAGGCTCATCACGTAGCCGAGCTGCGCGAGGTCGTCCTCGAAACGATCGAAGTCGGCGTCGCGGCTCGGGCGGGTCGCCGCCGACGCCACGCGATCGGGATCGAGGACGACGGTGTTCGTCCGGGCCAGGATCAGGGTCCTGAGATCCATAGAGGTGGGCGGAGAGTGGGTGCGCTGGAGGACGAGCCGCCAAGCACACCCGGAGCCGCCCGCGACGAGTGTACTCCTTACTGGCCGAGGATCAGCGCGCCGTCGTGCGCCACGAAGTACTCGTGACCGAGGTTCGTGTCGCGCACGACCGCGTAGATCCAGCCGTCGCTGCGGAAGTGCGGGTACAGCGCGTACTGGCCGGGCGCGACGTTCGTGATCCGGGTGACCACGCCGGTCGTCAGCTCCATGACGTAGAGGTTCGCGGCGCCCTTCGCGAGGTAGGCCTGGAACCCGGCATCCGAGGCGCTCGCGAAGCCGAGCTCGGCGTAGTCGGCGGCGGTGACGTAGTGGTGGAACGTCATGAAGCGCTCGTCGAACGAGAAGTTCGGCTTCGCGCCGGTCGTGCAGTAGCGCGCGATCTTCGAGATGCTCGTCGTGTAGGTCGCGCCCGACGGCGTCTGGGTGACCTTGTAGAGCGCGAAGCCCTGCTGCGCACCGCCGGCACCGGCGACGCGCGAGATCACGAGCTTGCTCGACGGCGACAACACCCAGTCGCCCTCGTAGGGCGTCTTGGTGTCGGTGTACGCCTTGGTCGTGAACTTCGCGCCGTCGTAGACCATCGGCGTGAAGTCGAGATAGGCTTGGTTGTCGAAGTCAGCCGGCGGATCGCCCTCGGTGAGCGAGTGGCCGCCGTTGTCGTTGTTGAACTGACCGTCGATCGCGAAGTAGTCACCGCCGTCGAGCGCGCGCCCGACGTGCTGGTAGAGCCCCATCGAGCTCGCGCGGGTGCACGCGGACTCGGTCATCGTCACGACCGATGGATCCGACGTCAACACGCTCATCGAGCACACGTTGTTCTTCGGGGTGCCGTTCTGGCCGCCCTGGAACACCCAGCCCGCACCGTCGGGGAAGAACCCCGGGTCGTACTGCGTGTTGTTGACCGTGACGACGACGTCGCGCTGGAGATCGATGACGTACGAGCCCGGATCGTACGAGCCGTGCGCGATGAACCGACCATCGGGCGAGCTGCGCGTCCAGTAGAACGACTTGTACGTGACGTCCTTGAGCAGCCGGGCGTGACCGCGACTCGCGAGATCCCAGCCGGTGCCGTACGCGTGCGTGGTCGCGAGCGCATGATCCTGCAGACACAGCTTCGGATCGGTCGCCGCGCCGCAGCCGTACATCGCCACCGTATTGTCGGCGTTCTTCTGCTGCCAGCCCATCGTGTGCATCGCGGTCACGTGCGCCGCGACGTCGGCCGAGATCCCGGCGGTGCACACGCTGCCCTGACCGTCGGTGAGGTTGGCCGCGAGCTGCGGGACGCCGCGCGCGAACCACTCGGCGACGATGTCGAACTGCGGCTGCGTGAGCGGCGTCACGGTGTCGCCGCGAGGCATCGCCGCCGACGACTCGAACACGTCGAGCTGCGCCTGGAACGCCGCGGGGCCGTAGGCGCGCTTGAACAGGAACCGGAACCACGGCAGACGACCGGCGCTCGCGTAGACGCCGAGCTTCTGGGTCATGAAGTCGCTGTCGGAGATCCCGGGCATCGACCGCATGCAGTCGATCATCGCCAGCGCGCTCGCCGGTGTCGCGATCGTCAGATCGGTGAAGCAGCTCGCCATCGCCGTATCCGAGAGCGCCTTCCACTTGCCGATGCTCGTGCGCGTCATGCCGTGACACGAGTTGCACGACGCGGACTGCGCGCCACCGACGTCGGCGCCGATGATCTGCAGCGCCTGGACCGCGAGCTGATCGTCGGGCAGCGTGACCGGGTTGCGAAACACCGGCGCGATCTCCGGGGCATCGGGTGGTGCGTCGATGCCGGTGCCGGGTGCGTCGACCGTCACCTTGTCACCACCACCACCACCGCAGGCCGCGACGACAACTGCCAGCACCAGGGCGAATCGCATGGCGCGCATCAGACCCCAGTTCCGCGGCACAACCCACCGCGAAGTGATGCGAACCACTGACCGGGTGAGTCCTTGGTGTAAGCCGCGCCGGGTTCTCGCGTTTGACAGCGATCAGCCGGGCACTTACTGTCCGCACGCTTGAATAAATCCGGGGACATGGCCGTCCAGCGGATCTCACTTAAGGAGACTCAGATGAAGACACAGATGTTCTCGAGCCTTGGCTTTGGCCTCCTCGTCGCCCTCGCGACACCCGCGTGCGTCGTCCACGGCAGCGGTGGCATGACCGTCCACTCCGACGCCGACGTCGACGTCGTGCAAGAGCCCCCGGCGCCGCGCGTCGAGGCGCCGCCGCCCCGCAGTGGCTTCGTATTCGTCCGCGGTCGCTGGAACTGGAGCGGCAACCAGTGGGTCTGGATGGATGGCCGCTGGGAGCGCGAGCGCGCGAACATGATGTGGAGCGAGGGCCGCTGGGAGAAGCGCGGCACGTCGTGGCACTGGATCGAAGGCACCTGGGGTGCGAGCGGTGGCGTCGTCGTCACCGATCACCGCGAAGGCCCGGCGCCGCAGGGCGGCGTCGAGGTTCGCGATCACCGTGAGGGCCCGGCGCCGCAGGGCGGCGTCGAGGTTCGCGATCACCGCGAGCCCGTCGTCGTCGTGCAGCCGGCTCCGCCGGCGATCCGCGTCGAGGCCCACGAGAACGGTCGGGCCGGCTTTGTCTGGGTCTCGGGTCACTGGGCCTGGGCCGGCGGCAAGTACGAGTGGATGACCGGTCGCTGGGAGCGCGAGAAGGCGAACAAGCGCTACGTCGAGGGTCGCTGGGAGCTCCGCGGCAACGCGTGGGTGTTCACGGACGGCACGTGGGAAGACGCGCCCGCGGGACCGACCGTTCGCGATCATCGCCACTAAGCGAGGCGGCGCGTGTATCGTCTCCACCGTGGGGACGAAGCTCGCTCGGGTGGTCGTGGCGATGGCGCTCGGCGCCTGTCACGTGATGGGTCACCTCGAGCTCGAGAGCTCGAAGGTGGTCTACACCGAGCCGCCGGCACCCAAGCTCGAGCGCACACCCGAGTCGCGCGACGGCTTCGTGTGGGTCGCCGGCCACTGGGAGTCGCACGGCGATCAGTGGGCGTGGATCGAAGGTCACTTCGATCGCACGCGCGGCGGCTACGCGTGGAACGACGGCCGCTGGGAGCGGCGCGGCAATTCGTGGCACTGGATCGACGGTCAGTGGACCGCGGGTGGCTCGACGACGGTGCGCGACCATCGCGAGGTCGTCGCGCCCACCGAGCAGGGCCCGACCGTGCGCGATCACCGCGAGTAGACTGTCAGCTCCAATCGCCGAGCTCGTCGAGCGTGACCTCGGCGCGGCCGGCGAACACGACGCGGAGCGACAGCGGGTCGCTCGCCTGGTCGCGCGGATTGAGCCACATCGCGCGGCGCAGGATCACCATGCCCATCGCGCGGGGCATGTCGGGGAACCGGCCATCGGGATGGACCTCGACGAGATCGGGCGTAGTCCCGATCCCTGTTGAAATTTGAGGTGGCGGTCAAACCGACCCCGAGAGGATTCTCGGAGCTCAACCGGAAAGACCGCCATGAAGAAGACTGCCAGGAAGACACGACCAACGGAAGCCGCTCCTCAGCTGC
>JBBQEX010000024.1:0-107225 GCA_038321315.1 Haliangiales bacterium | reverse complement strand
GCGATGCTCGATCTCGACGAGCACGAGCCCGCGCGCGCCGTCGCGACCGCGATGCGAGTCCAACCCGAGCTGGCGCTCCGCGGTGCCCGCGGCGACGAGGCCCACGCGTGGGCGTTGATCGCGCGCGGGCTGCTCGATCAGGGCAAGCTCGCCGAGGCCCGCGCCGCGCTCGACCACACGCGGCCCGACGAGATCCAGATCTTCCGGATCCGGGTCGATCTGCAGATCACCGCGGCGCGGCTCGATGCGGCCGAGGGCAATGTCGTGCGCGCGCTCGCCCGGCTCGACCAGCTGCGCGACGAATCGATCCCGCACTACCTGCCGCTCGCGTACGAAGCGCGGCTCGCGCACGCCACGCTCGCCGGTCCCGCCGGGCGCGTCGAGGCCGCCGCGATCGCCGCCGACGCCACCAAGCACGGCTTCCTCGGCGTCGCCCGGCGCGCGCGCGCGATCGCCAAAGGCTGATACCGTGGCGTGATGGCCGGGTGCATGCTGTGCGAGATCCACCACGACGGTGGACCCGAGGTGTGCCCAGAGCGCCGGACCGGCGAGACGATCGTCGGCAAGTACGTGCTCGGCGAGCTGCTCGGTGTCGGCGGCATGGCCGCGGTGTACGTCGCGCGCCACCCGGTGCTGCGGCGCGAGATCGCGCTGAAGGTGATCCACAAGCGGTTCGCGACCGACGCCGAGCTCGGCGCGCGGTTCGTCCGCGAGGCGCGCGAGACCGCCGGCATCGGTCACGCCGCGTTCGTCGCGGTCCACGACGCCGGCGTCACCGAGGACGGCTGCGCGTTCATCGAGATGGATCGCCTCGAGGGACGCGACCTCTACGCGATCCGGAAGGCCGAGGGGCCGCTCGTGGTCGAGCGCGTGCAGGCGATCGCGCTCGCCGTGCTCGACGCGCTCGTCGCGCTGCACGCGCGCGGCGTGATCCATCGCGATCTCAAGAGCGCGAACATCTTCATCACCGGCGGCGACGGCGTGAAGATCCTCGACCTTGGCTTCGCCAAGGCCGACGACGATCTCGACCTCACGTCGCCCGACGCGCTGCTCGGGACGCCGTTCTACATCAGCCCGGAGCAGTACCTCGATCCGACCAAGGTCGACGCGCGCGCCGATCTGTTCTCGCTCGGGGTCGTGATGTTCGAGACGCTGACGGGCACCTGGCCCTACACCTACGAGACCAAGCGCGACCTGCTCCACAAGGTGATGACCGGCGAGCTCGAGCGCCATCCGCGCGCGCGGCGTCCCGAGGTCCCGGCCTGGCTCGACGCGATCGTCGCATGCGCGCTCGCCCGCGATCGCGACCAGCGGTTCGCGACCGCCGCGGCCATGCGCGACGCGCTCGTCGCCGGCGAGCCGGCTCCCGCTCCGCGGCCCGGGTTCTGGAAGCGCATCGTCGGCCGCTGAGATCGAACCCGCGCGCCGTGCGTTGGGCGTCGGATGCAATTGTCCAGAATCGTGCTCGGAATCGGCCTGTTCGTCGGGTGCGAACGCGCGGAGCCCACGATCGCACCGCCGCCGCCGATTTCTTCGGCCAGGCCTGCAACCGTGGTCGCCCCCGCGGTGTCGATCGTGCCCCCGACCACGATCCCCGAGATCACGCCGCCGATCGCGACGCTGCCGCCGCCGAAGCGGCCCCCCGCGCGGGTCGGCAAGATGGCGCGGTGGTTCGGCGCGCTCACCAGCGTCCAGCGCACGAACGTCAAGGCGGTGTGCCAGCTCCGCTCGGAGAACCCGTGCGCCGGCCTGATCCCGATGCCGACGCGCGGCGGCGTCCAGGAGGTCGATCAGGCCAAGGTCGACATCGACGAGCACCTCGCGAGCCTCACGGTGGAGCAGCGTGCGGGCGTCACGGCGTACTGCGATGCGACCACCAAGCACCAGGCGTGCAGCACGCCGCTGGTCGTCGCGTTCGCCGGCGAGCCGATCGAGCTCGCGGCCAGCGCCGGGACCTTCGCGTTCGTGCCGGGCCAGCCGGTCACGAGCGACTGGCCGACCGCGACGACCCCGTGGATCGCGCTCGATCGCGACGGCAACGGCCGGATCGACAGCGGCGCCGAGCTGTTCGGCGACGCGACCGGCGCGGCGAACGGGTTCGTCGCGCTCGCCGAGCTCGACGCCAACCACGACGGCAGGCTCGACCGCGACGATCCGGCGTTCGCGTCGCTCCTCCTGTGGGCCGATCGAAACCACGATCGCCACAGCACGCCCGACGAGCTGACGCCGCTCGCCGATCGCGTCCTCTCGATCCCGCTCGCGAATCACCGCGATACGCGATGCAACGCGCGCGGTGACTGCGAGGGCGAGCGCGGCCTCGCGATGCTCCGCGGCGGCGCGACCGGCGCGGTCGTCGACGTCTACCTGGTGACTCAGTAGTTCTTGCGATAGCCCGGCAGCGTTCCGTAGACCAGCGTGAACCGACCGTCGACGTGCGGCCACTCGATGTCGAGGCTCATGTTCGCCGCGAGCAGGTCGGGAAGGTCGGTCGCGGCATTGCGGTGACCGAGCGCGAGCTCGGTGATGAACTCGGGGCTCGCCGAGCGCACCTCCTGCATCGAGTCGACCAGCGTCGAGATCCGCTGCGCGCGCGCCTCGGGAACGAACGTGCCGCCGTCGGTGCAGGCCTGCTCGGCGTCGTGGAACATCAGGCCGTGCAGCGCCGAGATGTCGCCGCCGTGCGCCGCGCGCTTGCGTGCCTTGCTCCACTTGCAGTCACTCGAGAACCAGCCGCCGTCGACCGCGACGAGCTTGTGGCCGTCGACGTCGAACACGTCATCGCCGCGCAGGTAGATCCGCTCCTTGCCGTCGCCGGTGGTGAGCTCGTCGAGCCGGATCTCGCCGCCGTCGATCGAGCCCTGGTGGATCAGGTGGTGGATGCGATCGGCGGTCGGCACGACGTCGAGCAGGTAGCCGACCGACCAGAACAGCTGCTTCTCCTTGTGCCACGAGTCCGGGGTGTCGACGACCGACGTCGCGAGCAAGCCACCCCTGGCGTCGAAGTGGCGCCACTTGCCGGAGACCGAGCCGTCGCTAGCGAACGCGCCGATCGCGATCGGCGTCTTGTCCGCGGTGTCGTAGTAGAAGCGCCACTTGCCGACGCGCTGGCCCTTGTCGAACGAGCCCTCGGCCGCGAGGTTGCCGCTCTCGTGGAAGAACTGCCACGCGCCGCTCGGCTTGTTGCGCACGTAGTCGCCGGTGGCCATCGGCGTGCCGCTCTCGTAGAAGCTCGTCCACGTGCCCTTGCCGTGGTGGAACGTGCCCTTGCCGACCACGCGGTCGCTCTCCGGATCGGTCGAGCGGCGCACCCAGTCACCCTCCATGCGGTGCTTGGCGATCATGCCGACGAGGCCGGCCTTGGTGTAGGCGCCGTCCGCGACGAAGCGATCGTCGTCGGCATCGTCGTCGGGCCCCGCCGTCTTCGCGAGGTCCCACGTGCGCCACAGCAGCACCTCGGGGCCCTGATAGCCGGGCTGGATCTGGCCGAGCTCGTCGAGCGTGAAGCCGGACTCGGCGACCCACGCGCGCACCTCGGGCATGTCCTTCGCGATGTCCTCGATGAACGAGTAGCGGTGGCTCTGCGCGATCTTCTCGGCGAGCGCGTGGCCGGCCGACTGCTCGATCAGATAGCCGACCGCGCAGATCGTGTGCTGATCGTCGATGAACACCGGCGTGCGCCACGGCAGGTGCGCGTTGTCCGGCGTCGTGCCCTTCGCGATGTAGGCATCGAGGAACGCGAGCAGCTTCTGGCGCTTCGCGACGAGCTCCGGGCGCGTCGCCGTGCCGGCGGCGAGCCGCGTGCGCACCGCGACGAAGTGCTCGTGCATGCGCAGCTTCTCCTCGCCCGCCTTGGGCTCGCGGCCGAGATCGGCGACGAACCCCGCGTCCCCGGTGTGGTGGTTGGCGCCCGGGACCAGGCCCGGTGCCGCGTGGGGCGGCAGGGCAAAGCTCGAGGACGAAGCCAGCGAGAACACGGCGATCGGTAAGTACTTACGCATCGTGCAGGAGGAGCTGCACCACCTGCGCCAGTTCGATTCTCGAGCAGAATCAAGCAGCTACCGACGGGCGTGGGCGGAGCGACACGCCGCGCGTGTCACGGCTTTTCAGCGACATGGGCGCCGGCGAGGGCCGCATCGACGACCTCGCGGTTGCCGAACGCGCCGAGCACCAGCGCCTTGTCCGCGAGCTCCCGGACGACGAACTTGTGGAAGTCGGCGAGCGTGAGCGCGGCGATCTCGTCGGCGACCGTGTCGTAGTAGTCATCCGTGAGGTGGAACCGCGCGATCAGCTCGAGGCGATCGACGATCGCGGCCGAGCTCGTCGCGCCGACCAGCACGGCCTCGAGCGCCTGCTGGCGACCGAGCACGAACGCGGCGCGATACGTCTCGGGATCGCGCCGCATCTCGGCGAGCGTGACCATCAGTGCCTTCGCCGCCTCGAACGCACGCGCCGCGTTGGCCTCGCCGCCGATCGTCCACAGCCCACCGGCGCGACGCGGGCTGTAGCTCGCACCGAAGCCGTAGGTCAGGGCATCCGTGCTGCGCAGGCGCGCGAGCTGCGAGCCGAGCACCTGCTCGAGCACGAGCCGCTTGGGGTAGTCGCGGTCGATGCCGGTGCCGCTCACGAAGTGCGCCGCGAGCTCGACAGTGAGCGACGGTTTCTCGGTGGCGCCGGCGACGAACCCGCGCGTCGTGTGCGCCGGCTCCGAGCGATCCGGCGAGTCGCTTCCGGCGGACACCTGATCGAGGTCGTACGCGATGTGCTTCTTGATCAGCTCGGCGTCGAACTTGCCGGCCAGGATCAGCGTGGCGTTCTTCGGCACGAGGTGCGTGCGCGCCCAGGTCGTGACGACGTCGGTCGACAGGTTCGCGAGGCTGTTCTCCGAGAGCGTCGGTCGCGCGTAGGGATGGCCCGCGCCGTACAGCGCGGTGGCGATCGCGAGGTTGTAGCTCGCGCGCTCCTTCGCGCGCCCCTGGCGCAGCCGGCCGACGAGGAACTTGCTGTCCTCGTCGGACAGCGTGACCTGGGGCGAGCGGAGGTTCGAGGCCAGCGAGAAGATCGTCTCGTCGGGCCGGATCGCGAGGTCGCGCTCGGAGAACACCAGCGTGTCGACATCGACGCCGTCGGCCCCGACCAGCGACGCGGCGCCTTCCTTGCCGATCGGATCGTGCGCGAGCCCCGAGTCGATCACGAGGCGACCATGGACGAGCGGCGCGTCGCCGTGTGGCCACAGGATGACCGAGAGCCCGTTGCCGAGCTTGTAGCGCTCGGTGGCGATCGCGAGGCCGTCGACCGGGACGTCCAGCGGCTTGTCCGCGAGCGCGCCGTCGACCGGGGTCGGATGCTCGGCCGCGCCGCCGGCGTAGCCGAGCTGCGCGTGCGCCGAGGGCTTGCCCGATGGCTCGAGCAGCAGGTAGTGCGCGCGTGCCGGCGTCAGCCACTGCTCGATCAGGTCGTGCACCGTCGACGGATGCGTGCCGACGAGCTCGGCGACGCGCGCGACGAGCGAGCCGTGGTCGGGATCGAACTGCATGTAGTCGGCGAACATCGCGTTGCGCGAGCCGAGCAGCTCCCAGTTCGCGAGCAGCGACTCGACGCCCCCCTCCATGCGCTTGCGCCACGCGATCGACTCGGGGCCGTCGCCGGGTCGATAGACCGCGCGGGCCGCGTAGGCCGCGGCCTTCTCGGCGGCGTCGATCGCATCGTCGAGGTGATCGGCCGACGCGAGCGTCACGCTGACCGCGAGGACCGGCGCGTACGCCCCGCCGATGATCCAGGTCGACGGCGAGTGGCCCCAGCCGAACTCGAACCCCATGCCGGCGAGCCGCGGGCCGATCGCGCTCCAGCCGAGGCGCAACAGCCGATACTGGATCGTCGCCATACGCGGCAGCGGCCACGTCACGACCAGCGTCGGCTCGTCGATGTCGACCTTCACGCGCTGCGTCCCCGGGCGCGCCTCGGCGACCGGCGGTGGTGGCGACGGGGTGAGGTCGCGCTTGCCGAGCCGCATGAAGTACCGGGTCGCCGCGAGCCGGACCGCGTGAGCGTCGACCATGCCGCTCGCGACCACCATCGCCTTGCCGCGGCGATACGCGGTCTTGATGAAGTCGCAGACATCGGGGAGCTCGAGCTTGGCGACCGTGTCGATCGAGTCGACGCGGCGATACCGGTGGCCCGCCGGATAGACGGCCTCGGTGAGCTGGCGCTGGAGGTCGGCGCCCGAGACGCCCTGGTTCTGCCGGAGCTCGTTGATCACGACCTCGCGCTCGCGCGCGACGATCTCCGGTGACAGCCCGGCGCAGCCGACCGCGAGCCGATCGACCTCGAGCTCGAGGAGCTCGTCGAGTGCCTTGGGCTCGGCGAGCACCGTATAGGTCGTCGAGTCGAGCCGGGTCTCGGCGTTGTAGCCGATCGAGATCCGGCCGAGCTCGGCGCCGATCGAGGTCCGCGTCTCGCCGCGCGTGAACTCGATGTCGAACATCAGGTGCTCGACGAGGTGCGCGAGCCCCTCCTTGCCGGGCGGATCGTCGGCGGCGCCGACCGGGTACCGCACGTCGAGCGCGACGAGCTTCGCCGCCGGCTCTTGGAGGACCGCGAACCGATAGCCGCGATCGGTCTCGAACATCTCCCCGTCCGCGTGGAGGTCGAGCCGCCGCGAAGGCTCCGGGGGCTTGCGCACCGCGCCGCAGCCGAGGAGAAGGACCAGACCCGCCAACCGATACACCAACATCACCGCCACGAAACCAGATCGCAGATCGTTCGACAACGAGTCGGCGGCGAAATCGCCCATAGTCCAGCGCATGAGCACGTGGGTACCCGTGATCGCGGCGTCGGCGCTGCTCGGCGTCGGGATCCTCGTGCTGCTCGCATGGGAGATCCGGATCGCGCGCCGGCGCGGGCGACCGATCGCGACGCCGGGATGGACGTGGTCGAACCTCGGCTGCGGCGCGCTGCGCACGCTGTCGGTCGCGCTGATCCAGGGCTCGCTGATCGCGGGCTACGCGGCGGTCGCCGATCGCGTCGGCTGGACGTGGTCGGGCTCGTGGTGGACCTGGATCGCCGGGTTCGTCGCGATCGATCTCGCCGAGTACCTGTCGCATCGCGCGTCCCACGCGCTGCCGGTGATGTGGGCGATGCACGCGGTCCACCACCAGTCGCCCGAGTACAACCTGTCGCTCAACTTCCGGCTCGGCGTGCTCGGGCCGCTGACCGGCTTCCCGTTCCACCTGCTGCTCGCGCTCGCCGGCGTGCCGGTCGTGATGTTCGTCGTGCTGCTGCCGCTCCAGGCGGCCGGGATGATCTTCACGCACGCGCGATACCCGCGGACGCTCGGCGTGTTCGGCCTCGTGTTGAACGCGCCGGCCTGGCACCGCGTCCACCACAGCGCGATCCACGCGCACCGCGACCGCAACTTCGGCGCCGTCTTCATCGTGTGGGACCGCTGGTTCGGCACGTTCACCGACGGCGCCGACGTCGAGCCTCGCTGGGGCGTCGACGGCGAGACGCCGAGCCGCGATCCGGTCGCCGCGAACCTCGTCCCGTGGCGCGCGCTCGCCGCCCGCGTTCGCCGATCCGGGTTGCGCGCGCTGTGGCGCTGGGACCAGGCGAGCTAGACCAGCGCGCGACCGACGACGACCTTGGCCGGCCGCAGCAGCGTGTCGCCGAATCGATAGCCCGGCTCGATCTGATCGATCACCATCGCGTGCTGCGCCGGATCGCGCACGCCGATCACGCTGATCGCGTCGTGGATCGCGGGGTCGAAGCGCGCACCGGCCACGTCGATCCGTGCGACGCCGTAGCCGCGGAGCACGGTCTCGAGCTGGGCCCGCACGAGCTGCGCACCCTCGAGCACCGCCGGCGCGTCGCGGCTGTCACGCGCGGCCCGGATCGTGCGGTCGAGGTTGTCGAGCACCGGGAGCAGCTCGCCGACGAGCTTCTGCCGGGTCACGTCGTGGACGTTGCGCGCATCGCGCTCGACGCGCGCGCGCGCTGCCTCGAGATCGCGCAGCGCGCGCACCATCGATGCGCGGTCGGGCTGGTCGGGTTCGAGGATCTCTTGCACGCTCGCAACGTAGGCAGCCACGGGCTGCGCCCACACTCCCTGATCGGCTAGTCGTGCCAGGTCACAGGTGCTTGAACACGGCCTCGGCGAAGGCCTTGATCGCCACCGGGTCGGCGGCCTCGGGCCCGAGACCGTGAACTTCACGAGGTTCGCACCCTTCACCGTGGCGACCGTGGCCATCAGCGGCGTCGCGTCGATCGCGGCCTTGTCGCCGACGCCGTCGAGCGGCTTGGCGGTCTTGGCGAAGGAGTCGTACGACTTGGCGTCGCCCCCGACCACGACGGTGAAGTCGACCACGGACGTCTTCTCGGATGGTTCGGCGACCGGATCGATCACGCAGTTCGAGCCGCCGTCGTTGGACCGGTACTCCGACGGCTGACCGAGTGCCGTGCTGGCCTCGGCCTCGGTCAGGTAGCTGCACGCGCCCTTGGGCGTCGCCGGCTTGTCCGCCGGCTTGTCGGCGACCTTGTCGGCGACCTTGTCGGTCGCGACCGGTTCGGCCTTCTTCGAACAAGCCACCGCGACGCTCGCGAGTGCCACGACCACGACCACACGTGAAAAAAAAGTGCATCGTTCACGGTACAATGGCCGGCCCGGTGAGTGACGACGCGAGCACGCTTCCGCGCCACGAGCTCGACCTGCTCGACACGCTGCCCGCGGCGGACCAGCAGAAGACGCAGCCGATGCAGCCGGCGCAGGAGCTGGCGTTCGGGCTGCGGCTCGGGCGCTACCTGGTGCTCGACACGCTCGGCCGTGGCGGCATGGGCATCGTGTACGCGGCCTACGACCCGGTCCTCGATCGGCGGATCGCGCTGAAGCTCCTCCTGCGTGACACCGACGACATCGCCGACTCGACGGCCGGGCGAGCGCGGATGCAGCGCGAGGCCCAGGCGCTGGCGCGGCTGACCCACGCGAACGTGATCACGGTCCACGATGTCGGCGAGCGCGACGGCGCGATGTACATCGCGATGGAGCTGGTCGACGGCAAGACGCTTCGCGACTGGCAGCGCGAACGGCCGTGGCGCGAGGTGCTCGCGACGTACCTCGCCGCCGCGCGCGGCCTCGGCGCCGCGCACGAAGCGGGCCTGGTGCACCGCGACTTCAAGCCCGACAACGTGCTGGTCGGCAACGACGGGCGGGTGCGCGTCACCGACTTCGGGCTCGCGCGCCGCGCCGGCGACCTCCCGGCCGAGCCCGCCGTCGCGCAGCCCGGTGCGCAGAGCCCGTCGGCGTTCGCGAGCGATCTGACCGCGGCCGGCGCCGTGATGGGCACCGTCGCGTACATGGCGGTCGAGCAGATGGACGGCGAGCGCAGCGACGAGCGCAGCGATCAGTGCTCGTGGTGCATCGCCGCGTGGGAGGCGATCTACGACGAGCAGCCGTTCGCGGCCGGGTGTCTCGCGGTGCGCAGCGCGGCGATGAAGGCCGAGCTGCCGAAGGCGCCGGCGAGAGCGAACATCCCGCGTACCGTCGAGCGCGCCCTCGCGCGCGGCATGCTGCCGGACGCCATGCAACGCTGGGACAACATGGCGACGCTGGTCGCTGCCGTCGAGCGCGCGATGTCGTCGCGGCGCGCGGTCGCGGTCGGCGGCGCGGTCGCCGGCCTCGCGGTGATCGCGTCGGTGTTCGCGATCGGACGCGCCGGCGCCTCGACCGATCCCCCCGGGGTCGCGCGCCCCGACTGCACGACCGCCGGCGCGCCGGTCCGTGCGGTGTGGACTCCGGCCGCGTACGCCGACGTCGCCCGCGCGTTCGCCGCGACCAGCGCGCCGTTCGCCGCCGACGCGGTGGTGACGGTGGATCGCTCGATCGCGACGTGGCGCACGCGCTGGGAGACCGTGGCGATCGAGAGCTGCGAGGCGACCCGCATCCACGGCACGCAGACGACGCAGATGCTCGATCTGCGGACGGCGTGCCTGACCCGCAAGCGCGACGAGCTCGCGACGACGGTCGCGGTGTTCGCGCACGCCGACCAAAAGCTCGTCGAGGCGGCGCCGACGCTCGCGCTGCCCGATCTCGACGCGTGCAGCGACGTCGCCGTGCTCGCCGGCGCGGTGCCGCCACCCCGCGACGCCGCGACCCGCGCCGCGGCGACCGCGATCGAGGCGCAGCTCGAGCCGATCGAGGCGCAGGTCGAGGCCGGCACGTCGATCGAGCGCGGCAAGCAGCTCGTGCCGCTGTTCGATGCCCAGGTCGCCGCCGCGCAGAAGCTCGGCTGGTCGCCGCTCGTCGCGCGCGCGCGGATCGATCTCGCCCGCGTGCAGTTCGACCTCGGCCATGGCAAGGACGCGCGCGCCTCGCTGCTCGCCGCCGCGGGCGACGCGTCGGCCGCCGGCGACCCCGACGTGCTCGTCGAGGTCTACGTCAAGCTCGCCGAGGTCGAGGCCAAGCTGACGTCGGAGTTCGCGATGGCCGACAGCTGGGTCGGACTCGCCGCGGGCACGCTCGCGCACGTCGGCTCGCGTCCGAACAAGCAGCTCGCGATCCAGCGCGAGCGCGGCACGGTCGCCGATCGCGCCGGTAACCCGGAGCTCGCCCGCGATGCCTTCGCGGCCGCGCTGCCGCTCGCCCGCGCGCTCGGCCGCGGCGACGAGCTCGAGGCGCTGATCGATCTCGGCAAGGCCGACCTCGCGCTCGGCGAGGTCAAGCCGGCCCGCGAGCACCTCGAGCGCGCCAAGGCGCTCGCGCGCGCCGAGGTCGGCGACAAGCACCCGATGTTCGCGCGGATCGAGCAGGACCTCGGCACCGTCGAGTTCCGCGAGGGCAAGTACCCGGCGGCCGCCGAGCGGTTCGCATCCGCGCTCGCGATCCAGCAGGCCGCGTACGGGCCCGATTCGACCGAGGTCGCGATGTCGATCGAGGCGCTCGGCAACGTCGACGTGATGCTCGATCGAGTCGACGACGCGCAGCGCCGCTTCGCGCAGGCGATCGCGATCCTCGAAGCGCGGCTCGGCCCCGGTCACCCCGACGTCGCGAACGCGTACAACGACATCGGCGGCATCTACCACCGCGTCGGCAACTACCAGCGCTCGCTCGAGAACTCGACGAAGGTGCTCGCGATGCGCGAGAAGGCGCTCGGGCCCGATCATCCGGATGTCGGCCAGAGCCTGGTCAACCAGGCGATCGAGGCCAAGAACCTCGAGCGCTGGGCGATCGTCGACGCGAACTACCCGCGCGCCCTGGCGATCTACGAGAAGGCGTACGGCAAGGATTCGTTCGAGGTCGCCGTCCTCATGATCAACCTCGGCGAGGCGCGGCGCGCGCAGGGCAACCTCGACGCCGCGCGCGTGGCGTACGAGCGCACCGAGGCGATCTTCGTGAAGCAGCTCGGCCCCGATCACCCGATGCTCGCGCACGTGTGGAACGGGCTCGGCCAGGTCGAGCTCGCGCGCCATCGCTACGAGCTCGCGATCCCGCTGCTCGAGCGCGCGGTCGCGACGCGCGAGAAGTCGCCATCCGACGCCACCGATCTCGCCGAGAGCCGGTTCGCCCTCGCCCGCGCGCTGCCGCCCGGCGATCGCGCCCGCCAGCTCGCGACGGCCGCGCGCGATGCCTATCGCGGCGCCGGCCCGGGCTACGCCCCACGGCTCGCCGCCGTCGAGACGTGGCTCAGGTGAACAGCTTGAACATCCAGCCCATCATCTTCTTCACGCTCGCCGTGTAGGGCGGATAGACGCGCTTCACGAGGTCGATGCGGCCCTGATGAAGGACGGCGCGCTCGTGCGAGAACGCGCGGAACCCGTAGAAGCCGTGGTAGCTGCCGAGCCCGCTCGCGCCGACGCCGCCGAACGGCAGGTTCGAGTTCGCGAAGTGGATCAAGGTCGCGTTGATGCACGTGCCGCCGGCCGTGGTGTTCGCGATCAGCGCGTCGATCCGGGCGCGCTCGGTCGCGAAGATGTAGAGCGCGAGCGGCTTGTCGCGCGCGGCGATGAACGGCGCGACCTCGTCGAACGAGTCGTACGTCAGGATCGGCAGGATCGGCCCGAAGATCTCCTCGCTCATGATCGGCGTGTCCGGGCCGACGTTGGTCAACACCGTCGGCGCGAGGTAGCGCTCGCCGGCATCGCGGCCGCCGCCGACCTCGACCTTGGCGCCCGCAGACACCGTGCCGTCGAGCAGCGCGGTCAACCGCTTCCAGTTACGGTCGTCGATGATGCGGCACAGATCGGGGCTCGCGCGGCGCGCGTCCTCGGTCGCGCCGTAGGCGTCGGCGATCGCGCCGCGCAGCGCGGCGACCAGCGCGGCCTCGCGGCGCCTGGACACCAGCACGTAGTCGGGCGCGATGCAGGTCTGGCCGGCGTTGACGAACTTGCCCCACACGAGTCGCTTCGCAGTGCTCGCGAGGTCGGCGGAGTCGTCGACCACGGCCGGCGACTTGCCGCCGAGCTCGAGCGTGGTCGACGCGAGGTGCTTCGCCGCGGCCTGCGCGACGATCCGGCCGACGCGCGTCGATCCGGTGAAGAAGAAGTGATCGAACGGCAGCGCGAGCAGCTGCTGCGCGACCGCGGCATCGCCCTCGACGACCGCGACCTCGTCCTCGGCGAACACCGACGCGACCAGCTCCGCGAGCACCGCGGACGTGTGCGCGGTGAGCTCCGACGGCTTGACGATCGCGCAGTTACCGGCGGCCACCGCGGCGACCAGCGGCGCGATCACGAGCTGGAACGGGTAGTTCCACGGTCCGATGATCAGGGCGACCCCGCGCGGCTCGTAGTGCACCGCGCTGTGCGTGCCGACGAGCGACATCGGCGTCGCCACGGCCTCCGGCCGCATCCAGCGGGGCAGCGAGTGAATGGCGTCCTTGATCTCGAGCAGCGCCGCGAAGATCTCGGTCATGTCGACCTCGGTCGGCGACTTGCGGAAGTCGGCGAACATCGCGTCGCGGATCGCGCGCTCGCGGGCGACGATCGCGGCGCGCAGCTTATCGAGCTTGGCGATCCGCTGCGCCGCCGTGCTGCGCTTCACCGCGGCGCGGTTCGCCTGCTGGGCCGCAAAGATCCGCGCGATTCGCTCACCAGTGTTCTCCACCGCACGACCGTACTACGGCGCGAGACTCAGAGCAGGAAGAGGACCGGCACGTGCACGTCGGGCATCTGCAGGTGCACGATCGTGCCGCGCGCGCCGACCGCGAAGCCGTCGAGCGCGACGCTCGCCACGCCGGCGAGATCGGGCTCGCCCGGCACCGTGGCGTGAACCTCGGGGCCACGCGAGACGAACACGATTGCGCCGCGCGCGCCGACGAGGACGACCGGAGGGTTGTTGATCGTCGTCAGGTAGTGGTTGTCGATCGCCGCGGAGATCGTCGGATCGCCAACGATCGGGGTCGCGAGCGTGGCCTCGATCGGCTCGGCCGACGCGGCCGCGAGGCTGACGCCGCCGACGCCGTACGCGTGCCAGGTCCCGTGTTCGCCGCCGAACGTCGCGAGCAGGTCCGCGGTCGTCGGCGATGGCCGCGGTACGCACGCCGGAACGCGCGCGCGCTCGCGCTGCTCCCGGTCCCACCACGCGCAGTCGACGATCGCCCCACCCTTGCCGATCGCGACGTGGCCGTCGAACCGGCGCAGATCGGCCTCGGTGTGCGTCTCGATCGCACGCCAGGTGCCCGCGGTTCGCTCGAGCAGCGTCCCGCGATCGCCGACCGCGAACACTCGACCGTCGGCGGCGACGACGTCGTACAGATCCGCCGGGCTCGGCGTCGGCTCGAGCGCCCAACCGCTCGCCGTGCGATGCAGCACGGTGCCGGCGTCGCCGACCGCGTAGAGCTCGGCGTCGGCGACCGCAAGCGCCCGCAGTGCCTTGTCGGTCGGCGTCGCCTCGCGCGCCCAGCCGCCCGCCGCGGTGCGGGCGAGGACCACTCCGCCATCGCCCGACGCGTACGCGCGGTCACCCGCGATCGCGACCGCATACAGCGGGGTCTCGAGGCCCGAGGGTTCGCGCCGCACGACGTAGTGATAGTGATCGTGCCCGTCGGTGAGCTCGACCGTGATCGGCTCGGGATCGTCGCCGAGCAGCGCGAACACCGGACCGCGCTCGGACGGCGCGTCGTCGCGAGGAGGTCGCGCGGCGTGCCGGTTCGGCGCGGTGGTGGTCGTGCACGCGCCCAGCACGAGCCACCAAGCGCACCTCACGGGGTCACCACCGTGTCGAGGGTGAAGGCGCCGCGCACGCCGGCGCCGGGCGTCGCGACCGCGATCGGATAGCCGTGCAGCGGATCGAACAGCGCCGGCGACAGCGCGGTGGTGTCGATCACGACGACGTACGCGCCCGGCTCGACGCGCAGGGCGAGCGCGACCTCGAAGTCACCGCGCGCGCAGCCGAGCGACGCGCCGCGGCGATCGCGCAGCTCGATCGCCGCCGGGAACTGGGTCACCGCGTGGAGGGCGAGCGTGCCCGCCGTCGCGACGTCGAGCGTGTAGACCGTCCCGCTGCCGAGCCCGCCGCACGCCGGTCGCGGCCCGGCGGCGACCGACGCATAGGTGCCGAACGTGCGGCCGAGCGCGAGTGGCGCGGCCCGGTCGACCAGCGCGCCGGTGACCGCAGCGTCCTCGGCGCGGATCCGCGCGGTCGCCGATTCGTCGACGGTCGCGACCAGCTCGTACGCGCCGGTCGCCTGCATCTCGCCGTCGATCGTGACGCTGTAGATCTCGCCGCCGCGCAGCGTGACGTGCACGGCCTTGCCACCGCACACGAGGCCCCGGTTCTCCTGCGGTCCTTCGCGCGTCATGGCGACCTCGACCACCGCCGGGAACTCGGCGCGAACCGCGAAGGCGTAGGTCGCGCTGCGCGGCGCGACGAAGCGATAGACCCGCCCGCTCCACGTGCCGGCGGTGCCGCCGCCGGTGCACGACGCGGCGATGTTGGGGACCGCGTCGTCGGTCGACCCGCGGACCGGCGTCGCCAGCGCGAGGACCGGTGCGACCAGGATCCGATCGCGCGTCGGGTGGTAGTTCGGGCCGGATTCGATCGCGTCGCCGCCTGTCGCGCCGATGCACGAGGCGAGCACCACGACCGCGACGAGCCGGGACATCCGGCGATGGTATCAGTGGCGGTAGAACAGCGTGAACGAGATGCAGTGGAACGCCGAGTCGCTCGACTGCCGCACGACGATATCGACCACCTTGGGATGCTCGCGGAGGAACTCGGTCACGCGATCGGAGAGCCGCTCGCGATCCGAGAACGTCGTCGCGCTGATCACCTTGACGCCGTCGAACTGCGATTTGGAGTGCACGTACGTGTGTGGCACATCGAATCCAGTTTCTTCAGGGTGAAACAGTTCGACACGGGCGCTGGCGCTCGATCGGCTGTCGATCGTCGACGGAACGCGACGTGCATCCATCACTCCGAGAAGGAGTTTTCCATGGCTACCCGAATGGATTCGATGATCGCGAAGAGCAAGGGCACGCTCCACGCGTGGAAAGCACGCATGGTCGGGCTCGTCGGTGTGTTCCAGACGCTCGCCGAGCAACACGCGTCGGTGATGGCGCTCATGGCGCGCGTGCAGACCGATCCTGCGCGCCGCGCGGAGCTGTGGCCGACGGTCCGCTCGGAGCTCCGTGCGCACGAGCACGCCGAGATCCGCGAGGTCTATCCGGCCCTGCGCGAGCTCGACGAGACCCGCCGCTACGCCGACCACCATGGCACCGAGGCCAAGCGACTCGAGGCGCTGATCGATCGGCTCGACGCCACCGACATGACGCTCCCGATCTGGTCGCGCCTGTTCGACGAGCTGGTCGACATGGTCGCGACCCACGCGCGCGAGGAGGAGACGCTGATCTTCCCCAAGGCGCAGGTGGCGCTCGGCAAGGTGCGCGCGAAGGAGCTCGAGACCCGCTTCCTCGCGACCAAGAAGCAGCTCGACGAAGTCGCCTGACGTACGCTCGGACGATGCGCATCATCACCCCGGAGTCGTGGCGCCCGCAGCCGTGGCGCAACGGTGCGGGCGTGACACACGAGCTGGTGCGGTGGCCCGACGACGACGCCTTCGTCGTCCGCATCAGCGTCGCCGACGTCACCGCGCCCGCGCCGTTCTCGGAGTTTCCCGGACTCGACCGCTGGCTCTACCTCCTCGCCGGCGGCCCGGTCACGCTCGCGCTCGCGAGCGGCGAGGCCGTGCTCGTCGCGCCCGGTGATCACGTGGAGTTCTCCGGCGACGCTCGCGTCGCGGCCACCGCGGTCGCGCGACCGAGTCGCGACCTCAACTTCATGGTGCGCGCTGGGCGCGCGCGTGCCGAGCTCAGGCGCACCTCGACCGAGCTCGCCGGAGCGGCGGTCGTCGCCTTTGCGATCGCTGGCGAGGTCAGCGCGAACGGTGCCGCGCTCGCGGTCCATGCGTGTGCGTGGGCGACCGGCGAGACGATCCAGCTCGCTCTCGGCCCCGGCGCGCTCGCGGCGACCCTCGTCATCTCACCCCGGTGATCGGTCGCCGACGTCGACGCGAAGATTCAGAACGCGCCACCCAAGCCGATGGTTCGCGGCGCGTTCGGATCGCCGTCGCGATACGCCATCGCGACGTCGAGCGCCGAGGCCGCGAGGTGGCCGATCACCAGCCCCACCAACCCGTCGTCGAAGATGTGGCGAAGCCCGCGCGCGGTGCCGACGCGGAGCCCGATGGCCAGGCCGGCCGGTGGCAGCGCGAGGTGCGCGGCGAGGCTGATCCCGAGGCGCCCCCAGTTGTCGTGGAGCCCGTGAAGCGTGGGTGGCACGACCGTCGCGATCGCGCCCCCGGCGAGCATCAGGGGCAGCGTGGCCGCGGTATCCCCGAGCTCGACGCCGACGACGAACACCGTGCCCGCGACGGCGTCGGTCGCACCGATCGCGAGCCGGTAGCTGTGGTCGTCGGCGCGTGCGGTCCCGGCCGCGGCGAGCACCGCGACGACCGCGAGCGTGCGTGTCATGGCTTCTTGAAGCGTAACGTGAACCGGTCGCTGGTGCCGCGCTTGTCCGCCGCCTTGTGGGGCGACGCGTTCCAGTCCCGCGGGTCCGCCGGGTTGCGCAGGACCGCGCTCTCGCCGTCGAGCACGAAGCCCGCCGCGGCGACCTCGGTCTTGACGACCGCCTCGTCGATCCGGTGGATGGTCTCGCAGTCGCGCGTGCCGCTGCCGTCGGCCGCGCTGTGGTCGACGATCGCGTAGATCCCACCGTGCTTGAGCGCGGCGAACACCGCCTTGTTCATCTTCGCGCGGTCGGCCTTCATCCACACCGTGTCGTGATAGTTGAGGATCGTGATCACCTCGTCGAGCTCGGTCGCCTCGGGTGGCAGCGGATCGTCGATCGGTCGCTCGACCGCGACGACGTGCTTCATCACCGGCTTGGCCGCGCGCTCGGCCCACGGCTTGCGCGCGAACTTCTCGAGGATCTCGGTCGTGTTCTGCGCGTAGACCTTGCCGGTGTCGCCGACCGTGCGCGCGAGCAGCTCGGTCGTGTAGCCGCCGCCCGCGAACAGCTCGCCGATCTTCTGACCGGGCGCGACGCCGAAGAACGACAGCACCTCGCCGGGCTTCCTGCCGGCGTCGAGCGCGCGGTCATCGGCGCTGCGATCGGTCGCGGCGATCGCGGCGGCGATCGGCGACGAGATCGGCATCGGGGCGGTGGTGGACTTCGCGCAGGCGAACAGGAGCGAGGCGGCGATGGCAGCTTTCACGGCTGCACCATAACCGGCCCCGGCGAAAGCGCATTCCGTCAGGCGGTCACGATCGCCGCGGCGCTCTCGAGGCCGAGCTCGACGATCGCCTGCTCGCGCATGCGGAACTTCTGCACCTTGCCGGTCACCGTCGTCGGAAACTCGTCGGTGATCTTCCAGTACTTCGGGATCTTGAACGTCGCGATCTTGCCCGTGCAGTACGCCGAGAGCTCGGCCGGATCGAGCGCGACGCCGGGCTTCGGCCGCACCCACGCCATGACCTCCTCGACGTAGCGCGCGCTCGGCACGCCGATCACCTGGGCCTCGGCGACCCCCGGATGGCCATGCAAAAACTCCTCGACCTCGCGCGGATAGATCTTCTCGCCGCCGCGCACGATCATGTCCTTGATGCGCCCCACGATGTTGATGTAGCCCTCACCGTCCATCACCGCGAGATCGCCGGTGTGCATCCAGCCGGTCGGATCGATCGCCGCGCGGGTCGCGGCCTCGTCGCCCCAGTAGCCGAGCATCACGCTGTAGCCGCGCGTGCACAGCTCGCCGCGCGCGCCGCGCGCCACGACCTGGCCGGTCGCCGGATCGACGAGCTTGATCTCGACGTGAGGGTGGACGCGCCCGACGGTGCCGATCCGCTTGTCGAACGGATCGTCGAGCGCGCTCTGGACCGATACCGGCGCGGTCTCGGTCATGCCGTAGCAGATCGTGACCTCGCGCATGTGCATCCGCGATTGCACCGCCTTCATGGTCTCGACCGGGCACGACGAGCCGGCCATCACGCCGGTGCGCAGCGTCGACAGATCGTGCTCCGCGAACCGCGGGTGCTCGAGCTCGGCGAGGAACATCATCGGCACGCCGTACAGCGACGTGCACCGCTCGGCGGCGACCGCAGCGAGCACGAGCTCGGCCTCGAACGCCTCGCCCGGCACGACGACGCACGCGCCGATCGTCGCACACGCGAGGTTGCCGATCACCATGCCGAAGCAGTGATAGAACGGCACCGGCACGCAGACGCGATCGCGCTCGGTGTAGGCGAGCGTCTGCGCGATGAAGTAGCCGTTGTTGAGCACGTTGTGGTGCGACAGCGTCGCGCCCTTGGGGAAGCCCGTCGTGCCCGAGGTGTACTGGATGTTGATCGCGTCGTCGAACTGCAGCGTCGCCTCGCGCGTGGCGAGCTCGAGTTCGGGGATCGCGGCGCCATCGGCGATCAGCGCGTCCCACGCGTCGTCGATCACGATCGCCTCGCGCAGCGCGGGCAGCTGCTCGCGCACCGACGCGAGCATCGCGACGTAGTCGGTCGTCCGGAACGCCCGCGACAGGACGAGGACGCTCGTGCCGGACTGGTTCAGCGCGTACACCAGCTCGCTCGCCTTGTACGCTGGGTTGATGTTGACGAGGATCGCGCCGATCCGCGCGGTCGCGTACTGCAGCACGACCCACTCGTGTCGGTTCGGCGCCCAGATCGCGACGCGGTCGCCGGCCGCGACGCCGTGCGCGAGCAGGCCGCGCGCGATCGCCGTCGTCGCGTCCCACAGCTGGCGATAGGTCGCGCGATAGCCCTGCGAGCGCACGACGAGGGCCTCGCGATCGCCGAACCGCGCCACTGTGCGCGCGAGACACGCCCCGATCGTCTCGCCGAGCAGGGGCATCGTGCTGGGACCACTGGCGTACGAGAGCTCCATGAGCGCGAATCGTGGCACGCTTCGTCAACTCATGGGCCAGCGACTGTCACGCGAGGTCGTCCTGCTCGGCTGGGTGTCGTTCTTCAACGACGTGTCGAGCGAGATGATCTATCCACTCCTGCCGATCTTCATGGTCGTGGTGCTCGGTGCGACCGCGACGTCGCTCGGCTGGGTCGAGGGCGTCGCGCAGGGCGTCGTCGCCGGGCTGACCGCGTGGGTCGGCTGGCGCAGCGATCGATTCCAGAAGCGCGTGCGCTACGTCCAGCTCGGCTACGGCCTGCCGGTGATCGGCAAGGGGCTCCTGATCGCCGCGGTCGCGTGGCCGATGGTCATGATCGGGCGCACCGTCGATCGGATCGGCAAGGGCATCCGCTCGAGTCCGCGCGATGCGCTGATCGCCGACACCACGGTCGACGCCGATCGCGGCCGCGCGTTCGGGCTCCACCGCGCGATGGACAGCGCCGGCGCGGTCGTCGGCGTGTTGCTCTCCGCGCTGCTCCTGTGGCGGCTCGGCTCGTCGCGCGAGGCCCACGCGTTCCGCACGATCTTCGCGGTCGCCGCGGTGCTCGGGCTCGCCGCACTCGGGTTCACGCTACTCCTGCGCGAACCACCCGCGGTGCCCAGGCCGGTGGTCGCGACGTCGGCCGCGCGACCGAAGCTGTCGCGCCAGTACTGGCAGGTGATGGCCCTGCTCGTCATCTTCTCGATCGCCAACAGCAGCGACGCGTTCCTGTTGCTGCGCGCCGGCGACGTCGGGCTCGACCCGTTGCAGGTCGTGCTGGTCTACGCGCTGTTCTCGTTCGTCTACATGGCGCTGTCGTATCCGGCCGGCATCCTCAGCGATCGCTTCGGGCGCTGGCGGATGATCGGGATCGGCTGGGCGATCTACGCCGGCGTGTACTGCGCGCTCGCGTATGCCAACGCGACCTCGATCTGGCCGCTGCTCGGTGTCTACGGCATCTACATCGCGCTCACCGACGGCGTCGGCAAGGCGCTGCTCGCCGATCACGCGCCGCGCGAGCGCCGCGGCTTCGCGATCGGCCTGTTCTACATGGCGACCGGGGCGACCACGCTGGTCTCGAGCGTGATCGCGGGCATGCTGTGGGATCGGGTCGGGCACGATGCCCCATTCTGGTTCGGGGGCATCACCGCGGCGGTCGCGCTCGTTGTCATGGTCGCGATGCGGCCGTGGCGTACACTCCGCGCGCCATGAAGCCCCTCGCCGGACTCGCTCTCGTCGTCGGTTGTTCCACCGCCAAGCCCGTCGCCCCGCCGGTGGCCGCTGCCAAGGCGCCCGTCACCCCGACGTTCACGCTGTCGAGCGTCGCCCTGCCCGGCGGCTCGGCCGACGGGATCGGCATGGACTACCTGCTGTTCGATCCGCGCACGAAGTCGGTGTGGGTCCCGGCCGGCAACACCGGCTCGGTCGACGTCATCGATACCGAGACCGGCAAGATCGCGCGGATCGAGGGCTTCGCGACCAGGGAGCTGGAGCGTCGCGGCCAGAAGCGCACGGTCGGTCCGAGCTCGGCCGCGCTCGGTGACACCGGCACGGTCTACGTCGGGAACCGCGGCGACGCCAGCGTGTGCGCGGTCGACGAGGTCAAGCTCGTGAAGGGCACGTGCGGCATGCTCGATTCGGCGCCCGACGGCATCGCGTACGTCGCGTCGACCAAGGAGGTCTGGGTGACCACGCCGCGCGACAACTCGATCCGCATCCTCGACGCGACGACGCTCGTGCAGAAGCAGAAGCTCGAGTTCCCGGGCAACCCCGAGGGCTTCGCGGTCGACGCCAAGCGCAACCGGTTCTACACCAACCTCGAGGACAAGGACGTGACGCTCGCGATCGACCTCGCGAGCCACGCCACGGTCGCGACCTGGAAGCCGAGCTGCGGCGAGGACGGGCCGCACGGCCTCCACCTTGTCGAGGCCGACGGCTTCTTGCTGGTCGCGTGCAGCGCCAAGATCGAGACCCTCGACGCCGGTCACGATGGCGCCGTGCTCGGGACGATCGCCACCGGCGACGGGGTCGACGACTTCGACTACGCGGTTGACTCGCGCCGCGTCTACGTCGGCGCCTCCGAGGCCGCGACGCTGACGGTCGCCACGCTCGATGCCAAGGGCGCGCTCGCGGCGAACGCGACGCTGCCGATCGCGAAGGGCTCGCACAACGGGGTGGTCGATGCCGCCGGGCGGGTGTACCTCGCGCACGGGCGCGGCTCCGAGATCGTCGTCGCGACGCCCGGACAGTGAACCATGGCCACCGAGTTCAGCTACGAGCATGTATTTCGCGCGACGTCGCCGACCGCGGTGATCGCGTCGTACTTCGAGCCCGGCCACCTGGCCGCGCAGGACAAGGTCGCCGAGCTCGTCGAGCGCGCGGTGATCGAAGATGTCGACGATGGCGCGATCCGTCGCGCGGCGTGGCACGTCCGCGCGGCCAAGCCGCTGCCGCTGTTCGTCCGCCCGTTCGTGTCGGGCGGCCGGCTCGCGTATCGCGAGGAGATGACGTGGCGGCGCGCGGACGATGCCGTCGATCTGACGGTGACCCCCGAGCTGCTCGGCGGCCGCGTCTCGATCACCGCGGTGTACCAGCTCACCCGGGTCGGCGAGATGCAGGTCAAGCGGCGCTACGCCGGCTCGATCAACGTCAAGATCTCGCTGGTCTCCGGCAAGGTCGAGCGCGGCATCCTCGCCGAGTTCGAGAAGTCGATGGCCGCGATGGCCCAGGTCACGCAGACCTGGCTCGAGGCCCACCCGACCGGTGTTGCCTAGACTCGGTGGGAGAACGTGCCGTGGAACGTGATCGGCACGTGGTGATCGAACCACGCGCGCGCGACCGGGCCGTCCGGTAGCCGCGCGGCGTCGTAGATCGCGACGAACGCGCGGCCGCTCGGCGCGTCGTGCTGCAGCGCGATGACGTGGCCGTCGTCATCGGCGGTCGCGCCCGGCCGGGGCACGAACAGCGGCTCGGTCGTGCGTTGCGTCGACGGCAGCTCGTGAGCGACGAGCGCGCCGGTGCGGGCGTCGAACTTGCCGATCGCCGCGAGGTCACCGAGCACGAGATAGGTCGCGCCGTGCGGGGCGCCCGCGGCGCCGGGCGCGAGGGTCGCGAACTCGCAGGTGCGATCGAGCTGCTGCTCCGAGCGCAGCGTGCGCTTGCCGAGATCGATCGTGGCCCGGTGATAGCGACCGGCGCGGAGCGCGTCGCCCCGGCCGCCGTCCAGGATCGCGCCGATCTCGTAGAACGTGTCGAACGACGGATAGCGCACGTAGTCGACGACGATGCGCCCGCCATCATCGTACGCATTGACGAAGTGCCACTGATAGAACGCCTCGGTCGTGAACCGCACGACCTCGCGCGGCCGATCGATCGGGACCACGATCACCTCGGTGCCGAGCTCGGGCTTCCAGCGGAACAGCTTGGCGAAGTCGCCGAGCTGGAGCAACGCGCGCGGCACGTCGACGCGCACCGGCGACACGAAGAATACCAGGTGATTCGCGGTCGCGATGAAGTCGTGCAGCATCGTCGGCCCACCGAGCGGCACCGCGGCGAGCTCGCGGGCCGCGCCGACATCGGGCAACTCGTAGATCGCGAGCTCGGTGTGGCGACCCTGGATCACGCCGAAGTTGTAGGTCGCCTGGCGCGCCGGCACGTGGTGCGGATGCGCCGAGAACGCGGTGCGCACGACACCGCCGAGATCGGTCTCGCCGCGCATCGCGAGATCGCCGGGCGCGAGCTCGGTCGGCAGGTTGCTCTCGACCATCGCGAACAGCCGGTCCTGCCAGATCATCACGCTCGTGTTCGCGGAGTTCTTGGCCCTGCCGGTGAGCGCGTTGCGCATCCGGCGTGGCCATGACGCGGTGAACCCGTAGAGGTGCCGGTTCGCCGCGCGCTCCTCGGCGAGCGCGGCGGTCGGCGTGACCCGCGAGGCGCCGAGCGCGCGGCCGCCGGCGAACCGGATCGCGGTGACCGCGCCGTCGGCCTCGAACGGATGCGCGTAGCGTCGGCCGCCGATCTCGAACAGCCCGGGCCCGTTGCGAAACAGCGTGCCGGTGAGCTCGGGCGGCAGCGCGCCTTCGACGACGAGCGGCTCGAAGCCGTGCTCGCGGGTCAGGCTATCGCGCCACAGCCGCGCCGTCAGATCGATCGAAGGCGCGAGCGGCGGGGCGATCGGGGAGCGAGCGGTCGGCGCGTGGGTTTCGAGCATCGTGTTAACAGTGTATACATATGGACGCGGCGTGCAAGCCCACAAGTAAACAGTGTCAACTTCGGTGACCAAGAAGACCTATCACCATGGAAACCTGCGCGCCGCGCTGGTCTCCGCCGGGCTCCGCGCGATCGCCCAGGACGGGCCCGATGCGTTCTCGCTGCGCGACGTCGCGCGCCGCGCCGGAGTGTCGCCGGCCGCGCCGTATCGCCACTTCGCCGACAAGGACGCGCTGTTCGCGGCGATCGCGGTCGAGTGCTTCGAGCGGCTTCGCGCGACGGTCGACGAGGCCCTCGCCGACGCTCCCGAGGATCCGCTCGAGCGGTTTCGCGCGACCGGCGTCGCCTACGTGCGGTTCGCGGTCGCCCACCCCGAGCACTTCCGCGCGTTGTGTCTGCCCGGCATCGCGGCGCTCGCGCCGCCAGATCTCCGCGAGGCCTACGCCGAGCGCGAGGCCGCCGAGACCGCCGCACTCGCCGCGGGCCAGGCCGCCGGCACGATCGCGCCGATGCCGCTCGCCGATCTGCGGCTCGCCGCGTCGGCGATCGTCCATGGCCTCGCACACCTCATCATCCAGGGTGAGCTCGGCGAGGTGTCGGCGGATCGCGCGGCCGCGCTCGCGAAGATCGTCACCGGCGTGCTCGGCATCGGCCTGTATCCGCGCGCCAAGCCGATCGCGCGGAAGCGGCGCGCCCCCTGATCCGGCGAGTGTCGGCGCCGCGCCGGCGCTGGCTAGATCGAGGGAATGCTTCGCCTTGGCTTCCTCGTGATCGCCATCGCCGCGTGCGGTGGTGGTTCGCATCCCTCCACCGATCCGGACGCGGCGACGCTTCCCGATACACCGGATCCCCTCGCCCTCGCGGTCCAGCCGGCGACCTACCTCGTGCCGATCGGGCGCGATCAGATCTTCGTCGCCGACGGCGCGACGAGCTGGTCGGTGGTCGAGGGCGATGCCGGCGGCACGATCGACGCGATGGGCATGTATGTCGCGCCGACGACGCCGGGCACGTACCACGTGCGCGCGTTCGACGGCACCCACGCCGGTCTCGCGACCGTCACGGTCGCCGACTTCACGCTGAGCGTGCTCGCCGGTTCGCTCGGCGGTCCCGGTCACGTCGACGCCACCGGATCGACCGCGCGGTTCGACCACCCCACCGACCTGGTGGCCGACGGCAGCGGCAAGCTCTACATCGCCGACGCCTACGGCGGCCGGATCCGGGTACTCGAGATCGCGACCGGCACGGTCGCCACGCTCGCCGGCAGCGGCCAGCTCGGCGTCGTCGATGGCTTCGGCACCGCCGCCACGCTCGGCTTGCCGACCGGGCTCGCGCTCGACGTCGCGCACCGCATGCTCTACGTCACCCAGCCCGACGACAGCGTGATCCGCCGGATCGACGTCGGGACCGGCGAGGTCACCACGTTCGCCGGGCAAACGGGCGTCAGCGGCTGGGCCGACGGCATCGGCACCGCGGCGACCTTCTCAGGACCGACCGGCATCGCGTTCGATGGCGCCAACACGCTGTGGGTCACCGACTCCGGCAGCTGCGTGATCCGATCGATCGCGATCGACACCCGCAAGGTCACCCGGCTCTACGGCTCGCCGAACCTGTGCACCGGCAACGACGGCACCCTGGGCACGTTCGACACGCCTCGCCGGATCTTGTTCTCGCCGACCCCGTCTCCGCGCCTGTTCGTCGCCGACGCGTACGCGATCCGGATGATCCTTGCGTCGGGCGTGTCGACGATCGCCGGAGCGACCGGATCGCC
This sequence comes from Haliangiales bacterium, assembly GCA_038321315.1. Taxonomy (GTDB): domain Bacteria; phylum Myxococcota_A; class Polyangia; order Haliangiales; family Haliangiaceae; genus JABFXX01. The sequence goes on along the minus strand of JBBQEX010000024.1, from coordinate 81,869 downwards.
GGGCTTCGTCGATCAACCCGGCATCGCGGCGCGGTTCTCCGGCCTCGGCGGCCTCGCGAGCGACGGCAACGGCAACCTGATCGTGGCCGACACCTGGAACGATCGGATCCGCTCGGTCCAGATCGCCGCACCACACGCGGTCGGCACCTTCGCCGGGAGCACCGAGGGCGCGAAGGACGGCGCGCAGGGGACGTTCGCGTTTCCGGCCGCCGTCGCGATCGCCGGCGCGGCGGTGTTCGTCGCGGACTCCGGCAACAACACGATCCGGTCGATCACGATCGGTGGCGTCGGCACGGTCGCCGGGCGGCCCGCGCACTACGGCTACGCCAACGGCGCCTTCGCCGCATCGACGTTCGTGTCACCGCGCGCGCTCGCGCTCGACGGCACGGTGCTCTATGCGACCGAGAGCGATGACGTGCGCGCGATCGCGCTCGACACGCAGCAGACCGCGCTGCTCGCCGGTGGCAACCTCGGCGCGAAGGACGGCACCGGCGCGGCGGCCGAGCTCACCTACCCGACCGGCCTCGCGCTCGACCTCACGTCGAATACCGCGTACGTCGCCGACACCTCGAACTCCGCGATCCGCGTGGTCGCGCTGCCCGGCGGCGCCGTCACCACGCCGTTCAACAACCTCGCGGTCGTCACCGGCGGCAAGGTCGATGGCGCCGGGAACGCATCCCGCTTCGACCACCCGTCGGCGGTGCTCCAGATCGGCACGACGCTGTACGTCGCCGACACCAAGAACCTCGCGATCCGCGCGATCGACCTGCCGTCGAAGACCACGACGACGCTCGCCGGTGGCAGCTTCGGCTCGGTCGATGGCATCGGCACCGCCGCCACGTTCACGCAGCCGACCGCGCTCGCGACCGACGGGACGCTGCTCTATGTCGCCGACTTCGGCTTGATCCGGACGATCGACCCGGCGACCAGGCAGGTCACCACCATCGCCGGCAACAACCGGACGATCCAGACGACCGACGGCATCGGCACCACCGCGAGCCTGTCGAGCTCGATGACCGCGCTGGCCTACGACGGCAACGGCACGCTGTACATCACCGACGACACGAGCCACCTCGTGCGCCGGCTCTACCTGCCGACGCGCGCGGTCGGCACGTTCGCCGGGATCGTCGACCGCGGCGTCCGGCTCGGCTCGGTGAGCCAGGCGCAACTCGGCCGGCCGAGCGGGATCGTGATCGTGTCACCCACCCGGTTCCTGTTGTCGTCGCTGGCGGAGAACGCGATCCTGTCGCTCGACCAGAACTAGAGACTCTTCGCGAGCAGATCGCGGATCGCGTTGTCGGAGTACATGCCGTCGGTGCGCAGCGCGTACGCGAGGTGCATCACGAGCACCTTGTCGGCGAACGCGAGCTTCATCTCGGCCTTGGTCTTGACGTTCTTCAGCCGGATCGTGGTCAGGCCATCGCGGATCGCGTCCTTCGCGAGCGGATCGAGACACAGCGCACGCAGGGCCATGTTCGTGCGGTGACACGACAGGTTGTCGAGGAACTTCAGGCCCTCGAGATCGTCGGCGAAGCTCGCCCAGTCGATGTCGTAGACCAGCGCCGTGCCGGTGATCTCGAGCAGCTCCGCGTGCCGCTCGACCAGCGTGACGTCCTGGAATTCCTTGATCTTGCGCCGCTCGTCGATGCCCATGGTCAGCCTTTCATCGCAGTTCGAATGCGAAGCCGTTGGAGGTTCCGGTCCCGCGGATCGCGACGCCATCGACGTCGATCACCTTGCGAAACGCGCCCGTGATCCCGATGACGCCGTCGCGATCGACGGTGACCGTGCGGGCGCGATCGGCATCGAGCCCGCCGAAGCTGCGCAGCCCCGTGACCTTGCCGGTCGCGTCGAGCTCGACGACGAAGATGTCGCTGCCGCCCTTGCTCGCGACGTGCTTGTCGCCGGCGGCGAGGTCGATGTCGTAGCGGCCGACCGCGACGACCCCGCCGCTCGGCGTGACCGCGATGCTGCGGAGCGCGTCGTAGTGCGTGCCGCCGATGTCGACCGCCCACAGCGGCTTGCGCTCGCGATCGAGCATCGCGACGAAGCCGTCCACGTTGCCCGCGCTCGCGAGCGGGTGGTCCGGCACGATCGCGAGCGTGGTCGTGAACACCCCGCCGATCGCGATCCGACCATCGCGCGTGACGTCGACCGCCTCGATCGGCGCGGCGAACCTGTCGACCCAGCGTCCGGCGCCGGTCGCCTGGTCGATCGCGGCGAGGAAGCCTTCACCGTCCGCGATCTCCAGACCCGCGAACTTCGTGCGCCCGGAGATCGAGCCGCAGATCAGAACCTCCCGATCGCGCAAGACGAGGCCGAGGTTGCGCGTGCCGCCGGCGATCTCGGTGCTCGCCGCGACCCAGCGCAGCACGCCGGTCGGGCTGTAGGACACGACAAACAGGCCGCGGTCGGGCGAGATGTGGTGGACCACGGAGCCGCCGAACGTCGCGTCGCCGACGAACTCGCCGGCGACGTAGGTGTTGCCCGCGGGATCGGCGACGATCGAGCGCGGCTGGCAGAACTCGGTCGCGTCGCACACCCGGGTCCAGCGCGCGGTGCCGTCGCGCTCGTCGAACGCGACGATGTAGCCGTCCGGCATGCCCTCGTTGCGCGGTCGCGGGATCGCCTGGCCGTTGCCGAGCGCGAGGCCACCGTGCTGGATCCCGACGACGACGACGTTCCCGGCGGCGCGCGCCATGTCGATCAGCTGCATGTCGCGCGGGCCGTCGATCTCGCGATGCCAGCGGAGCTCGCCGGTCGGCGCCAGCGCGACGATGAAGCCGCTGCGCAGATCGGCGCCATCGCCGTACGCCTTGGTGGTGTGACCGGCGACCAGGATCCCGCGATCGGGCGTGCGGAGCGCGCGCTGGACGATGCCGCCGAACGTGCCTGGCACGGTCACGCTCAGCCGGAGCGGTCCGCTCGTCGGCTGCGACACCGTCATCTCCGGTGGTGCCGGCGGGGTCGCGCGCCCGTGCAGCACGGCGGCGACCGTGCCGATCGCGGCGAGCGGCAGGAGCGCGCCGGCGAGCCACCACCGGCGCGTCGGCGGTGCGAGCCGGGTGACCACCGCGCGACCGTCGGCGATCCGCGCGCGCGGATCGACCGCGAGGCAAGCGTCGACCGTCGAGGCGAGGCGAGCCGGGAGCTCGGGGCGCAGCTTCGCGAGCGACGGCGGCGGCCCGGCGGTCCGCGCGGCGATCAGCGCGGAGAGCTCCTCGTGGGCGTGCGGGCGCGCGCCGGTCGCGGCCTCGAACAGCACGAGCCCGAACGCGAAGTTGTCGGCGGCCGGGCCGACCTCGCTCGCGCCGCGCAGCTGCTCGGGCGCCATGAACGCGGGCGTGCCCCGGAGCTCCCCGGATCGAGTGAGCTCGACCGCGAGCCCCTCGAGCGCGCCGGGCTCGCCCTCGACGGCGGTGATCCGCGACAGCCCGAAATCGGTGATCACGGGGCGGCCGTTCGATGCGCGGATCAGGATGTTCGACGGCTTCAGGTCGCGGTGGACGACGCCGCCCGCGTGGGCCGCCGCGAGCGCCTCGGCGAGCGCGGTCGCGAGCGCGACGAGGGCCGCGGGCGCGAGCGTGCCGTCGCGCGCCAGCCGGTCGCCGAGCGTCTCGCCCTCGATCAGCTCCATCGATAGCGCGACCCGGTCGCCGAACACGATGACGTCGTGGACGCGGACGACACCCGGGTGGGTGACGGTCCACGCCGCACGCAGCTCGCGCCGCAGCCGCTCGGGCGCGATCGGCGACCGCATCATCGACGCCGACAGCACCTTGATCGCGACATCGGTGCCGGCGATCCGGTCGTGCGCACGGAACACGACGCCGAACGCCCCGCGGCCGAGCTCGACCCCGAGCTCGTAGCGATCGACGAGGACATCTCCGGACCGGGCATGGGCCCCGGTCGGGCGCGGTCCGCCATCGGCCGACAGCGTCGTGTCGGTGTCGGTGTCACCCACCATTGCCGGTCTCGCACGCTAGCACGCAGGGATGGGTCGACCCGACCTCCCCTGATCGGGGGAGGGTGTCGGTCGCCCCACGGTCGAGGCTATAGTGCGAGGCGGTGCGCATGGACGAGACCGCCGACCAGAGCGTGCCTCGGCGAAGCTCCGTCGCTCCCGGCACCCCGGGCATCGTGCAGGTGTACGCGACCGACACGCCCGTGTTCGCGATCCGGACCGTCGAGCAGCCCGTCGTGATCGGACGTGGCGACGACTGCACCTGGACGATCGACGATCGCCGCGCGTCGCGCCGCCACGCGCGGATCGCGTTCACCCAGGGTGCGTGGAGCGTCGAGGATCTCGACAGCCACAACGGCACGTACGTCGACGCCGACCGCATCGACGGCAAGGTCCGGCTCGCCGGCGACGCCGAGGCCGTCGTCGCGATCGGCAACGCGGTGTTCCTGCTCGTGCCCGACGTCGCGCCGCTGCGCCGCGGCGTCGAGACCCGCGACGGCGTCGTCGTCGGGCCGCGGCTGGCGGCGGTGTGGGACGCGATCGCGCGGCTCGCGAAGACCGCGGCGTTGCTCCACGTCGTCGGCGAGACCGGCAGCGGCAAGGAGCTCGCGGCGCGCCGCTACCACGCGGTGCGCTGCCCGGACGCGCCGTTCGTCGCGGTCAACTGCGCCGCGATCCCGCCGCTGCTCGCGGAGCGGCTCCTGTTCGGCGCCAAGAAGGGCGCCTACTCGGGCGCCGATGCCGACGCCGAGGGCTACCTCGTCGCGGCCGATGGCGGCGTCGTGTTCCTCGACGAGATCGGCGAGCTGCCACTCGAGGTCCAGGCCAAGCTCCTGCGCGCGTGCGAGACCCACGAGGTCCTCGCGCTCGGCGCGACGCGCCCGCGCAGCATCGATCTCGCGATCGTGTCGGCGACGCACGTCGACCTGCGCGCCGCGGTCGCCGCCGGCAAGTTCCGCGAGGATCTCTACTTCCGGCTCGCGAACCCGAGCGTCGAACTGCCGCCGTTGCGCGCGCGGCGCGAGGAGCTCGGCTGGCTGATCGCGAGCGCGCTGCGCGACTCCGGTCTCGCCGCCCACGCCTCGTTCGTCGAGGCCGCGCTCGTCCGGCCGTGGCCCGGCAACCTGCGCGAGCTGCTCGGCGCGGTCGCGACCGCGCGCCACCTGGTGCTCGCGCCCGAGACCCAGCTGAAGATGGCGCAGCTCGCCGATCGCGCCGGCATGGCGATCTCGGACCTCGCGTCGATCGGCGCGCCCGATCCCGAGGTCGCCACGATCACCGCGGCGCTGCGCGCCGAGCACGGCAACGTGACGCGCACCGCCCGCGCCCTCGGCATCCATCGCAACCAGCTGCGCCGCTGGCTCGAGCATCACGAGCTCGACCCGCGGCAGTTCAAGGCCTCGCTGGTCGACGACGACTGACCGCGTGCCTTTCGGTGCCCGCGCGTGCCCGCGATCGTGCCGATCGCATCGTGAAGACAGGGAGTTACCCCCTGATCCGGCGTGCACGGATCTTGGAACTGACCATCTCCATGATGGACATGTCCGCAGCCTCCACCCCGAGCGCGCTCTCGCCTCGCCTCCAGCAGACCCTCGACGCGCTGATGACCGGCGCGAGCGAGAAGCAGATCGCGAGCCAGCTCGGGATCAGCCCGCACACCACGCACCAGTACGTGAAGATGCTGTTTCGCCGGTTCCGCGTGACGAGCCGTCCCGAGCTGATGGCGCTGATCCTGCGCCGCTGAGCTACGATGCGCGGATGAAGCTCGCGGCAAGTCTCGCCCTCGTGATCGCATCGGCCGGCTGCAGCGAGCAGGTGCACGTCAAGGTCGACTGCATCTCGACCACCGAGGGCGCGACCTGCACGCTGATCCAGGATCGCGGCAAGACCGAGGTCGAGGTGTGCTGGGACTTCGCGGTGACGTGCGGCAACGGCAGCGTCGTGAGCGCCGATCGGGCATGTCAGAAGGTCGGTGACGGCGCGACCGTCGAGCACCTGATCACGAACGACAAGCTCCACGGCAAGGAGCAGTGCGGTGGCACTGGCCCCAAGGGCGCGCTGAAGAACATCACGCTGAACGGCGAGAAGTCCGAGTAGTGGCGTTCGATCCCGCGACGCTGTTCGCGGCGCCGCGTCCGAACCGCGTGCCGTACGCGACGCGCGGGGCGGCGCTCGACGCGGTCGCGGCTGGCAAGAAGGCCGTCATGATGGACACGCTCGCCGGGCTCGCGACGCTGGTGCCCGAAGCGCGCGCGCGCGGCCTCGCGGTCGTCATCTACGGCGACCACGCCTATGCGCTCGCGCTCGCGGACACCTGGCGGATCGCGGCGCTCGACGCGCTGCGATCCTCGACCGCGGTGTGGAGCGACGCCGCCGAGGCGAAGCAGAGCCGACTGCTCGGCTACCGCGAGCCACAGATCGCGGCGTGGCTCGCGCACTATCGCGAGCACCAGGCGGCGTGGGGTGCGGCGACGATCTACGCGCTGCTCGACGCGGCCCAGCTGCGCGCGGTGCGCAGCCGCGGGCTGCGCGGGTTCGCCGGGCCGACCACGATCTTTCGCCACGCGACCCTGGCGTTCCGGCCGCGCAAGTTGCCCGCCGGCGTGACCCTCGTGCGCGCCGGGCTCGACTGGGACGTCGCCGACACGCTGCTGCGCGGGCGCGGCCTGCAGCGCGCGACGATCACCACGTCGATCAACCGTGCGTTGCGCAGCAAGCTCTCGGTCCGGACGCCGCGCGGCTGGAAGTAGCGCGACGTCCTGCCGCAAGCTCAGTTCTGTTCGAGCTTGAATGCCGGGAACCGCCACAGCGACAAGTTGGTCAACCCGTTCGCAGAGCCCTGCCTCGCGGTGATCGCACCGCCGGCAGCGCCGGTGGGCGACTCGCCGACCGCGCCGATGATGAGGTCGACGTTCCCATCGTTGTCGAGGTCGCCGCTCGAGAGCGCGCCGCCGAATCCGGTGCCGCTGACCGGCGGATGCGCGACGACGATGCCACCGGTGAACGCCGTCGTCGTGGCGGTGAGCGCGAGCGCGGCGCCGGTGTTGCTACTCTTTCCTGGGACGCCGACGACGAGATCGTCGTGCGAGCCGCCGTGCAACCGCGCCGTGCGCAGCGCCGCGCCGAACCGATCGCCGCTCGCCGCCGTCTCGCCACTCACGATCGTCTGGCCGATCTGCTGTGGCGTTGCGGAGAACCCGCCACTCCACTGGTACACGAACACGCGCCCGACGCCGCCGCGACCTGGCGCGCCGATCGCGATCTGCGCGGCGCCGTTCGCGAAATAGTGACCGGCCGCGAGCGAGCTACCAAACCAGGCTTGCGACTCTGGCGACGGGCCGATCGTGGAGTCGGTCTCGAGGAACGCGTTCATGCTGGTGAACGCGAACACCGCGCCGGTGTTGACGGTGACCTCGTCGCTCATCGGCGCGCCGACGACCAGATCTGACTTGCCGTCGCCATCGAGATCGATCGTCGTGAGCGAGCGCCCAAAGTCGCGGACGAACAGCGAATGCGCCGGCACGACCATCTTCCTCAGCGTCATCGTCGTCGCGCCACTCGCGTGCTTCAGCAACGCGACGCGGTTCGCGCCCGGCGCACCGATCGCGAGCTCGTTCAGGTCGTCGGTGTCGAAGTTGGCGCCGGCGATCGCCGCGCCGAAGTGATCGCTCGTCGACGTCGTCGTGGAGAACGCTGACTCCGGGTAGTACGTCGGCGGCAGGTCGGCCCCCAACGTCTGCAACCCGAGCGTCGCGGTCGACATGCCGAACATGCCGTTGGGGTTCTTCTGCTTGTACTCGTGGCCGTACGCGACGTAGACCGCGCCGACACCTCGGTCACGCCCCGGTGCGCCGATCGCCAGGTCCAGCACCTTGTGGTTGTCGGCGGTGAGCGAGTGTCCGCTGAGATCGAGCGCCTTGAGCGACGCGCCGAACTGCTCGTCCTCCTGACCCGATTTTCCGAAGTCGCTCGGGTGCAACACCTTCCACGGCACGAGGTTCGTCGTCCAGTCGGTCGGGCCGATCGACGTGCCGGTGATCGTGCGCCGCCCCGGCGTGCCCTTGTAGAGGAATATGGCCCCCGTCACCTTGCCGGCCGAGGCTGCGCCCGGTGCGCCGACCGCGACGTCGTCGAAGCCGTCGCCATCGAAGTCACCGACGGCGATCGACGTGCCGAACGCCGCGCCACTCGCGTTCGCCTGCAGTGGCTCCTCGTAGAGCTGCAACAACGTGTTGATGTCGCCGATGCTGAGGTCGTTCGGGGACGGGATGCAATCGCCCGGCTCTCCATTGCACTGCGCCGCCGGATCCGCTGACTTCTTGGTCAGCGTGACCTTGTCAGGGTCGATCGAAAAGAAGCCGCTCGGATACTCCATCATCGAGGCGAGGTCGTAGTCGCCGTACACGGTCGGAGATCCTGGAACGCGGCGAAACTGCGGCGACAGGTTGCACGGATCTGCGACGCACTCCGCCCACGTGACCCCTGAACCGAGCCGGACATTCGGGTGTGCGGCGTCGGTCCCGCACATCTCCAGCTGCTTCGGATCCATGTTCTCCGCGTGGCAGAGCACGTGCTTGTCCCGATCGGGCCGACTCTGCTCGTGGGCGAATCCGAGCGCGTGGCCGGTCTCGTGCAAGGTGGTCTGGCGCCCGGACGTGGCGCACATGGCGATGTTCGAGCCACTCGGCTCGTCGTTCGAGTTCGTGCGAAGCGTCGTGATCCCACCCGGGCACTTGTCACTCTTGGACTCCGGCGAGATGCTGTAGACGATCCCAGGCTTGTCGATCGCGGTCAGCAGTGACTGATCCTGAACGAACACGAGCTTCGACACCTGCCCGTAGAAGTCCTGGGCCGCGACGAGCGAGCTCATCAGGTCGGGACTGTTGGTGAAGGATGGCGTGACCGCGAACGGCACGACACCGCCGGGCCACTGCACGTCGGACTGGTCGGGGTGCAGGGAGTAGGTCGCGACCACGCCGGCATCCGGCTCGAGGCATCCGACGAGTCCGAGTCCGAGGAGACCGGCGAGTCCGGCCGTGGCGATTGGCTTGGTCATCATCCCAAAACGCCCGGTCGGGCCGATCTTCCCGGCGCGAACACCGGTGGCCGTAGCCGACCGGGCGCTGATGGGTCACAGCGCTGCGTCGATCGCGCTGCACGTCGAGGACTGCCGTTTCGCCGCGCCCGCGCACGCACGCACGCATCGCGGAATGGATCAGCCGAGTCGGATCTCGCGAGGCTTGAGCTCGGGCTTGCCGTAGCGGACGATCACGCGCGCGGTCGCGCTGAGCGGATAGCCGCGGAGCGCGGGCTCGAGCGACGCGTAGAGCGCCTCGGCGTCGAGGCTGTAGAAGAACAGCGAGGTCTCGGTCTTGCCCTGGAACGAGTGGCGGAACTCGCCGTCGTCGCCGGCGGCATCGCACAGCTTGTCGACAAGCTCCTGCGCGCTGGTCGACTGGTAGACCTCGTTCGGTAGGTTGACGCCGTCGAGGTAGATCGCGACGCACTCCGTGATCCCGAAGGTCGCGGTGACCTCCTTGCCGGCGTGCTCGTAGCGCAGCTGGCTACCCTTGGGCGCACCATTGTCCTCGAGGACCTCGGCGGCGAGCTTGACCGCGGCGGGGTCGGCGGCCTCGAAGTCGAAGTCGACCTCGGAGATCTCGCCGTCCTTGCCCATGAGGGTGCCGCCGCCATCGCCCGGCCCGCCGACGCCGGCCTCCTCGAGCGCCGCGAAGACCGGATCCTCGTAGCGCTCGCCCCGATCGATCGGCTGGATCGGCTCCCACAGCGTGACGTTGACCGACAGCGGCGCGGCCTGCTTCGGCTGTTTCGCCGCGGCCGTCTTCTTCTTCGCGACGGGCTTCTTCTTCGGCGCGGCCGCCGGCTTCTTCGCCGGCTTCTTCTTGTTCGGCGCGGCCTGCTTCTTGGTCGCGACCGGCTTCTTCTTCTTCGCGACCGGCTTGGCCTTGGCCTTCGTCTTCGTCTTCTTCACCGGGTAACGGTAAGCTATTTTGCCGCGACGAACGCCCGACGACTCGGCGATCATCGCGGAGATCGGGCACCCGGGCCCGTGCAGGCACAAGCCCGGCAGGCCTCGCACTTGTCCGCGAGCGCCGCGAGCGCCGCGAGCGCGCTCGGCAGCGTATCGAACAGCGGCGCCGGCAGCGCGTCGAGCGGGTACCAGGCCCAGCCCTCGATCTTGTCGGGCTCGAGCCGCGCCGGCTCCCCGCTCACCCAGTCGGCGACCACCGCGATGTCGACGTAGTGCTTCGGCGCGTAGCGCGTGACCTCGAGGACCCGCAGGAACGTCGTCGGGCCGATCTCGATGCCGCACTCCTCGCGCACCTCGCGCGCCGCGCAGTCGGCGATCGACTCGAGGTGCTCGAGGTGGCCGCCCGGCGAGGCGTACTCGCCGGCGCCGTGCGCGTTCAGCCGCTTGCCGAGCAGCACCTTGCCGCCCTTGACGACCAGCACCCCGATGCCGACGAGTGGACGGTCATGCACGCCGGCATCGTCTCACGCCCGCCGCAGCTCGCGCACACCGCGCCCGGTGCGATCGCGCAGCAGGTTGCGCAGCGTGACCGCGTGCTCGTAGCCGACGTGCGCGGCGATGTCGTCGACGGACTTCGCGCTCGTGCGCAGGAGGTGCAGCGCGCGGTCGACCCGCAGGTCGCGCACGTAGGCCAGCGGCGAGCGTCCCATCACCGCCGAGATCCGGCGCTCGAGCGTGCGCTCGCTGGCACCGATCGCGCGGGCTGCTTCGGGCATCGAGAACCCGACCAGATGGGCGCGCGCGTAGCGCTCGAACTTCACGACCAGCGGATCGGCGTGCGCGTAGTAGTCGGGGATCACGTACGGTGCCTGCGACGTCCGCGCGTCGTGCAGCAGGTGACCGGCGACGGTGTTCGCGAGCGTCGGGCTCGACTGGCGGATCAGCCACAGCGCGAGATCGAGGTGGGCGAGCGCGGCGCCGGCGGTGACCACGCGGTCGGACTCGACGATCATCGAGGTCTCGTCGAGCTCGGTGTTCGGGAACCGCTCGCGAAAGTACGGCGCGAGCCACCACGTCGTCGTCGCGCGGCGGCCGTCGAGCAGGCCGGCGTGGCCGAGCACGAACGTGGCGGTGCACGCGGCGAGCACGCGCGAGCCGGCGGCCGCATGGGTGGCGAGGGCACCACCAGCCTCGGTGACATCCGCGCGCGCGAGCGCCGCGTGGAGCGCATCGGGCGACTTGGCGCCGAGCGCCGGCACGACGATCACGTCGGGGCGCGTGCGCGGTGGGCGCTCGAGGTCGACCCGCATGCCGAGGTGGGTGCGCGCGTTGCGTCGGACACCGAACATCGTCACCTTCGGCGCGAACGGTGCGCGCTCGGCGACCGCGAGCGCCGCGGCGATCTCGAGCGTGTCGCGGAGCAGCGCGAGGCCGGTATCGAACACGTCGTCGAGCACGAGGATCCCGATGCGCATGGCGGAAATCGTATCATTGTTGTCGTTCCTGCCACCCGCGGGCGGACCCGAGACCGTCTAGTCTCTCCGCATGGTCACAGTTGGAATCTTCGTTCGCGTCGTCGCCAAGCCCGGCAAGGAAGCTGAAGTCGCCGCGTTCCTCGCCAGCGCGTTGCCGCTCGCGCAGGCCGAACCCGCGACGACCGCGTGGTTCGCGATCAAGCTCAAGGACAACGAGTTCGGCATCTTCGACGTGTTCCCCGACGACGCCGGTCGTCAGGCGCACCTCGGTGGCCCGATCGCGGCCGCGCTGATGGCCAAGGCGGGCGAGCTGCTCGCCCAGCCGCCGAGCCTCGAGCAGGTCGACGTGCTCGCTGCCAAGCTCTAGCCTGGCACGGCACACCGGCGCACGACCTCGGCGATCGCGTCGGCGGCCGGTGCGCTCCATCGCGCGTCGCGCGCGCGCACCGCGAGCGTGCCGCCCGCGACCTCGCGATCGCCGATCACGACGACCAGCGGCACGCCGTCGTGGTTCGCGATCGCGATCCGGCGCGCGAGCGTGTCGGTGCCGGCATCGAGCCGCACGCGCAGGCCCGCGAGCGCATCGCGGAGCTCGACCGCGCGCGCGAGGTGCGCGTCGGTCACCGGAACGATCGCGACCTGCTCGGGCGCGAGCCACGCCGGGAGCGCGGCGCCGTGGTGCTCGAGCATGACGCCGAGGAACCGCTCGAGCGAGCCGAACAGCGCGCGGTGCAGCATCACGACGTGTTGCCGGTCGCCCGCGGCGTCGACGTACCGCAGATCGAACCGCTGCGGCATGATGAAGTCGAGCTGGATCGTGCCGCAGGTCCACGCGCGGCCGCGCCGATCGCGCAGCACGAACTCGAGCTTGGGCCCGTAGATCGCGCCGCCGCCGGGCTGGACGTCGACCGGCAACCCGAGCCGCGCGACGACGTCGGCGAGCTGGTGCTCGGCGCGATCCCACCACGCGTCGTCGCCGAGTCGATCGTCGGGCCGCAGCGACAACACGACGCCGATCTCGGAGAACCCGAACCGGCGATAGAACGGCGGCAGCTCGCGACAGAACCGCTCGACCTCGGCCTCGACCTGCTCGGGCGCGCAGAAGATGTGGCCATCGTCCTGGGTGAACTGGCGCAGCCGCATGAGGCCGTGGAGCGAGCCGCTTGCCTCGTCGCGGTGCACGAGGCCGAGCTCGGCGATCCGGATCGGCAGATCGCGCCACGACGGCGCCCGGCGTTTGACGAGCTGGACGTGGCACGGACAGCTCACCGGCTTGAGCGCGGACTCGTCTGCGCCCTCACCGCACGCGAACATGCCGGCGTGAAATTTCCCCCAGTGCCCGCTGCGTTCCCAGATCGCGCGGCGCACGAGCTGCGGGGTGCGCACCTCGTCGTAGCCGCCGGCGCGGACGTGTGCGCGCACGACGTCCTCGAGGACGCGATAGATCGCCCAGCCGCGCGCGTGCCAGAACGCGTGCCCGGGCGCGTCGTCCTGCATGTGATAGAGGTCGAGCCGCTGGGCGAGAGCGCGATGGTCATCGGGCGGCAACGCGTCGTCGGCGGGGATGGAACTGGCTTCGTTCGAGGCATGCATCGTCGTCTCCTGCGTGGGTGCCGGGAGACCGAACGTCCGCATGATCGCGACGAGCCCGGCCTTCCGGCGGGCTTCGTCTGGCTCGGTGAGTGGCTAGCTCTCGCGCACGACGATTCGCCCGCACATTGCGGTCGTGGTCGTCGTCGTCGTGAGCCGTGCCATGCGTGAAGCCTAGCTCAGCGCAGGCCGAGCTGCGAAGCGAAAAACGCGTACGCGAGCGCGCTCATGTATGCCTGCTGCGCGGCGTCGGCCGAACCCGAGTGGCCGCCCTCGATGTTCTCGTAGTACAGCGCGTCGTGGCCGCTCTCGAGCACGCGCGCCATCATCTTGCGGGCGTGGCCGGGATGAACGCGGTCGTCGCGCGTCGACGTCGTGAACAGCGTGCGCGGGTACGCCCGACCCGGCTTCACGTTCTGGTACGGCGAGTAGCCCGAGATGTACGCCCACTGCTCGGGCTCGTCGGGATCGCCGTACTCCTCCATCCACGACGCGCCGGCGAGCAGCTCGTGATAGCGCCGCATGTCGAGCAGCGGCGCCTGGCACACGACGGCACCCCACAGATCGGGGCGCTGCGTGAGCATCACGCCCATCAGGAGGCCGCCGTTGCTGCCACCCTGGATGCCGAGGTGCGGGGTCGCGGTGACGCCGCGCGCGATCAGATCCTCGCCGACCGCGATGAAGTCGTCGTACGCGCGCTGGCGGTTTGCCTTCAGCGCCGCCTGGTGCCATCGCGGCCCGTACTCGCCGCCGCCGCGGATGTTCGCGATCACGTACACCCCGCCCCGCTCGGTCCACGCCGCGCCGCTGATCGGGTTGTAGCCCGGCGTCAACGAGATCTCGAACCCGCCGTAGCCGTACAGGATCGTCGGGTGCGAGCCATCGAGCGCGATCGCGTCGCGCGAGATCTGGAAGTACGGGATGCGCGTGCCGTCGGCCGAGGTCGCGAAGTGCTGCTCGACGACGAGCCCGGTGGTGTCGAAGAACGCCGGGCTGACCTTCAGCTGCTCCGGCTTCGCGGTCAGCGAGCCGAGCGCGAGCGTCGACGGCGTGAGAAAGCCGGTCGTCGTCATCCAGTAGTCGTCGGACTCGCCGCCGCTCTCGACCGCCCAGACCGTCGTGGTGTCGAGCCCGGCCGCCGCGGCGAACGGCTCGCGCGTCCACGCGCCCTTCGCGAGCCGCCAGATCGCGAGCTCGTTGTGCACGTCGCACAGCTCGTTGACGATCAGCGCGCTCGCGAGCCCGGTCGTGCCCTCGAGCGAGCGGTTCGCGGTCGGCTCGAACAGCGTGGTGAACGCGCGCTTGCCGGCGAGGAAGTCGACGAACGGCATCGCGATCAGCGCGCCCTTCTTGCCGTGCTCGTCCCAGTCGCTGCGCAGCGTGACGAGCAGCTGGCCGTTCCAGATATCGGTGCCGGCATCGAGCGGGACGTCGAGCTTGATCAGCGCGCCGCTCGCATCGCGCAGGAACATCTCGCTCGCATAGAACGAGATGCCGCGCGACACGAAGTCGTAGTGCGTGCCGTGATCCCACGAGCGTCCGGCGGCGACCGAGACGTCCGTCTCCTGGCCCTCGTAGATCGTGATCGCCTCGGCGAGCGGCGTGCCGCGCTTCCACTCCTTGATGATCCGCGGATAGCCCGACGTCGTCATCGAGCCCGGCCCGAAGTCGGTGCCGACGTACAGCGTGTCGCGGTCCTTCCACGCGACGGTCGTCTTGCTCTCGGGGAGCTCGAAGCCACCGACGACGAACTGCTTCGCGACCGGATCGAACTCGCGCACGATCACCGCATCGGCACCGCCGCGCGACAGCTGGATCAGCGAGCGATCCTGCTCGGGATACAGGTACGCCGAGCCCTCGTAGACCCAGCTGACCTGGTCGTGCGCGGCGAGCGCATCGATGTCGAGCACGGTCTCCCAGACGGGATGCGCGGTCTTGTACGACGCGAGCGTCGTCCGGCGCACGAGGCCGCGCGGGTTGGTCGCGTCCTGCCACAGGTTGTAGAACAGCGGGCCGCGCTTGGTGACGAACGGCGTCTTGTCCTTGGAGTCGAGGATCGCGCGGATCCGATCGCGGGTCGCGCCGAAGTCCGGGCGGGCCTCGAGCTCGCGCTGCGTGACGCGGTTGCGTTCGCGCACCCAGGCGAGCGCGCGATCGCCTGTCACGTCCTCGAGCCAGCGGTAGTTGTCGTCGTGACTCTCGCGCACGAGGATCACGATGGATCGCCCGCGCACGATGTAGTTGGCGTCGGCGAGCGGCACAGGTTCGTCGACGAAGTCGTCCGGCGACGACCGCGCGGTATCGGCGACGCGGCGCCACGGCGAGACCGTGGTGTCGCCGATCGCGAAGCGCACCGGGTCGTCGGTGCCGTTGATCATGACGTAGAGGTCGTCGTCGCGCTGCGAGCCTCCGTGGAGCGCCATCGCGAAGCTGCGGCCGTTCGGTCCGAAGTCGACCGGGCCATCGGGCCCGAACCACTTGACGTCGTCGCGCCAGAACCGGCTCCGGCCGAGCGAGCGATGCGCCTTCCGGAACGCGACGAGCCGCTGGACGAACCGCAGGAACCCCGCGCGCGTCTCGCGGCGCGTCCAGTCGAGCCACGACGTCGCGGTGTCCTGGTTGTACGGGTTGTTGTTGCCGCCCTGGGTCTGGAGCAGCTCGTCACCGGCGCGCAGCATCGGCGTGCCGTTGGCAAGGAACAGCAGCGCGAGGAAGTTGCGGGCCTGGCGCTCGCGCAGCGCGAGCACGTTGCCATCGGCGCCGTCGTCGCCCTCGTGGCCCGAGTTCCAGCTCCAGTTCTGATCGTTGCCGTCCTTGTCGTTCCAGCCGTTCGCGAGGTTGTGCTTCTTGTCGTACGCGACGAGGTCGTAGAGCGTGAACCCGTCGTGACAGGTCACGAAGTTGATGCTCTGGAAGGCGTGATAGGCGTGGAACGCGTCGTCCGGGAACACGTCGTCGCTGCCGTACAGCCGCTGCATGAGGGCGCCGACGTGCCCCCCATCGCCGCGCACGAACCGGCGAACGTCGTCGCGAAACCGATCGTTCCACTGCAGCCAGCTCGTCCCGGGGAACGCGCGGCCGAGCTCGTACGCGCCGGCGGCATCCCACGGCTCGGCGATCATGCGCACGTGGTCGAACGCCGGGTTCGACGTGATGTCGCCGAAGATCGGCGGCTCGGTGGTGTTGATCGAGCCGTCCGGGTTGCGACTGAACACCGACGCGAGATCGAAGCGGAAGCCGTCGACCCGCATCTCGGTCACCCAGTAACGCATGCTGTCGACGATCATCTTGCGGACGCAGCGGTTCGTGCAGTCGAGCGTGTTGCCGGTGCCCGCGAAGTCGGCGTAGCGCGCGGGAAACCCGGTCGGCACGTAGTAGGTCGCGTGATCGATGCCCTTGTAGCTGTAGGTCGGCCCCTCGGGCCCGGCCTCGGCGGTGTGGCTGTAGACCACGTCGAGCACGACCTCGATATCGGCGGCGTGCAGCGCCTTGACCATGCGCTTGAACGCGGTGATCGCCTCGCGCGGATCGGCGGGGTTGCCGGCGTACGTCTGGTCCGGCGCGAAGAACGCCATCGTCATGTAGCCCCAGTAGTCGCCGGACTGCGGCTCCTTCTGGAACACCGGCATCAGCTCGACGACATTGACGCCGAGCTCCACGAGATACGGGATCTTCGCGACGACGCCGTCGAACGTGCCGCGGATCGATGGATGCAGATCCGGATCGTCCATCGTGAAGCCGCGCACGTGGAGCTCGTAGATCACCGCGTCGGACTCGTGGCGCGGTGGACAGTCGTCGCCCCAGTCGAACTCGTGATCGCACGTCTCGATCACCGAGAGCGGCGCGAGGCCGAGCGTCGGCCGCTGACCGATCGCGGCCGCGCGATCGAACGCCGGCGGGAAGTACAGCGCGCGCGCGTACGGATCGAACAGCAGCTTCTCGGGGCGAAACGCCTGGATCTCGTAGCCGGCGTTCGGGGGCGGGCCGTCGACGACGTAGCCGTAGTAACAGGCCTTGCCGACGAGGTCGGTCGGCACGTGGACGTGCCAGATCCGACCGGACTTGTGGCGCAGCGGATCGAGCGTGACCTCGTGGTGCGGGACGGTGAATTCGCCCGGCGCGAACAGCAGCAGCTTCACCGTCGTCGCGCGCTTCGAGTACAGCGCGAAGTTGAGCCCGCTCCCATCGGACGCACGCGACACCCCGAGCGGATACGGCAGACCCTCGGCTCGGGCCCAGCTATCGATCATGCCTCCGTCGTAACACGTTCGCTCAGCGGCCTTCGTAGCGCAGGTCGCCGACCTCGATCACCAGCGTCGCGCCACCGAGCACGGGAGTCGCGATCAGCTTCACGCCCGCATCCGGATCGTGCGCGACATCGCCGGCCGAGATCTCGAGCGGCCCCGCCGGCATGTCGCGCACGAGGAACCGGCCATCGGCATCGGTCAGCGCTTGTTCGACGGTGAACACCGTGATCTGGCGGCCGTCCTCGCGGCCGTCCTCGAGCTGGAGGCGCGGGGCCTCGATCCGCCAGCCGATCAGCGGGCGTCCGCTCGCGCCGACCAGCCGGCCGCGCACGGTGAACCGCGGCTGGACCACGAGCCGCAGGTCCTCGCGGCGCTCGCCGTCCGCGAGCACGATGGTGATCGACGATCGCGGATCGCCGTCGACCGTGACCTTGTAGCGACCGGCCGGCAACTCGCGAAGCGCGAACCTGCCGCCGGTGTGGAACAACCGCTCCTCGCGAACCAGGTCGCGCGTGCGATCCTCGGCCGCGATCGTGACGTCCTCGACATCGCCGACCACGATCCCCGCGAGCACGCCGGTCGCGGGCATCACGAGTCGCGGATGCGCGCCGAGCGCGACCGGCGACGCGACGACCTCGGCGCCACCGCGGCGACGCGCGCGCAGGTTGAACTTGCCGCCGACCAGCTCGGTGAACGTGAACCC
This sequence comes from Haliangiales bacterium, assembly GCA_038321315.1. Taxonomy (GTDB): domain Bacteria; phylum Myxococcota_A; class Polyangia; order Haliangiales; family Haliangiaceae; genus JABFXX01. The sequence goes on along the minus strand of JBBQEX010000024.1, from coordinate 63,898 downwards.
GCCGGCGAGATCGGTGAGCACCGGGTCACCGTGGCGCAGGCCTGGCTTGCCGTCGTCGTCGACCAGCGCGATCTCGACGTAGGCATCGGAGACCGCGGCGCCGGCGGCGTCGACCACGGTGCCGCTGATCGCGCCGGACGTCGCCTCGACGACGAGCGCGACGTGGGAGACCTGGCCGGTCGCGACCGTCGCCTTCACGGGAGGTGACTCGTGCAGTCGCCCCCAGTCGAGATCGATCGAGACGTCATACGCGCCGGGCGCGAGCGCCGACATCTCGAACGCACCCGCGCGATCGCTGCGAGTGTTGCCGCTGTCGTCGGGACCGCGGGCCGACACGCGCACGTTCGCGACCGGCTTGCCCGCGCCATCGCGAACCGTGCCGGCGAGCCCGCCGCCGCGGGCCATCACGATCGTCGCGGTCGCGTCGGCGCCGATCGCGGCAATCACCCGCACCGGCGTTGGCGATCGCAGGAAGCCCGCCGCGTAGCCCGACACCTCGGCGACGCCGGGCAACACGCCGGTCAGCGCGAACGTGCCATCAGCGGCGGCGGCCACCGAGCCGCCGAACGTGCCGCCAGCCTCCATGTGCGACACGGTCGCATCGGCGATCGGCGCCGACGCCTGATCGACGATGCGCCCGGTGATCCGCGCGCCCGGCGAGACCTTCCAGATCGTGGAGTCGACATCGGAGTCGCCGACGACGAGATCGGGATACGGCTGCCGCGGCAGAAAGCCGCGACACGTCGCGCTGACCTCGTAGGTGCCCGGCACGACGCCCTCGAGGACGATCGTGCCATCCGCGATCGTCTTCGCGGTGTAGCTCGCCGCGCTGCCGTAGCGCGACAGCCACACCGAGCCCGCGTCGGGCGGACACGGCGTGCCGTCGTCGACGACGATCGCGCCGATCACCGCGGCGACCGGGTGCAGCTCGATCACGAGGCCGTCGATCCGCTGGCCGAGCGCGACGCGCACGCTCTCGGCGACCTCGCCGTAGCCGCCGATCGCGGTCGCGCTCGGCTTGTAGCGACCGGGCCGCACCTTCACGATCGCGAAGTGGCCGGCGGCATCGCTGCGCGCGGTCTCGCCGTCGGCGCTGACCTCGGCATCGGCGACCGGTTCGCGCGTGCCGGTGCGCACGACGGTGCCGGCGAGCACCGACTCGGGCGTCATCGCGATCGCGACGCCGTCACTCGGCGCGATCGCGTCGGTCTCGGCGTCGATGAAGCCGTCGGCGGTCGCGGCGACGAACACGTCACCGGCCGGCGCCCACGCGCGGAACGTGCCGTCGGTGGCCGACGTCGCGGTGTAGCGCGGCGCATCGCGCGTGGTGCCGACGCGCACGGTCGCGCCGGCGATCGGCTTGCCGCGGACGTCGCTTACCGTGCCGGTCACGACGACGCCGGCATCGGCGAGCACGAGGTCGAGCGGCACGCGGGCGCGGCTCGCGAGCTTCACCGGAGATTTCGGGCCGTGCGCGAGGAAGCCCGGCGCCGAGGCCCACACGACGTAGCTGCCGGGCGCGAGATCGGCGAGCTCGTACGCGCCGCTCGCGTCGGACGTCGCGCACGCGACGCGCTGATCGCGCGCACACACGGTCGCGCCGGCGAGCGGCTGGCCGGCGGTCGTCACGCGACCCGCGATCGCGCCGCCGTCGGGATGGAGCAGCGCCTTGATCCGCGCGCGCGGCGTGATCGGTGCGACGATCGCGGCATCGGCCGGGGCCGGGGTGGACGCGCGACCGTGGACGATCCAGACGATCACCGCAATCGCGATCGCGCCGAGGCCGCCCACCACGGCACGCCGCCGTGTCATGCGCGACGCGACCGCACGTGCAGCACGTCGACGACCACGATCGCGACCAGGCCGGCGAGCGTCGCGCCGAGCATCAGGTACTGGCCCGGCGCGACCGCGAGCAGGTTCGCGCCGATCTCGTCGTTGGCCTCCCACGCGGCCTCGCGACACACGAGGTGGATGCCGATCGCGAGCACCGCGGCGAGCACCGCGAGCGCGGTCGCCGCGATCAGCCGCTTGCCGCGCGCCCTGCCCTCGCGCGACGCCTCGCCGAACACGATCAGCGCGCCGAGGATGTAGAGCGCGAGCATGACCCACACCAGCGCCACGAGCGCCTTGCCACCGAGCCCGACGTCGCTGTCGCTGATGTCGTTGAGTGTCTCGACCGCGGACTTCGCGTCGTCGAGCGTACTGCCGATGCGCTTGCCGACCTTGGGGATCAGCGCGCCGGCGAGCGCGGCGCCGAGGCCGCGACCCGGCATGCGGTGGTAGCGCGCGAACATCTTCTCGACGAGCTCGTGCTTCGTGCTCATCGTGTAGAGCGAGATCTTGGTGCGCTTGATCGCCATGCCGCCGACCTCGACCTCGAGGCTCGGGATGAACAGGCCGATCGCGCCGAACACGGCGCACAGGACGAACAGCCAGCTCGCGACTCGCACGCCGCATTCTAGCGTAGAGTCGGTCGCGCGATGGACGACGAACGGCGCAGCACGCAGGTCGGGTTCGGGGTGCAGCCCGAGCCGGAGAAGCCCGCCGAGCCGACCACCCCGGGCCCGAACAACCCGACGCAGCCGGGTTACTTCCCGGCGGCGATCGCGCTGCCGCAACCGGGTGCGCCGCTGACCGGCGCGGGCCCGTCGAACTCGATGCCGGTCGAGACGCTGTCGCGCCACTTCCTCGGCATCTCGCTGCGCCGCGCGTTCCGCCTCCACATCCGCACCGAGGAGGTCTTGCCGAGCGAGCGCGAGAAGCTGCAGTCGCAGGCCTCGCACATCACGGATCCGGAGCACCAGGCGTTCCTCGCTTGGCGGCGCTCGGTGCTGTTGCTCGTTGCCGTGATGTTCGTGCCGCTCAGCATCTTCCGCGTGCTCGAGACCTGGGACGGGCCGCACGTCCCGATGGCCGGCCGCATCTTCCTGTTGCTGCCCGCGGTCGCCGAGCTGGTGTTCTGCCTCGTGATGTTCGATCAGCTGAAGAACTGGGCGCAGTGGAAGAAGCAGCGCCGCACCATGTTCATCGGCTGGGCGCTCTACTTCCTCGCGCCGTTCATCGTCTACATCTACCCGTTCCGCTACGCGTTCGATGACTCGATCTACCTCGCGAAGAACGCCGCCGAGCTCGGCGGATTCAAGCTCGCTGCCGGCGGCAGCACGAACGCGATCCACATGGCGATCGGGCTCGCGTTCGGCGTCCAGGCATTGCTCGCGCTCGGCCCCAAGGTGATCTCGCTGATGCCGGGCCTGATCCGCGCGTCGGTCGTGACCAAGCTGCAGTTCCCCGGCACGACCGCGCCGGGCTGGCTGATGATGCTCGCGGCGCCGTTCTACGCGCTGTTCGCCTACATCATCGTGTTGCTGCCGTACCAGATCACCGGCAGCTGGCAGTTCGTGGTCGGCAACCTCGGGATCATCGGCGCCCAGATCTTCATCGGTACCTGCGGTCGCCGCCTGACGATGCCGCTGTCGCAGGCCGAGGCGGCCGCGCGCATCCACCGCTACTGGCTGTCCTACATCATCATCCTCGTGATCTCGGTCGTGTTCATGGTCTACGGCCTGTACGACTTCATCACCCAGCTGCACTTCGGCGTGGTCCGCGTGATCACCGGCATCCTGGCGACGATCTCGAACGTCCTGCTCGACACGCTGATCGGCACCGACGCGATCATCGCGGCGATGGCCTACTTCCGGCGCCGCGGCCAGCCCGATCCGGCTCACCTCGTGATGACCCGCGAGGCCGAAGCAAAGCTAGATACATTCGCTACTTAGCGGCGCGCGACCGATTGCCACAGCACCGCCTACGCCGGTGGCTTCATCCTCGTGAACATGCCGAAGTCACCCTCCGTGAGCGTGCCGTACGAGCCCGCGGCGGTGATCTCCGAAGCCGACCAGGCGGCGAGCCAGTCTCGCGGCTGGACTGCGAAGCTCGTCATCACGCTCGCGATCGTCATGATCGTCGGCCTCGTGCTGCTGTGCATCATCGGGCCGCACATCCCATCCGGGGAGTGAGCTAACTTTACCGGGTGGAGGTTCTCGGGTTCCTGCTCGCCGGCATCAGCATGTCGCTGTTCGCGTACAACGCGCGACGGCTGCGCCGCGACCACGGCATCCGCGCGCTGCTCGCGCCCGTCGACACCGAGGCGGAGATCGCGCTCCACGTCGCCAACCACGCCGCGACCTCGCGCGACCAGCAGCTCGCGCCGCTGCACGTGCTCTACGGCCTCGTGCAAGACGAGACGTTCATCGCCGCGCTCCGCCGCATCGGCGTCGACGTCGAACAGCTCGACAGCGCGCTGCTCGACGAGCTCGAGCGCTTCGACGGCACCGCCTCGTCGAGCGAGCCGTACCACGCCGACAACGCGCCGTTCGCGGTGGTGACCGCGCGGGTCTACGCGCGCCACCACGGCCGCGACGCGACGGTCGCCGACCTCTGGCAGGCGCTGTCGAAGAGTCGCGCCGCCGAGCTCGTCGGCGTGCCGGCCGCGCGCGTCGGCTTCGCGTTGATCCACGGCGAGGCCGAGCCGCGCGCCGCGCTGCCCGGCGAGACCGCGGTGCACGTCATCCTGCGCAACGACGACTACACGACGTTCGAGTTCGTCATGGCGATCCTGCGCGACGTGTTCGGGCTGTCCGACGCCGCCGCGCAAGCGGTCACCACCGCCACCCACAAGGACGGCCGCGCGATCGTCGGCCGGTTCGACGTCGCGAGCGCCAAGCAGAAGGTCGAGGCCGCGTGGGCTCGCGCGCGCGCCGAGCGCTTCCCGCTGTGGGTCGGCGTCGAGGTCTGCTGATGGCGGGCGTGCGCGTCGAGTTCATCGATGCCGCGACCGGCGCGGCGATCGGCAAGACCGAGCTCGACCCCGAGCAGCTCCCCGAGACGTTCGCGATCGCCACGAAGCTCACGATCGCCGGCAAGGAGTGGTCCGTCGAGCGCGCCGAGCCGGCGACCCGAGCCGAGTTCGCCGCGTCGGGCACGCTCCGCCTCACGCTCCGCGCGATCGTCCTGGTCGATCCGAAGACGATCCTGTTCAGCCTGCCGACGATCGAGAGCGCCCTGCCCGCGATGCGCGACGGTGACCCCACGCACGCGCACGTCCTCGCGGAGGACGACTGGCGCCAGCGCGAGCTCGTCGCGCGCCGGTTCGAGCCCGAGATCTCCGTCGAGCGCGACGCGATCCGCGCGGTTCGCGCCGAGCGCAAGGGCGCCGGCTTCACGCGGATCCACGTCCGCGCGCGGATCCCCGAGCCACTCGCCGGGCTCGACCTGCCGTACGCGCGCGTCGTCGCCGCGATCGGCGATGCCGCGCGCCGCGAGCTCGCCTTTGCCTCGACCGCCGGCCTGGTCGAGGGTGGCTTCGCGTTCCGGCTGCCGACCACCACGGTGTACGGCTACGAGATCGACGGTCGTGTCGCCGTGCTCGGCTTCACCGCAGCGCCCGATGCGACGCTGCGCGCCGCGTTCGGCAGCGACGTCCTCGTGGTCGACTGGCTCGCCTGATCAGTCGAGCACGATGGCTTCGACCGCGTAGTCGAGCGCGATCACGATCGGGACGAACAGGATCGTCAGCAGCGACAGCGTGCCGGTCGCGTACTCGACCCCGACCACGGCCGCGACATCGCCCACCGATCCGCCAGCCTGCACCGAGGGCTGCGGGATCTTCGGGATCACGTAGTGCGTGATCGACATGCATCCGGACAGCGCCCCGGCGACGACGAGCGCGGCGAGCTTCACGGCACCATCCGGCAGGTCGTGACCGTCGACCCGTTGGGGCCGGGCGAGTCGCTGCACTCCTCGTGACGCGTCGCCGGCGCTTGCTCGATCACCGTCGGCTGGTAGTCCGCCATGAACTCGGTGCACTTCTTGGGGTCGGTGTTGCACAGGCCACCGACGCCGGAGATCACCCAGGTGAACGGCGTGAACGCGGCGTGGATGCGGACCTCGAGGCCGAGCGTGGAGACCGACCCCAGCGCATCGGCCGTGACCGACGAGTAGCTCGGGCCGAACGAGATCCCGAAGCCCTCGCTCAACACGTACCCGGGCGAGGCGCGCCAGTCGACCGTCAGCCCGCCGAACAGCGACTTCTGCGTCGCGGTGACGTTCATCGCATCGTCACCACCGCGCAGGTGGAGCACGCTGGAGGTGCCGTACGATCCGGCGAGCGTCAGCCGCTTGTGGACGTCGAGCACGCCGGCGTGACCGAGCCCGACGTCGGCGCGCAGCTCGGGATCGTGGTCGCGCACGCTGTCGATCGCGCCGCGGCTGCCGGCGAAGTGCCAGTTGTAGACCGGCTTGCTCAGCGCGACGAGCGTGCGCGCCGGAGCCGGATCGACGTAGAGCCCGACGAGGAAGCCGAGCCGCCAGCCAAGGGCGTGCGTGGTGGTGGCGTCGGGACCGACCTCGGTCGTCCGCACCGGCCCGCCGTGAAGCTCGGCGAAGCATCCTGTCGAGCACACCGCGACCACGCCGAGACAAAAGCGCCAGGTACTGCTCACGGGTCGTCACGATAACCGATACAGCAATCGATCGGCGCCACGCTGGGTCACTGGTGGGGTTGTCAGCCCTGTTCCATCCAATTGAGCGGTAGCCTTGGGGATGGAAGAACTGTCGATGGGCGAGGCGGACTTCGAGCGCATCCTGGCGGCGCTGCTCGCGAAGAAGGTGCGGGTCACGATCAACGTGCTGCCCGCCGCGGCCGCCTCGCAGGATCGCATGGTCGCCGAGGAGCTCGCCTCCGATCGCCTGGCGCGCCACGAGCTCGGCATCCGCGGCGTCTGGGTCCACGCGCTCGGCGATCTGAGCACCTCGCACTTCCTCGAAGAGCGCGGCGGCGACCCCGATCAGGTCAAGCGCCTGCTCGCGGCGGGCGCCCAGTGGGTCGGCCCGCGCCACCTCGCGCCGGTCTGACTCCCCTGGAATCTCCCGAACGTCGGGCGCTTCGCCTCTGGCTCGACCCGCACGTTGCGCTCGCCGTGCTCCAGCCGCGCTAGCCGGTCGCGTCGCTGACGTGCTCCATTCCCGCATCGCGCCCGAGCTCGCGCACCCAGCGCGGATGCGAACTCGACCTCACGGACGCGCGAGGATGAAGTCGGAGAACGCGCCGCATTCCTTGAGCGCGTCCTTGTAGTACTGGGTGTCCTTGAAGCCTTTCTCGATCGTGAACCACTGCTTGGCGACCGGCAGGCCGCCGGTGTCGTTCGGATCGTTGGCCCGGAGGTGGGGCTCGGCCATCAGGCGACCGAGCTCGGCCTTGGCGGCGAGGAACGCGGCCTTGGCCTTGAACTCGCGCGAGCTGCCGAGCTCGAACGCGCGCTTGTACCAGCGCTCGGCCGGCCGGGTGTCGCGCGTCTCCTGGTGGGTGTCCTCGAACACGACGCGCGCGTTGCCGTAGTACGTGACGTTGTAGTACGCGTTGCCGAGCGCGAGCGCGGCGTCGGCCGCGGCCTGGCCCTTGCCGTTCGCGGCCTTCTGGAGCTCGACGAGGCGCGCGAGGAAGTTCGCGTGCGTCCACGGTGCCTTGTCGTACTTCTCGTGATCGCAGTCGTGGCAGTCGCGGATGTGGATGACGAACGGATCGGTGTGCAGCGTCACGGTCTCGCGCTTGGCGGCGGCGAAGATCGCGAGGGCACCGGCCGGGTCGCCGTCCATCATCGTGCGAAACGCGAGCTCCTTCTCGAGCGACTGGCGGTTGAAGCTGGCGTCGAGCACGAAGCGATCGAACGCGGTCGCGACCTTCGCGGTCCGCGCGATCATGTCCTTGATGAACTGCGCGTCGACCCAGTGCAGCTTGGCCTTCGGGTTGACCGGGTTGCCGTAGTCGTCGGTCGGATCGGCGGTGCCGGGATGCAGGAACTCGCCGTCGACGATGCGGCCGGCCTTGGCGTAGACCTTGGCGAGCGCGCCGCGCACCTCGCTGTTGACCGAGCTCCGGCGGCCGAAGTCCTTGTCGAGGGAGTTCATCGCCTGCGCGATCTCGTCCTCGCGAGCCGGGTCGATCTTGTAGTCGATGGCGAGCGCGAGGGCGAGGCTCGCCTTGGCCTGGCTGGTGACGTGGACGTCGGTCGGGCGCGCGGTGACCGCGATCCTCATCTGGCTGCGCGCGGTCGCGACGTCGCCGTGCTTGGCGGCGAGGTGACCGAGGACGAGCGCCATCAACCACGGGCGATCGGCGCCCGGCGTCGCGGCGAGCTTCTGCGCGATCTGCGCGAGCTGCGCGAACGCCTTGTTCTGCGACTTGACGATCTTCGGATCCGGCTTCTGCGTCGGATCCATGTCGAGCATCGCGCTCTCCGCGCGGGCCATCTCGCGCACGATCAGGAGCCCGAACAGGTCGGACTTCGGATCGAGCTTCATGATCTCGTTGATCGCGACGAAGCCGTCGCGCTTGGTCACGCCGACGAGCTGCCACAGCTCGGCGCGCTCGCGCGGCGTCTTGGCGAGCTTCAACGACTCGCGCCAGTCGGCCTCCTCCATCGGCTGGAAGTCCTCGGCGGCGGCGCCGGCGAGCGCCTTGCTCGCGGTGAACACGCGCGCGAACTCGAGGTTGGCGCGGCCGAGGTTGCCGTTGCGCCGGAGCGCGCCGGCCAGGTAGTAGTGCGCGCGCGCCGCGATGTCGGTCGACGGCCCGTCGAGCGCGACCTTGTTCTTGTCGAAGAACGCGATCGCCGCCGGCCAGTCGCGACGGAAGAACATCACGCGCAGCGCCTGGAGCGCGTAGCGCTGGGCGAGGAACGGCTCGCGCGCGGACTTCCAGCCGAGCTTGGCGTCGGCGACCAGCTGGAGTGGCGGCTGCGACGACGACCCGGTCGACAGCATGGCGACCGGCTCGATCGCGCGCGCGAGGATCACGAAGTCGATCGCGGCGCGCAGCTTGTCCTTGGCTCCCGGGACCGCCCACAGCGAGCTCTTCTCGAAGCCCTTCGGGGCGGTCGTCGTCTTCCCGGCGAGCCGCGACTTCAGGCCCTCGAGCTCCTGGGGTGTCGCCTCGAACAGCACCTTGCTCCAGTCGGCCTGCGAGACGGCCTCCTTCAGGAACGCGCCCCAGTCCGCGAGCATCGCCTTGCGGCCGCAGTCGTCGCACGTGCCGCCGAACCCGTGAAGCCACGGCTGGAAGTCGAGGCCGTCGGGGTCGCCGAGCACGCCGGGATCGAACGTGGTGACGTCGGACAGCGTCGGCCCGAAGAACCCGCACGCATCGGTGTCGCGATCGCGCAGGCCGACATCGCCGACCAAGGCGATCGCGCCGACCAGCAGCGCGGCGCTAGTGAACCGTCGAAAAGACGTGGTCCAGGTTCTCGATGCCATGACGATTGAGGTTCCTTTCCGACAGGTCGAACAGCGACACGGTGCGCAGCTCGTGCGCCGGTGGCAGATAGCTCTCGATCATACGCGCGGCCGCCAGCGCTTCGGACGGTCCGGTGACCTCGATCTTCAACACGTCGCCCTCGTCGAGCAGCACGCCGTGAAGGAACGCCGAGCGGGTCGCGACGTAGCGATCGGGCGCCGAGCGATCGAGGAAGTCCAGCGTCGCGAGCTCGTCGGGGTCGGTCGCCTGCAGGAGATCGATGACCTGGTCGCCGCGGAGCTGCACGGTCCACGACCAGATCGGCAGCGCGGCATCGAGCGCCAGCGGGTAGTCACGCATGCGGCCGACGTAGCGCGCCGCCGCGTCGGGATCGAAGATCGCGCGCGCCTCGGGATCGGGGCTGAACTTGCCCATGTTGTAGAACATGACCATCCCGCGATCGACCGGGGGCACGCCGGTCCGCTCGCGGTACTTGATCTGGTGCAGCCGGATCGTCGCCGACAGCGTCACGCCCGGCGCCTTGACGCGCAGGTCTTTGAGGAACGCGAAGTACGCGTCGCGCGTCGTGTCGGTCCAGTCGGAGTCGATCTGGAGCTCGCTCGGGGCGGCGACGCCGAGCGCGGCGACCCGGGCCTTCACCTCGGTCCACACGTCGGCCGCGAGCGTCGGCGCGGCGTGCTTCCAGACGTCGTTCTTGACGAACACGACCGGCACGACCTCGACGCCGGCCGGCACGCCCGACGCGTCGGCCGGCGCGATCTTGCCGAGCAGCTGGGGCGCGTCGGTCGACCAGCCGACATCGAACACCCGGGTGTAGAGCCGCGCGGCATGGAGCTCGGTCAGCGCGAGTCGCTCCTGCGGCGACAGCCGGAACGTCGTGCGCCAGTAGTAGAACGCCCGGCGCGCCGGCGGCCCGTCCGGCGCGGGTGCGTGCGTGCTGCAACCGATCACCAGCAACAGGACGAGCACGCGGCGCACGCCGATCGAACGGTGACTCGCCACGCGCTATTTCACGAAGTCGCGCGCGATCGCGGTCCAGTCGAGCGCGCCGGCACCCTCGGCGATCACCGCATCCATCCGCGCCGCGATCGCCGGAACCACGGCGAGCGGGATCCCGGCCACGGCAGCCTCACCGACGATGAGGCCCGCGTCCTTGCGCGCCATCGCGAGCTCCCACGACGGCGGCTCGTAGACGCCGCTCGCCATCTTGTCGAGCCGCGCGCGCAGGCTGGTACCCGGGTTGAAGTGGTCGAACAGCGTCGCGGCCTCGCCGGCCGGGACGTCCATCGCCTTGGCGAGCGCGAGCATGTCGGCGAACCCGGCGGTGATCGCCATCAGGAACAGGTTGCCCATCAGCTTGAACGCCGCGGCCGCGTCGACCCGCTCGCCGAGGTCGACCAGCTTGCCGGTCATCGCCGCCAGCACCGGCTGGGCCGCCGCGCAGACCGCGCGATCGCCCGACATCAGCATCACGCCGGTCGAGTCGGCCGCGTTGCCCGGGCCCATGAACACCGGCGCGTGGAGGTAGGTCACGCCGCGCGCCGCCCACGCCGCGGTGCGCGCACGCGCGCCGGCGGTCGACGTCGTCGTGTGGTCGTAGACCACGGCGTGCGCCGGCAGCGCCGCCGCGTCGAGCACGGCATCGACCGCCGCGTCGTCGCGCACGACGATGTGGATCCGGCTCGCGCCGCGGATCGCCTCGGCCGCTTCGGCGAACGCCTTCGCGCCGTGGACCTCGAGCGCGGTCGCGCGCGCCGACGTGCGGTTCCACACGTGGACGGTCTCGCCGCGCTTGCGCAGCGCGCGGGTGAAGCCACTGCCGAGCAGGCCGGTACCGAGGATCGCGATCATGATCGACGTTTGACCACCACGCCGGCGACGAGGCAACCCAGGAGCGAACCGGAGATCGCGATCACGGCCAGGCTGTCGGGAGCGGTCAGCTCGTAGCGGTGGAACAGCGCGACCCGCACGACCGCGAACGCCACGCCTCCCGCGACACACAGCGCGAAGACCAGCCGGCCTCGCACCGGCACGCGCGGCCGTCGCCGGATCGCGACGACCGCCGCGATCGCGACGACGACGAGGCCGATCAGCGAGCTCGCGTGCTGGAGGATCCGGTACAGCGGCAGCATCCCGAAGCCCGGCAGCGGATACGGCGTCTGCAGCGCGGGGTAGCGCGTCACGAACCAGCCGCCCCAGTGCGTGAGGCTGTCCCACGCGAGGTGCGTCGCCGCGCCGATCGCGGCCGACGCGATCGCGCTCGCCGCCGCACCCGGCGACCGCCACCAGAACGCGCCGGCCCCGACCTCGCGCCCGAGCACGCCGCCGAGCATCGGCGCGACGACCAGCTGCCACCCGGCGCTCGCGAGCAAGACGAGCGGCACGCAGAACACCGCGAGGCCCAGGAGCGTGTGCGAGAACGTGCCGCGCAAGCGACCATAGAGGAAGTACTCGAAGTCCGGCGCCATCGCGCCGATCGCGAGCGCGAGCGCGTCGAGGCGCAGGAGCCGGCGCGCGCGCATCAGCGGCAGCACCGCCATCACGTGGGAGGGCGTGAACGGCACTGCTCAGTCGAAGCACTTGGCGGTCGTGCACACGTAGGTCTCGATCAGCTGGCGGTTGTCGTCGAAGAACTCGTTCTTCTCGACGCTGAAGTCGCTGCGCCGGATGATCCGCACCGCGTGCCACACCTTGCCGATCGGGCACGACGCGCCGGCGATACACGCGCCGTAGCGCGACGCCTGATCGCGCTTGTCGAACAGCAGGAACCCGGCGTGGTGATGCGAGACGTCGTAGATGTCGCGCCGGATCGCGTAGCCCGAGATCTCGAACGGCTCGGCCGCCGCGTTGAAGTTGCGGGTCTCCGACAGGTGGTCGTAGTTGTCGTAGCGGAACTTCCGGATCGCGGCGCCGAGGTTCGTCGTCGCGCGCTCGGCTTCGTCGAAGAAGCGCTGCTCGATCTCGTGACCCGCATCGTCGTAGACCGAGTGGATCGAGTGGAAGCCCATGCGCGAGCACTCCTCGGGGCGACCGCCGTCGGCGTAGCAACCGACGCTCAGCACGTTGCCGACCTGGTCCCACGAGTAGCGCAGCTCGAACGTCTCGTAGCTCATGTCGCGGCTCGGCTCGTTGTTCTCGTTGTAGTGCTTCTCGCTGAGGTCCTGGCCCTTGGCGTCGCGCAGGTACACCGTCTTGGCGGGCTCCTCGTAACCGCACTCGATCAAACGGTCCTCGGTGCCGAGGCACTGATCCGTCAGCTTCGCGCAGTGCGCGTCGCGCACGTAGCTGTGACCGTGGACGTTCTTCGGCGTCGTCTTCGGCGTCACCGCGTCGGTCCCGAAGTACTTCTCCGAGAGCGTGCACCCGAGGTTCGAGTACTCGCGCCGCTCGACCGCGTAGCCCGCGGTGCGCGCCATCGGCCTGCCGCCGGCATCGACGCAGGTCTCCGCGACCATCATGCCCTTGGGATCGTAGTCCTTCTTGATCCCGTAGCAGCCGGTCGTCGACTTGACCGCGAGCTTGCCGTTGTCGATGTAGCGCGCGCCGATCACGCGGATCTTGCGCTCGAACTGGATCTCGTGGATGCCGTCGGCGTCGACGACATCGAACCCGTCGGTGCCGAGGTTGGTGTCGACCACGACGAACCCGTTGGCATCGCGCTGGTAGCGGTGGCCACCGACGTTGTGGGTGTCGTGCATCGCCGCGCCGCTCCACTGCATGCAGTTGACGCGGGTCGAGAACCCCTTGGCATCGAGCTCGTACTGCATGAAGCCGCAGCCGTGTAGCGCGTTGGCGCCGTTGGGCTCGCGCTCGGTGAACTTGCCGCCGCTCGTGAACATGCGCGCGCTGGTGACCTGGCCGTAGGCGTCGAGCTCGACCTGGCGGGTCGGCGCGCCGCTGCCATCGCGCTCGTAGATCAACGTCTGGAACACCTGCCCCGACTGGACGCGCTCGGCGACGACGAGCCCCGGGCTGCGCCCGACGCGCCAGCGCACGAGATCGGTATCGGCCGTCTTCACGCACGCCGGCTGCGCGACATCGTCCTCGCAGTACTGACCATCGGTCCACACCAGCGACGATCGCGGCGGCAGCACGAACTTGGTCGGCGCGCGGGGTCCGCGGTCGGGCTCCTCGAGCGTGAACAGCTTCTCGGTGCCGGCCGAGCGCGGCGTCGGGAAATCCGGGTTCGGCTTCGGCTTTGTGGGGTCCTCATACGCGTCCGGCCGCGCATCGTAGTGATGCACGGCCGGTTCGGGTGGGTCGTCGGTCGCGGGCGGCTTTTGGCCACAGGCCGCGACCAAGAGGACGATCCAGAGTCGCTTCACATCGGGAAGGCTACAACGATTCGAGGTAGCCGACGAGGTCGTCGATCTGCGCCGGCGTCAGCTGCGAGGTCAGGCCGTGCTTGTCGCCGCCGCCGCACGCCAGGCTGAACCGATCCGCGAGCGAGGTCGCACAGCCGTTGTGCATGAACGGCGCGCGGGCCGAGACGCCGAGCAAGCTGGGGACCTTGAACGCGCCGCCGGTGCCGACGTCCTGGAGCGTGTTGTTCGTCATCAGCGCGTCGTTGTGGCACTTGGTGCACTGCACCGTGTTCGACTCGAACAGCGCCTTGCCGCGGGCCGCGCGATCCGGGTCGACGCCGGCGAGCGGCTTGGGCGCCGGGAGGCGATCGATCCACGGGCCGATCGCGAGCTTCTGACCGTCGGTCGGCGTGCCGCCACCCATGCGAACCGCGAACACGTCGTTCATCAGGTTGTCGAGGTCCGGCTTGTCGCCGGTCCAGTGGTACGGCGCGCGCTGCAGGATGCCGCCGGCGAGGTTCTGGGTGCGGCGGGTGCCGAACTGCGCGAACGTCCAGATCTGGCCGTCGTCGCGACCTTCCGGGTGACACGAGGCGCACGCGAGGCCGGACTTGGTCTGCGTGTGGAACACGTTGCGGCCCGAGTCGTAGCCGAGCTCGCCGGGGATCTTGACGACGCGCGGCGCATCGGCGCCGTTGTTCGCGCGGATCACGATCGCCGGGACCTCCGGGTAGTACGTGACGAGCGAGCCCGGGCTGGTGCCGCCCGCGGCGGTGGTGCCACCGGTGCTGAACCCGACCGAGGTCGGCGCGCCGAGGTTGTCGTGGTTGCCGTTGTCGCCGCCGCCACCACACGGATCATTGTCGTCGTGCTGGTCGAGCTGCGAGGTCTGGATGATCGTGACGCCCTGGTTGCCCGCGGTGAGCACCGCGATCACCGAGTGATCGGTGCTCTGCGCGAGGTCGACCGGCAGCGAGCCCGACGCGATGGGCCGCACCGAGGTCGTGGTGCCGTCCTCGTGGATCACGCTGAGGCCAGCCTCGACCGGACCCTGCTGGGTGCAGCCGCCGCCGCCGTAGCCGTCCTGCGTGGTCTGGAGCTCGCCCTGGACCTGGCGCTGGTGCGAGACCACGAGCCCCTTGTCGGTCTTGATCATGCGCCACGCGACCGTCGGGATCGCGTTGACCGTGCCGTCGGGGTTCGCCGAACCAGCACCGCCGCCGGTGTTCGGCGGCAAGTCGCCGCCGCCGATCGGGCCGCCGTTGCCGAACCGGAACACGGTCTGGAGCTTGGTGCGCGTACCGATCGTGCCGTCCGCGAGGACGTTCAGGATCTCGGCGCTGCGGAACTTCGTGATCGTCAGGCCACCGGTGGTCTCGTTGTAGACCACGTCGCGGAGGTCGCGCTCGAGCTGGACCTTGCGAATGGCATCGCCACCGCTGCCGTTGAACGTGACGAGCTCGCCGGTCGAACACGCGACGAACAGGTGGTCGTTGGTCGCGTCGTACGCCAGGCCGCGCGGCTCGGCGCACACATCGCGGCGGCTGAGGATCGCGCCGTTGGAGTCGATCGTGACGATCGCGCCGCCGCGGCGGAGCGCGACGTGGACCTGACCGTTGGCACCTTCGACGAGCCGACCGGGCTCGTCGTTCGGCGACAGCGCGGTGTTCCCGAGGATCTTGCCGTCGCTCAGGTTCACGATCACGATGCGATCGCGATCCGGGTCGGCGATCACGGCGCGCGCGGTGGCGCCGGCACCGACGACGAGCATCGTGCCACCGGTGATCGGCACGCCCCAGGTCGGTGTCGTGATCGTCTGATCCGGTGTGCTGGACGTGCAGGCGAGCACGGCCGGGAGTGCGAGGGCGGACAGCTTGAAGGGGAAACGCATGATCAGTGACCTCCGTGGAGTGCCGTTAGTTGCCGCTGCCCGTGAGATGACTTGGAGTGGGCATCGCAGATCCATTCGAAATACCGCCGCTGCCGGTGAACTGAGACGGACACCCAGGAGCGTTGGTTGCCTGGTCGAACGTTACGTTGACGGTGACCTGGGCCGTCGAGAAATCGACGCTACAACCGGTCACCGGATTCCCCACACCGGACCGCTGGAGAGCCAGCGTACACAGCTCGGTGCAGGCGTCGCTGTCGAGCTCGCAGCGGTCGATCTTGAATTGCAGCGCGGTGTCGTCGTTGGGCGTCGGAAATGCCGCCGTCTGATGGATGTGCTCGATGCAGTCGACGGTGAGGACCGAGTCGACCACGATGCACCCACCCAACCCCGCGCCGATCGCGAGGACAAGGAGGGGTGAGGAGCGCATCGTCGCGAGGCGGTGCAACGGTCGCGCCATCTCAGGAATTCTCCGAACTGCTTGAAATCTCGACCCCCTGCATCAGAAATCTGACGCTCCCCTCGGATTGCTCGACGCCACATTCACGACGTTGGTGTCGCGATCGCGTGATTTTCATCAAACTGACTTCAGGTTTCGGACCTCCGGCCAGACTCGGCCGTCCCGTCAGGCCATCCCGTCAGTCTTCGAGCCCGAGATCCGATGCCCAGCCCTTCATGTCCATCAGCTCGCCGACCGGGCCTGCGACCGGGCCGGCGGCCGCGACCTCGTCCTCGACCATCGACACCAGCCGGTTGAGCTCGTCCTTCACGAGCGCGTCGATCAGCGAGTCCTTCGACGAGCTCCGGCGCGCCTTGTCGGCCTTGGTGTCGCGGACCGCGACCGCGATGTCGCGCGAGGTCGCCTTCATCTCGTGGCTGAACAGGAACTGCGCGAGCACGTCACCGAGATCGGCCGCGGTCTGGTAGCGGTCCTTGGGATCGCGGGCGAGCGCCTTCCTCACGATCATGTCGAGCTCGGTCGGCACGTTCGGGTTGAGCGCCGGGATCGAGGGCACGCGCGCCTGCCGCACGAGCTCGACGGTCTTCTGCGGCTTGTCGGTGAGGAACAGCCGGCGCCCGGTCAGCATCTCCCACAGGATGATGCCGAGCGCGAACACGTCGGTGCGCTCGTCGATCGGCTCGCCGCTCGCCGCCTCGGGCGACAGGTAGCTGAACTTGCCCTTGACCACGCCCTCGTCGGTGATCTCGACCTGGCTGTTCGCCTTGGCGAGCCCGAAGTCGACGACCTTCACCTCGCCGTTCTTCGACATCATGATGTTCGGCGGCGAGATGTCGCGATGCACGATGTGCAGCGGCGCGTGGGTCTCGGGATGCTCGAGCGTGTGGGCGTAGTACAGGCCCTTGCAGCACTCGACGATGATGAAGATCGCCATCCCCATCTCGACGCGGCCGTGCTTGTGGACCTGGTGCTCGATCAGCTCCTTGAGGTCGCAGCCGTCGACGAACTCCATGACGAGGAAGTAGGTGCCGTCCTTCGCACGGTCGATCGCGAACACCGACACCACGTTGGCGTGCGCGAGGAACAGGGAGAGGCGAGCCTCGTCGAGGAACATCGCGACGAACTGCGGGTTGCTCGTCAAGTGCGGTAGGACACGCTTGATCGCGACCACCCGCTTGAAGCCCTGCATCGACTCGGAGAGTCCACGGAACACCTCGGCCTGACCGCCACCACCGAGGCGCTCGAGCATCGTGTACGTCGGCTGCACGCGCGATCGATCGTACAGGGAAGATCGGGAAAGTGATACGTTTGGGGACTACGCGTCGATGGGGATCGACGTGCGGACCAAACATGAACTACATCTATCGTTGGGTCGTCGGGTTGGCGTTGGTGGGGTCGGTCGGGGGCTGCTTTTCACCGAAGTTCGATGACGGCACGATCACGTGCGGTCCGAACGGCGAGTGTCCTCCCGATCTCAAGTGCGGAGCGGACCTCCTGTGTCACTCCGCGAACGGGCCGATCAAGATCGACGCGAAGCTCGCCGACGCGCCGCCCGACGTCAACACCAACCAGCCCGATCCGCCGACGCTGACGCTGGTCACGACCTCGCCCTCGAGCAACAACAGCCCGACGATCCAGGGCGCGACCACGGCCGGCACCACCGTCGATATCTTCCTCGAGTCGTGCACCGGCACGCCGCTGCTCCCCGGGGTCTCGATGGCCGGGCTCGCCGCCGGCGTGATCCTCCCGGCCGTGCCGTCCGACACGACGTCGATGATCCGCGGCCAGGCCAAGAACGCGGGCGGCACGCGGTCGGTGTGTTCGTCCGCGGTCGCGTACGTCGAGGATTCGACGAAGCCGGCCCCACCGACCCTGGCCGACACGCTCCCGAGCTCGCCGTCGCGCAGCCTGATGCCGATCGTGCGCGGCACGACCGAGCCCGGCGCGACGGTCACGGTGTTCTCCGATGCGGCGTGCGCGGCGATGGTCGGCGCCCCGATGGTCGCCGACGGCACCGGCGCGTTCGCGATCCAGGCGTCGGTCACGCTCGGCTCTTCGTCGACGTTCTTCGGCACCGCGCGCGACGCCGCGCTCAACACCTCGGACTGCTCGGGCATGGCCCTCGCCTATCACCAGGACTCGACCGCCGTCGCGTCACCGACGATCACGAGCTCGACGCCCGGCTCGCCGAACAACAGCAGCACGACCCCGATGCTGATTGGCACGACCGAGGCGAACGTGACCGTGAAGCTCTACACCGACGCGTCGTGCAGCGGCACCGCGGTCGCGACCGGCCTGTCGGATGGCACCGGCGCGTTCTCGATCGGCGTCACGGTCGGCGCGAACTCGACGACGACGTACTACGGCCAGGCCCAGGACACCGTCGCCGGCACGCTCTCGATCTGCTCGCAGTCCGGGTTCACCTACACCAACGACACGATCCTCCCCGGGGCGCCGACCGTGACCGGCTCGACGCCGGGCTCGCCGGGCAACTCGATGACGCCGACGATCAGCGGCAGCGGCGAGGCGCTCGCGACGATCAGCCTGTACACGACCAGCGATTGCTCGGGCACCGCGGTCGCGACCGGCTCGGCGAGCTCGCTCGGCACGTTCGCCCTGCCGACCACGATCGTCGGAACGACGACGTTCTACGCACGCGCCACCGATCTCGCCGGCAACGTCGGCGCCTGCTCGGGCGCCGGCTACGCCTACACGTTCGACAACACGCCGCCGAACACGCCGACGATCAGCCTCACGATCCCGGCGTCGCCGTCGACCAGCAACCACACGCCGCTCGTCACCGGCTTCGCCGATGACACCACCACGGTGTCGCTGTTCCGCAGCAGCGACTGCTCCGGCGCGGTCGCGATCACGACGATCGCGGCGAGCGGTCAGTTCGGCGTCGCGGTCACGCTGCCGACCAACGCGACCACCCAGATCACCGCGACGTCGACCGATGCCGCCGGCAACGTGTCGCCGTGCTCGGCGCCGTTCACGTTCGTCCACGACAGCATCGCGCCCGACGCGCCGATCATCATCGGCGCCACGCCGGGCTCGCCGGCCAACGTCGCGAACCCGACGATCAACGGCGCGAGCGAGGCCAACGTGATGATCGCGCTCTACACCAACGCGACCTGCACGACGGCGCTCGGCACGCCGATGCCGACGACGATCGGCGGCACGTTCGCGATCCCGGTGACGGTGACCGCGAACGCGTCGACCACGATCTACGCCAAGGCGACCGACGCGGCGTCGAACGTGTCGCCGTGCAGCGCGCCGTTCACCTACATCGAGGACGCGACCGCGCCGAGCGCGCCGACCTTGACCCAGCTCGCGCCGTCGAAGACCACCACCACGCCCGACATCGCTGGTGTCTCGGAGGCGTCGGCGACGATCGCGCTCTACGCGATGGCCGGGTGTGCCGGCACGATGGTCGCGAGTGGCACGGCCTCGGCGGCCGGCGGGTTCACGATCCCGGTCACCGTCGCGGCGAACAGCTCGACGACGTTCTCGGCGACCGCGACCGACGCCGCCGGCAACATCAGCGCGTGCTCGAGCGGCATGACCTACGTGCACGACAACGTGATCCCGGGCGCGCCGAGCGCGCTCGCGACCACCCCGGTGTCACCCGCGGGCTCGAACAACCCGAGCGTCTCGGGGACCGCCGAGACCGGCGCGACCGTGCGCATCTTCACCGGGCCGACCTGCGGCACCGCGGTCGCCGGCACGACCATCGCGGTCGCCGGCAACACGTTCGCCGTCGCGATCTCGGTCGCGAGCGGCTCGACGACGACGTTCTACGCGACCGCGACCGATCCGGCCGGCAACATCTCGCCGTGCTCGGCGGCCTTCGTGACCTACAGCCAGGACAACAGCCCCCCCGCCGCACCGACCGCGCTCGCGACCACGCCGGTCTCGCCGGCCGCCTCGACGATGCCCGCGGTCAGCGGCACCGCCGAGACCGGCGCGACCGTCAAGCTGTTCACCAACAGCGCGTGCAGCGGCGGCGCGGTCGCGATGGGCCTCGCGGCGGCCAGCGCGTTCTCGATCACCGCGACCGTCGCGGCGAACTCGACGACGACGTTCTACGCGACCGCGACCGACGCGGCCGGCAACATCTCGCCGTGCTCGACCGCGAACGTGGTCTACGTGCAGGACGCGACCGCGCCGAGCGCGCCGGTGATCACCGCGACCAACCCGGTGTCGCCGGCCAACGCGAACACGCCGACCGTGTCGGGCACCGCCGAGGCGAACAGCACGGTGAAGATCTACACCGCCTCGAACTGCACGGGCACGCTCGCCGGCTCGACCGTCGCGTCCGCGGGCGGCACGTTCAGCGCGGGCGTCACCGTCGGGGACAACACGTCGACCACGTTCTACGCGAACTCGACCGACGCGGCGACCAACACGTCGACCTGCTCGGCGGGCGTGATCTACGTCGAGGACTCGACCGCGCCGGCGACGCCGTCGATGCTCGACACCAGCCCGGCCTCGCCGGCCGCCGGGACGAGCCCGAACATCACCGGCAAGTCCGAGATCGGCGCGACCGTGTCGATCTACACGTCCGCGGTGTGCAGCGGCGCGCCGGTCGGCACCGGCGTCGTCGGTGGCGCGATGACGTTCTCGATCCCGGTCTCGGTCGCCGCCAACACGACGACCACGTTCTACGCGCGCGCCGCGGACGCCGCCGGCAACCTGTCGTCGTGCTCGAGCAGCGTGGCGTATCAGGAGGACTCGACGCCGCCGACGCTGCCGATCCTGACCTCGACCTCGCCCGGCTCGCCGTCGCCGAGCACGACGCCGACGGTGAACGGCACGACCGAGGCCAACGCGACCGTCAAGATCTACGCGGGCGCGTGTGTCTCGCTGCTCGCGAGTGGCAGCGCGAACGGCGCCGGGGCCTTCGCGATCGTCACGCCGGTGAGCGCCGGCACGACGACGCTGCGCGCGATCGCGACGGACGCGGCCGGGAACAGCTCGGCGTGCTCGGCGACCTCCTTGACCTACACGAACGACGCGACGCCGCCCTCGGCGCCGACGATGCTCGTGGCCACGCCGACGACGTCGAGCAGCAACAACCCGACGATCAGCGGCGTCGCCGAGGCGAGCTCGACGGTCAAGCTGTACACCAACAACACCTGCACCTCGGCCGTCGCCGGCACGACCACCGCGACCGCGGGCGCCACGTTCGCGATCGCGATCGCGGTCGCGAGCGACGCGGTCACGACGTTCTGGGCGACCGCGACCGACGCCGCCGGCAACACGTCGGTGTGCTCGTCGAGCAACGCGGTGTACACCGAGGACTCGACGAACCCGGTCGCGCCGAGCGGCCTGGCGACCACGCCGACCTCGCCGGCCGCGAGCAACTCGCCCGCGATCAAGGGCGTCGCGGAGGCCGGCTCGACCGTCAAGATCTACAGCGACAACTGCGTCACGCTGGTCGCGAGCGGCACGGCCGCGCTGTTCGGCGGCGCCGGCATCGCGCTGACCGTGTCGAACGACAGCACGACCGTGTTCAAGGCGACCGCGACCGACGCGGCCGGCAACACGTCGGCCTGCTCGTCGGGCGTGACCTACGTCGAGGACTCGACGCCGCCGAGCGCGCCGGTCCTGACCGCGTCGACCCCGATCTCGCCGTCGAACAACAACAACCCGTCGATCAGCGGCACCGCCGAGGCGGCGAGCACGGTGAAGCTCTACGCGACCGCGAACTGCACCGGCGGCATCGTCGGCACGGTCACCGCGACCGGCGGCGGCACGTTCTCGACCGCGGTCACCGCGGTCGGCGCGAACACGACGACGATCTACTCGGCCACCGCGACCGACGCCGCCGGCAACACCGGCGCGTGCTCGGCGACGCCGCTGACCTATGTCGAGGACTCGACGCCGCCGGCCGCGCCGACCGGCCTCGCGACGTCGCCCGCCTCGCCGGCGAACAGCACGACCCCGACGTTGACCGGCACCGCCGAGGCCGGCGCGACGATCGACATCTTCACCGTGCCTGCGTGTACGACGGTCGTGGCGAGCACGGTCGCGACCGCCGGTGGCACGTTCTCGCGCATCGTCACCGCGGGCCTCAACACGACGACGACGTACTACGTGCGCGCGACCGATACGGCCGGCAACGCGTCGCTGTGCACCGACGCCCAGCTCGCGTACGTCGAGGATTCGACCAGCGTCGGCGTGCCGGTCCTGCTGTCGACCAGCCCGGCTTCGCCGACCAACGCGAGCACGATGCCGACCGTCACCGGCACCGGGCCGCTCGCGACGACGATCAAGCTCTACACGAACCCGTCGTGCACCGTCGGGCCGGTCGCGACGCTCGCGGTCGACGGCGCCGGCAACTTCACGACACCCGCGATCGCGGTGTCGGCGAACGCGACGACGACGTTCTACGCGACCGCGACGAACGTCTCGTCGAGCGTGTCGGCCTGCTCGGCCGGGCTCGCGTTCACCAACGACACCGTGGCGCCGAGCGCGCCGACCGGGCTCACCGTCACGCCGACCTCGCCCGCGAACAACAACCTGCCGATCGTCGGTGGCACCGCCGAGTCCGGCGCGACGGTGAAGCTCTACAACGACAGCGCGTGTAGCTCGGTGGTCTTCGGCACCGGCGCGTCCAGCGGCACGTTCTCGGTGCAGGTCACCGGCACGATCAACGACAACACGACGACGACGCTGTACGCCAACGCGACCGATGCCGCCGGCAACAAGTCCGCGTGCTCGGTGACCGGCGTGCAGTACATCGAGGACTCGGCCGCGCCCGCGCAGCCGACGCTGACCACGACGACGCCGGCCTCGCCGTCGGGCTCGTCGACCAGCCCGACGATCAACGGCACCGCCGAGGGCCTGGCGACCGTCAAGGTCTACACGACGTCCGACTGCTCCGGCGCGATCGCCGGCAGCGCCGCGGCCGCCGCTGGTGGCGCGTACAGCGTGGCGGTCACGGTCGCCGCGAACTCGTCGACCACGTTCCACGCGACCGCGACCGACGCCGCCGGCAACACGAGCGCGTGCTCGGCCGGCTCGATCACCTACGTCCACGACAGCAACGCACCGGTGGCCCCGACCGGGCTGTCGATCGCCCCGGTCGGCCCGGCGAACAACAACGCGCCCGTCGTCAGCGGCACGAGCGAGACCGGCGCGACGGTCCGGCTCTACACCAACAGCGCGTGCAGCTCCACGGTCGCGGGCACCGGCACGATCGTCGCCGGCACGACGTTTGGCATCACGGTCAACGGCGGCGTGGTCCTCGACAACACGACCACGACGTTCTGGGCGCGCGCGACCGACGCCGCCGGCAACGTGGGCGCCTGTTCGACGACCAGCGTCAGCTACGTCGAGGATTCGAGCCCGCCGACCGCCCCGACGTTCACCGGCACGACGCCGACCTCGCCGTCGAAGTCGAGCACGACGCCGACGATCAACGGCAACGCCGAGGCCGGCTCGACCGTCAAGCTCTACACCGCCGCCTCGTGCGCGAGCGGCTTCGTGGCCAGCGGTGTCGCGACCGGTGGCGGCACGTTCGCCATCGGGGTCACGGTCACCGCGAACACGACGACCGCGTACTTCGCGGCCGCGACCGACGCCGCCGGCAACGTCGGCGCGTGCTCGGCGACGTCCCAGAGCTACACGCACGACAGCGTCGTGCCGGTCACGCCGAACACGCTCGCGCTCGTGCCGACCTCGCCCGCGAACAACAACAGCCCGACGCTGACCGGCCACGCCGAGCTCAACGCGACGGTGAAGATCTACACCGACGCCGCCTGCTCGATCCTGTCGACCACCGGCACCGCCGGCGCGGGCGGCACGTTCTCGATCGCGGTCTCGGTCGCCGACAACACGTCGACCACGTTCTACGTCACCGCGACCGACGCCGCGACCAACGTGTCCGGCTGCTCGGCCGGCATCACCTACATCGAGGACTCGGCCGCGCCCGCGGCGCCGACGATCACGACGTCGACACCGGTCTCGCCGTCGAACAGCAGCACGACCCCCGCGATCAACGGCACCGCCGAGGCCAACGCCACGATCGATCTGTACGCGGCGAGCGACTGCAGCGGCGCCAAGATCGGCACCGGCTCGGCGAACGGCGCCGGCAACTTCGCGGTCACCGGCACCGCGCAGGCGAACGTGACGACGCCGTTCTACGCGACCGCGACCGATGCCAGCGGCAACACCAGCGCGTGCTCGACGACGTCGATCCAGTACGTCCACGACAGCATCGCGCCGAACACGCCGACCGGCGTGTTCACCACGCCGTTCTCGCCCGCGACCACGACGACCCCGACCCTGTCCGGCAACGCCGAGGCCTCGTCCACCGTGAAGGTCTACTTCACGAGCGACTGCACCGGCGCGGTCAAGGCGTCGACCACCGCGACCGCGGGCGGCACGTTCGGCGTCGGCCTCACGGTCACCGCGAACACCAGCACGCCGATCACCGTGCGCGCGACCGACGCGGCCGGCAACACGAGCGCGTGCTCGCCGTCGATCAACTACCTCGCCGACACGATCGCGCCGCAGACGCCGTTCATCACGAGCTCGAACCCGCCGTCGAACTCCAACGTCAACAACCCGCTGCTGATCGGCACCGCCGAGGCCAACGCGACGGTCTCGCTGTACCCGACCAACAACTGCACCGGCACCCCGACGACCGGGTTCGCCACCGGCAGCGGCGGGTTCTCGATCGGCGTCACGGTCACCGCGAACTCGACCACCGTGTTCACGGCGAAGGCGACCGACCCGGCCGGCAACACGAGCGGCTGCAGCGGGACCTACACCTACGTCGAGGACTCGACGCCGCCCGCCACCCCGACGCTGACGAGCTCGACGCCAACGTCGCCCGGCGCCGACCACAAGCCGTTCATCCGCGGTGGCACCTCCGAGGTGGGCGCGACCATCAACTTCTACACGACGTCGAACTGCACCGGCACCATCGTCGGCAATGGCGCGTCCGGCGCGGGCGGCCTGTTCAACGTCCAGGTCAGCCTCGCGACCGACGCGACGACCACGCTCTACGCGACCGCGACGGACCCGGCCGGCAACCCGAGCGGATGCTCGAGCGGCTTCACGTACATCGACGACGAGACCGCGCCGGCCGCGCCGAGCGGCATCGCGACCAACCCGACCTCCCCCGGCAACTCGACGATGGTCACGATCAGCGGCAGCGCCGAGTCCAACGCGACCGTCACGCTGTACAGCGACGTGTCCTGCACGACGCTGCTCACCACCGCCACCGCCGTCGGCGGCAGCTTCAACGTCACGATCACCGTCACCGCGAACCAGAACAACAAGATGTCGGCGACCGCGACGGACCTCGCCGGCAACGTCTCGGCCTGCTCGACGCCGTTCAACTACGTCGAGGACGAGATCGCCTTCCCGCCGCAGCTGACCTCGACCACGCCGACCTCGCCGTCCTCGACCTCGACGACGCCGTCGATCAACGGCACCGGCGAGATCGGCGCGACGGTCACGCTCTACACGAGCAGCACCTGCACCGGCGCGCCCGCGGGCGTCGGCCCGGTCAACGGCGCCGGCAGCTGGTCGATCTCCGTCACGGTCGGCGCCAACACGTCGACCACCTACTACGCTCACCAGCTCGACACCGCGGGTAACACCTCGTCGTGCTCGCCGTCCGGCCTCACCTACATCATGGACAGCGCGCCGCCGACGTTCGCCGGCGCGATCGGCGCCGTCGCGATCGACACGCAGACGATCCACGTCAACTGGGCGAGCGGCTCCGACAACCTGACGAGCGTCGGCAACCTCAAGTATCAGGTCTGCTGGTCGCTGACGCTCGGCGGCTGCAACACGTTCACGATCGGCGCGACCACGGCGGCGGCCGCGACCTTCTACAACATCCCGGGCCTCGTGGCGTCGAAGCGCTACTTCATCCAGGTTCGCGCCATCGACCAGTCGGGCAACGTGAGCAGCACCGGCACCGAGGTCAGCGAACGCACGTGGGGCCCGGGTGCCGTCGTCCAGGTGTCCGCGGGCTATCAGTCGACGTGTGCGTTGATCTCGGATGGCACGGTGAAGTGCTGGGGCTCGGGGACCGACGGCACGCTCGGAAACGGCTCGACCAGCTCCAGCCAGGTCCCGGTGCTCGTGACCGGCTTGACCGACGTCGTCCAGGTCGTCGTCGGGAGCTCGACGAATCGCAACCACGCATGTGCGCTCAAGACCAACGGACAGGTCTGGTGCTGGGGCGACGGATTCTACGGCGAGCTCGGCAACGGCAGCACGGCGAGCTCCTCGGTTCCCGTCCAGGTCAGCGGGATCACGAACGCGGTCTCGATCGGCCTCGGCGGCGTGCACTCGTGCGCCGTCCTCGCCGACGGCACCGCGCGGTGCTGGGGGCTCGGCGCGCAGGGCGAGCTCGGCAACAATGTCGCAGGCAACTCGAGCACGCCGGTGCAGGTCGTCGTCGCCACGACGTTCGTCGCGCTCACCAACGTGGTCGAGATCGCCGGCGGCGAATATCACACGTGTGCCCGGCTCGGCGACGGCACGGTGAAGTGCTGGGGCCAGGGAATCGAGGGCGAGATCGGGCCGCTCTCGGCGTCGTCGGCCTCCGCGGTGGCCGTGATGCTCAGCGCGCCCGATGTCGCCAAGAAGCTCGAGGTCGGCCAGACGCACTCGTGCGTGATCACGCAGACCGGCGCGGTCCGCTGCTGGGGCAAGGGCCTCGTCGGCCAGCTCGGCAACGGCGCCTTTGCCAATTCGAGCGCGGTCGTTCACGCGTACACCAGCGGCACGCTCGACGTCACCAAGGCGATCTCGGTCTCGCTCGGCGGCGACACGACGTGCGTCGCGCTCGCGACCGGTGCCGTCAACTGCTGGGGTGCGGGGACCAACGGGCAACTCGGTAACGGAGGCACGGCGAACAGCGCGTTCGCGGTGACGACCAGCACCACGCTCGCGGCCTCGGTCACGGTCGGAAACACGCACGCCTGCGCGCTCGCTGGCAACGGCCAGATCGCGTGCTGGGGCTTCAACAACCTCGGTCAGCTCGGCAACGGCAACACGACGCAGTCGCCGACTCCGGTCGGCGCCTCCACCCTCGCCGGTCCGGAAGGCAACAGCCAGGTCGCCGGTGGTCACGACAGCACGTGCACGCGGCTGACGTTCGGGCAGGTCGCGTGCTGGGGCGAGAACTCGAGTGGGCAGGTCGGCGACAACACGTTCGCCAACCGCGGATATCCGAACACGCACGTCCTCATCGCCTCGCTCGCGTCGCTCAGCGACGTGAAGGAGATCGCGGTCGGTGGGTTCCATGCCTGCGGCCTGCGCGCTGATGGCTCGGTCAACTGCTGGGGCAAGAACTCGTTGGGCCAGCTCGGCGATAACACGACGACGAATCGCCCGACCACGATCGTGGTCTCCGGCCTCACGAGCGTGAGCCAGATCGCCGCGGGCGATAACCATACGTGTGCGTTGATCTCGGACGGCACGATCAAGTGCTGGGGTCAGGGCACCAGTGGCCAGCTCGGTAACGGCGTGTTCGCGAACTCGCCGGTGCCGGTGCCGGTCACTGGCATCACCACGGCGGTCCGGATCACCGCCGAGGGCAACGCGAGCTGCGCGATCCTCGCGACCGGCACCGCGAGTTGCTGGGGCGCCAACGGTACCGGTGGCCTCGGCAACGGCGCGATGGCCTCGCTGTCGATGCCGGCCGCGGTGTTGGTGGTGACGAACGCGGTCGATCTCGTCGGGCTGTCGCAGGGTGCGTGCGCGCTGTCCTCGAACGGCACGATCCGGTGCTGGGGCTATGGCCTCACCGGGCAGAACGGCAACAACCTGGGCACGAGCACCTCCACGCCGGTGACCGTGCTCGGCTCGAACTATTCGCATGTCGCGGCAGGCGACTACCACGCGTGCGCGACGACGGCCGTGGGCGCCGTCTACTGCTGGGGCTACAACGGGACCGGGGACTTCGGAAACGGCCTGAGCGCGAACTCGAACTCCCCGATCGTGTCGTCGTTCGCCAACCTCCAGTCCCTCGGCCTCGGCGCCTACCACACGTGCGGCGTGTTCGGCGATGGCACGGTCCTGCAGTGCACCGGTGAAGGCGACAGCGGTGGGCTCGGTGACAACAACGTCGGGTCTCACACGGTGCTCTCGCCGCTCGACGTCCTCTACGCGCCGTAGCTCACTTCGCGCGCGTGAACTTCTCCATCCTCGCGTCGACCAGCGTGGTGCCGACG
The DNA here is from genome assembly GCA_038321315.1 of Haliangiales bacterium. Lineage (GTDB taxonomy): Bacteria > Myxococcota_A > Polyangia > Haliangiales > Haliangiaceae > JABFXX01. The sequence goes on along the minus strand of JBBQEX010000024.1, from coordinate 35,730 downwards.
AGGTTCCACGTCCGCACCTCGCTGTCGACGAGGTAGTGGAATCCGCCGGCGTCGAACGCGCAGTCGAGCGACCTGGCGCCGGTGTGCGGATCGACGAGCTCGCAGGTCGCGCCGTGGCGGATCACCCAGCGATCGATCGGGCCGGGCTCGGGCAGGACGAAGTCGGCGGTCGCGCTCGCGATCGGGACGGCGAGCGCGCCAGTCGTCCAGCTCGCGTACAGGGTGTCGGCGGTCGCGAAGAACGGGACGAACTGCTTGCTCGCGTCGGCGCCCGATCCGGTCGCGAGCTGCAGCTGGCGATCGCGCAGCAGCGTGACCTGGCGTGGTACCTCGCGCGAGATCTCGTGCTTGCCGGACTTCGCGGTGCGCACGACCGCGAGCACGCCGTCGGCCGCGAGCCGCCAGTCGACATCGTCGTCGAGCCCGTCGCCGGCGTGGACCCAGTGGCCGACCAGCGCGCTCAGCGCGGTCGGCGGTGGCTTGCCGCCGAGCAGGCGATCGCGGGCGGCGGTGCCGTCGTACCAGACGTGGTCACCCGACCCACACGGGGTCGTCGTCGGGGTAGCGCCCAGCTTCGCGAGCAGGGGCGCCAGCTTGGCGCGTTCGATGGCGCACGGATCTGGGGTAGCGACCGCGGCGTCATCTCGCGTCGACGGCTTCTTGCCGCACGCGACCGTCGCCATCAGGAAGATCGAAGCGACCCATCGTTTCATCGAAGCCCTCGGACTCTTTGCTACCATTGTGGGAACCCATGCCTCGCTGCCAGAAGTGCAAGAAGGATTGGCCGGCAGACACGGTCGTCTGCCCGGATGACGGCTACTCGTTCACGCTCGGGGTCGATGCCACGGTAGCCCCGAAGCAGAAGCCGATGGCGACCGCCGTGCTCGCGGCGGGGATCGGCGAGGCCGCGGCGGCCGCGGTCCAAACGCAACAGCGGGCCGAGCTCGCGCCGCTCCCCGAGATGGACGAGAACGGCGAGCTCGTGGCCGGCATGATGGTCGGCGAGTACAAGATCGACAAGAAGATCGGCGAGGGTGGCATGGGCGCGGTGTACAGCGCCACGCATCCGATGATCGGCAAGCGCGCCGCGATCAAGGTGATCAGCGCGGCGCTCGGCGCCGATCCGTCGGCGGTCAACCGGTTCGTGCAGGAGGCGCGCTCGGTCAACCAGATCGGCCACCCCAACATCGTCGACGTGTTCGCGTTCGGCGAGCTCGCCGACGGCCGCAACTACTTCGTCATGGAGTATCTGCAGGGCCACAGCCTCGCCGATCGGCTCGAGACGCCGATCGCGCTCGGCGAGGCGATCGAGGTCCTCGATCAGGTCGCCGACGCGCTCGAGGCCGCGCACGAGAAGCAGATCGTCCACCGCGATCTCAAGCCGGACAACGTCTACCTCGCGGCGGTGCGCGGCGGCCGCACGCTCGTCAAGCTGCTCGACTTCGGCATCGCGAAGCTGTCGACGCCGGAGAGCTCGGCGGGCGGGGTGGCCAAGACGCGCACCGGCATGATGATGGGCACGCCGGGCTACCTGTCGCCCGAGCAGGCGCGCGGTCGCAACGTCGATCACCGCACCGACATCTACGCGCTCGGCTGCATGATCTTCGAGATCGTGTGCGGCCGGCTCCCGTTCGTCGCCGACAACGCGATGGACATGGTGCTGATGCACATGACGCAGGCCCCGGAGAAGCCGTCGCAGGTGTGGGCCGACATCCCGCCCCCGCTCGATGCGCTGATCTTCCGCATGCTCGACAAGAACCCGGACGAGCGCCCGACGCTCGGCGAGATCCGGGCGTGCTTCTCGGAGCTGATCTCCTCGGGGCTCGTCACGCTCGACAACAAGCGCGGCGTCGCGTTCCGCTCGGGTCTGCGCTCGACGCCGGCGACCGGCGTCCCGCTGCCGACGCACACGTCGGCGATCGCGGTCGGCACCGAGCTCGGCGGCAAGGCGCCGCCGGCGTCCGCGATCGGCACCACGCCGCCGATCGCCGGCCAGCTCGACGCGCCGCCCGCCAAGAAGAAGACGATGCTGTACGTCGCGATCGCAGGGGCGGTCGCGGTGTTCGGCGCGATCGCGATCGTGATCGCGACGAGCGGGGGTGGCAAGCCGGCCGATCCGCCGCCGCCGCCGATCGTCGCCAAGGCACCCGAGGTCGTTCCCTCGCCACCGCCAACTCCCACGCCTCCGCCGGTGACGGTCGATGCCGCGGTCGCGGTCGTCGCGGCCAAGGGCGGCACGATCGCGATCACCGTGAAGGACAAGACCGCCAAGGTCGAGCTCGACGGCAGCCCGGTCACGCTGACCGGTGATGTCACCGAGATCGCGGTCGACCGCGATGGGTCGCACACGCTCGTCGTCACCGCGCCGGGCAAGCAGCGCCTCGAGCAGAAGCTCGACGTCGCCGGCGGCGCGAAGGTCCCGTTCGAGGCCAAGCTCGACAAGCTCGGCTCGACGGTGACCGCGATCAAGCATCCGCCGGTCGGCAACGGCAGCGCGAAGCCGCCGACCGCCGGTAGTGGCTCGGCCGCGGTCGTGCCGGTGAAGAAGCCCGACGACGGTGTCTGCGATCCGTTTGCCCCTGGTGCCAAATGCTGAGAGCCCTCCTCGTCACCGCGGCGCTCGCCGGCGTCGCGTCCGCGCAGCCCGCGCCACCACCGACACCGGCGCCCGTGCCGACGCCCTCCGGCGATCCGAAGGTCGAGGCCAAGGCGCACTTCGACAAGGGCAACACGCACTACAACCTCGGCGAGTTCGACGACGCGATCGCGGAGTTCAAGACCGCGTACCAGCTGTCGTCGGCGCCGGGGCTGCTGTTCAACATCGCGCAGTCCTATCGCCTGAAGAAGGACTACGAGGAGGCGAGCCAGTTCTACAAGACGTACCTCCGGCTCAAGCCCGACGCGGCGAACCGCGGCGAGGTCGAAGAGCGCATCAAGGAGATGGACCACCTGATCGAGGAGCAGAAGGCGAACGCGATCTCGCCGCCGCACGGCACCATCCCGCCCGAGGGCGACGGTGGCACGAAGCCACCTCCGATCGATCAGAAGCCACTCGAGCAGAAGCCGGACCTCAAGATCGATCGCGGCGAGCACGAGGATGGTCGCTCGCTCAAGACCGCCGGCATCGCGACGGCGGCGACCGGCGGCGCGCTCCTGATCACCGGCCTCGTGTTCGGCGGCATGGCCTCGTCCTCGGCGAGCGCCCTCGACAAGCTCTCGCCCGATCACGGCACCTGGAGCTCGGCGCAGCAGGACAAGTACGACGCCGGCAAGCGCGACAACACGATCGCGATCATCTCGTTCGTCGCCGGTGGCGCGGCGCTCGCGACCGGCGGCGCGCTCTGGTACCTCGGCTATCACAAGGACTCGAGCGCGTCGGTCGCGGTCGTGCCGACGCACGGTGGCACGGCGGTCGCGGTCGGCTGGCGTTTTTAGGGCGCGGCGAACGGATCGATCGTCGCGTCGCCCGACTTCGCGGACCCGGAGCCAGCCGCAGGCCTTGGCTGCTTCGGCCTCGGATGTGGCGCCGGTGTCGGTGTCGGCGCTGCCGCCGGAGGATGCTTGACGTGCTCGAGGCGAACGTCGAGCGTGACGGTCGCGGCTCCGACGACCTGCACCGTGGTGTCGTACTCGCCGCGATCGGGCGCGCCGATCACGACGTGGTGGCTACCGACCGACTGCGGGATCTTGGCGTAGCCGTGGTCCGACGGCACCACGATGCCGTCGACCTGGATCTCCGCGTTGTCGGCATCGGCGCGGATCGCGATGTAGCCCGGGACGACCGGTGCGATGACCGTCGGTGGTAACGGCGCGACGACGGCGATCGGGGGCGATGGCGGAACGACGATCGGATCATCCGAGCGCGTCGCCAGGACGACGGCGACGATGCCGCCCGCGACCGCGACGAGGCCGAGCGCGAGCCACAGCCGTGCGCGCGGCTTCGGCGGCGCGATCACGACAGGGACCGGCACGGGCACGGGCACCGGCACGGGGACAGACGCCGGCACGGTCGGCACCGGCACGGTCGGCACCGGCGTGGGCGGCGGGGTCGGAAACTCGCTGTTTCGGCGCGAGCGCAGCTCGCTGCGGAAGGTGCCGCTGCCGGCGTCGATCACGACCTCGCCGGTCGTGATCAGCTCGGTGAACACGTGGCGGATCTCGGCGAGCGACGGGCGGTGGGCCGGCTCCTTCTCGAGCATCCGCAGCACGAGCACCTCGAGGCGCCGCGGGATGTGAGGCCACAGCTCGCTCGGAGGCTGCGGCTTGTCCTTGATGTGCATGAGGACGACGTCCATCGCGCTCGGTGCGAGGAACGGCAGGCGCCCGGTGCAGATCTCGTAGATCATGCATCCGAGCGCGTAGATGTCGGTCGCGTGCGTGACGTTCGTGCCGCGCGCCTGCTCGGGAGACAGGTAGGCCGGCGTCCCCATCATCATGCCGGTGCGCGTCTTCGCGACACCGCCGCGGTTGGCGCCGTCGGCGACCGCGAGCTTCGCGATACCGAAATCGAGCAGCTTGACGATGATGCGGCCGCCGCGGATCGACGCCAGGAAGATGTTGTCGGGCTTCAAGTCGCGATGGACGATCTGCTTCTCGTGCGCGGCCTCGAGCGCGCTGACGACCTCGTCGAGGACCTCGAGCGCGTCGCCGAGCGACAGCGACGTGCGCGCCAGCCGCTCGCGCAGGCTCTCGCCCGACAGGTGCTCCATCACGAAGTAGTTGCGGCCGTCGCGCAGCTCGCCGAACGCGAACACGTCGACGATGTTGGGGTGTCCGATCTGGTTGACCGAGCGCGCCTCCTGCATGAAGCGTCCGACCGCATCGCGATCGGCACCGAGCGCGCCGCTGATCACCTTGATCGCGGCCTTCTTGCCGATCAGCGGGTGCACCGCGGCGTAGACCACGCCAATGCCGCCCTGCCCGATCTTGCGCTCGATGCGGTACTCGCCGACGATCGTGCCGGGCGCGATCGCCTCCTCGGGGATCGCGGGTGCCTCGACCGCCGGGAGCGCGTCGGTGTAGAGGGTCTGGCGCGCGTGCGTGGCATCGGGGGTGGTCGCCGGCGCCTCCGGCATCTCGTGGATGCCCGAGCCGCCGAGCAGCGTCCCGGTCGCGGCCTTGGGCCGCGGCGTCGGCGTCGGGCGCGAGTCGAGGAGCGTCGCCACCGCGTGCGTGCCGGTCGCGAACGGCGCGAGCGCGTCGGCGAGCTCGCCGACGGTCTGATAGCGGTGCGCCGGGTCCTTCTCGAGGCAGCGGCGCACGACCGCCGCGAGGCCGGCCGGTGCCTCGGGCAGCGGCGGCATGGGCTCCTTGACCACCGCGAGCGCGAACTCGGCGAACGAGTCCGACGCGAACGGCACGCGGCCCGACACCAGCTTGTAGAGGATCACGCCGAGCGACCAGATGTCGGCGCGCGCGTCGACCGTCTTGCTCGAGCGCAGCTGCTCGGGCGCCATGAAGCCCGGCGAGCCGACCACGCTCGACGTGCCGGTCAGGCCCGGATCGATGTCGTCGGCCTTGGCGACGCCGAAGTCGACGACCTTCAGGATCTTGGTGCCGTCGGGCCGCTGCGCGAGGAACAGGTTGCCCGGCTTCAAGTCGCGATGGACGATCTTGGCGGCGTGCGCCTCGGCGAGGCCGCGGCACGCCTGGATCACGTACTGCGAGGCGGTGGCGACATCGAGCGGTCGCGACCGCACGACCTTCGCGAGGTCGGCGCCCTCGAGCAGCTCCATCACGATGTACGGGACGCCGGCCTCGACCCCGTAGTCGGACACCCGGCACACGTGCTCGCCGCGGAGCTGCGCGCACGCCTTGGCCTCGCGCAGGAACCGCGCGACCGACGTCGGCTCGCGCGCGAGATCGGCGTCGAGGAACTTGAGCGCGACCCGGCTGCCGAGCGTGACGTGCACCGCCTCGACGACGATGCCCATGCCGCCGCGGCCGAGGTGCCGCTCGATGCGGTACTTGCCACCGCCCACGAGCGTCCCCGGATGCATCGGGTCGATCGTATGCCCGAGTCAGCGACGGCGCCAGCCCTCGACGCGCGCACGCACGGCGAGGACATCCTCGGTCACGCTCGCCCACACGAGATCGAGCACGCGATGGACATCGGACGTCACGTTGGTGCCCTGGCCCTCGAGCAAGCGCACGCAGGTCGCGAGGTCCCCGGCGACGACGAGCCCGATGCGATCGGCCGCGCGCTCGGTGGCCGCGCGCCACTGGCGAGCCGCGCGCATCGGATCGACGTTCTGATCGCGCAGCCGTTCGCCGATCGCGAGCGCCTTGTCGAGCTCGACCGCGTGCAGTGTCGACGACAGCCAGGTGCGCGCGGGGCCCTGCCCGGCCGGCGTGATGACGAGCTCGACGAGCTGCGCGAGATCGCCGGGCCGCGGGCACAAGAGGCGCGCGATCCGATCGCTGCGCAGGTCGGCGAGCTGGCGCGCGAGCAGGAACGCGAGCTCGCGATCGCCGTACTGGGTGTCGAGCGCGGGCTTGCCGAGCACGAGCACGGGCGCGAGCACGCCGTCGCGAGCGCGCAGCGCGATCGTCGCGGCGACCAGCTGATCGCGATCGACGTACACCGGTGGACGCGCGAGCCCGAACGCCGCGAGCACCTGGCCGAGCACGCGCCCGACCGCGATCGGCAACTCGCGGTCGCGGACATCCTTGCCGGCGAGCGCGCGCGGTGGCTTCGTCCGGGCGCGCTCGGCGGCGAACGACGGCGCGACGATCGCGAACAGCGCGGACAGCTGCGGATCGACATCGAGCCGCGCGAGCGCGATCCAGTCCTCGTTCGCGAGCGGCCGCCGCGCGGTCGACTCGTCGTGGGGCGTGGCGACCGCGTCGTCGGCGAACAGCTCCTCGATTCGCGCCGCACTCGCCGCGCCGGCACCGATGATCGAGAGCGCCTCGTCGCACGCGCGCGCTTGCTCGATCTGACCGAGCCGCTTGTGCGCCGCCCGCAGCGCGACGTACGACGCGATCCGCCGCTTGTCGAGCGCGAGCAGCGTGTGGTGGTGCGCGATCGCCGCCGGATCGTGCTTCGGATCGGCGCGATCGTAGAGCCCGGCGAGCCGCTCGCGCAGCTTGTGGTTCTCGGGATCGAGCGACAGCTGGACCTCGACCGCGACGATCGTGTCGTCGAGCCGACCGAGCTGGTTGCACAGGTCGCCGAGGCAGGTCCACAGCCGCAGTCGCTCGCCCGCGCGACCCTCGTCGTCGCGGACGTGCCCGAGCCGGCGGTAGTAGAAGCCGACCAGCGCTTCGCGATCGCTCGCGAGGCCCTCCTCGAGCGAATCGGCGGCGACGAACAGCTTGGGGTCGTCCTCGATCGCGCGATCGAACAGCGGCAGCGCGCGCTCGGGATCGTCGAGGTTGTCGCGCGCGATCGTGCCCGCGAGGTAGCGGTAGCGGCCGCGCACGACCGGATCGGTCTCCGACTCGGCGAGCCGCGACACCAGGTCGAGGCTGTAGCTCCAGTCGCCCTCGTCGGCGACCAGGCCGAGCGACTTGGTGAGCAGCATGCGGTCGTTGGGCTGGTAGAGCAGCGCCTCGCGATACATCTCCCGCGCGGTCGCCGGATCCTCGAGCTTGGCGTAGGTGTCACCGAGCGCGGCGAACCGCGCGGCGCGCTCCTCGGGTGGCGAGCTGTTCGCCAGCGCCAGCTGGTCGGCCGCGCGCGCGAACGGATCGGCGTCGCCGAGCTCGCTGCGCAGGAGCAGCGCCGGCCGAAAGTTCGGGGCGAGCGCGAGCGCCATCGCGGTCTGCTTGGCCGCCGTGGCATCGTCGCCGAGCTCCTTGGCGCAGCGCGCCGCGCGGAAGTGGAGCTCGACCCGGGTGTCCTCGTCGAACGTGGCCTCGTGCTCGTCGAGCAGGAGCTCGAGCAGCGGGCGCGTGCCAGCCCAGTCGCCGGCCTCGAACAGGATGTCGGCGAGCTCGCGGCACGGTCCCGGATCGTCGGGATCGATCGCGACCGCGCGGGTCAGCGCGGCGCGGACCGCGGCATGGTCGCCGAGCTCGCGCGACACCTTGGCCAGCTGGATCAGATAGCCGCGCAGGCGCGCCGGCTCGGTCGTCGTGCGACACAGCTCCTCGAGGATCGGCGCGAGCTCGACGACGGCGCCGGTGTCCCAGCACAGCTCGACGAGCGCGAGCCCGGCATGGTGGTTCGTCGGATCCGCGGTGCGCGCGGTGCGATAGAGCTCTTTGGCACGCTCGGTATCGCCGAGCGCGACGCAGAAGTCGGCGGCATCGGCGGCCCACCGCGAGTGCTCGGCCACGAGCGCCGGGCGCGCGACCGCCGCGACCAGGATGTCGACGCAGTTCTCGAGCTCGCCGCGATCGCGCAGGAGCAGCGCGAGCCCGTCGATCACCGCGACCAGCTCGGGATCCTCGCGATGCGCGCGCTCGAACAGCTCGAGTGACTTGTCCCAGTCGGTCTGGCGGGCGATCTCGGCCGCGCGATGGAGCACCTGGGCGCGCGCCTTGGGTTCGCTCGTGATCGAGCTGGTGCGCTCGAGCGCGGTCAGCGCCTCGTCGTCGAGCCCGCCGAGCTTGACCGCGATCCGCGCGAGGGCGTCGAGCACCTCGGGGTGATCGGGCACCAGCCGGTCGGCCTCGCGGTAGGCCTCGCGCGCGCCGGCGTCATCGCCGAGCTCGCGCTCGTGGATCTGGGCGATCTCGCGGTGCAGCTCGGCGCGATCGGCCTGGTTGATCGTCGGCAGCTCGGCGCGCCGGCGCAGGAGGTCGACGAGCACCGGCCACTCGCCGGTCGAGCGATAGAACGTCTCGAGACCGTCGTGGGCGATCTCGTCGTCGGGCGCGAGCAGGAGCACGCGCTCGTAGGCATCGGCGGCACGGTAGGCGCTGCCGAGCTCGCGCCATGCCGCGGCGATCTCGCGGAGCCGGCCGGCGCTCGCCGGGTCGTCGATCTCGACGAGCACGGTCAGCGCGTCGAGCGGGAGCTCGCCCCACCGCTCGGTCACCCGGCCGAGCCGGAGCAGCGGGTCGAGGTCGGCGACATCCTGTTGCTCGGCGAACGCCGACAGCCGGACCACGAGGGCGCGCTCGGCATCGCCGCGGCTCTCGAGGTCGGCCGCGAGCGACCGCAGGATCGCGGCGCGCTCGGCGCTCTCCTCGGTGGCCTCGACGCGCGCCAGCTGCTGCGAGACGATCCGGTGGCCCTCGGTGTCGAGCGAGGCCGTGTCGGCCTTGGCGGTGCCGCGCTCGACGGCGGCGCGCAGGCGCGTCGGATCGAGGCCCGGGAACTCCTGGAGGAGCGCCCGGACGATGATGTCGATCGAGCCCGTGAGGCCGCCTCTCACCGGATCATCCTATAGCGAACTGTTAACGCAGCGCAGGGTCCCGTGCACCTAGCTGGAAACCGGCCACACTGGCGGCGCGGATGTGGTTGATCCGGATAGCGCTGAGGCAGCCCTACACGTTCGTCGTGATGGCCATGCTGATCGCGTTCGGCGGCGTGCGGTCGATCGAGACCACGCCGACCGACATCTTTCCGTCGATCGACATCCCGGTCGTCACCGTGATCTTCAACTACCAGGGCCTGCCCGCCGAGCAGATGGAGAAGCGCATCGTCAACAGCTTCGAGCGCTTCCTCACCACGATCGTCGCCGACATCGATCACGTCGAGAGCCAGTCGCTGACCGGCATCGCGATCATCAAGATCTACCTGCAGCCCGGCACCAGCGTCGAGAAGACGATCGCGACGACGACCGCGGTCGCGCAGAGCTCGATCCGCGCGATGCCGCCGGGCACCGTGCCACCGCTCGTCATGCAGTACAGCGCGACCAGCGTGCCGATCGTCCAGATCGCGCTCGAGAGCGACACGCTGTCCGAGCAGCAGATGTTCGACTACGGCGTCAACTTCATCCGCAGCGAGCTCGCGACGATCCCCGGCGCCCAGATCCCATTCCCGTACGGCGGCAAGCAGCGCCAGATCATGGTCGACATCGATCCGGCCCGCCTCCACGCCAACGGCAGCTCGCCGCGCGACGTCCAGGCCGCGCTCGCCGCGCAGAACGTGATCCTGCCGTCGGGCACCGCGAAGCTCGGCGTCAACGAATACCCGATCATCGTCGCGGCCTCCCCCGAGACGCTCGACGAGATCGCCGGCGTGCCGGTCAAGACGGTCAACGGCCACACGATCTACCTGCGCGACGTCGCCAGCGTGCGCGACGGCTACATGCCGCAGACCAACATGGTCCACGTCGAGGGTCGCCGCTCGCTGCTGATGACGATCCTGAAGAACGGCGACGCCTCGACGCTCGACGTCACCGACGCCATCCGCGACGCGCTGCCGCGTGCGATCGATCGGCTGCCGCCCGAGGCGCGCGACAAGCTGCACGTCAAGATGCTGTTCGATCAGTCGGTGTTCGTGCGCGCGTCGATCGACGGCGTCCTCAAGGAGGCCCTCGTCGCCGCCGCGCTGACCGGCTTCATGATCCTCGTGTTCCTCGGCAGCTGGCGCTCGACGCTCACCGTCGTGATCTCGATCCCGCTGTCGATCATGTTCTCGATCATCGCGCTCCACCTGCTCGGCCAGACGCTCAACGTGATGACGCTCGGCGGCCTCGCGCTCGCCGTCGGCGTCCTGGTCGACGACGCGACCGTCGCGGTCGAGAACATCCACCGCAACATCGGCCAGCGAAAACCCTTCGTGCAGGCGATCATCGATGGCGCGCAGCAGATCGCGGTCCCGGCGTTCGTGTCGACGCTGTGCATCTGCATCGTGTTCGCGCCGATCGCGTTTCTGACCGGCGCCGCGCGCTCGCTGTTCGTGCCGATGGCGCTCGCCGTCGTGTTCGCGATGCTGATGTCCTACCTGCTGTCGCGCACGCTCGTGCCGACGATGGTGCGCTACCTGCTCGCCGCGGAGGCCGCGGATGGCCACGCGCCGAACGCGTTCGCCCGCTGGTTCGAGCGCGGGTTCACGCGGCTGCGCACCGCGTACGGCCGGATGCTCGCGTGGGCGCTCGTGCGCCGCGGGTTCGTCGTCGCGACCTTCGCGATCTTCGTCGTCGGGTCGCTCGCGCTGTACCCGCTGGTCGGCCGCGACTTCTTCCCGACCGTCGACGCCGGCCTCATCAAGCTCCACGTCCGCGGCGTGCCGGGCACGCGCATCGAGGAGAGCGAGAAGCGGATCGGCGAGATCGAGCGCACGATCCGCACGGTGATCCCGCGCGGCGAGATCGAGACGATGCTCGACGTCCAGGGCACGCCGTACTCCGGCATCAACCTGTCGCTCAGCGAGGGCGCGCTGATCTCGCCGGCCGACGCGCAGATCCTGATCGCGCTGTCGCCCGGTCACCAACCGACCGCCGACTACCTCCGCGCGCTGCGCGTGAAGCTCGCGCGCGCGTACCCGGAGACCACGTTCTTCGCGCTCGCGCCCGACATCTCGACCCAGGTCCTCAACTTCGGGCTCGCCGCGCCGATCGACGTCCAGATCGTCGGCCCGGTCGGCGCCGAGGACGCGACCGCCAAGCTCGCCGAGTCACTCGCGACGCAGATCCGCCGGGTACCCGGCGCGGCCGACGTCCACCTCGCGCAGGTCAGTAAGGTCCCGCAGCTCGAGGTCTCGATCGATCGATCGCAGGCTACCCAGGCCGGCGTCACCGAGCGCGACGTCGCGAGCGACCTCCTGGTGTCGCTGTCGTCGAGCGGCCAGGTCGCGCCGTCGTACTGGATCGACAAGCGCGGCGTCCAGTACGTCGTCGCGGTCCAGACGCCGCAGTACGCGATCGACTCGCTCGACGCGCTCAAGGCGACGCCGATCTCGACGCCGAGCGGCAAGCCGCAGACGCTCGGCAACCTGTCGTCGATCAGGCGCACGACCGGCGCGGCGAACGTCACGCACTTCAACGTCGCGCGCACGTTCGACGTCCAGGCCAACGTCGACGGGACCGATCTCGGCAGCGTCGCCGACGCGGTCAACGCGATCGTCGCGCAGGCCAGGGCGACGGCACCGAAGGGCACCCGCATCGTGGTCAAGGGTCAGTCCGAGAGCATGGACAGCTCGTTCGGCGGACTGCGCCGCGGCCTGGTGTTCGCGATCCTGCTCGTCTACCTGTTGATGGTCGTCAACTTCCAGTCGTGGCTCGACCCGTTCATCATCCTGATGGCGCTACCCGGCGCGCTCGCCGGGATCATCTGGATCCTGTTCGTCTCGGGTACGACCTTGTCGGTGCCGGCGCTGATCGGCTCGATCATGTGCGTCGGCGTCGCGACCGCGAACTCGATCCTCGTCGTGGCGTTCGCCAACGAGCAGCGCGCCACCCGCGATGCCCGGAGCGCGGCGCTCGCCGCCGGCATGACGCGGCTGCGCCCCGTGATGATGACCGCGCTCGCGATGGTGATCGGCATGGTGCCGATGGCGATCGGATTCGGTGAGGGCGGCGAGCAGAACGCGCCGCTCGGTCGCGCGGTGATCGGCGGCCTGTCGCTCGCGACGGTGACGACCCTGTTCTTCGTGCCGGTGATGTACAGCTTGCTCCGGAAGAAAGCCCCGAGGTCCCATGAATGAGTCGCCCACGCCCGAGGACCTCGGGTTCCAGTTGCCCGAGCCCGCCAAGGTCTCGCGCACCGGCGTGGTCGTCGCGATCGTGGTCGTCGTCGGGGCGACCCTCGCGTTCGGCCTGTGGCGCCACCACGGTGCCGCGCTCGCGACCACGGTCCCGGCCGCCGAGCAAACGGCGCCGCGCGTCGAGGTCATCCATCCCAAGATCCTGACCTCGGCGAGCGCGCTCGCCCTGCCCGGCACCGTCCGCGCGCTCGAGGAGACCCAGATCTACGCGCGCGCGAGCGGCTACGTGCGCACCTGGAACGTCGACATCGGCGACCAGGTCGCCGCCGGCAAGCTCCTCGCCGAGCTCGACACCCCGGAGCTCGACGCCCAGCTCGCCCAGGCGCGCGCCCAGCTCGCCCAGGCCAAGGCCGCGGTCGCGCAGGCCGTCGCGCAGCGCGACTACTCGAAGTCGAACTCGGCGCGCACCGAGTCGCTCGTCAACCAGCAGCTGGTCTCGAAGTCGACCTCCGAGCAGGCGAGCGCGCAGGCCGCCACCGATCAGGCGACCGTGGCCGCGGCGCAGTCCAACGTCGCGGCGCAGGAGGCCAACGTGCGTCGCCTGGTCGACACCCAGCGCTTCGCCAAGGTCACCGCGCCGTTCGCCGGCACCATCACGACGCGCTCGGTCGATCGCGGCGCGCTCGTTCGCGACGGCGCGACCACGCCGATGTTCACGCTGGTCGCGACCGATCCGATCCGGATCTTCGTCGACGTGCCGCAGTCGGTCACCGCGCAGATCGTGAACGGCCAAAAGGCCGTGATCTCGACCCGCGAGTTCGGCCCGCGAACGTTCGAGGGCAAGGTCACCCGCTCGTCGGGCTCGCTCGATCCGAACCTCCACACGATGGTCACCGAGATCCAGGTCCCGAACCCCGACGGGAAGCTCCTGCCCGGCATGTACGTCACCGCGTCGATCGATCTCCCGGTGCCGCACGCGGTCGTCGAGATCCCGGCGACCGCGCTGTACAGCGACGCGCTCGGCCTCCGGATCGCGCTCGTCGATCGCGCCGGCACCGTGAAGTTTCAGAAGATCGTCATCGAGCGCGACACCGGCGCGGCGCTGCAGATCGCGTCCGAGCTGACCGGCGACGAACAGATCATCAAGACCGCGGTGCCGTCGCTCGTCGACGGCGACCACGTCGACATCATGGTTGCCGACAAGAAACCCTAGGCCGCCAGCGTCTGGACGACGCGGCCGTTCGCGAACACCCACATGCCGCCGGGCTCGCCGGTGATCCAGGTCTCGTCGCGGGTCAGCGGCATCGTCGCGACGACCGCGACGCGGTCCTTGGGCGTCGTGACCGCCGCGAAGTCGATCGAGACGTCCTCGTCGGCGAGCGTCGCGCGCTTGAACGGCGCCTTGCGCGCGATGTAGTGCAGCTTGGTCGCGCAGCGTGCGAACAGCTGCTCGCCGTCGCCGAGCAGCATGTTGAACACGCCGGCGCGACCGATCCGACCGGCGTGGCAGGCGACCGCCTCGGCGAGCTCCTTCCGCGTGCGCGGGCCGCGCGGAAAGTCGTGCTCGAGCGCGCCGAGCAGCGCGCAGAACGCGTGCTCGCTGTCGGTGCGGCCGACCGGCTGGAACCGCCCGAGCGCGAGCTTCCGCAGGTTCTTCACCGTGCCGTTGTGCGCGAACACGAAGTGCCGCCCCCACATCTCGCGCGCGAAGGGATGCGTGTTCTCGAGGCTGACCTCGCCGCGCGTCTTCCTGCGCACGTGCGCGATCGCGAGCAGCGTCTTGATCGGGTGATCGCGCACGAACCGGGCGAGCGGCGAGTTCGCCGCCGGCGCCGGATCGAGGAAGATCCGGGCCACCCGACCCTCGTAAAGTGCAAGGCCCCATCCATCTGCGTGGGGGCCGCAATCCCCACCACGTTTTGCGAGGCCTTGGAAGCTGAATGTAATATCCGTCGGGGTGTTGCACGACATCCCGAGCAACTCGCACATGGAGCAAGCTTAGCCACGTCGTACAATTCCCCTCTATGAGGAACTTGGCTTTTCGCATGGGTTGGTTGCTCCTCGTGCCGGTCGTCGGGGCCTGCGGGACAGCGAAGGACACCACCGCCGACGCGTTCCAGATGCCGGTCGATGCTGCCCCGCCGGTCGATGCCGCGACGCACGGCATGATCACGGCGACCACGCTGGACTACCTGACCAACAACGCGCCGGTCGCCGGCGTGCCGGTCATCATCTACGCCCCGGACGGCACGGTCGCGTCCGAGATGGTGAGCGACGCCAACGGCACGATCACCGGCGAGGTCGACGTCGGCGGCTCGGTCACCGCGTACTACACGAGCGCGTCGCGGAACTCGGCGCTCACCATCGTGGATGTCCACCCGGGCGACAACCTGGTGTTCGGGATCAGCGAGCGCAACACCGCGAGCGAGGGGACGTTCAACGTGACGTTCCCGCCGACCGCGGGTGCCACGGGGTACACGGTCTACGGACCGTGTAACTCGGTGAGCGGCGCGGCGAACACCGCGGTCGCGATCCAGTTTCGCAAGAACTGCAAGCCCGACCAGTTCGACGTCTTCGTCGTCGCACAGAACGCGAGCGGGCCGTTCTCGTCGGCCGAGGCGCTCGGCGTCATGCGCGCGTCGAGCTCGGTTACGCTCGCGAACATCTGGACGCCGCTCGACAACTTCAACGTCGGCTACCAGAACTTCGCCGCGAACATCCCGTCGATCGATTTCCAGCGCTACGCGGGCTTTCCGTCGAACGGCGCGTCGAGCGGCACCACCGTCACGACGGCCACCGGCCACACGGGGTCCGCGCAGAGCTCGGTGCGCGCCGGCAAGTACGCCTACGTGACCAGCCAGTTCAGCCGCCCGAGCGGCGACCCGAAGCTGTCGGTCGGCCAGTACATCACCCAGCGCATCGATGGCAAGGCGAGCAGCTACGCGCTCGACATCGATGCCCATCGGCTGCCGTGGATCCAGGGCCTGACCTACGACATGGCGACCCAGACCGTGGCCGCGACGCTCGAGCATCCGTCGACGATCTCGGAGGTCCTCGTCGGCCTCGAGTTCAGCCGCCCGGTCGGTGGCGTCACGGTCCAGTACGAGTACATCGTGATGGCGCCCAAGCTCGACAAGATCAAGTTCCCGGTCCTGCCGGCCCACCTGAACGTGGTCTACCCGGCGTCCGGATCGTCGTTCCAGGTCGTCAGCTACATGATCGACTCGACCGATGGCGCCGACTGGAACGTGACGCGCCAGTCGCCGATCGACCTCTACTTCTCCACGTTCGTCGGCTCCACCACGAACACCGCGCGGCTGTCCTTCGGGTCGGCCGACGTCACCCTCCCGTGAAAGGCCCCACCATGCAGCGCTATTCACTCGTGCTCCTGACCCTCGCCGCCTGCGGTGATGTCGGCATCCACAAGCTGCCGGACGGCCCACCCAACGGCGACATGGGCAGCAACTCGGCCTTGCTGATCCACGTGACGACGCTCGGCGCGTCGGGCTACCGCGCGCCCTCGGCCGGCATCGAGGTCGTGTTCTCCGAGCCGGGCGGCACGACCAAGCACGCGCCGACCGATCTCGATGGCAAGCTCGCGTTCGACGCGCCGGCCCACACCGACGTCACCGCGGTGTGGCCGAGCGGCGCGAACAACTACACGATCGAGACGATCATGGATGCGTCGCCCGGTGACGACCTCGTGTTCTCCGGCTACGGCAACGACGACTCGCCGATCGGTGTCTACAACGTCACCTGGCCGGCCCAGGTCGGCGTGACGTCCTACTACGTGTCGATCGGCAACTGCCCGAGCGTGTACGTCCCGACGGCGGGGGCCACTTCGTTGGCCTACCCGCTCCCGGCCTACTGCCTCCCGACGACCGAGAAGGTCACGATCTCGGTCGTCGGCTACGCCTCGGCGGCGACCTATTACCTCGAGCAGCCGAACGTGTCCTACACGCTCGGCGGCACGACGAGCCTCGGCGCCGGCTGGACGACGCCGACCCAGACATTCCAGGCCCAGCTGACGAACACGGATCCGACGATCGATAGCTACGCGTCGGTGTATCGCTACGCGTCGACCGGCTACAACTCCGGGCTCGGCGGCCCGGTCACGACGACGTCGACGCCGCTCAGCTTCGCGACGCCACCGTCCGCGAACGCCGTTGTCCAGACGCAGCTGTCGCGCAACGGTGGGAGCTGCTGCGGCCAGCAAGACATCTACCAGCGGATCAACGGGAGCTCGCTGACCTATAATCTCGACATCGGCGCCAATCGCCTGCCGTGGATCGACCTGACGGCGTACGACCAGACCACGCGCACGGTCACCACGACGCTCGTCGGCACGGGCACGATCGACGCGGCGCGCGTCGAGCTCTACACGCGCCACACCATCCCGGTCGCCACCGATGCGAGCGCGCCGGTGTCGAACAACGCGAACTGGATCATCATCGCACCGACGCTGGCGACCCCGATCGTGCTGCCGATGATCCCGCCCGAGGTCGCCGACGTCAACACGGTCGCGGCGGTCGGCCAGACGCCCGACTACGGCTACATCAACGGCGCGGAGCTCATGGAGTCGGCCGATGTCCCGAACTACGCCGCGGTGCGCAGCGGGTTCGGCAGCTACGTCAACAACCCGATCGCCGCGGTCGGCGCCGGGATCCTGCGCATCAGCCGCTGGTACAACGACTGATCGCTACTCGACGCGCTTGATGATGTGGATGCCGAAGTCGGTCTTCACGACGCCGACCTCGTCCTTCTTCAAGCGCAGCGACAGGTTCTTGAACGGCTCGACGAGCCCGGCGTCCGGCGTGACGTCGTAGGACTTGCCGTCCTTCGACGAGCCCGGATCCTCGGAGAGCGACGCCATCAGCGGCTCGATCGGGTCGCCCTTCTTGAGCTTGGCGACGGTGTCCTTGACGAGCTTCTCGAGCTCGGCGCGATCGCGCTTCTTGCCGCGCTCGTCGTCGGCGTGGACGTCCTTCCAGCCGAGCAGGATGTGCTTGACCTTCGCCTTGTCGGTCTCCGGCTTGCGCGACAGGATGTCGGCCGACTCGAGCGAGTCCGGCGGCGGCGGCGGAACGCGCTTGATGATGTGCCAGCCGAACTGCGTCTTCACGAGCCCGGCCTCGCCCATCTTCAGGCGGAGCGACAGGTTCTTGAACGGCTCGACCATGCGGCCCTTCTCGGTGACCTCGTAGATCCGGCCGGTGTCCTTGCTGCCCGGATCCTCGGAGAACTCCTTCATCAGCTTCGCCATGTCGCCGTTCGCCTTCACCTTCGCGAGGATCTCGCCGGCGAGCTTGTCGGCGTCGGCCTTGGTGCGGGCCTGCGCGCGCGGGTCGCTGCGGCCCTGGAGATCCTTCCAGCCGATCAGCACGTGCAGGACCTGGACGGTCGTCGTCGCCGGATCGATCGCCCGCGCGAGGATGTCGTTGCTCTGCAGCGGGTCCGGCGGGACGCGCATCATCACGTGGTAGCCGAACGACGTCTTGACGATGCCGACCTCGTTGACGTTGAGCCGGAGGCCGAGGTTCTTGAACTCGGGCACGAACGGCGAGTTCGCCTGGATCGTGTACGGCTGCAGGCCGAGCGAGCCCGGATCCTCCGAGTGTTCCTTGATCTGCGCGTCCATCTGCGTCGGATCCGCCTTCAGCTTGGCGGCGACGTCCTGCGCGAGCGCGGCGGCATCGTCGTTCGACCGGTTGGCCGCGCGCGGATCCATGTGGCCGCCGTACGAGCCGGCGAGATCCTTCCAGCTGATCAGCACGTGCTTGACGTCGACCTCGGCGGCGACCGGCGTCCGCGCGAGGATGTCCTTGCTGTCGATGTCCTTGCCCGGCGGCGGCGGTGGTGGGGTTGGCTTCATCGACGCGCCGGCCGAGCCGCTTCCGGCCGTGACCGTCACCGTCCCCGAGCCCTTCTTGGCCGAGCCCGAGCCCGAGCCGGTTCCGGGCCCGTTGTCGGCCTTCTGACAGCCGAGTGCGAGCGTCACGATCGCGAACAGATAGAGTGGGCGCATGCGGGGCGCATCAGACCACCGGCCGGGGTGTTCGTCACCCGGCGGCTCGACGAAAATGCGCATGCGGCACCGGGAGATCATGGGGTTACCATGCGAGGCATCCCGGCATGATTGCTGCTGAATCCGCTCGCGTGACCCGGATTGCCTCGCTCGCCTTCGCGGTCAGCGCCGCGTGTGTCGGCGCGGTCGGCCCGGAGGTCGCGCGCAACGACGCCACGCTCGACGCGCAGGGTCTCACGCCGGGCACGCTGGACGTCACGTGGATGCACGGCACGCCGGACTGCAACCAGAGCACGGACCCCGAGCTCCAGGTCCACGCGTACAACGCGACGACGTACGTGATCCGGCAGGACAAGTGCCGCACGTTCGAGGCGCCGTTCGTCTACGTGCTGATCGGGACCCAGCAGGTGCTCGTGCTCGACTCCGGCGCGACCAGCTCGACCGGGCTGCGCGACGCGATCGTGCCGCTCGCCGCGGGCAAGCCGATCGTGGTCGCGCACTCCCACGCGCACGGCGATCACACCGCGGGCGACGCGACGTGGGCCGGCCAGGCGACGGTGGTCGGCAAGTCGCTCGCCGCGGTGCAGGCCACGTTTGGCATCGCGACCTGGCCGACCGACCCGGGCTCGATCGATCTCGGCGGGCGCGTACTCGACGTGATCGCGATCCCGGGCCACGAGGCCACGCACATCGCGCTCTACGATCGCCAGACCGGGCTCCTCCTGTCGGGCGACTCGCTGTATCCCGGCCTCCTGTTCATTCGTGACTGGGCGACCTATCGCACCAGCATGCACCGGCTCGCGACGTTCGCCGCCGCGCATCCGATCGCGCACGTGCTCGGCGCGCACGTCGAGATGACCAGGACGCCCAAGGTGAACTATCCGTACGGGACGACGTACCAGCCCGACGAGCACGCGCTGCCGCTGACCGCCGCGCACGTCGCCGAGCTCGATGCGGCGCTGATCCAGCTCGGCCCGACCAAGCCGAACGGCCCGATCGCGCACGACGACTTCGTGATCGATCCGCGGTGATCAGCAGCCGGTGCAGGTGCCGGCGGTCGCGTGATACGTCCCGGTGGTCAGGAACCACGCGGTCTGGTTGAGGCTGCGGGCGTCGGTGCTGGTCTGGAGACTGACGTGATAGTGGTAGACCGCCGTCGACGGCGAGTCGACCGTGACGCCGGTGTGGCCGCCGTTCGCGTCGAGATCGGCGGGCACGCTGTGATCGGGATCGCGGCGACCGTAGATCGGCGAGCCGTCGCGCATCACGCCGACGAAGCTGTCGTCGTCGTCGGTGATGGCGTACGGCTCGGAGTGATAGTGGTAGTTGCCCGGGGGCGCGGGGTGCGCGTCGCAGCGGTCGAACGTCTTGGCCTCGGAGAAGATGTCGTCGCCCGGCGCCGCGAAGTTGCCGAAGATCGCGACGCCGTTGAGCGCGAGCCCGACGACGGCGCCCTGCATCTTGCCGCCGGGACCCGCCGGGGTCGCCGGGAAACCCATCGTGTAGCTCTCGGTCTTGATCGTGTTGGGATTCTGGATCGCGGCGGTGTAGTCCTCGTGGCACGCGTCGGTGGCCGCGAAGTAGTTGCTCTTGTAGTCGGGCAGCCCGTCGGCGATCGCGGTGATCGTGCCGGCGCTCTGTGCGAGCGTCACGCGACACGAGAACTTGCGCCAGAACCCGGTGAGGCCGGCGGACGTTCGCGCCGCGTCGCACGCGGTCGTGTCGCGCGCGAGCACCGCGCACCCCGAGCTCGACACCGTCGCGGTCGCCGAGGTCGCCGCGGTCAGCGCGCAGCCGGTCGGCGCGCCGTCGATCGTCGTTGCGGTGGTGCCGTCGTCGCCGCACGCGGCCAGGAGCAAGAGCCAAGAGATCTTCATGGCGACCATCTTCGCCTCGCGCGCGATGCACGTGCGTGTCATCGCCGTTGCAGAATATTGCAACGGATCAGCGATCGAGCGGGACGACCATCTGCGGCTTGGGTGGCGCGACCTTGCGGCGAGGATCGGTGTCCGCGAGGTGCGCGATCGCCGTACCGAGCGCCTGGAACTCGACGATCGGGGGACCGAGTGACCCGCTGCCGCCGTAGACCGACTCGCTGACCGTCATGCCGACGATGCCGCACGGCTGGTCCGGGGTGCCCTTGGGATACTGCCCGAACAGATCCTGCTGGAGCCGCTCCATCGCGAGCTCGCGCGCATCGAAGAAGGCCGTGGTGTACGGCGCGATCTCGTCGTCGGTGCCGCGGTGATCGCGCAGGGTTCGCGGATCGAGGCCGTACACGCAGTTGCCCATCGCGACGGTGATCGGCCGGTAGCCCGCGGTGAGCAGCGTCACGAAGTCGGCGCCGCCGAGGTCGCTGTCGAACGGGCCGTTCTTGAGCCGCAGGCTCGGCGCGTTCTGCAGGTGCGGCGGCGCGCGGTTGCCGTCGAAGTGGATCGCGGTGCCGACCGCGACGCACTTGGCGACCTGGCGCGCGTTGCGCCACAGGTGATGCTCGACCTCGAGGCGAACGTCGACCACGCCATCGGCGTTGAGCTTGCGCGCCTGATCGCGCATGCGCTGCACCGCGAGCGTGCGGGCCTGGCGCATCGCCTTCGACAGGTTCGTGATCTCCTGGGTCGCGACGGTCCAGTTGTACTGGGAGCCGGCGGAGAACACGCAGGAGCCGACGACGAGGCCGACGGGATAGAAGCCCGCGCGGGCGAGCGCGAGGAACTCGGTGACGCCGAGCTCCGAGAGTGCCGGTGCGGTCATTGACCCCTCGAATCGCTCGGGCTGCTCGCTGCAATCGCGGCCATCATTCTTCGCCTCCGCCTGCCGGCTTCGGGGGTGGATCGTTCGCCATCGTGACGAGCGTCGGCGACGGCAGCCGCGCGGCCTCGTTGGTCGGGACCACGGCGGTGCCGATCACGAACAGCTCGATCAGCTCGCCGCTCGTGAGCGCCGCGTTGCCGACGTTCCACGGGTCGGTCCGCCACGCGTGCTCGTTCTCCGACACGGTCACGCCGACGATGCCGGTCGCGCCGAGCTCCTCGGCCTCGTCCTGCAGGCGCTCGATCGCGAGCTCGCGGGCGTCGTACAGCGCGTGGGTGTACGAGGTCAGCTCCATCGACAGGTTCGACGGTGCCTGGAGCTGCTGCGGGCCGACGTAGTACACGCAGTTGCCCATGCAGAAGCCGACCGGGCGATAGCCGGAGCGGATCAGCATCCAGAAGTCCTGGCCCGACAGGTCGGACTGGAACGGCTTGCCCTTGTGGTTGCGGTAGTCCTGGCCGCGGTGCTTGACGGCGGTGCCGATCGCCATGAACTCGGCGACGTTGGCGCCGAGCGCGTAGTTCGTCTTGCCGAGGCGCGTCCACGGCGCGAGCGGGATCTGCTTCCAGCCCTGCTGCGTGCACCACTGCTGCCACTGCGCGTCGGCCATCTTCTCCCAGCCGTTGAAGTAGCCGGTGTTCGGGATCTGCGCGCTCTGCGGGCGGCGAAAGCCGATCTGCTTGCTCCACTTCGCCCACGTCCGGTACTGCTGCCAGTACACGCGGCGCGGATCGGTCGACAGGTTGACCTCGAGCCGCACGCCGATGATGCCGTCGGCGCCGAGCTGCTCGGCCTCCTCCTCCATCCGGTTCATCGCGAGCTCGCGCGCGTGGTAGAGCGCCTTGGTCGTCTCGACGAGCTCGCGACCGGGCTCGTTGGCCCCGAGCTTCGGGATGTTCGGGGCGATCTGGTAGATCGACACGCCCATCACGAGGCCCACCGGATCGAAGCCGACCTCGCGCACGAGCAGGAACTCGCTGACCGAGAGGTCGCTCGTGAACATCTTGCGCTGCCGCATGTCGGCGAGGCGCTCTTGCGCATGCGTCGGTAGATCGCGCGGTACTTCCGACATCACTCGCCTCCCGGTTCGTCTTTGGCTTCGTCGGCTTCGAGCGCGGCCTCTTCGGCCTCCTCGGCTGCGACCTCGATATCGTCGGCGTCGTCCTCGGCCTCGATCAGCGCGTCGTGACGAGCGCCGACCGGGATCATCGACAGCAGGAACGGCGGCACGTCGTGGACGCGCGACTCGGCGTTCTTCATCCGGCGGATCGCGGTGCCGAACCAGCTGACGTCGACGTCGACGTCGTCGAGCTCGCAGCTCGAGAACCCGCACGGCACCTCGCGCACGTTGATCTCGATGTCGCTGCCGACGACGAGCTCGGCCTGGTACGCGGTCGCCTGCTCGATCAGCTTCTGCGCCGCGATCGAGCGCGCCTGGTTGACCGCGTCGCTCGCGCCGGTGAGCTCCATGCTGGTCTGCGGCTGGTTGTTGGTCGCGTGGAACACGTGGTAGCGGCAGAACTCGAACACGAAGCCGCACGGCTCGTAGCCGTCCTTGCGCAGCGCCCACAGCTCCTGCCCCGACAGATCGGTGACGATCGGGCTGTTCGGCGGATGATCGATCCACGGCGCGCGCACCGCGGTGCCGACGATCGTGAGCTCGAGGATCTCGCCACCGTCGTCGCCGCCCTTGCCGCGCTTGCCCATCGTGATCATGCGATCGCGGAGGTGCACGCCGATCACCGCGTCGGCGCCGACCAGCTGCGCCTCCTGGAAGATGCGCGAGATCGCGTTCCTGCGCGCCATGCGGTGGGCGTCGCTGATCGTCTTGATCTCGCCGGTCGAGCCCTTGTAGTCGTCGATCTCGCCGACGTGGACGACCGAGCTGCCCATCACCTGGGAGATCGGATCGCACTGGATCTCGCGCGCGAGCAGGAACTCGCTGACCGACAGGTCGCTGGTGAACAGCTTGCGATTCGGCCCGGCCTCCTCGGCGAGGCGCTCCATCGCGCGCAACGGGATGCCGCCCTGGGCGACCCGCTGGAGGCTCGCCTTGAGGTCGAACTTGCCCTGCGTCACGCTCAGTCTCCGACCGAGAGCACCAACGTCGGCTGCGCGATGTGGTGGTCATCGCGGATCGGGACGACCGCGGTGCCGACCGCCGAGAACTCGAGGATGCTCGGTCCCCAGGTGTGATTGTTCTCGTCGACGAGGACGCCGACGATGCCGGCGGCCCCGGCGGCCTCGGCCTCGACCTGCATGCGCTCCATCGCGAGCTCGCGCGCGTCGTACAGCGCCTGCGTGATGCCCTCGAGCTCCTTGCTCTCGGTCGGCTGTCCGGTCGGCACCGAGCCGACGTGATAGACGCAGTTGCCCATCACGAACGCGACCGGGCGATAGCCGGCCTCGAGCAGCGTCCAGAAGTCCTGGCCCGACAGATCCGACGTGAACGGCCGGTTGTCGGCGCCGCGAAAGCCCGGCTTGTCCGACTTCACCGCGGTGCCGATCGCCATGAACTCGATGACGTTTGCGCCCCACGCGTGGATGTTGAGCGTCAGCCGCACCGCGACGATGCCGTCGGCTCCGAGCGCGTCGGCCTCCTCCTCCATGCGCGCCATCGCGAGCTCCCGCGCCGAGTACAGCGCCTGCGTCAGCGTGACGAGCTCCTCGGCGGTGCCGCTGATCGCCTGGTAGCCGATGTGATAGATCGACGACCCCATCACGAGCCCGAGCGGCTGGAATCCGGCCTCGCGGACGAGCAGGAACTCGTTGACCGAGAGGTCGCTCGTGAAGAAGTGGTGCTCGCGCATCTCCGCGAGGCGCTCGCGTGCGTGCTGCGGCAGATCGTCGAGCTGGAGGCGCTTGTGTGCTTGTTCGGCCATTACTTGATCCGGATCTGCGCGAGCACGGCGGTGACGCGGTTGTTCGAGTTCAACTGCTCGGCGATCGCCTGCTGGAGCAGGTCGACCCAGGTTTCGATCGGGTGCGTGTTCGTCTTCAGGGCGACGCCGCGGACCAGCTTCTTGACCTGGCCGACGAGCTTGGCGCGGTCCTTCTTGATCACGAACCGATGCGGCTCGAAGTCGATCTCGAGCGAGTGCAGCTGGCCGTCGGGCCCGCGCCCGATCACGACCGCCTCGCCAAACCCGTGCTGCAGCGCGGTCGCGAGCTGCTGCAGGAAGCTCGCGACGTTCGCCATGTCGAGGCGCATGCCGGCGCCGACCTGCTGCGATGTGATGTCGAGCTGGACCGCGCCTTCGCAGTTCGCGCAGTAGTAGCTGCGGCCATCGCGCTCCGACACGGTCA
The DNA here is from genome assembly GCA_038321315.1 of Haliangiales bacterium. Classification (GTDB taxonomy): domain Bacteria; phylum Myxococcota_A; class Polyangia; order Haliangiales; family Haliangiaceae; genus JABFXX01. The sequence continues at coordinate 11,041 of JBBQEX010000024.1, read as the reverse complement.
TCATCGCGCCGCAGTTGCCGCACTTGATCGGGTTCGCCTGCGTCATCAGTTTCCTCCCGGCGGCGTCGAGACCGCGGCGAGCAACGCCATCGGCGAGAACCCGGCACCCGGGCCCACGATGGTGACCGAGCTCGGGTCGTTGCTCGAGACGCGAATCTCGAGCGTCGCGCCCGGCAGCACATCGCGCACGAGGTTCATCGGGATCGTCGCGATGGTGTCGACGACGTAGGGTGCCTGACCGGGGATCTCGATGTCGATCTTGACCTGGCGCAGGTGGAACCTGCGCGCGGCCGTTCCGGACGGCGTGCCGCGCGGCGCGACCCAGAGGAGGATCCCGCGCGCAGGAATGCCTTTGTTGAGGGCCTTGTCGTAGACCATCCCGCCGACTCCGCCACCGGCACCTTTCCCCGCCGACGCGGCGACGAAGATGATGACGAACACGAAGACGACGACCAGTGCGACTATGCCACCCACTCGGTCGAGATCGTACGCGACCCCGCCCGCCCACTCAACCGATCCGAGTGGTTACAACCGGCCGGTCAGCGCCATCACGACGAGGATGACGACGACGATCGCCGCGGGCGACCATCCGGCGAGGCCAGCGCGGCCGTGCGCGAAGCCGCCACCGAGGAGCGAGAGGAGGAGGATGATCACGAGGATGGTCAGCATGGTCCCGAGAGATACAAATCGCGCGCCACCTCACAGACACCTCACAGAGACCTCACCGGCACCCGTGAGGGCCTCGAAGCCGGCGCAGCCGAGCCCGATCGCCCGGTCGAGCCCGAGCGCGCGTCAGCGGCCCGCGAGCACGTCGAGACACACCCGCTTGAGCGACGTGGCGATCTCGGGATCGCGGCGCGCGAGCCCGACGAGGCCATCGACCAGCCCGGTCGTCGGGCAGGTCAATAATGCCTCGCGCAACAGGTCGATCCCCTGGTCGGCGTCGGCGCGCTCCTTCGCGAGATGCGCGAGCGCGAGCGCGACCGCGTGCTTGCAGAACTGCAGCTTCGTACGCGACGCCCTCGTCGCGCACCCAGATCCGGATCGTGTAATCGGGCCGGCTGCGCTCGGTCGGCCGCACCGCGCCGCGCAGCTCGCCGCGGATCGACTCGATCGCGACGACGCGCCCCGCGGTGAAGCAGCGCTCGCCGCGCTCGAACGTCCGGGTTCCCACGATCACCGCGATCGTCTCGCGATGCAGAATGTTTGCGATGCCCCCGCCCATGCCGCGACGTTATCAGAGTGACTTGCCCATGCGCGCCGCGCCGACCGCGACGCCATCGGGCAGCACGAGCTCGGTGCGCTCGAGCACCTGGTAGCCGCACGCGGCGTACAGCGGCTCGCCCGGTAGGGTCGCCATCAGCTCGGCGCGCGTGAAGCCGGCCGCGCGCGCGTCGGTCTCGCAGCGCAGGAGGATCGCGCGGCCGTGACCGCGGCGGGCGTGCGCCGGATCGACGAACATCGCGCGCACCCGCGCCGGCTCGGTCGCCGGATCGACGAGTCGCGGGGTCCCCGACGTCGTCGTGCCGGTGAACAGCTTGTCGCGCTTGCTCCAGCCGCCGCACGCGGCGAGCTGGTCACCGTCGTCGATCACGTAGTACGTCGCGTCGGCGACCAGCTGCCGATCGAGCACCGCGATGTGCCGCTCGACGCTCGCGGTCTGCCGCGCGTCGTAGAACGGCTCGGACAGCCCGCGCGCGGAGCGCTGCATCACGCGCGCGATCGCGGCGAGGTCCTCGGTGGTCGCGAGCCGGAGCACGGCGCTACGGCGCGATCAGCAGCGGGTGCGTCGCGGTGCACGCGTCGTCGGTCCAGCCAGCCGAGGTCATCGCCGCGCAGCCCTCGGCGCCGTTCTCGGTGCCGTCGCCGTCGTCGGGTTGACCGCTCGCCCAGTCCGCCGTCCCGAGCGCGGCCCCGGCCTGGCCGTCGCGCGACCACCGCCAGCCCGCCGCCGGCGCGGTCTGCCCGGTGGCCTGGACGAGCGCGATCCACACCGCGGTGCCGCCCGCGACCGTGCGTGCCGCCGCGGCCTTCGCCGGATCGTCGAGCACCGCGAGGTGCCACGTGTTGATCTTGAACGCGCGCGCGGTCGCCGCGTCGCTCGCCATCCCGGTGCACACGGCGAAGCAGTTCGGCGGCTCGGGACGCGCCGCGTTGCCGCACTGGAGTGGCGCCATCGGCGGGCACGACATCATCATGCCCTCGCAGCTGCCGGTCGCCCCGGCCGGGCGGCAGTAGCCGCCGGTACACGCGAGGTCGTCGGGACACAGCGCGCTCGAGCTGCACGTCGTCGTGCAGTCGGCGAACGTCGGGTCGTAGCAGCTGCCCACGAGCGCGATCGCGATCAGAACGAGACGCGCCACGTGACCTCGCTCCCTGTCGGGGTGATGCCGATCGCGAGCCGCGACGCGCGGTCGTGCGCCCGGTAGCCGACGAACGCGAGCGCGGCGCCGCCGAGCACCGCGAGCCCGCCCGCGAGGCCGGTGAGCTTGCCGACCGTGGCGTCGCGCTTGCCGGCCGCCGCGACGTCGGCCTGGGTGGTCGTCCACTCGCCGATGTAGCTCGAGACGGTCGACGCGTCGGTGCTCGCCTGGTGCGCGAAGTAGTAGCTCGTGACGAGCAAGATCGCCCCCACCCCGACGGTGCCGAGCCCGATCCACTCGGACCGCACGCCGTCGGTGTTCGGCGCGTCCTCGCGATGGTGCGGGGCCGGAGGCTCGTTGATCGCGTCGCCGTTGATCGGTGCCGGTGGCACCGGCGCGGCGTGAGCCGGCGGCTGATCCGGTGGGTTCGCGTTGGTCGGCGCCGGGTTGCAGCGGCCCTTGGCGAGCTCGAGCTCGTCGAGGTTCGGTGGCGGCTTGAGCTGTTCGCGCTCGTAGGTCGCGTACATCCGCAGGGCCTGCGTGCAGTCACCTGCGAGCCGGTAGGCCTGGCCGATGTTGAACAGCAGCATCGGCGCCTTCGAGAGCTTGTAGGCATCCTTCCAGTCGGCGATCGCGGCCGGATACTCGGCCAGGTCGAAGTGCGCCTTGCCGGTCACGTAGAGCTGCCTGGCGTGCTGGGTGTCCGATGCCGGTTGTGCTGCGGCGAGCGCGGGCACGAGCAACGCGATGGCGATGACGAGCTTCATGGTTTCTCGGCGAACGGGTCGTGGGTGGCATCGACGTCGATCGGTTGCTTCTTCGGTGGTGGCGGCGGCGCGAGCTCGACCTTGACCGGCAGCCCGAGCGGACGCGTGATCGCCGGCGCCAGCTTGACGAGCGCTACCGTGATCGAGGCGGTGAGGCCGGGCTCGACGGCGAGCGCGCGCGTTGCCGGCTCGTAGCCGGCGTGCGACACGACGAGCGTGTAGCGCCCGGCCGCCAGCGTGCGTTCGAGGTGCCCGTGGTCGAGCCGGATCGCTGCGTTCGCGAGCTCGACCTTCGCATCCGCCGGCTTGACCTCGAGCACGAGGATGCCGGGCTTCGTTGGGACGGCTGGCGACGGCGGCGCGGCGATCGGCGCCGGCGCGCTCGCGAGCGGGGGCGCCGATGCGGGCGCCGGTGGCTTCGGCGATCGCTGCAGCTGCCACGCGGCGAGCCCGCCGACCACGGCGACGATCGCGATGATCGCGATCGTCGTGCGGTGCGTCGCCCTGGCCGGCGCGACCACGCCGGTCGGCTCGGGCAGCGCGACCTTTGCCGGTCGCGGGCGAAGCTCGACGGGGCGCGACACCGGCGGTGCCGGCATCGCCGGCGCGGTCACCGCCGTCGCGACCACCGGCGGTGGCGTCGGGGCGAGCTCGACCGTCGCGGCACTCCGGGACATCGCCGGCATCGCCGGCATCGCGGCCATCGGCGCGGTCGCCTTGCCCATCACCTCGAGCGCGGCGGCGCGGATCGTCGCGAGCTGCGCGCGGATCTCGGCGGCGATCGGGCGGTCGATCGGTCGCTTCATCAGCATCTTGCCGATCAGCGCGTCGACCTCGACGGGCACCGGCCGCAGAGAGCTCGGCTTCGGTGGGTCGTCGCACACGTGCATCGCCATGATCTGGACGGTCGACGCGGCCATGAACGGGAGCTGGCCGGTCGCCATCTCGAAGAACACGACCCCGAGCGAGTAGATGTCCGACGCGATCTCGACGCCGCTACCGGCCGCCTGTTCCGGTGCCATGTAGCTCGGCGTCCCGACGACGGTGCCGGTGTCCGTCTTGGTCGGCGCGCTGCCCTGCCCGGCCCCCGACAGCTTCGCGATCCCGAAGTCGAGCAGCTTCACCCGCTCGGGCTCGCCGTCGCGCGCCGCGACCAGGAAGATGTTGTCGGGCTTGAGGTCGCGGTGGATGATCTTCGTGACGTGCGCGGCCTCGAGTGCACGCAGCACGGGCTCGAGGATGTCGCACGCCGCGGCGAGCGACATCGGCGCCTTGTCGAGGCGCGCCCGCAGACTCTCGCCGCGCAGCTTCTCCATGACGAAGAAGCAGCGCCCGTCGCGCGTCTTGCCGAACGAGAAGATGTCGACGATGTTGGCGTGGCCGATCGCGTTGACCGCCTGCGCCTCCTGCACGAAGCGATCGACGTTGACCGGGTTCGCCGAACACGCACGATTCATCACCTTGATCGCGACCTGCTTGCCGATCATCGGATGGCGCGCGCTGTAGACCTCGCCCATCCCACCGGCACCGAGCATCGCCTCGATCTGGTACTCGCCGACCATCGTGCCTTCGGGCAGCGGCAGGTCGTCTCCGACCGGCGCGCCCTTCGCGGCGATCAACGCGGCGCCATCGGCCGGGCACGCGTCGGTTCCCCTCGGCCAGCTGGTGCCGCACGTGGGGCAGACCATCCATGCTGGTGCCGATTCACTCATGCCCAGAGGTGCTCAGTTTAGCGTGTTAGGTTCGCGCCGTGAACCAGCCCGATCCGAAGACCACCCGAATGGACTCCGCCTGGCTCGACGCGCACTGGATGCCGTTTACCGCCAACCGCGACTTCAAGGCCCATCCTCGCATGATCGTTGCCGCGGAGGGCGCGTACTACATCGACTCCGCCGGCAAGCGGGTGTTCGATGGGTTATCTGGACTGTGGTGCTGCGGTCTCGGGCACGTCCGCAAGGAGATCGTCGAGGCGGTCCAGAAGCAGGTCGGGACGCTCGACTACGCGCCGGCCTTCCAGTTCGGGCACCCCGGATCGTTCGCGCTCGCGAACAAGATCAAGGAGCTCACGCCCGCCGGCCTCGACTACGTGTTCTTCACCGGCTCGGGCAGCGAGTCCGCCGACACGTCGCTCAAGATGGCGCGGGCCTACTGGCGCGCGAAGGGCCAGGGCACGAAGACCCGGCTGATCGGCCGCGAGAAGGGTTATCACGGCGTCAACTTCGGCGGCATCTCGGTCGGCGGCATCGTCGCGAATCGCAAGACGTTCGGCCAGGGGATCGAGGCCGACCACCTGCCGCACACGCAGATGGCGTTGCACGACAAGGCCGCCGCGTTCACCCGCGGCCAGTCCGAAGGCGGCAAGGAGCTGGCCGACAAGCTCCTCGAGCTGATCACGCTTCACGACGCGTCGAACATCGCGGCCGTGATCGTCGAGCCGTTCGCCGGCTCGGCCGGCGTCGTGATCCCGCCCGTGGGCTACCTCGAGCGACTCCGCGAGATCTGCACGGCGAACAACATCCTGCTGATCTTCGACGAGGTGATCACCGGCTTTGGCCGCGCCGGCGCGTACACCGGTGCCGAGGCGTTCGGCGTGACGCCGGACATCCTCAACCTCGCGAAGCAGATCACCAACGGCGTGCAGCCGCTCGGCGCGGTCGTCGCGAAGAAGGAGATCTACGACACGTTCATGGCGACCGGCGGACCCGAGTACATGCTGGAGTTCCCGCACGGCTACACCTACTCGGCACACCCGGTCGCGTGCGCGGCGGGCAACGCGGCGCTCGACCTGCTCGTCGCCGAGAGCGGCCCCGCGCGCGTCAAGGAGCTCGCGCCGTACTGGGAGAATGCCGTCCACGGGCTGCGCTCGGCCAAGCACGTGACCGACATCCGCAACTTCGGCCTCGCCGCGGGCTTCACGATCGCCCCGCTGCCGGGCGAGCCCGCGAGGCGCCCCTACGAGGTCGCGATGAAGTGCCTCGCCGCCGGGTTCTACGTCCGTTACGGCGGCGACACGATCCAGCTCGCGCCACCGTTCATCAGCACGCGGCCGGAGATCGACGCGCTGGTCAACGCGCTCGGCGACGCGCTCAACGCGACGGCGTAGTTCCGAGCGCGGTCAACGCGACCTCGATCCGCGACAGCATGCCGGCGGTGCTCGCGATCATCGCGAGCGAGAACAGCGCGGCGTCGTCGAGCCCGCGCGCCCGCAGCGCGGTGTAGCTGGCGTCGCCGAGCTGCCACGGCGCGAGCGTCAGCTGATCGACGAACGCGCCGATCTCCGGATCGAGCGCGACGTCCTCGGCCGGCATGCCGAGCAACCGCGCGACACGCGCGCGGATCGCCGGGGCGTGCGGGGCCGCGAACACGTGCGCCGCCCAGGCCGCGAGCGCGTCGTGGGTCGCGGTGCGGCTCGCGAGCGCGAGCACCGGCACGCCGATGACCACGGCAGGTGCGGGCGCGAGCGGCGCGGTCGTCGGATCGGCGTGTGGCGGGACGAGACGCACGTCGTAGTCGAGCGGCACCGCGACGGCGTCCGCGATCCGGTTGAGGTGGCCGAAATACGACGCGAGGATCACTGCCTGGAGGATGTCCTCGTCGGTCAGCCCGGCCGCCTGCCACCCCACACGGTGCGCGACCGACAGCGCCCACGGCGTCTCGGCGAGCAACCGCGCGAGCTCGGCCAGCGCGGCGAACCGCGGCGGCGCGTCGACCAGCGGCGCGCGTGGATCGGCGATCAACGCCCGCGAGAACGCGTCGTTACCATCGAGCGCGACACGCAGAAACTCTGCGTGACAGGCCGTTCAATAGAAGCATTGATTGAGGCGCGACGTGATCGCGTTGACCAGCTCGCGCTCCGGCCACGCGAGCGGGCCGCTGCCGTTGAGCGAGGTCGACGTGCCGAACACCTTCGGGATCGCGAGCGGATCGAGGCTGTGTGCGGTCACGATACCGGGCGCGCCGCCGTGCGCGGGGCGATACGCCGGCGGCAGCGGTCGCTCGCGCATCTTGTCGTAGATGCCGCGCAGCACGCCGGTCGACTCGGGGTACGCCGTGATCGCGAGGGGCATCGCGCCGAGGGTAATACGAACGAGCGCCGGGGTTATTCAGATTGTGAGCGAACGTGTCCGCCCCTTCCATCGCGCGATCGAGGCCGTAGATCAGAGCCATGCGAACCATCCTTCTGTCGCTGACTGCTCTCGCGATCTCCGGTGGCGTGGCCTCGGCAGATCGCATGCACGGCAACCCCTCACACGGCACCAACGGCGGGTCTCACGGGCCGGTCGTCACGCATCCGCAGCCGCGCGGTGACGTGCGCGACCACCGCACGCAACCGCGCTACGAGCCCCGTCACGATCAGCCCCGTGGGGTGCGGACCCGCTACGAGCAGCCGCGCTACGAGCAGCCGCGCGAGCAGCCGCGCTACGAGCGGCCGCACTACGAGCAGCGGACCGAGTACGTGCGTAGCCGCCCGATCGTGCGCGAGCGCTATTTCGACTATCGCGTGCGCCCGCAGGTCATCGTCGAGACCGTCGCGCCCCAGGACGGCTACGTCTGGGTCGCCGGCGAGTGGCAGTGGAATGGCGCCGAGTGGATGTGGACAGACGGCCACTACGAGGCACTCGACTACGACGACTACCGCTACGAGTAGTCGAGCCGGACACCGTCGTCGCCGAGCACGAGCCGACCTTGCACGTCGGTGCCGTCGGCGACGAACCGTCCCCTGGCGGTCTTGCCGTGCCGGACGAGGTCGCGCAGCTGCGCGAGCGTCAGCGTGCGGCCGGCGATCTCGAACCACACGACGAACTTGCAGCCATCCCGCCAGCGCGAACAACCCCAGCCGCGCTGTCCCGTGATCAGCGCGCCGGTCGTGCACCGCGGACACGCGAGCTCGGCGGCTGCCTTCTTCGGCGGGGCCGGACGTTTCGCGCGCGGCGCCTTGGCGGCCGGTCGCTTCGCCGGCTGCGGTCTGGCTCCGAACCATCGCCCTGCCGCGGCGGTCACGGTGTCGTCGGCCGGCGGCACGACCATCGCCGACGGGGCCGATTGCGGCGACCGGGCCGGCGGCGCCGCGGGCGCGGTCGGTGAGCGCTTCCCACCACCGCGCGGCGGCGACGACGGCGGCGGCAGCGTCGCGCCGCGGATCGCGTCGACCAGCTCGGTGACGTAGCGCGCGATGTCGGTCATGAACGCGGCGCGGGTGTCCTCGCGGCGCGAGATCCGGGCGAGCCGCGCCTCCCAGCTGCCGGTCAGCTCCGGCGACGCGAGGCTGGCGACCGGGATCACCGCGATCAGGCCGATGCCGAGCGGCGTCGGCACCAGCGCCTGACGCTCGCGCACGATGTAGTCGCGGCGCAGCAGCGTCTCGATGATCGCGGCGCGCGTCGCCGGCGTGCCGAGCCCGGTGTCGCGCATGGCCGCGCGCAGCGTCTCGTCGTCGATCGTGCGGCCGGCCGACTCCATCGCGCCGAGCAGCGTGGCCTCGGTGTAGCGCGGCGGCGGCGTGGTCTGCTTGGCGACCGGCGCGTAGCCGCCGGTGAGGAGCTGGCCAACCGCGAGCGGCGGCAACGTCGCGAGCGCCTCCTCGCCGGCGTCGTCGCGGCGCGGCTCGCCGCCGTCGATCCCGGCGACCTCCTGCCAGCCCGCGGCGATCCGGACGCGACCGCGCGCGTGATAGCGATCGGGCGGCGGCGGCAGCGCGGCCAGGATCGTGTCGCGATCGACCGCGGCGATCGGCGGCGGCGCGGTGCGCGCCGGCGCCCCGACCCGGATCCACGCGTCGGTGATCGCGAACTCGGCGTCGGGATAGAACGCACCGAGGAACCGGCGCGCGATCAGATCGAACACGCGCGCCTCGTCGCGATCGAGCGTCCGCCGCGCGCCGGTCGGGATGATCGCGTGGTGGTCGTGGACCTTCGTGTCGTCGACGACGCGGCGGTTGGGGCGCGGCGGCGTGGCGACCAGCCGCGCGGCGAACGCGGCGTACTCGGGGATCTGGGCGAGCGCGCCGAACAGCACCGGCAGCTCGGCGACCAGGTCGGTCGTCAGGTGACGCGAGTCGGTGCGCGGATAGGTGACGACCTTGTGGCGCTCGTACAGCGCCTGCGCGAGCTCGAGCGTGCGCGCGGCCGAGAACCCGAAGCGGCGGTTCGCGGTGCGCTGCAGCGACGTCAGATCGAACAGCATCGGCGGCGGCTCGCGCGTCGTCTTCGCCTTGACGTCCTCGACGACCGCGTCGCCGGCCTCGCGATCGCGCGCGACCAGCGCGTCGGCGAGCGCGGCGGTCGCCAGCCGCGCGACCAGCTTGCCCTTCGCGGGCGTGCGCCACCACGCCGCGAGCCGCGCACCCTCGGCGGTCGTGAAGTCGCCGCGGACCTCCCAGTACGACTTCGGCACGAACGCGCGGATCTCGTGCTCGCGCGCGACCAGCATCGCGAGCGTCGGCGTCTGCACGCGACCGACCGAGTACAACGCGTCGTGGCCCGCCTGCCTGGCGCGCGCCGTGATCGCGCGCGTCGCGTTCATGCCGACCAGCCAGTCGGCCTCGGAGCGCGAGCGCGCCGCGTCGCCGAGCGGATCGTAGTCGGTGCCCGGCCGCAGCGCCGCGAGCCCGCGCGCGATCGCGTCGTCGGTCAGCGACGAGATCCACAGCCGGCGCACCGGGATCCGGCTCGCCGCGTGCTGGTAGACGTAGCGGAAGATCAGCTCGCCCTCGCGCCCCGCATCGCACGCGTTGACGACCTGGGTGAATCGGCGCTGGCCGAGCAGCTGCGTCACCATGCGCAGCTGGTTGACCGCGTGGCGCGACGGCCGCAGCCGGAACGTCTCGGGCAGCATCGGCAGCCGATCGAGCCGCCACGCCTTCCACGCGCTGTCGTACGCGGCCGGCTCCTCGAGCTCGACCAGGTGCCCGATGCACCACGTGATCACGCACGCATCGCCCTCGAAGCACTCGCGCCCCTGCGCGCGCACGCCCAGCACGCGCGCCAGATCGCGCGCGACCGACGGCTTCTCGGCGACCACCAGCTGCACCGGCCGAGCCTACCCGCCACCCCTGTCATTTCCGAGAAGGAGCGCTATGTCCGGCTGCCGGACGGCCCGCACCTCTACAGGCCGAACGTCGCGCGCTTGACGAACTCGCCGCGGCCGGCCTTGCGCTTGCCGACCCAGACGTCGTCCTTGACGACGAGCTCGCCGCGCGACAGCACGTGCGTCGGGCTGCCCGGCACGGTGTGGCCCTCGTACGGCGAGTAGTCGACGTTCATGTGGAGGTTCGCGTGATCGAGGCGCTTGGCGCGCTTGGGATCCCACACGACGACATCGGCATCGGCGCCGACCGCGAGCGTGCCCTTCTTGCCGTACATGCCGAAGATCTTCGCCGGGGCGGTCGCGGTGATCTCGACGAAGCGGTTCATCGAGATCTTGCCGAGCGTCACGCCCTCCCACAGCAGATGCAGGCGGGTCTCGACCCCCGGCATGCCGTTCGGGATCTTCGAGAAGTCGCCGCGGCCGAGCTCCTTCTGATCCTTCATGCAGAACGGACAGTGGTCTGTTGCCACGACCTGGAGGTCGTAGTTCTGCAGCCCCCGCCACAGATGGTCGTGGTGGTGCTTCGGACGCAGCGGTGGCGTTGCCACGTACCCGGCACCCTTCCACTCGTTGCCCGGTTCGCCGCGGAGGTCGTCCTCGGAGAGGAACAGGTACTGCGGACAGGTCTCCGCGTAGGTCGGCAGGCCGCGGTCGCGCGCTTCCATCACGCGCGCGAGCGCGCGCTGCGCGGAGAGGTGGACCATGTAGACCGGGACCTTCGCCATCTCGGCGAGCGAGATCGGGGGGTCGTAGCAGGTGGGCTCGGCGACGACGTGAAGGGTGAGCGCGTGCTAGACGGGAGCGGCGTGGCCGAGGGCGAGCGCG
>JBBQEX010000023.1:0-108632 GCA_038321315.1 Haliangiales bacterium | reverse complement strand
GAGCAGCTCGCGTCATGAACATGAGGGCGAAGCCCGAACGACGCGAGCAGCTCGCGTCATGAACATGAGGGCGAAGCCCGAACGACGCGAGCAGCTCGCGTCATGAACATGAGGGCGAAGCCCGAACGACGCGAGCAGCTCGCGTCATGAACACTCGCTACGGGCGCGTGTACTCGGTCAGCGCCATGACGACGTCGCCGAGCTCGGTCTGACCGACGACGCGCAGCGGGACTCGATCGGCGTCGTCGCTCAGGAACACCGTGAACACGCGGGTCGGCGTCGTGGTCTCGACCGACAGGTTGCCGCGCGCGCGATACGCCCGACCGGTGAGCTTCACGACCGCGCGGTTGCCGACCGCGGTGCCGATCGTGTCGGTGCCCGCGTAGGTCAGGTCGACGCGCCACAGCCGCTTGCCGCCCATCACGTAGAGCGTGCGCGCCGTGCCGACGGTCGGACGCCAGTTGCGGATCTGCGCCATCGCCGAGTGCGCGTCGTGGACCTCCATCTTGCCGAAGCTCAGCGAGTACTTCGTCGGCTTCACGACCTCGGTCGGCGTCTCGGGGTCGCGCGAGTAGGTGACGTCGGCGCGGTTGCCGGTGAACGTGCCCTTGGCGAACGTGTGCTTCGTGCCGGTCTCGACCACGGTGTCGAACGAGATCGGGTGGCCGGTATCGAGGTCGAGCTCGGTGGTCGCCTCGTCGACGATGTGCTTGACCATCGCGACCGCGCCGGCGGTCTCGGCGCGCGACTTGACGCGAACGTGGCGGTGGCCGTCGACGATCCCGACCGCGCCGACCGCGAGCTGCGCCTCGCCGGCGACGACGCCGCCGATCGAGATCTCGAACGCCATGGTCTCGCCGGGATTGAACCCGGCCTCGAGTGTCGGCGGCGCGGCCGCGACCTCGTGGGGCGCGGGCATCGCCTCGGCCCCGGCACAGCCGGCGAGCGCGAGAACCCAGATCCACCGCATCCTCCAAGGATTGGCCGGTCGGGCGAAACGCGCAAGCAATGTTACGGTGCGGCGTGACGAAGGTCGGCATCACCCTGGGCGACCCCGCGGGCATCGGTCCCGAGATCGTGGCCGTCGCGCTCGCCGCGCTCGATGATGAATCTCGCGCCCGCGTCATCGTCTATGGAGAACGCGACCTCCTCGCGCGCGCCGCAAACGCGCGCGGCGTGACGCTACCCGCCATCGCGCTCGTCGAGCCGGCGACCTCGTGCGAGGCCATCCCCGGCCGGCCCGACGAGCGCAGCGGGGCGGCCCAGGTCGCCTACCTCGAGGCCGCGATCGCCGCGGCGCGTCGCGGCGAGCTGACCGCGATCGCGACCGCCCCGATCAGCAAGACGTGGGCTGCGCGTGCGGGCTTCGCGTTCCCCGGTCACACCGAGCTGCTCGCCGCGCGGTTCGGCGTGCCCGAGGTCGCGATGCTGTTCGCCGGCCCGCGCCTGACGGTCGCGCTCGCCACGATCCACCTGCCGCTCGCGCAGGTCGCGGCAGCGCTGACGACCGCGCGGATCCGCCGGGTCGTCGAGCTGGTGGCCGAGTCGATGGTGCGCGACTTCGCGATCCCGGCGCCACGGATCGGCGTCGTCGGGCTCAACCCACATGCGGGCGAGGGCGGCCTGCTCGGCACCGAGGACGCCACGATCATCGCGCCGGCACTCGGGCCGCTCGCGGGCGCGACCCTGTCCGGCCCGCTGGTCCCCGATGTCGCGTTCCGCGACGCGCTCGACGGCCGCTACGACGCGCTGGTCGCGATGTATCACGACCAGGGGCTCATCCCGGTCAAGCTGATCGACTTCGACGAGGCGGTCAACGTGACGCTCGGCCTGCCGATCGTGCGGACCTCGCCGGATCACGGTACGGCATACGACATCGCGGGTCGCGGCCTGGCGCGATCGGTCTCGATGCAGCGTGCGATCGCGCTCGCGTTTGCAATGTCCGATCGCCGGGGCGTAAGGTCCGCGCCGTGAACGAAGCTAGCGAGCCTGCGGCCGTCGAGACCACGGTCAAGACCACGGGCGTCGGGCGCGGCGTCCTGTTCCTCGCGCTCGGCAACGTCTATTTCATCTTCGCCGGCATGGCGATCCAGTTCGGGCTGCCGGCGGTGCTGTCGCGCGCGGTGTTCGGCGCGTACACGCTCGTCAACTCGATCGCGTCGCTGTTCAACAACGTGCTGGTCACCGGCACGATGCAGGCGGTCTCGCGGTTCTCGGCGCAGGAGCCCGAGAAGGCGCGCGCGGTCCAGCAGGCCGGCCTCCGGATGCACCTGCGGCTCGGCCTCGGCATCGCGATCGCGTTCATCGCCGCCGCCCCGATCGTCGCGTGGGGCCTCCACGACGCCGACAAGACCGGCCCGCTGATGCTCGCCGGCGTGATCATCGCGGGCTACTCGTTCTACGCGGTGTTCGTCGGCACCGCGAACGGCCTCCACATGTTCGGCAAGCAGGCCGGGCTGACCGTCGTGTTCGCGACCGTACGTGCCGCGCTCCTGATCGGCATGGGCATCGTCGGGTTCGGCGTGCTCGGCGTCGTCGGCGGCTGGGTCGCCGCGGTCGTGTTCATCCTCCTGCTCACGGTCTGGTGGGTCGGCATGCCCGGCAAGATCGCGGCGAGCGATCGGCTGCCGGTCGCGCCGATGATCAAGTACTTCGCCGGCGTCGCGGTCTACCTCGTGCTGTTCAACGCGCTGATGTTCGTCGACACCGTGCTGCTCAAGCGCCTGATGAGCGAGGCGTTCGCGACCAACGCGCCGGTGCTGTCGGCCGCGATGGAGCGCACGCTGCCGTGGGCTTCGCACGTCGCCGGCTATCACGCCGACGTCAGCGCGCTCGCCGACGTCCAGGTCGCCTACTACGCGGCGGTGCAGAACCTCGCACGGCTGTCGTACCAGATGATCCTGGCCGCCACGTTCGTCGCGTTCCCCCTCGTGTCGCGCTCGACATTTACCGACGACAAGGACACGACCCGGCGCTACGTCGAGATCACCGCGCGCTACTCGCTCGTGTTCGGGGCCGCGATCGCTGTCGTGATGGCGGCGAACCCCGGCGACGTGCTCGGTCTGGTCTACGCGCAGGACTTCGTCGACCAGGGCGGGGCCGCGCTGCCGCTGCTCGCCCTCGGCAACGTCGCGTTCTCGCTGATCGCGATCGCCGGCACGATCCTCAACGGCGCCGGTCAGACCCGCGCGGCGACCGTGATGGCCGCGGTCACCCTGATCGCCGCGATCATCGGCAACTACATCGCGATCCCGCTCGCCGCGACGAGCGGCCACGTGCTCACCGTCGCGGCCGGCGTCACGGGCGGCGTCATGGTGCTCGGCGCGATCGCGTGCGCGGTCGTGCTGCGCCGCCGCTTCGGCGCCTTCGTGCCGCTCCTGTCGGTCGTGCGTGTCGTCCTCGCGGTCGGCGTCGCGATCGCGGTGGGCCACTTCCTGCCGCTGCACGGCAAGCTGATGACCCTCGTCGAGGCCGTCGTGATCTTCGTGGTCTACCTCGGCGTGCTCATCGTCACCCGCGAGCTCGGCCCCAAGGATCTCGCCGCGATCCGCGCGATCCGCAAGAAGCGTCAGTAGAGGGCGCGGAGCGCTTCGCCGTCGGCGATGATCACCTTGCGGCCGTCGGTCGCGATCATCTTCTTGCGCTTGAACGTCGACAGCGTGAGCGACACGGTCTCGCGGGTCGAGCCGATCAGGTTCGCGAGCTCCTGGTGCGTGATCTTGAGCGCCAGCAGCGTGCCGCGGGCATCGTCGACGCCGTACTCGCCGGCGAGCTTGACGAGCAGCTCGGCGAGCTTGCTCGACACGTCGCGGAACACGAGCGCCTCGACCTTGTTCTCGAGCTCGCGGCGGCGGACGATCATCAGGCGCGTCATCGCGAGCCCGAGCGCCGGGTGGCTGTGGATCAGCTCCTCGAAGTGGATGCGTTCGATCTCCGAGAGCAGCGCGTTCTCGACCGCCTCGGCCATCTCGGTGCGCGGGCCGCCGTCGAGCAGACAGCTGTCGCCGAACAGCTCGGCGGGACCGTGATACGCGAGCGTGAGCGACTTGCCGTCGCGGGTGACCTTGCTGACCTTGATTCGGCCACCGTGCACGAGGAACAGCGACTTGCCCGGATCGCCCGGCAAGTAGATCACGTCGCGCCGGCGCGCTTCACGCAGCTCGACACGCTCGGCGAGACGCGCGATCGCATCGGGGCCGAGGTCCGACAGGAGCGGCACCTTTCTGAGGTACCAAAGGACGCGCTTGGGATCCGGCACGAGCCAAGTGTATCAGCCCTTGCAATGAGGGGTGCGCCTGTTGTTTCCGTTACGCTTGTTAGGGGATCGTAACGTCGACCACGCCGGGCTCGTTTCCGCAAGCAATCCGAATGGTTGCATCGCGCCACTCGGGAGTGCTCGCCATCCGTCCAGCGATCGGCGCGACCACCAGATCCTCGATCGTGCGGCGCAAGGGGCGCGCGCCGAGCCGCGGATCGTGGCCGAGCTGCGCGAGGCGATCGCGCGCGGCGGGTGTCATCTCGAGCTTCAAGTTGCGCGCGACGAGGCCGGGACGCTTCTTCAGTTTGTCGAGCTCGAGCTCGACGATGCGCTCGAGCGCGCCGCGCGAGAGCGGCGCGAAGCCGACGATCGCGTCGAGTCGGCCGAGCAGCTCGGGCCGAAAGAACTTCCGGATCGCGGTCGCGTGATCGCCGGGCCCGTCGGGGGTCGACGAGAATCCGGCGGCCCGCGGATCCGACGCGCCGAGGTTCGTCGTCATCACGATCACCGCCATGCGGAAGTCGACGAGGCGGCCGAGCGCGTCGGTCAGCCGGCCCTCGCCGATCACGCCGAGCAGGAGGTCGAACGCCGCGGCATCGGCCTTCTCGATCTCGTCGAACAGGACGACCGACAGCGGCTGGCTGCGGATCCGATCGGCGAGCGAGTTGCCGTTCGCCGACGGCGTGACCAGCCGCTGGATCGCGCCGGGCGTGACGAGCTCGCTCATGTCGACGCGCACGAGCCGCTCGGCGTCACCGAACAGGTAGCGCGCGAGCTGCTTGGCGAGCTCGGTCTTGCCGACGCCGGTCGGGCCCGCGAACAGGAGCGCGCCGACCGGGCGCTGCGGATCGTCGAGGCCCGCCTTCAGGCGCGCGATCACGCCGCCCGCGACGCGACACGCCTCGTCCTGGCCGACGACACCCTCGCGCAGGCGCGCCGCGATCGCCGCGGTGTCGAGCGCGCGCTCGGGCGCGAGCAGCTCGACCGGCAGCCCCGACCACCGGCCGAACGCCTCGGTGAGCTCGGCGACCGTCACCTCGCCGCCGCGCGGCGGCTGGGTCCCCATGAAGTCGAGGAACGCGAGCGCCTTGCCCGGAAACGCGGAGTCGCGGCGGAACGCGGCGAGCAGCTCGACCAGGCGGCGCGCGGCGTCGTGCGACAGCGCGACCGGCGTCGCGAGGCGCGCGCCGTACGGCTCGAGCAGCGCGATCGTGTGCGCCGGTGCGAGCTCGGGGACGCGGATGATCTTGAACGCGTCGACCAGCGCCGGGCTGCGTTGCCGGGCGCGGACGAGCTCGGCCTCGTCGCACTCGGCGATCGCGGAGAGCTCGCGCGCGACGATCGCGGGCGCCAGCAGATCCATGATCGACGCGCCGTCGGACATCGGCGCCATCACGTCGGCGAGCCGATCGAGGTAGAGCGCGTCGTCGCCGCCGTCGAGCTCCTCGACGATCGCGAGACAGCGCTGCTGCCACATGCCGAGATAGACCATGCCGGCGACGATCCGATCGGCGCTGGTCGACCACAGGCGGCGGCGGCGACCGGCCTTGCCACGCGCGCGCTCCATCATGCCGCGCGCGATCCGGCGCACGAGCGCGGACTTGCCGGCGCCGCGCGGCCCGACGACGAGGAGGCTCGGCAGGCGCTCGTCGTCGAGCATCGGCTCGAGCGTGCCGTACACCGCGTCCTCGCCGACCACGGGGTGCAGCCGGTGGACCTTGGCCATGCCGATCCAATCCTCGGCGACCGCCTCGAGCGTCGGCGCCGGCTCGAGCCCGCTCGCGTCGCTCGCCCGCGCGACGCTCGGCGGCTCGACCGGCATCCACTCGACGATCTGCTCCTCGATCTCGCGTCGCATGTCGTAGAGCGACGCCGACGAGTCGCCGACCAGCGCGGCGAACACCAGCGCGGACACCGTGTCGGGCACGGTCGTCAGGCTCTCGGTCACGAACGACCAGTCGAACCGCGGCACGAGCACGCGATACAGCTCGCTGCCGTCGAGCTTCGCGGCCGCGTAGCCGAGCCGGATCGGCACGGTCGACTTGCTGATCACGTAGCCGCGCGGATCGGGCCGCCCGGGATAGATGTCGACCTCGACGCGCCGGAGCTCGAGCTCCTCGGTCCACAGGTAGCGCTGCGCGTTGTCGTAGTCGTCCGCGATCAGCGCGGCCTCGGACGCGAGCCGCGCGAGCGCGCCGTCGAGCGTCGGCGCGATCGCCGCCGGGGGCGGCGGATCGAATGGCGTGCGGTAGCGGCGCAGCAGCACGACCGACCACACGTCGCCGTGGTGGTGCGTCGCGAACACGCGGAACTTTGGCTTCGGCATCAGCGGGCCCCCGTCACAGGCGGCTCCACGCGAGGTGCCAGGCGCGGCGGATCGCGACGTCGAGATCCTTGGCCGTGCCGCGATCGACCCAGCCGGTCGCGAAGTCCTCGATCTCGACGTCGTACGACGCGCCGACGCGGAGCGGTGGGCGATAGGTGAGGGCGCGTGTCACCGGGAGGAGCGCGTCGGGGTTCGGCGGCAAGGCGCCGCCGCTCTCGAGGACGCGCTCGAGCTCGATCCGCGCGGCGACGTGCGCCCGGAGCACCGCGATCGGCGGGCTCGCGCCGGGCCGCAGCTCGACCCGCACGACATCGGGCTCGGCCGCGGCGGCGCGCACCATCCACGTGCCGTGGTCCGTCGCGAGCGCCTCGCGCACGAACAGGCCGCGCATCGTGAGCGCGAGGTCGGTGACGGTCGGCGGCAGACCCGAGGCGAACGCGCCGCCGGGCACCGCGAGGCTGAGCGTCGCGGCGTTGATCGCGAGCGGCTTGCCGTCGGCGAGCCACGCGGCCTCGTCGAGCCACGTCGAGTGCGCGAACGCGCGCGCGGCGATCGCGAGCCCGGCCGCGCCGCCGCCGAACGGCGCGTCGCCCGACGCCGGCTTGCCGGTCATCGCGGCGCCGACGCGCGATAGCACGAGCGTGATCGCGTGCGCGTCGGGATCGAGCAGCTGCGGCAGCGCGCGCTCGATCAGCAGCGTCTCGGCGATCGCCGCGAGCAGCTGGTCGCGTCCCGCGGTCCGGCGGGGCGCCGTCGCACGCTCGGGGCGCCGGAGCCGCACGCGCGTCTCGTATCCGCCGCGGTACGACTCGGCACCGCGGATCTGGGTCTCGAACATCGGCTCGAGATCGTCGTGGCGGTCGTCGTCGGGGTCGGCGCGATTCGGGCCGCCGCCGCGCGCGACCGGGGCGACGCCGAGCACGTCCGCGAGCGCGACCAGGCGAGCCTCGAGATCCTCGACGTAGTAGCGCAGCTCGCCGGTCGCCTCGGCGCGCGCGCGCGCGAGCATCGGGTGCGTAGCGATCCGGCCGAGCGCGACGGTGGCGGTCGCGATCACGCTCTCGAGTCCGGCGGTCGCGACCTCGAGCGCGCCTTCGAGGACGTACGGGCCGGGCAGCGCGGGCCGCTCGCGCATCGGCTCGAGCTGCGCCGCGATCTTGCCGGCGTACTCCGACAGCCGCACGATGCGGAGGCGCGCGGGCGGCGCGGTCGCCAGCAGGTCGGTCAGCGCGCCGCCGATCGACTCCTCGAGCCAGCGCTTGACGGTGCGCGCGCCGTAGCGCGGATCGAACGCGTCGGTCACCGCGCGCCGGCGCACCGCCGAGCCGACGTAGACGAACGTGTTCCGCTCGCGCAGGCCGCGGCGCGCGAGCAGCTTGGCGAGCTCCTTGTCGACGACGCGCGCGGCGACCTCGTGGGTCAGCGGGGCGAACGGCACGACGTGATCGATGCGGTTGAACAGCTCGACCGGGAAGAACTCGCGTACCGCCTTGGCGACGTCGGCGAGGATCCGGTCGCGCATCTCGCCAAAGCCGATCGGCGCCGAGCTCTTGCTGCCGAGGTTCGACGTCATGATCACGACCGCGCTCGCGAAGCTCGCGACCTCGCCGGCCGCGTCGGTCAGGCGGCCCTCGTCGAACAGCTGGAGCAACAGGTGGAGGACCTGGGGGTGGGCCTTCTCGATCTCGTCGAGCAGGACGACGCAGAACGGCTGCGCGCGCACCCGCGAGGTGAGGAGGCCCTCGGGATTCCAGCGGTCGCCGATCAGGCGCGCCACCGCGTCGGTGCCCGACATCTCGCCCATGTCGATGCGCACGAGGCGCGACTCGCCACCGTAGAGGTACTCGGCGATCGCGGTCGCGAGCTCGGTCTTGCCGGTGCCGGTCGGCCCGGTGAACAGCATGACGTTGATCGGGCGATTCGGATCGGCGAGCCCGGCGCGCACCTTCAGGATCACGTCGGTCGCGGCAGCGGTCGCGACCGGCTGGCCGATCACGCGCGCGGCGAAAGCGCGCTCGACGTCTGCGGGATCGAGCGGCTCGTCGAGCGTGATCAGGCGCGCGGCGAGCCCGGTCGTGCGCGCGAGGTAGTCGAGCGTGTCGGCCGGCGTGAGCTCGCGGTGATCACCGCGCTGGACCGCGTCCTCGGCGACGCGGCGCACGATCTCGATCGCGACGCCGGGCCGCGCCCGCCACGGGAACAGCGAGCTGCCGAGCTCGAGCGCGGTGCGCGGCACGAACGGGTGCAGCGAGATCGATGGCATGCGGACCTCGAGCGCGCGCACCTCGTGGAGCAGGAGCGTCGCGGTCTCGACCGCGGAGGCCGCCGGCACGCTGACGATCGCGAGCGCCTCGGCGAGCCCCGGCGCATCGCGCTCGAGGCGCGAGAGCTGCTCGCGCGTCAGCTCGGCGACCACCGCGAGATCGCCGCGCCGCACCGGGCCGCGGAAGAAGTCGGCGAAGCTGCGCTCGCTCTGGCGCGACTGGCCGAGCCGGCCGAACAGGTGGAGGTCCTCGAACCACAGGATCGCGTTGTGCGTGCGCGCGTCGGCGAGGATCGACAGGCAGCGCTCCTCCCACTCGCCGAGGTGGCTCATGCCGGCGATGATCCGCTTGCCCGACAGCCGCCAGACGTGGTGAACCTTGTCGAGGTTCTTGTGGATCGGGTAGGCGTCGTCGACCAGGCGATCGGCGATCCACTGGTAGATCAGCGTGGTCTTGCCCGAGCCCGGCGGCCCGACGACGGCGACCGAGCGCGGGCGCTGGCCGGCGAGCAAGTGCGCCAGCCGCTCGCGATACGGCGCGCGAGGCACGCCCATCGGCCGGGCCTCGGAGCCCGACATCCGGCCGGCGCGCCGGGCGGTCTCGTCGATGCCGAGGTCGCGCAGCACGCGATCGTTGCGCGGCGCCGATGCGGTCGCGCGCGTGTCCTTCTTGCGCGACGGCAGATCGTCGAGCAGCGAGTGCGGCTCGCACGAGAACGCGATCTGGATCAGGCGATCCTTGGTGTCGGACAGCAGGCTCTTGGCGGTCTCGTGCGCGAGCGCGCCCCACGAGCTGCGCAGGTACGCCGGCAACACGGTCGCGAGCTCGGCGCGATCCTCGAGGACGAACCAGCTCGCGCGGTGGCGCGGGTGATACACGATGTAGCGCTGCACGGTCTCGGTCGTCCAGCGCGGCTCGACGATCAGCGGCACCTGGCCCTGGACCTTGCCGCTCTCGAGCTTGAGATCGATCGGCACGCGGACGAGCTCGGTGCCGATCGGCAGCTGGAACAACTCCTGCTCGTTCGGCGCGGCCTTGCGCAACGCGGCGCGCAGCGCCTCGACCATGCGCTCGCGGAGCCGCACCGGGTTCGTGCCGTCGACCGCGGTCGCATACGGGGTCGGCACCAGCGCGGTCCAGTGGTCTTCACCGGAGATCTTCCGGTGATACACGCCGACGGTGAAGCTGACTCTCACGCGTCGTCTCCGTCGATCATCGCCCTGGTCGCGGCGAGCACGGCGGCCAGCGGCGCCGCCCACTTCCAGAGATCCTCGTCGGTGCCGGCCGAGATCGCGGCGAGCAGACGCGTGATCGCGGCCTCGGGCAGCCGCTCGGCGAGCTCGCGCCACGGCACGTCGACCTCGTCGTCGCCGGCCACGAAGCCATCCTCGTCGATCTTGACCTCGCGCATCGCGGAGCCACGCGGCTGGCGCGGCGATGGCGGCTGCGGCAACGCGGCCCACTGCATCGGCGTGAACTCGACGCGATCCTCGATCAGGTCGACCCAGACGTGCCCCGGCGTGCCGCCGAATCCGTGGAACGCGTGGAGCCCTTCCTCGAGGCCGAACAACAGGTCGGCGCCCTTGCCGGCGATCCGCACGAGCACCGCGGCGGCGCGATCGGCGAGGTGCTCCGACACCCACCCGAGATCGTGCGGCGGCCCCCAGCCACCGCCGGCGGCCGTGCCCTGCCAGCCCGCCTGGACCTCGCCGTAGACGTGCGCGGTCGCGACCCAGCCCTCGTGCGCCGCGGCGGCGAGCACCATCGCGACCCACGCGACCAACGCGGGCCGCGAGTTCGGCGTGTGCGCGAGCAGTGTCGCGCCGGGCTTCTGTAGGCGCAGCGCGACCATCACGCCGAACAGATCGCGGCGGAACTTCTGGCGCTGCACGATCGCGCCGTCGATCAGATCGATCGCGTCGATGTCGTGGGCGAGCGCCTCGAGGCAGAGCTCCTCGGCGGTGCGCAGCTCGCCCTGACCGGTCGCGCACGCACCCCACCGCTCCGAGAGCCGCGCGTGCTCCTGTGCGAGCCGCGCGATCTCGGCGCCGGGGATCGCGGTCTTGCCGTGGTGCTTGCGCGTCGCGGTCGCGAGCGTCGATTCGATCTCGGCGACCCGATCGTGTACCGCGACCGCCCACGCGTGCGCGAGCTCGCGATCGGTCGACCGTCGCAGCCCGCCGATCGCGAGCGCCGAGCGCACCATCTTGCGGCCGGTCGCGGCGCCGCGCCGGTAGAGCGCGACGATCAGCGCGTCGCCCTCGAGGTCGCCGAGCTTGTTGCCGCTCGATCGGGGGAGCGCCTCGTCGGGCGCGCGCACCGTGAGCGTGCCACCGTGGCCGTCGGCGCCGGCGCGCGCGAGCAGGCGTGCGGCAGGGGCGAGCACGTCGCGATCGATGTAGCGACGCAGCGCGCGGGCGCCGAGCTCGGCGGAGAACCCGCGATCGGCGATGACCTCGAGCGCGCGTGGCGAGATCTCGAGCAGCACGCCGCTCTGCGTGAGGCCCCGGCGCTCGGCGAGCCGGGCGACCGCGATGTCGGCGACCCGGGCGATCTCGGCGGGCTGGAGCGGATGGAACACGACGATCTGATCGAGCCGGTTGACGAGCTCGGGTCGAAACGCGCCGTGCACCGCGTCGCGGTAGCGCTTCTCGTCGCGCACGCGGTCGTCCTCGCCGAGGCCGGCGGCGAGGCCGAGCGTGCCGCGCGCGGCGCGGGTGCCGAGGTTCGACGTCAACACGATGATCGCGTTGTGGAAGTAGGTCGTGCGACCGCGGCCGTCGGTCAGGCGCGCCTCGCCGAGGACCTGGAGCAGGAGGTCGAACACCGACGGGTGTGCCTTCTCGATCTCGTCGAGCAAGACGACGCCGAACGGCTGGCTGCGCACCGCGGCGGTCAATCGACCCTCGTCGTTACCGGATCCGAACAGCCGCTCGGCCGCCCATGGATCGGTGTATTCGCTCATGTCGAGCCGCACCATGCGATCGGGCGCGCCGAACAGGTACGCGGCGACCGAGCGCGCGAGCTCGGTCTTGCCGGTGCCGGTGGGGCCGACGAACAGGAGCGAGGCCAGCGGCTTGTCGGCCGGCTGGAGGCGCGCCTTGGCGACGCAGATCGCCTCGGCGACCCGCCGCACCGCGGCGTCCTGGCCGATCATGCGGCGGCGCAGCGCGCGTATGACGTCGTCGGGCGCGAGCGCGTGCGAGTCGGCGAGCAGCGCGATCGGGATGCCGGTCGCCCACGAGAACGCGGCGTAGAGCTCGGTCTCGCCGAGCATCGGCCCGGCGCCGCGCGCATCGCGGCCGCGATCGTGGGTGACGCGCAGCTCGTCGAGCAGGCGGATCGCCTTGCCGGGGAACGCGCGGTACGGCAGGAACCGGCGCGCGAGATCGACCGCGGCGCGCACGGTCGCCTCGGCGACCTGCGGACGGTGCGGCTCGCTCTGCTGCCAGCGCGCGGCCCACTCGTACCCGGCCGCGATCGTGGTCTCGAGGTCGGTCGGCGGCACGACGATCCGCAACATCGCGCCGATCAGCGAGACGTCCTGGCGCTCGGCGCGATCGAGCGCCGCGGGCGTCAGCTCGCCGACGATGCGGACGCGGCCATCGACGACGTGGCGCCGCATCGTCGAGCCGATGTCGATGCCACCCTCGGCGGTGCGGTCCGCGAACAGCGCGCCGAAGTCATCGAAGTACAAAATCGCATCGAGCGTCTCGGCGGCCTCGAGCACCGCGGCGACGCGCTCCTGCCACTCGCCGAGCCCGCTCGCGCCGGCGACCAGCTCGGACACCGAGGTGGCCCACATCGGGCGCCGCGCGCTCAGCGCCGCCCAGCTCTGGACCAGCGCGGACTTGCCGGCGGCCTCGTCGCCGACGAGGAGCACGCTGCGACGGCCGCGATCGTCGCCGCCGAGCGCGCGGCCCAGATCGGCGAGCAGCGCGTCGCGGCCGACCAGCGGCGGCGCCGACTCGCGCTCGACCTTGCGCCCGGCGCCGTCGAGCGTCGCGGTCGCGCGCCGGGTCCGCTCGGCGGCGGCGAGCGCCTTCTTGCCTTGAGCCTGGGCGAGCGGCGTCGTCGCGAGCTCGATCTCGAGCGGCACGAGCTCGGCGGGCGCGAACATCAGCAGGCGTCGCCAGCCCTCGAGCTCGAACGCGCGCGCCTCGGGCAACACGGCGACCTCGTCGGTGACCCGCTGCGCGAGATCCTGGTTGCGCCCGACGAAGCACGCGTGATCGAACACCGGGACGAACACCCAGTAGCCGGCGACCGGCTCGGGATCCTTGCGCGGCTCCGGGACGATCACGATCGTCAGGGCGATCGGGTGCGCGCGCGCGAGCCGGCCGGTGCGCTTGGGGATCGCGAGCTCGACCTCGATCGTCTCGATCCGCACGTTCGCCGGCAGCAGGTAGCGCGCGACGGTCGGTGGCTTGGCCTCGTCGGGCAGCTCGGACAGCGCGAGCCGCAGCTCGTCGACCGTGCGATCGGCCGCGCCGTACGACACCACGCCGGGCGCGGTGGCCGGCGACAGCTCGCAGAGATCCGACGGCAGCGTGCGCCGGAGCGCGAGCGTCGAGAACATCAGCTTCGCGTCGGTCATGACTTCGGGATGGCCCGCGGCGAGATCGCGATCAGCGCGAACCCCGCCACCGTCGCGAGGCTACACGCGATCGTGACCGCGAACAGGTGTTGCTGCAGCCAGACCGAGAGCTCGGGCACCTCGTCGCGCGCGATCGGCAACCCGATCAGGTTGTTGAGCGCGTGCAGGATGACGCCGGGGATCAGCGAGTCGCTGCGGATCGCGAGCCATGCCAGCGGGATGCCGATCATGAACGTCGGCAAGGCCTGCACGAGGTTGCGGTGATAGAGCGAGAACAGCGCGGCCGAGATCGCGATCGCGGCCACCGTCGGCAGCCGGGTGGCGAGCCCGCGCGCGAGCACGCCGCGGAACACGAGCTCCTCGCCGATCGGCGCCATCACGACGAGCGTGAGGATCGCCATCGGCAGCGGGCTCCGCTGGATCGCCTGGTTGAGCCCGGGCGGCGCGGTCACGTCGAGCTGGCTCGCGAGCGCGGCGAGCAGCCACATGCTGATCAGCCACACGCTGGCGCCGAGCACGACCGCGGCGGCGAGGTGGCGCGGTGACGCGCGCGTGATCCCGAGCAGGCGCAGGCGCGACTGCTCGGGCGTCACGCGGCCCCAGGCGATCGCCGCGACGATCGGGATCGCGACCAGCATCGCCTGCCCGCAGAGCAGGCCGACCGCGCGCGGCGCGAGCGCGCCGACGACGAGGAAGCTGGCGCACGCGACGGCAACCACGACGCTGGCGAGTGCCGGATCGAGCGCGACGCGCGCTGTGTGATATAGCTGACCGGTGCGTGGCTCTGTCGTCGGGCTCGTCATCGGTCTCGGAGTCGGTGCAGGTGCAATGTATCTCGTGCTGCGTCCGCCGTGGGCGCACGCGCCGACCGCCGTCGTCGATGCCGGCGTCGTCGCGAGCGCGCCGGGCGATGCGCCCGCCAAGTCCGGCAAGAAGAAGCCGCGGCGCCATCCCGGTGGCGGTGGCGCGCCGGGCCTGCCGGGCTCGATCGAAGCCGATGGCGACGAGTCCGGTGCCGAGACGCCGACGATCGTGCTGTCCGCCTCCGATCGCGTGACCGAGACGCGCGGCGACGATGTCTCGCTTCCCAAGCAGAAGATCGACATGGGCGCGGCCGGCGAGGCGCGCCCGCTCGACGACGGCGAGATCCAGGCGACCGTCAGCGGCCAGTCGCGCGCGATGCAGGACTGCGTCATCCAGGGCGCGACCAACACCGATCTGCGCTCGGCGACGGTGACCGTGCAGCTCGTGGTCGACGGCACCGGCAAGGTCGCCAAGCTGCGCCTCGCGGCGCCGCGCTACCTGCTCGAGCATGGCCTCATCAACTGTGCGCGGGGCGCCGCCGCCCACATGAAGTTCCCGTCGACCGGGGCGCCGACGCTCGTGACGTTCCCGATCAACCTGACATGAATCGTGCAGTTGCGACGGGGATGTCGAAACACACGCAGCGTGCCCAGAAGTCGGCCGAGGTCGACCTGACGGATACCCGTCCTGTCGTCGTCAGGCCGCAGATCTCGCGCGACGATCGGCTGCACAACCCCAAGGACCTCGATCCCGACGTCGTCGCGCAGCGCGATCATGTCGAGCACGGAGGCACGCTCGAGACGCGCGCCGAGGCGCTCACCACGCGCGGTAGCGGCGGGCGGAAGCGCTCGGGCCCGTTCGGGCGCTATCGCCCGGGGCGCGACAACTCGAAGAAGCGGTAGTCCCGATCAGTTCGAGAGTGCCGCGTTGTACGACGCGTCTTCCGGACTCGACAGATAGATCTCGTAGGTCGCGAGGTTGATGTGCGTCGGGATCGAGAAGTCGGCGTGGAACGAGCCGTCGGCACCCGTGGTCGTGCGTCCGAGCTTCGGGAGCGGCTCGCGGCCGTTCTGGCCGGCCGGCGCGAGGAAGATGTCGACCGGATGATCGGCGAGCGGCTTGCCGTTGACCTCGGCGCGGCCCTCGACGTGGATCTGATCGCCGCGATACGCGCTGGCATCCGCGGTCGTGACCACGAGGTGCGGCGAGTGCTTCTTGGGATCCATCGTCACGGCGGGCAGCGTCGGGTCGGGCGTGATCTGATCGCCGCCGCCGCTGCCCCCGCCGGTTCCGCTGCCCGGGCCGAACGCGCCGCTGGCGGGCGCCTGGTCGAGTGACTTGTGCTTGTCGGCGAGCTGCTGCGGCGTGAGGCCCTTGATGTCGCCCTCGAGCCGCGAGTAGTTCTGCTGATACGCGGCCGGCTTGGCGAACGGATCCTCGGCGCGCGGGCGGTGCAGCGTCTTGTTGTCGGCGCCCTGGACGTCGAGCTCGAGCGCGGCACCGCCGAGGTCGACGCGCTGCCAGTGGCGATCGGGGAACCACACCTCGACGAACGCGTGGGCCTCGTTCTCGACGAACCGCGTCGGGATGCCGAGCGCGTTCGCGGTGATGACGAACGCGAACGAGCGATGGCGGCAGACGCCGGCCTGGCCGTCGCACAGGTCGCGATAGATGTCGCCCGTCGACGCCGGCGGGTCCTTCGCCGAGAATGACCGGAAGTACGCGACCAGCTTGTTGAACGCCACGTTGAGATCCATGTCGGCGTCGATGCCGATCTTGTCGGCGGTGTGCGCCGCCTGTGCGCGCTGCGCGGTCGACAGCGCCATCTTGAGCTCCGACGGCGCGACCTTGCCGACCAGGGCCGGCGTGTACCTGCCGTTCGGCAGCTGCGGCGCGAAGTAGCCGGCGTCGGCGTCGGCGAGGAACACGAGGCGATAGCTGCCGGTCGTGCTCGACTCGTCGCTGCGCACGTAGAAGTTGTCGGCGCCGTCCTTCTCGAACTTGAGGCGCACCGGCGGCTTGGTCTCGTACGACAGGATCCGCATGTCGGGCGCGACGCTCGGGATCGCGACTTCCTTGCCGGGCTTGAGGTCGACCGCCAGCGAACCCCAGAACCGATCGCGCGCCTTGGTCGTGGTGCCCCCGACCGGCAGCTCGACGAGCGCGGTGTGGGCGACCTTGAACGTGTAGTCGTCGCCGACGCCGTCGAACACGCTCATCCGCTTGAACGGGATGACGTCGGGGTTGAACACGCTGACGTAGTGGAGCGCGCCGTCGCTGCCGGTGTGGTTGTCCGGCTTCATCTCGGTTTGACGATCGACCGAGAACGCGCCCTGGCCGGTCTGTGGCGCCGGGCCGCTGCCCTTGGCGTCGGGGTGATCGGGGTGATCGAGCGACGGCTTGGGCAACACCTTGTCGCCGGCCGCGAACGCGGTCGGGTTGCCACCCGACGAGCCCGCGCCGATCATCGGGGAGGCCTTGTCGCTCGCCGGCGGCGGTAGGTCCTCGTGCAACACCGGATGCTTCTTGCCGATCTGGCTGTCCGCGATCGCGAGGCCGGCACCCACGACGACGACGATGCCGAGGCCGGCGACCACGATTCCGCGCATCCACCGATCATGACACGGCCGGGTCGCCGCGGTAGCGCTTCCGCTCACGCTACGATGGCCGTCGTGCCACCGACGGCCGCACGGATTCCGGGGGAGACGCGCGAGCGGCGCATCGCGGCGCGCGCCCCGGCGCTCCTGCGCGACGCCGACCGCGGCCTGCTCGCGTCCGCCGGCGTCGTGTTCGCGCTCGCGAGCGCCGGCGCGGCGATGACCGCGGCGGCGGCCGACGCGATGTTCCTCGCGGAGATCGGGCCGAGTCGGCTCGGTGGGGCGGTCGCGGCGTCGAACGCGCTGCTCGCGGTCGTGCTCGCGATCGCCGGCGGGCTGTCCGATCGGCTCGATCGCCGCCGCGTGCTCGCGAGCCTCGCGCTGCTGTCGGCGCTCGTCGTCGCCGGGCTCGCCGCGTTGTCGATCGTGCTGCCGAGCGCCGCGGCGGTGCTCACGCTGATCGGCGGCAAGCAGCTCGCCGCCGCGACCGACCTCGCGTTCTGGGTCGTGATCGCCGAGCGGCTCGACGCGCGGCGGAGCCAGCGGCTGCTGCCCATCCTGGCGGCGACCGGCGGGGCCGGCGCGGCGGTCGGCGCGGTGCTCGTCATCCCGATCGCGTCGCTGCTCGGTGCGCGCGGTGTCCTCGTCGCTGCCGCGGCGCTGCTCGCGCTCGCGGGCACCGGTGCCGCACGCCTCGCCGCCACCCGGCGCGTCGCGAATCCGATCGCGACGTCGAGCAACCCGCTGGCGCTCGTCGGGCGCGCGTGGCGCGACGGCGCGCGCGCGGTGCGCCGGCATCCGCTCGCGATGCACCTCGCCGTCGTGGTCGCCGCGGCCGGCGTGTTCGGCTCGCTCGCGTACTTCGCGCTCGGCGTCGCGCTGTCGGCGAAGAGCGGCGACGCCGGCAGCCTGGCGTCGATGCTCGGGGGCGTGCGTGGCGCCGGCCAGATCCTGACGCTGGTCGTCCAGCTCGCGATCGCGCCGCGGCTGCTCGCGCGCGTCGGGACCGGTCCGGCATTGCTGCTCGCGCCGCTCGTCGCGCTCGCGTCGGGGATCGGCCTGGCGCTCGCGCCGATCCTCGCGATGGCGATCGCGATGCAGATGTCGGCGCGCGTGCTCGACGCCGGCATCGAGACACCGGCCGAGAAGCTCGCGCAGACGCTGGTGCCGACCGCGGTGCGCGGCCGGATCGCCGGCTTTCTCGACGGCACCGCGAAGCGCGCCGGCGCCGTGGTCGGCGGGTTGCTCGCCGCGATGCTCGCCGGCTCGCCGACCGCGTTCTTCGCGGTCGCCGCGATCGCCGCGGCGCTGTGGCTGATCGCGGCCTCACGGATCGCGCGCGAGCTCCCCGCGCTCGCGATCGAGCACGTCTCGCGGGTCGACGATGCCGAGGCCGTGGTCGACGATCGCGCGGTCGAGGCGCTGATCGGCGAGCTCGCCGGGCCGCGCCCGGAGCGCGCCGCCGAGGTGCTCGTCCGGCTCCACGAGCGCGGCCGGATCGAGGCCGCGGCACCGCTCGCGCGCGCGGTCGCCACCCGCGGCAACGCGCTGATGTGGCGCTCGCTGATCGCGGTGCTCGACGAGCCGGTGCCGGCGTGCGGCCCCGAGCTCCTCGCCGCGGCGACCCGCGCCGCGCCGCGCGACCGCGAGCTCGCGTTCCGCGCGGTCGGCCTCGCGGGTGGCGTCCCGTCCGACGCGCTGTCGGCGATCGCCGCCGACGGCGACGCCGCGACCGAGCTCGCGCGCGAGATCGCCGCGCTGCGGCTGGCCGATCGGCGCGACGACGCGATCGCGACGCTCGGCGACTGCGTGCGCGAGCCGACGATCGCGCGGGCCGCGATCGACGAGCTGGGCTGCGAGATCGCCAGCGGCCTCGCGCTGCACGGCCCGGTCGACACCAACCCCGCGCTCGGCGCGGCCCGCCACCTGGCGCGCGCGCTGCGCCGCGGGCGTGGCGACGGCAACCGCGCGGCCGCGTTCGGCGCGCTCGGGCGTGTCGCGGTCGCGTTCCGCGCGACGCGCACCGCGGAGCTGTCGCTGCTGCGGACCGACCTGCTCGAGCTGGCGCGCGAGCGGGTCGAGCAGGGCGCCAGCGCGCTCGCGCCCCCCGAGGCGTTGACCTCGCTGGTGCGCCGGCCGGCGACCGCGACCGACGACGCACCCGAGACCGCCGCGGCGCTCCGCCTGCTCGGCGATCTGCTCGACGGCGCGGACACGATCGATCCCGAGGACCTGCGGCGCGTCACCCACGCGCTCGGCGAGCCCGATGACGCGGTGCGCGCCGCCGCCGAGGCCGCGCTCGAGGGGCTCGGGCCCGCCGCGGCCGGCGAGCTGCTCGCGACCGTCGCCTGGGGTCGTCGGCGAGCGCGCGATCGCGCCGCCGCCTTGCTCCACGATCTGCCGGTGACCGCCGCGGTCCTCGATCGCCTGGTCGATGCCGAGCTCGACGCGCTCGAGCAGACCAACGCCGCGCTCGCGGTGATGAGCGAGCCCGGCGACGAGCTCGTCGCGCGCCGGCTCGACGAGCGGCTTCACGAGATCGCGCACACCGTCTTGCTGCTGGTCGCCGCGAGCCGGCGATCGCGCGCGATCGAGCGGGCCGCGGTCGCCTGGCGCCACGCGCGCGGGCCGCTCGAGCGCGCCCGGACGCTCGCGGTGATCGAGGCCGCGCTGCCGCGTGCGCTGGTCGGGCGGCTCGTCGAGGCGGTCGACGACAAGTCGCCGGCCGACCGCGCGGCCGGGCTGGCCGCCGTGGGGATCGTGCCTCAGGCGCGCGAGACGATCGTGCGCGCCGAGCTCGCCGGACGCGACCGGCTCGCCCGCGCGCTCGTGCTCCACGCGATCGGCGCGGTCGGCCGCAGCGCCCACCGCGACACGATCGCCGAGGCCGCGCGCGCCGAGGTCCACAAGTCATCGCCGGTCGAGCTGCTGCGCCGGATCAGCCACGCCGTGGTGTTCGACGACGATTCGCGCGAGACTGCGGAGACCGACATGCCGAGCCGCGTCGAGACGTTGATCGCGCTCGGGCGCGTGCCGCTGCTCGCGGCGCTGTCGACGCGCCAGCTCGCCGATGTCGCCGAGCGGGCCCGATGGGCGACCGCGCGCGCCGGCAGCGTCGTGGTCGGCGCGGGCGACGTGATCGACGCGCTGATCGTCGTCGAGGACGGCGAGCTCGCGCTCGGCGATCGCGCGATCGGTAAGGGCGAGGTCGTCGACGAGCTGGCGTGCGTCGCGCCGACTCCGGCGCGCGCCGACCTTCGCGCCGTCCGCGCGACGCGCCTGATCCGGCTCGAGCGGGTCGACTTCGAGGAGCTGGTCGACGACGTGCCCGGCCTCGCGGCGGCGGTCTGTCGCTCGCTCGGCGAGCGCGCGCGTCGCGCCGAGGATGCGGCCTATCGCTCGCCGCTCACTTCGAAGGTCTGAGCCGCGCGCCGGATCCCGAGCCGTTGCCGTTGCCCTTGCCGTTGCCGCCGTGGCCACCGCCGGTGCCATCGCCGTGACCACCGCCGCTGCCGCCGCCGGCCTTGGGCACCTCGTCGGACTTCTTGGTGGTGTCGGTGCACGCGTGCATCCGCTCGACCGTGGTCGCACCGGCGACGCACGCGAGCACCGCGGGCGTCCACGCTTGGGCGAGGCAGACGTCCTCGTTGCGTTGCACGTTCTTCGCGCGGTCCGCCTCGGCGCTGGCGCGGTCGCGGGGATCCCTGATGTCCTGCATCGTGAGCTGCACGATGTGCACTGCGGCGTCGACGCAAGCCTGCTTCGCCGCGTCGTTGATCGCCGGCGGCGGCGGCGGTGGGGGCTCCGGGACGGGCGTCGGCGCCGGCGTGGGGGGAGGGGTCGGCATCGCCGCGGGCGGCTCGACGACCTTCGGGGTCGGCGCGACGGGCTTGGGCGGTGGTGGTTGGAAGTCGCAGGCCGCAGCGAACGCAACCAGAGCAAAGGCGAATCTCACGGCCGGACTATATGTGAAACTGGGTGCATGCGTCTCGCTCTCACGATCGCCGCCGCGCTCGCCGCGTGCACCCCGGCGGTCGTGTCGAGCTCGGTCGAGGCCATCGATGACCGCGGCGACCCGATCGCGCGGCTCGCGATCCCGGTCCAGCCGATCGGGGGCAGCACGGTCCTCGCGATCAAGATCGCGAACCTCGGTCAGGCCACGGCGTCGCCGATCGCGCTCGCGCTGGCGGGCGACGTCGCGAGCGACTTCACGATCGACGGTGGCTGTGCCGGGGTCGCGCTCGAGTCCGGGATGACCTGCGCGCTCCAGCTCACGTTTCGCGCGATGCACGAGGGCAAGCTCACCGCGGCCCTCGACATCACGACGGACGACCTCGCGACGCTCGAGCTCGAGACCGACGTGTTCAAGCCGCAGCCGTGATCGACCTGCTCGATCCCGAGCTCCACGCGACCGGCCGCGCGGCCGCCGTGTTCGCCGAGCTGCGGGCGCGCGATCCGGTCAGCCGCCGCGCCGGCTACGTCGCCGTCGTGCGCCACGCGGACGTGCTCGCGGTCGCGACCGACTGGGCGACGTTCTCGTCGGCGCGCGGCACCGGCCTCGTCGAGGTCGCGGCCGATCCACCGCTGCGGTCGATCCACCTGAGCGATCCGCCGATCACCGACACGCTGCGTGCCGTGGTCGCGCAGAGCTTCGGCCCGCCGCGCGCGCTGCTCGCTCCGATCCGCGAGGCCGCGCTCGCGCGGGTCGCGGCGTGGCCGATCGGCGAACCGATCGACGCGGTCGCGACGCTCGCCGATCCGTTGCCGTGGGACCTCTTGTGCCGGCTGCTCGGCGACGATCTTCGCCCGCTGCTGCCGACCGTCCATCGCTACGCGCGCCACGACGATGCGCGCTATCGCCGCGCGGGCGAGACGGCGATCGCGTGCTTTCGCGACGCCGAGCGCGTCGTGTGGGACGCGGTCGGCGAGCTCGTCGCCGACCGCCGCGCCCGGCCGCGCGACGACGCGCCGAGCCGGCTGATCGCGTCGGGCGCGCTCGCCGAGGCCGACCTGCGCTACGCGATCCGCTTCCTCATCCAGACGACGTACCAGACCACCGCGCTCGCGATCGCCGCGGCCGTCGCGATCTGCGCGGCGCATCCCGACCAGCTCGCCACGCTGCCGGGCGACGCCACGCCGCGCGCGGTCGACGAGGTCCTCCGGATCGCCTCGCCGGTGCTCCGGTTCGCGCGCACCGCGACCCGCGACACCGAGCTCGCCGGTCACCCGATCCGCGCCGGCGAGCGCGTCGTGATGTTCTACCCGTCGGCGAACCGCGATGCGGCCGTGTTCGCCGAGCCCGATCGCGTCGATCTCCAGCGTGCCCCGAACCCGCATGTCGCGTTCGGCGGCGGCGTCCACGTCTGCCTCGGCGCGTACCTCGCGCGCGCCCAGCTCGCCGCCGTGATCGACGCGCTGCGCACGCGCCGGATCGCGCTCGTCGAGCCGCCACGCGCGATCCGCTCGAGCGTCAACCAGGGCTTTGACCGCGTCGTCGTTCAGTGATCGACGAACGGGCGCGCCTGCACGATCCAGAAGTCCTCGCCCTGCAGCACCCACTCGACGTCGAGCGGCTGGCCGTGCGTGAACACCGGCATGAACGTCGACACCATCGTCGACAGCCGCTTGGCGCGCTCCTCGGTCAGGATCACGCCCGAGCCCGCCGGCACCGGCACCTCGCGCGTGCCGCCTTGCTCGTCGAAGATCAGCATGATGCCGTCGTCGCTGCGCGAGATGATCTTGGTGCCGTCGTTGGTCGGATCGAAGATGATCTGCTCGGGCACCTTCTGGCCCTGGACGACGCGCTCGCCGAGGCCCCACTTCGAGTTGATCGTGAACGAGTGGTCGTCGGACGTGTCCCACAGATCCTTGGTCACCAGCACGCCGGCGGCCGTCGCGCTGATCCCGATCTGCACGAGCACCGCGGCGTACACCGCGTGATGATCGATGCCGAACGCGGCGCGCTCGTCGACCGCGCGCAGGTTCCACAGCGACGCCCATACGGTCTTCAGCGCCTCGCCGAGCTCGCGCTTGCCGATCACGTTGCCGACCGTGTCGTAGAGCCCGGCGCCGTTGAACCCCGGCAGATCCTCGCTGTTCGTCGAGCTGCGCACGAACACGCCCTTGCCGCCGAGCCGCAGGCGGACGCGCTTGTAGATCATGTCGAGCGATGCCTGGTCGATCGGCGCCGCCTGGATCTGCTTCCGGAGATCATCGAGCGCCTGCTTGCGCCACTCGGCGTCGGCGAACCGCTTGTCGGCCAACACGGCCTCGACCTTGCCGTCGAGCCCGTTCTGCCGCATGTGCTGCCGGTAGTAGTAGAACGGCACGCCGAAGCCCATCGGCACGCGCACGCCGTCGAGGTTCGCGGTCACGATCTCGCCGAGGTTCGCCGACTTCGTCCCGTAGATCACGACGTCCTTGGCGCGCTGGCGCGTCAGCATCGCGAGCCGCGGCGTGTCGAGGTTCGCCTTCGGCAGCTCGACGTGGTGCGCGAGCTCGACCTTGTGCTTGGCGTCGTCGATCTCCTTGGCCGTCGCCTCGCGCACGATCAGCTTGGTGTCCTGGACCTCGTAGTAGATCCACTTGCCGTCGAGCTTGCCGAACTTGTCGCGCGCCTTCTTGTCGCCGGCGTTCGGGATGCCCCAGGCGTTCGCGCGCAGGTTGACGTGCGACAGCGGCGTCGAGAACGCGGTCGCCAGGATGCCCGCGACCGGCGTGATGTCCGGGTAGCTCTCCTGCAAGAGCACGATGTCGGTGCGCTTGAAGTTCGCCTTCTCGTACGGCGTGCCGAGCGGCACCACCTTGAGCTCGCCGACCGCGTGGCCCTTGGTGAACGCCTGGTAGTCGCTCGCCTTGTAGAGCTCGTCGTTCGACACGATCTTGAGCCCGCGCTTCTTCACCTCGGCGCCGATCGCGGTCTGCATCGGCGAGTCCGGGCGGAACGGCATGCCCTTTTGCCAGAACGTCTCGTCGAGCCGCTTGGCGACGCGCATCACGTCGTCGGGCCCGATCTTGTCGCCCTCCCAGAACGAGAACGACCAGCGGTCGACCTTCAGGTGGTGCGTCAGGTAGCACAGGATGAAGCGCGGCTTCACGCGCTCGTAGTTCTTGTTGTACTCGCGGACATTCTCCGCGGTCCAGGCCTGCTTGAGCAGCACGCCGAGGACGAAGTCGGCGTGGATGTTGAACAGGTTGACGTCGAAGAAGAAGATGTCGTTCGTCTTCACGTCGATGATGCACTTGCCGAGCTCGTCGGTCGCGACGATCTTCGAGTACGCCTTCCACGTCTTGGCATCCGGGATGCCGCGCAGGTAGGCCTTCTGTTCGTTCGCCCGAGCAAAGGTCACGCACAACATCAGGATCGCCACCGAGATCGCGGTCTTCATGGAACGTGAATAGTACAGTCGCGCTCGTGCAGGGCAACGCAACCGTCGCGCAGAAGGCCGCGACCCTCGCGGTCGTGGTCGCCGCGCTCGGCTACTTCGTCGACATCTACGACCTCATCCTGTTCGGCATGGTCCGGACGCCGAGCCTCATCTCGCTCGGCATCACCGACAAGGCGCAGCTGACCGAACAGGGCATCTACCTGTTCAACATGCAGATGGGCGGCATGCTCGTCGGCGGCGTGCTGTGGGGCATCATCGGCGACAAGCGCGGCAGGCTCAGCGTGCTGTTCGGCTCGATCACGCTCTACTCGATCGCGAACATCGCGAACGGCCTGCCGTTCATCGTCGGGCACGGCGACGTCAACGCGTACGCGGTGTGTCGCCTGGTCGCCGGCATCGGCCTCGCGGGCGAGCTCGGCGCCGGCATCACGCTGGTGTCGGAGCTGATGACCGCGAAGAACCGCGGGACCGGCACGACGCTGGTCGCGTCGCTCGGCGTGTTCGGCGGCGTGATCGCGGGCCTCATCGGCGGCGCGTTCCCGGGCATCGGCGTCGACTGGCGCACCGCGTACTACATCGGCGGTGGCATGGGGCTCGCGCTGCTCGCGCTGCGGATCGGCGTCGTCGAGAGCGGCATGTTCCACGCGGTCGCCAAGCAGGCCAACGTGTCGCGCGGCAACTTCGTCAAGCTGTTCACGAACCGCCGGCGGTTCCTGCGTTACGTCGCGATCATCCTCGTCGGCGTGCCGGTCTGGTACGTGATCGGCATCCTGTTCATCTTCGCGAAGGAGCTCGGCGGTGCGCTCGGCCTGGCTCCCGAGCCGAGCCCGGCGACGTCGCTGTTCTTCTGCTACGCGGGCTGTTCGGTCGGCGGCGTGATCTCCGGCGTGGTGTGTCAGCGGCTCGCGTCGCGCAAGCAGACGCTCGGCATCTTCCTCCTCGCGTCGGCCGTGATGTCGGCGCTGTACTTCGCGATCGGCGGCCAGTCGCGCACCGTGTTCTACGTGCTGTGCGCGCTCGGCGGCACCGCCTCGGGCTACTGGGCGGTGTTCGTCGCGACCGCGGCCGAGCTGTTCGGCACCAACCTGCGCGCGACGGTGACGACGACGGTCCCGAACTTCGTGCGCGGCGCGGCGGTACCGATCACGCTCGGGTTCAAGGCGCTCGCACCCGGCATGGGCTACGTCGGCGCCGGCATCGCGGTCGGCGTCGGCTCGTTCGCGCTCGCCGCGATCGGCCTCGCGACGCTCGACGAGACCTACGGCGTCGATCTCGACTTCCACGAGACCGACGACGATCCGATCCCCAAAGCGACTATTTCGGGAACGTGAAGCTCGGGATCTCGCCGCCGCCTTTGACGCCATCGCCGTTCGGCGTCCAGCACGTCGTCGCGGTCGCGTTGGTCGCGGTGTAGCGGAACACCAGGAGATCGCCCTCGGCGAACGTCGGGCCCGCGACGCCATCCTCGTCGACCGCGTAGTTGGTCGCGGTGAAGTCGGCGCCCGGCTTGGGATCGAAGTGGTGGTCCCACGTCACGATCGTGGTGTCGCCGCCGGACTTGGCGCGATAGACCAGCGCGAACGTCATGTCGACCGCGCGGATCACCGCGGCATCGAGCACGGCGTGCCACGACCCCGCAGGGAGATCATCCTTGAGGGGGTAGGTCGCTTCGAGGGAACCAACCTGGCTCCCGACGCCTGGCGCTCAATAAGGTTTGGGCTCGGTGTCCTGGAGCTTGACCGCGAGCTCGCTGCCGTTGTCGTTGAGCCAGACCTTGGATGGATTCCCGATCGGGTCCGCGGGGCAACCGGCCAGCATCACCACCGCCGCGATCGTGATCTTCTGCGCCTTCTGCATCAGGGAGCTCCTACCGTGAACACGGCGATGAAGTGGGTCGGGACCGGGGTCGTCTGCGATTCTAGCTTGAGCCCGGCCTGGCGCGCAGCCGCTAACGAGTTCGCGAGCCGATGGATCCGGTTCGCGATCACGATCTTGCCGCCGGGGCGGAGTGCCTTGGCAGCATCGCGCAGCCACGCGACCGGATCGGTGAAGTAGTTGTCGACCTCCGAGAGCAGGATCGCGTCGTACGAGCCCTTCTCGAGGCTCGGCGTGTCGGCGTTGACCACGCGCGGTTCGACGACGTCGAGCAGCTTCGCCGCCTTCAGCCGCGTCCTCAGCATGTCGAGCACGCCGCTGTCGATGTCGGTCGCGATCACCTTGCCGTTCGGTGCCACCGCGCGTGCGAGGTGCACGGTCAGGAGTCCCGAGCCGGCGCCGATGTCGGCGACGCGGGAGCCGGGCTTCAAGCCGAGCGCGGCGACGACCGTCTCGGGATGCCGCTGGGCGTCGAACTGCGCCTGCTCGCGCGCGATATCGTCGTCGGCCTTCTTGGTGGCCGCCGCCGAGCCGTGATCGGCGCCGTCCGCGGCCGACGGCTTGTCGCACGCGCTGCCGATCAGCGCGAGCGCGATCACGACGACACGCAGGCTCACAAGTCGAGACTAGCGCACTTCCGGCCGAAGCCCGCGGCTAGAGATCCTTCGGACGCCCGAAGATGCCGGAGATCGGGATGCCGTTCGCGAAGTTCGCGATCGCGCGCTCGTCGCGCTTGGCGATCGCGTAGGCGATCGACGCCATGCCCAGCTTTGCCGTGTTCGCCGAGTTGTACGGCGCGGCCTTGCCATCGGGCCCAAAGCCGAGCGCCTTGCCGTTGCGATCGACCGAGCCGAACCAGCCGCTCTTCAGGTGGCCCGCGCTGTAGACGTAGACCACGTTCGTGTTACCCGGCGTGCCGTCGGGCCAGTTGTTGCGATCCGTCGGGTCCTTCGTGGTGTCGCCGTGGATCGTGATCACGGTGTCGTCGGCGAGCGACTGCATCGTGTTGTCGTCGGTCGTCGCGTGCAGGTCGTTCATGAAGGCATCGAACACCTTCTTCATCGACGCGGGCACCGTGTTGACGTCGCCGTTGAAGGCGCCGTGCGGGTCGTCGCGCATCGCCGGCATCACGACCGAGTTCGTGAGGCCCATCTTGAACGCCTTGACCGTGACGATGAACGTCCTCGCGATGTCGGCGACGTTGTTGCGCGTGTTGCCGTCGACGCCGTACCGATCGAGATCGGTCTGCTCGATCTGCAGCTTGCTCGCGAGGTTCGTGCCGAGGAAGCTCGCCGCACCCGAGGCCGTGGTGTACGCCGACTTCGTCGTCGAGCGGTTCGCCGCGCGGTTGAGCTGGGTGAACGAATCGTAGTGCGACTTGTAGAGCTGCGCGTCGGCCAGGTTCGACAGCAGGCCGCCGGCGCGCGACGCCGCGCTGTTGAACAGGTTGACGATGCCGCCGCCGTCGCCGACGTTGGCCGGGCGGGCCGCGCCGGGCGCGGTGCCGATGTCGACATCGCCGATCGTGACGATCGGGATGACCGACGGCGACGACGCCTGCAGCGCGCTCGCGACCGAGAAGATGTTGTTGCCGTTGAGGCCGACGGTCGACTGCGGGTTGTTCGTGTGGGTCTCGTTCGCGCCGCAGACGAACATCGTCATCTGGCGCGAGCCGGGCATCGCCGCGAACGGGGTATCGGGGCCGATCACCAGCGGGTTGTCGGTCCCCGCGACGTCGGTCTCCATCCCGATCTTGTGCCAGGCGAAGTTCGGGTTGCGCGCCTTGGCGATGTCGACCTGGGGCCAGAACAGCTGGAACCAGGCGAGGCCGCCGTTGCCGGCGACGATGTGCACCGAGCGCGTCGTCGGGCTCTCGGCCGCCGCCATCGCGAGGCCCTTGCCGGCGCTGCCCTCGAGGATCTCGAACACCTTCGCGCGCGAGACACCGAGTGCCGCACCCGCAGCGACGGTCCACTTGATGAGCGCGCGGCGCGTCAGCTGCTGGCGCTCGTCACGAATCGTGGTCTTGGATTTCGCCATGGTGGTTGTCCCT
This sequence comes from Haliangiales bacterium, assembly GCA_038321315.1. Taxonomy (GTDB): domain Bacteria; phylum Myxococcota_A; class Polyangia; order Haliangiales; family Haliangiaceae; genus JABFXX01. The sequence continues at coordinate 80,470 of JBBQEX010000023.1, read as the reverse complement.
ACTCGCAGGTGTAGGCCGCGGCCAGCATGGCCGCGACGGCAATACGCTTCCCAGTCGCGTGATCGCTCGCGTTCTGGATCGTCAGGTTGCAGAAGTCGAGGTGCGCGACCGAGGCCGGGACCCCGAGCAAGCACGTGATGCCGGTCGGCAAGCACGCGTCGCTGGTGTCGAACAGCGTGGCCGGGTTGCCGCCGGCGTCCTTGCAGCGCTCGAGCGTGCCGACGTTGGCGATGATCTCGTCGGCCGCGGCGGCGAAGATGTCGAACTCGCGAGAGGCGCCCGAGGTCGAGACGCCGATGTTCTCGCGGATGCGGTTCGCGAAGTTCGCCGCGCCGAGCGCGTTGCCACCGCTGCGGTACAGGTCACCGGCGGACAGCGCGGTCGCGTTGCCGATGTTGACGCCGAGCGAGGTCAGCACGTTGCCGAGCGTCGCGACACGAACCTTGGGGCAGCTGTGCACGTGCGACGTGTACTTCGGCGGCCCCTCCTTCTCGAGGCGATCGATCAGATCCCACGGCGAGATGCCGGAGTTGTCGTGGTCAAAGGTCGTGGTCTGATCGCCGCTGGTCGCGCCGGCGGGCGGGGTGGTGTCGTCGGCGGGCTTGCTGAGGTCCTCGGTGCACGCACCGAGGCCGACACCGAGGAGTCCGAGGATGAGGAAGTTCTTCATGGGGTTTTCCCTTCGCTCCTTAGAACTTCACGAAGTCATCGGAGGTGTAGACGGCGTAGATCAGGTCCTTCAGCTTGAAGCCGCCGGTCTGGAACGCGGTGACCTGGGTCGCGATCGTGTCGGCCGGGACTTCCTGGAGGGTGTCGACGATGTCGGTCTTGCCGAGCGCCCAGTTCCACATGCGGGCGACGCCACAGGTCGCGACCGCCGGATCCGCGGCCATCGCCGCGCCGAGGCCCGCGATGTCCGCGGCGGGCGTTCCGAATCGCCACGCCGTGGTCTCGCCGGCCGGGAGGTAGTCGGAGAGCGCGGCCGGTGGCGAGCCGTCGAGCGGCGTCGGCACCGAGATCTTCGTCTGGAACTTGCCGTCGATGTCGTAGTTCGCGATCAGCGGCGCGATGTGGTTGATCGTCGTGTGGCAGTTGGCGCAGATCACCGCCGACACGTCCTGGAAGTTCACGCGCCCGCCGCCGTTGGTCGGCGACGCGATGCTGTTGAACGGCCACACGCCGGTGTACGGCGACACGCCCCCGACGTCGGTCGGCGTGGCCGAGATCTCGGCCGGGAACTTCGTGCAGTCGAAGACCTCCTGGATCCAGCGGACGCGGCGGAAGCCGAAGTTCGAATAGAACTGCTTCATCACGCCGGGGTTGGTCAGGACGCCCGCGACCGGGCCGCCGTTGCCGCACTCGGCCGGGGTGAACGTGCCGTCGGCCGGGTTGAACGTCGGGCAGTTGCCGGCGTTCGCGGTGAACAGGCTGGTGTAGGCGCCGTTCTGCACCGAGAGCTGCGCGGCGAGCGCGGGCGCGGTGTCGAACTCGGCGGTCTCGCCGAGCTTGAACGTGTCGCGCCAGAACGCGAGCATCTGCTTGGCGTAGCTCGGCCGGCTCATGTAGTCGGTGATCCGCGCGTTGTAGAGCGACTTCTTGGTCGCGAGGTCGGCGGCGCCCCCGATCTCGTTGATCTCCGTCATCGTCGGGAGGTCACCGGTGAGGCGCAGCGCGGCGATCTTCAACGCGGCGTTGTAGTCGTACTCGCGTTGCCCGAGCGCCTGGTCCCACTCGTCGCCCGAGCCCGAGCCCGAGCCTGATCCGTCATCGCCACCGGTGGCGGGCCCCGGATCGTTGCTACAGGCAGGAACCGCGAGGGCGGTACCGGCAAGCGCGAACACGAGTGACATCTTACGCATGTGGCTCCTTGTCATGACAGGCAGCATTACGGGGCAGTCTTCTCGGCCTGGACCCACGGGTCGACGGCCGCCTTGAACGCGTTGAAGTTGGCCTGGTTCCCGTTGAACTTGAACGGGTGGTTCGTCGGGTCGCCGGGGTTCGGGGCAACGTAGAAGCCGGACAGGTCGGTGGTCAGGAAGTTGATGCGCGTGCGGACCTGGTTGCAGGCGATCAGGAGCGCCGCGTCGTCAGCGCCGCCGACGCCGGTGAGGTCCATCGCGCTCTTGGCGTTCGCGTTGTTGTTGCCCGCGTGGCAGTTCGCGCAGTTCGCCGCGAGCGGAGGCGCCGCGTTGGTCTTGAACGACGCGAGCACCTTGCAGCCGCCACCGCCGCCGGCATCGCCGCTGCCGCCGCCGGTGCCGGTGTCCGGCACGTAGGCCGACAGTGCCTTGAACGAGATCGAGATCTTGTCGGCCGCGCCGGCGCCGAACCCGACGAAGCCGGCCTGGCCGCCCGCGAGCACCTGGCTGGTGTTCGCCATCAGGTCGAGCTTCACGGAGAAGAAGCGATCGATCGTGTCGACCACCTCGGTGCCGTCGGCGAGGTACGACGTGAACAGCGGGTGCTCGATGTAGAGGCCGGCCGTGGTCCCGGCGACCGTCAGGCGGTTGAGGTAGAGGCCCGAGCTCACCGGCTGCGCGGTGAACGTGATCGTGCCGCCGGCGACGCCGAGCGGGGTGAGGTCGACCGTGTTGATCGGGCAGGTGGCGGAGCCCGGATCCCCACCCACGCAGTACTGCGGGATGAACTGGGCGGTGACGAGGACGACGCCGTCCATGCCGGGATTCGGAAGCGCGGCCTTCTCGGCGTTGAGCCACTCGAGCAGCGACGACGCCTGATCGGCGATCAGCGCCGGGCCATTGTGGGGACCCTTGGTGAGGAGGCGCGACGACTGCGGTGCATCGAAGTTGACGACGCCGGGGGTGAACGCGATCAGGCTGTCGCGGATGCCGAGGTCGTCGGCGCCCTGGAGAAAGCCGATGCCGGCCTGGGATCCGTTGTGGCAGCCGGCGCAGTTCGCCGACAGGATCGGGAGCGCGGTCGTGATCCACGCGCGCTTCGCGGCCTGCTCCTCGGGGGTTCCGGCGTTGGCCGCGCCGCCCGCGTCGATGAGGCCGGTGCAAGCCGATGCGGTGATCGCCACGAGGGCGACGAGGGCGAAGCGGACGGCCTTCACTGGGCCACCACCAGACGAACCATGTTCGTGTGACGGACCAACGTCTCGAGCATCGCGCGTCGAGACATCAGTGGCCGTGGGAAGGCCTTGATCGTGGGACCCAGCATGACCCGATCGTAGAGCAACCGTCATGCCGCTCGGGATCTCACTTCAACTCATCGAGATCATTGGTGCTGATTGTTACAGGACATGATGCGCAGGAGAGTGCACACCCCAGCTGAGGTCAGTCGTGCCCACTAGATAACCCCTTGAAAACACGAGGCGATGCAGCGGTGGTTCGGTGGCTTACGAATCGTTCGCGCGTGGCTGATCGAGGAGTCGCCTCTGGAGTACCCGGGCCGTGTGCGTCGATCCATCGTGGCTCCAGCCGGGTGGCGCGAGCAGGTAGCCGAGCTTGGCCTTGAGCGACGGTGCCCGCGCGACGTCGCGGCCGATCGCGCCGAGCTCGTGAAAGCCGACGCGCAGCGGATTGAACGTCGCGATGTTCTTGGTCAGGCCATAGACGACGCGCGCGCGCTCGGGCGCGAACGTGCCGAACAGCCGATCCCAGATGATGAGGATGCCGCCGTGGTTGCGATCGAGGTACTCGACGTTCGAGCCGTGATGCACGCGGTGATGCGACGGCGTGTTCATCACCCACTCGAACGGGCCGAGCCGATCGATGGCCTCGGTGTGGAGCCAGAACTGATAGAGCAGGCTCCACGCCTGCGCGGTCAACACCATCCACGGCGGGAACCCGATCAGCGGCAGCGGCGCCCAGAAGATCGGGCCGGTGAACGGAGTCAGGAGCGGCTGGCGCAGCGCGGTCGACAGGTTGTAGTGCTGGCTCGAGTGATGGTTCTCGTGCGTCGCCCACAAAAAACGGATGTCGTGATGCAGCCGGTGGAACCAGTAGTAGCAACAGTCCTCGGCGACGAACAACACGACCCACGCGACGTTGCCGAGCGGCGCGACGACGTCGACGAGCCGGTGTTCGTAGAGCAGCGCGTAGAACGGGATCGAGAGCAGCTTGGCGCCGCCGGCGATCGCGACGTTCATGATCCCGAGCGACAGGCTCGTCGCGGTGTCTCGCTTGGCGTAGCCGACGTGCTCGGGATGCCGCTTCGCCCACACGATCTCGAGTGCCATGAGCACGATGAACGCTGGGATCGAGAACAGAACGAGGTTCGACACGCGGCCCGCTGGTTTCAGGCTAGCACGGTGGGCGAGACTGCCGACCATGACGACTCAGCACGGTGGTGACCTGATCGCGGATGTCCTCGTCCGCCACGGCGTGTCGCATCTGTTCACGCTGTGCGGAGGTCACATCTCGCCGATCCTCACCGGCGCGCAGGCGCGCGGGATCCGCGTCGTCGACGTGCGCGACGAGGTCAACGCGGTGTTCGCCGCCGATGCGGTCGCGCGCATGACCGGCAACGTCGGCGCGGCCGCGGTCACCGCCGGTCCCGGCGTGACCAACGCGATCACCGCGGTGAAGAACGCGCAGATGGCGCAGACGCCGCTGATCCTGTTCGGCGGCGCGACCGCGACGCTCTTGAAGGGGCGCGGCGCGCTGCAGGACATCGATCAGCTGAGCATCATGACGCCGGTGACCAAGTGGGCGACGAGCGTGAAGACCGTGCCGGCGCTGGTGCCGACCGTCGAGCGCGCGCTGCAGCTCGCGAAGGAGGGCGTGCCGGGACCGGTCTTCATCGAGATCCCGGTCGACATCCTGTATCCCGAGGCGATCGTGCGCATGTGGTACGAGAAGGAAGCCGGGCTCGGCAAGGCCAAGGGCCTCGGCGCCAAGGCGCTCGAGCTCTACATCAAGGGCCACCTCTACCGGCAGTTCCACGCGCCGACGTTGCCCGAGCTCCACCTGCCGAAGCTGCCGAGGCTCGGTGGCGACAGCGCGATCGATCGCGCGGTCGCGGCGATCGCCAAGGCGGAGAAGCCGGTGATCGTCGTCGGCAACCAGACGCTCGTCGGCGTCAAGGACCCGGGCCGGCTCGCCCGCGCGATCGGATCGCTCGGTGCGCCGGTCTATCTCGCGGGCATGGCGCGCGGCCTGCTCGGTCGCACCCACGAGCTCCAGCTCCGCCACAACCGTGGCGTGGCGCTCAAGGAGGCCGACTGCGTCGTCGTGTGTGGCTTCCCGTTCGACTTCCGGCTCGGCTACGGCCGCGGCATCTCGAAGCAGGCGACGCTGATCGCGGCGAACCTGTCGGCGCACGAGCTCAAGAAGAACCGGCGCCCGGACATCGCGGTCGAGATGCACGCGGGCGAGTTCCTCGTCGCGCTGTCGGACAAGCTCGCCGGCGGACGCGGCGCCGGCCTCGAGTCGACCTGGAAGCCGTGGCTCGCCGAGCTGCGCACCAGGGAGGTCAAGCGCGACACCGAGATCGCCGCCAAGGCGGTCCCGAACGGCGACCTGATCGATCCGCTGCATCTGTTCGCGCGTGTCGAGGAGGCGATGGCCGACGACGCCGTGCTCGTCGTCGACGGCGGCGACTTCGTGGCGACCGCGAGCTACATCGTGCGGCCGCGCGCGCCGCTGTCGTGGCTCGATCCCGGCGTGTTCGGCACGCTCGGCGTCGGCGGCGGCTTCGCGCTCGGCGCGTCGCTCGTGCGGCCGGGCCGCGAGGTCTGGTTGATCTGGGGCGACGGCAGCTCGGCGTACACGCTCGCCGAGTTCGACTCGTTCGTCCGCCACGGCGTCGCGCCGATCGCGGTGATCGGCAACGACATGTCGTGGATGCAGATCGCGCGCGAGCAGGTCGAGGTGCTCGGCACCTCGCTCGGCACCGACCTGCGGCGCACCGACTACCACAAGGTCGCCGAGGGCTACGGTGGCGTCGGCCTCGTGCTGACCGATCCGACGCGCGTCGACGCCACGCTCGCGGAGGCCAAGGCGATCGCGAAGACCGGTCGCCCGGTCTGCATCAACGTCCACCTGCGCAAGACCGACTTCCGCAAGGGATCGATCTCCATCTAGGCTCGGTCTAGGTCAGGCGAGCGTGAACGAGAACGTCGTGCCGGTGCCGAGCGTGCTCTCGGCCCAGATCCGACCGCCGTGCGCCTCGACGATGCAGCGCGAGATGTAGAGCCCGAGCCCGACGCCTTTTCGATCGGATTTGCCGACCTGCCAGAACCGTTCGAATACGGTGTCGAGCTGCGCGGTCGCGATCCCGCAGCCGGTGTCGGTCACCGAGAACCGCAGGCCGGTCGCGTCCGGCACGACCCGCACGACGATCGTGCCGTGCGCGGTGAACTTGATCGCGTTCGTGATCAGGTTCGCGAGCACCTGCACCATGCGGTCGTGATCGAAGCTCGCGGTCGGTGGGCGCGCCGGGAGGTCGCTCTCGAGCGTGAGGTGCTTCGTGTTCGCGAGGCTCTTGAACATGTCGATCACCTCCTCGACCAGGGCCGCGGGATCGCCGATCGTCCGCGCCACCGACAGCTTGCCGGCGTCGATGCTGGCGACGTCGACGAGATCCCCGATCAGGCGATTCATCCGCGCGGCGTAGCGCAGGATCCGCACCGCGGCGTCGCCGGCGTGGAGCTCCGCGGTCAGCACGATGCCACCCAGGAGGTTGCGCAGGTCGTGGCTGACGATGCCGAGGAAATCGTCGCGGTGCGAGACGTCGGCGTCGGCCCGCCGGCGCTCGGTCAGCAGGTATCGATCGGTCGTCTCGCGCTCCATCGGCAACAGGCGCGCCAGGGCGGAGGCACTCGCGCGCCGCTCGGCCTCGAGGTGCTCGTCGGCCGCGGCCCGCGCGTCGCGCACCATCACGTCCTCGAGCACGCGGTCGTCGAGGACCGCGCTGGGCACTGGCGTCGCGAGGTACGCATCGGCCAGCGCGCGCGCGGAGGACAGCACGGCGTCGGCGACCTCGCGGGCATGATCGACGACCCGGTCGGCCTCGACCTTGGCCTTCGCCTGCACCTCCCGCAGCACCTCGTCCGCGTTGGCGCGCTCGGTCTGCAGGCTCTCGTCGGTCCTGGCGCGCTCCGGCGACGCCGTCTTTTCGTCGTCCGTCATGCCCGCAGACCGTACACCCTGTGATTTGCTCGGGGCCATGCGAACCCCCGTGCTCGTGCTGTCTGTGCTGCTCGCGTGCGGCAAGAACCCCGAAGCTCCCGCAGCCGTAGGATCGGCCTCGGGCTCGGCGCCAGCGGTCGCCACCGCAACGCCCGCACCGCCGGTGGTGAACTCGGCGTGCAACCTGTTGTCGCGAACCGAGGCCGAGAAGCTGGTCGGGACCGAGCTTCCCGAGGAGACCCGCAGCGTCGATGCGATCGGCAACCAGCACTGCCAGTACAAGAAGGCGAAGCCGTACGCGACGGTCGACGTCACGCTGTGGTCGCGCGGTCAGACGTCGCTCGACGAGAACCTCGCCCTCAAGTACTTCGGCACCCCGCCGGTCGAGATCACCGGCGTCGGCACCCGCGCGCTGCGCAACGCGGCCGGGAACATCTTTGGCGTGCTCGCCAACGGCAAGTTCGCCTCGGCGTTCGGGGTCACCATGAGCCCCCCGATGGCGACCGCGGCGGCGACCTCCGAGGAGCTGGCAAAGCTGGTCGCCGGCCGTCTGTAGTTGACAGAAGCGAAATTGAATACTACTTTCAATCTCGATGTTGCGGTTCGCGTTGTTGCTCGGAGTGGTCGTCGGCTGTGCGCCGCCGCCGCCGCACGCCACCGCGACCGACGCGATCCGGGTGAACGTCGAGTTGAAGCAGCTCGAGCGTGGCCGCTCGCTGCTGGTCGGCAAGTGCGGCGGCTGCCACCGCCCGCCGTACCCGACCGAGCACACGGCGACCGAGTGGCCGGAGCGGCTCGACGAGATGGCCGCGCGCGCGAACCTCGATGGCGATCAGCGCAAGGCGATCGAGCAGTACCTGTTCGCCGTGCTCACGCGCCAGACGCGTCGGTAGCGCGCGCGACGGCGGTCAGCGCGCGGACGATGTCGTGCTGGTCGAGCAGGCCGACGAGCTTGCCGTCGGCGTCGACCACCGGCGCGGCGCGCAGGTCGTGCTTGACGAGCGCGAGCGCGGAGGCCCGCACGTCGTCGGCCTCGCCGAACACGAGCGGCGCGACCATCACGTCGGCGACCACGGCGACCTCGATCGCGGCGTCGTCGGCGACGAAGCCGCGCAGCGCCTCGGCCGACAGGAGCCCGATGACGCGATCGTCGGCGTCGAGCACCGGGAAGACGTCCTGGTCCGGCGCGGCGTCGACCAGGTCGGCGACCGCGTGGATCGACTGACCCGCGCGCAGCGTCGCGATCGCGCGGCCGCGCGCGATCACGTCGCCGGTCACCAGGTTCGCGAGCGGGCTCTGGTGGACCGGCGAGTCCTTGGTCGAGCGCGGCTGGCTCTTGTAGAGGTTGACGTGCCGGAGCGCGATCATCGCGATCGCCTCGGTCAGCATCAGCGGCACGAGCAGCTCGTAGCTGCCGGCGACCTCGCTCACCATCACGAGCGCGGCGAGCGGCGTGTTCGCGATGCCGGCGTAGAACGCGGCCATGCCGACGAGGGCGAACGCGCCGGGCTGGATCGACTTGTCGTCGAGCAGCACCTGCGCGGCCATGCCGAACGCACCGCCGAGCAGGCCGCCGATCGCGATCGACGGCGCGAAGTCGCCGGCCGCGCCGCCCGAGCCGATGGTCAGCGCCGAGGCGACCATCTTGGCGCCGGCGAGCAACACGAGCAGCTTGACCGTCGCCCAGCCCGACGGCAGCCAGCTCGCGCCGCTGATCGCGAGCTGACCGGCGCCGTAGCCGCCACCGAACACGCCGAGTCCTCGGTGGCCGTTGCCGAGCCACGGGCCGATCGTGACGAGCAGGACGACGACGAACGCGCCGAGCGCGAGCCCACCGAGCGCGGGATGCCACCACGTCGGGCCCGGCAGCTTGGCGAACCCGCGCTGCACCGCGTGCATGAGGCCGTGGAACATCGTCGCGCCGACCGACACGACGAGCGCGAGCAGCACGAACAGCGGCAGCTGGCCCGGATGAAACGGAAAGTGCGGCAGCGTGCCAAACAGCGGCTCGGTGCCGAACACCGAGAGCGCGACCGAGTACGCGATCACGCTCGCGAGCACCGCGGGGATCAGCGCCTCGGACTCGAAGTCGTCGCGGTAGAGCACCTCGATCGCGAGGAGCGCGGCGCCGAGCGGCGTGCGGAACACGGCCGAGATCCCGGCGGCGATGCCGGACACCATGAGGGTGCGGCGCTCGCGCTGCGACAGCGTGAGGTAGCGACCGACGACCGAGCCGATCGCGGCTCCGATCTGCATCGTCGGACCCTCGCGGCCGCCTGCGCCGCCGGTCACGAGCGTCGCGATCGCGGCGAGCGGTTTGGTCCACAGCACGCGGCGGCGCACGGTGCCGTGGTCGTGATGGAACGCGCGGATCGCGGCGTCGCCACCGCCGCCGCGAATCTCCGGCGCGTAGCGCGAGATCCACCCGCACGCGAGCCCACCGATCGCGGGCAGCAGCACGAGGAGGTACCAGCGAAACGGCGTGGCGACGTCGCCGTGCGTGACATCGCCGGCCGCGCGCAGCGGCGTGTAGCCGCCGAGGTCGACGAGCAGGAACTCGCCGAGGTGCTCGAGCGCGAGCAGGAACGCGCTGCCGCCGATGCCGGCGAGCAGGCCGACGAGCGCGGCGTGGAGCAGGGTGCGCCCGATGATCTGGAGCTCGAGCGGTGGCTCGTCCGGGACGAGCAGCATCACGAGGTTCCGCATTGGGCGGAACACGGTGCCGACGCTGAGCGGGGGCGATTTCCGCGGCGCGGTCACGAACGGATCGACTCTAACACTCCCGAATCTCGCCAACACCCGGCGGGGGCGCGGCATGCTGCCCGCGTGGCCGCCCCGTTGATCGCCGAGCTCGCAGGACTGCGGGCGCTCGCGCGGGCCCTGGTCGGCGGCGGTGATGCCGAGGACCTCGTGCAGGACGTCGCGGAGGCCGCGCTCGCCCATCCGCCGAAGGACGATCGTCCGCTGTGGCCGTGGCTCGCGACCGTGCTGCGCAATCGCCGCCGGATGATCCATCGCGGCGAGGTCCGCCGCCGCGTGCGCGAGGCCGCGGCGCGTCCGAGCGACGACGCCCCCGACGCCGCGGTGCTGCTCGATCGCGCGCGCGCGGTCGAGGCGATGGGCCGCGCGCTGGTCGCGCTCGTCGAGCCGTTCCGGACCGTCGTGATCCTGCGCTACCTCGAGGGGTGCACGGCCGCGCAGATCGCTCGCGAGCTCGGGGTCCCACCGGGCACCGTTCGCTGGCGCCTCAAGGAGGGCCTCGCGCGGCTGCGCGCGACCCTCGACGATCCACCCGCACACCGCCGCGTCCTCGCCACCCTCGCGTTCGTACCCAGACCTCTCGCCGGAGTCGTGCTCGTGAAGACCAAGCTCGTGTTGCTCGCCGCGATCCTCGTGGCGCTCCTCGTCGGTGGGATCGCGTGGTTCACCCGCGAGTCCCCGACCTCGACGGCGACACCGGTCGCCACGCGCACCGCTGCGATCGGCGATGCGCCCCGGGCGATCGCGGCGGCGCGCGATGCGGTCGGCGCGCCGGTCGTCGATCCGTTGCCGGGGCAGGGCCGGGCGACGGTCGCGACCGCGCCCCTCGCGGGCGGTGCGCTGCACGGCCGGGTGATCGACTGGTCGACCGGCCGCGGCGTCGCGAACGCCGAGCTCACGTTCACGACCGACGCCGGCGCGACGGCGGTGCACGCCGACGGCGACGGCGCGTTCGAGCTCGCGCCACCAGCCCCCGACACCTACACGCTCGCGTCGGTGACCGCCGCGGGCTTCCTGCCATACGCGCCGGAGCTGCTGCACTCCACGGTGCGCGCGACGCTCGCGCGCGATCGCGATGTCCGCGGCGTCACCGTGTTCCTGTTCCAGGCGCTGCCGTATCGCGGGCGCGTCGTCGACGCCGCGGGCAAGCCGGTCGCGCGCGCGATCGTCAAGCTCCTCGGCACGCCCGAGGGCGAGCAGCGACCGAGCGTGGTCGCCGGCATCGCGACGACGTGGACGACCGATGCCGAGGGCGGGTTCGAGTTCAACGCCGCCGACGACGCGGTGCTCGAGGCGTCGCACGGCAAGCAGCACGGTCGTGCGCGCCTCGATCGCGACGTTCAGCTCACCCGCCAGCTCGTGATCCCGCTCGGCGACACGCCGCCGAGCGAGCGCCGGATCACCGGCCGCGTCGTCGACGAGCACGGCGCGCCGGTGGCCGACGCGCTGGTCCACGCCGATCCGTCGAACGCGCCGGTCGGCGGCGCGCCACCGATCGCGCCGGGCACGCGACAGGTGGCGGTGCGCGACCTCGGGCCGCGCGGCACCGCGTTCGCGCTCGCGGATGCAGACGGCAAGTTCGTGCTCGATGGCGTCGATCGCGACACCTACTCGCTGTTCGCCGAGGCCGACGATCACGCCGCGGGCCAGCGCCAGGTCGTCGCCGGTGGAACCGACAACGTCACACTCGTCGTCGATCGCGGCGAGGCGATCTCCGGAACCGTGGCGACCCGCGACGGCGCCGCGATCCCGGCGTTCACGCTGCTCGCGTTCCGGCGCTACGGCGCGGTCCGCGAGCTCGTCGTGTCGCGCTCGATCGTCGAGCCGGGCGGCGCGTTCTCGATCCGCGTGCGGCCCGGTGACTACGAGCTGCTCGCGGCGGCGACCGGGTGGGCGCCGAGCAAGCCGACGCCGGCGACCGCGGGCGCCACCGGGGTCTCGCTCGTCGTCACGGCCGGCGCGACGCTGCGCGGCCGCGTGGTCGCCGCCGAGGATGGCACGGCGCCGATCCCGTACGCGCGGATCACGCGCGAGGCGCTCGGCGGTGGTGCGAGCGCGCAGCCCGCGAACGCCGGGACCGTCACGCGCGACGACGGCACGTTCGAGCTCACCGGGATCCCGGCCGGCCCGCTCGCGATCACGATCGGGGCGGGTGGTCGCCATCCAAAGATCGAGGCCGGCATGCTCGCGCACGACGGCGAGGTGCTCGGGCCGATCGCGATCGCGCTCGCCGTGTTGAAGCCCGGAGAGCAACCCAGGCTCGAGCTGGTCGGCATCGGGGTCCAGCTGACCGCCGACGAGGTCGGCCTCCGCGTCGATCGCGTGATCGACGGCGGCGGCGCGCAGGCGGCGGGCATCGCGGTCGGTGATCACGTCGTCACGGTCGGCGGGCTGGCGGTCGACGAGCTCGGGCTCGACGGCGCGATCGCGATGATCCGCGGGGCTCCCGGCACCACGATCGCCGTGGCGATCCGCCGCGGCGATCAGGTGCTGCCGCTCGTCGTCGAGCGACGCGTCTTGCACACGTGATACATCTGCGCTGGTGAACCGCGCCCTCGTCGTCGTCGTCGTCGTGCTGCTCGTCGCGTGCCACGGCACCGATCGCCGCACGGATCGCCGCACGGGCGCGAGCCTGCCGCCCGAGGCGAAGACCGCGGTCGCGAGCAACATGCTGCGCGCCGACTACGCGGGGTCGCAGGCGTGCTCGGACTGTCACGCCGACATCTGGAAGGTGTGGGATGCGTCGCCGATGCGCAACATGACGCGCGACGGGGCGCACGCGACGATCCGCGCGCCGTTCGATGGCGCGACCGTGCACGTGGGACAGGAGGCCGCGCGCATGGACCTGGTCGACGGCCAGCGCATCGTGACGTACACGACCCCGACGGCGACGACGCGCTTCCGCGTGACCAAGGTCGTCGGCGGCCACTACCGCGAGGACTTCATCGGCGTCGACGTCGATCATCCCGACGGCGATCGCGTGCTGCCGGCGACCTACGTGTTCTCGACGAAGTCGTGGCGCTACAAGGGTTACTCGGTGATGGTGAAGGAGCGGCCGGCGATGTCGGCGAAGGGCGCGTGGGCCGAGGAGTGCGTGCCGTGCCACAACGTGATGCCGCTCGCGACCTACCTCTACGACGAGCTCTACGGCCCGAAGCTGCCGCCCTACCAGGGCAAGATGAGCGATCGCGTGTTGCCGCGCGACAAGACGTGGACCGCGCGCGCGGTCGACGACGGCCGGCTCGCTGCGATGCTCGCAGGCGAGATCCGGTTCTTCGGCGGCACCCCGGTCGCGACCGACACGCACGCGCTGCTCGCCGAGGCCGCGGTGACCAGCAACGATCGGATGACGGGCGACAAGCTCGTCGAGCTCGGGGTCGGCTGCGAGGCGTGCCACAACGGCAGCAAGGCCCACGCCGCCGATCCCACCAGGCTGCCGGCGTTCGCCGCGCGCGGCGACGTCGTCGCGGTCGATCCGCCCCGCGGCCAGTCGGGCTCGCGCGCGCAGCAGATCAACCACCAGTGCGCGAAGTGCCACACCGTCCTGTTCTCGCGCTACCCGTACACGTGGGAGGGCGGCCAGCGGAACAAGAACCCGGGTGGCTCGACGACGAACTCGGGCGAGGGTCGCGACTACCAGCTCGGCGGTTGCGCCTCGGCGATGACCTGCACGACGTGCCACGATCCACATGCGCAGGACGCGCCGCAAAAGCTCGCCGCGCTCGCGACCCCGGCGGGCAACGGCACCTGCACGAGCTGCCATTCGCAGTACGCGAGCGCCGACGCGGTCGCGAAGCACGCGCATCACGCCGCGGGCGGCGCGGGCACGAGCTGCGTCGCGTGCCACATGCCGAAGAAGAACATGGGCCTCGACTACGGCCTCGTGCGCTACCACCGGATCGGCTCGCCCGACGACGTCGCGCGCGTCCAGGGCGATCGCCCGCTCGAGTGCGCGCTGTGTCATCGCGAAAAGTCGGTCGACACGCTCGTCACCACGATGGAGCGCTGGTGGGGCAAGCACTACGATCGCGCGGCGCTGACCCGGCTCTACGGTCCCGACCTGTCGCGCAACGCGCTGCGCGCCGCGTTCGATGGCCTGCCGCACGAGCAGGCGGTCGCGATCGCGACGTTCGGCGAGGCGCGCGAGGTCAGCGCGATCCCGCAGATCGTGCCGCACCTCGCGCACGCCTATCCGCTCGTGCGGTTCTACGCGCAGCGCGCGCTGCAGACGATCACCGGCAAGCCGGTCGCGATCGATCTCAACCAGTCCGCCGCCGAGATCCGGCCGCTCGCGAAGGCCTGGCTCGACGCGCTCACAGAAGGCCCAGCGTCCCCGTGATCGCGTCGACGTCGGCGACCCAGGCGGGGCCGACGGCGCAGCAGGTCTTCGTCGGGACGCCGTGAAACTCGGTCGCGCCGGCATCGGTGATGAGGGCGCACGGCACCCCGGCGGCGCGCGCCCGGGCGACGACGTCGTCGAGCGCGGCTTCGGAGTCGACGCCGACGCACACCTTGGTGAACCGGCCCGACAGCCACGCGGTCATCGGCCCGTCGAGTGGCAGCACGAATGCGGAGTCGGCGATCGCGCCGGCATCGAGCAACACCTTCAGCGACGCGTGCGCGCCCTGCGCGATCATCTTGCCCTTGCGCATGTTGAGATCCTTGCGCATCACGATGACCTGCTTGGCGTTCACGGCAGTCGCGATATCACGTCGCGCGCCATCGCGGCGATGAACTGCGCGGCGCCTCGGGCGAGGGCGAGCTTGCCGATCGGCAGGCCGGCGAAGTCCTGGATCCCGACCTTCACGAGCGACGCGATCTGCGGGATCGCGCGCTCGACGCTCGCGCGGTGCGCGCCGTACAGCGCGCGGTAGCAGGCGAGGCGGATCCGGAACTGCTTGCCGAGGTGGCGGCGCTCGATCGTCGTGCGCCAGTCGGCGAACCCGAGGTCGTCGCGCGCGAGCGCGGCCGCGAGGTACGGGCCGGCGAGCGCGCCGTACTCGATCGCCTGCGCGATGCCCTCGCCGGTGGCGATGTCGATGCCGGCGGCCTCGCCGACGAGGATCGCGCGCGGCGCGGCGATCGGCGTGTCCGGCGCGAGACCCTGCTCGGCGTAGCGCTTGAGCTTGTAGTCGGCGACGTCGAGGCCGCGCGCGGCGAGGTAGTCGGCGGTGCGCGCGCGGGTGTCGTCGATCGCCTGGCGTCCGTCGTGCAGGCAGTACACCCCGCGACAGACCAGCTCGGCGCCGTCGACCAGCGTCGGGAAGTCCCACGCGTAGCCGTGAAGCGCGCGGGTCGCGAAGTCGAACACGATCGTGTCGCGAGGCAGGTCGTGCGCGGTCGCCGGCGTGTCGAGCTCGATGACCTGCGCGCGCAAGGTCGTGCGCGGGAAGCCGAGCGCGCGGCGCGCGATGCCGCCGACGCCGTCGGCCCCGACGATCGCCCTGGCCTCGATCGCGCCGGTCGACGTCATCAGCCGCACGCCGGCCTCGCCGATCGCGATCGACTCGACCTCGCAACCGTCGCGGACCTCGATGCCGCGCGCGCGCGCGACGTCGGCGAACGCGTGATCGAACTGGAGCCGGCGCACCACGATGCCGAGCCCGGGCTCGCGCACGACCAGCGTCTCGCTGCCGACCCGGAGCGCGAGCGCGTCGAGCGTCACCCGCGGCACGTCGACCTCGACGCCGAGCTGCTCGAGGATCCGAAGCGCACGTGCACCCACACCGCCGGCGCAGATCTTGTCCCGCGGGTAGCGGGCTTTCTCGAGCACGATCAAGCGGGTACGCGGCGCCGCGGCGAGCACGTGAAGTGCCGTCGAGACGCCGGCGGGGCCGCCGCCGATGATCGCGAGATCCAGCAGGCGAACGTGGTATCACTCCCTCGTTAGCCTAGGTGCGCGTAGCCGGATGTTCTGGCGCGTGACTCCGACCCGGCATGACACTCAAAAAAAGGCGGACGGAATGCAGACTCAAGGTCGCGTTACCATTCAGACCCTCCGGCAGAAGAAGGCTCGCGGCGAGAAGATCGCGATGCTCACGGCATACGACGCCACCTTCGCCCGACTCCTCGACGAGGCCGGCGCGGACGTGCTGCTCGTCGGCGACTCCCTCGGCATGGTCATCCAGGGCCACGAGACGACGTTGCCGGTCACGCTCGACGAGATCGCGTATCACTGTCGCGCGGTCGCCCGTGGCGCCCGGCGCGCGCACGTCGTCGGCGACATGCCGTTCATGTCGTATCAGGCGTCGGTCGAGCAGGGCATGACGAATGCCGGCAAGCTGATGAAGGAGGGCAACTGCCACTCCGTGAAGCTCGAGGGCGGTGCGGTCCACGCCGAGCTCGTCAAGAAGCTGGTCGGCGCCGGCATCCCGGTGATGGGCCACATCGGCCTCACGCCGCAGAGCTTTCATCAGCTCGGTGGCTTCAAGGTCCAGGGTCGCGATCCGGGCGGGCGGCAGCGCTTGCTCGACGACGCGCTCGCCCTCGAGGCGGCGGGTTGCTACGCGATCGTCCTCGAGGCGATTCCGGCCGACATCGCGCGCGACATCACCGCCGCGCTCGCGATCCCGACGATCGGGATCGGTGCCGGCACCGGCTGCGACGGCCAGGTCCTCGTGAGCTACGACGCGCTGGGCATGGACGAGTCGTTCAAGCCGCGCTTCGTGCGCCGCTACGCGACGCTCGGCGAGACGATCAAGGCGTCGATCGCGGCATACGTCGCCGACGTTCGCTCGGGCGCATTCCCGTCGGACGCCGAGTCGTTCACCGTCGGCGAGAACAAGGCCGCGCCCGCCGCGGTCGACATGTACTCGACCGCCGCCAAGAAGAGCTAGTCAGTCCTTCGGCTGGTTCAGCCAGCGCGACAGCCCGCCGGCGAGCGCGGCGCCGACGCACGGCGCGACCCAGAACAGCCAGAGCTGCGACAGCCACGGTCCGCCGGCGTAGATCGCGACCGACGTCGAGCGCGCCGGGTTGACCGACGTGTTGGTCAACGGGATCGCGACGAGATGGATCAGCGCGAGCGCGAGGCCGATCGCGATCGGCGGCAGGCCGGGGACCGACGCGCCGCGCGTCGTCGCGCCCATGATCACGACGAGGAACACGAACGTCAGCAGCAGCTCGACGACGAACGCGCCCGCGGCGGTGATGTGGTGCGCCTCGCCGGGCATCCCGTCGGTGCCAAAGCCGTTGGCCGCGAACTGTCCGAGGTCGGCGATCCCGCGGCTGTGCTGGATGAACGCGAGCGCGCCGGCGGCAGCGAACGAGCCGAACAGCTGGGCGAGCACGTACGGCCCGAGCTCCTTGGCGGGATGGCGGCCGCCGATGACGAGCCCGACCGACACGGCCGGATTGAAGTGGCCGCCCGAGATCGGGCCGACGGTCGCGGCCATCGTCAACACGGTGAGACCGAACGCCAGCGAGATGCCGAGGTAGCCGATCTTGTCGCCCGCGAAGATCGCCGAGCCGCAGCCCGCGAACACGAGCCAGAACGTACCGATGCCTTCCGCCACAAGCTTGCGCAGCATGGAGACCCCCGCTCACCATGGTACGCGTTACGATCGCGGTGTGCGTGGTCGACTCGCGTTGTTGATGCTGTTGATCGGTGCCACGGCGAGCGCCGACGTCTTGAAGGTCGGCGATCGTGCCGCCGAGCTCGACGTCGCGGTCGATCGCGCGGGCAAGCCGTTCCGGATCGCGAGCCTCCACGGTCGCTGGCTCGTGATCACCGTCGGCGCCGCGTGGTGTGCGCCGTGCAAGAAGGAGCTCCCGATCTGGGACCGGCTCGCCGGTGAGATGCGCGGTCGGATCACGTTCGTCGCGATCAGCGTCGACGACGAGGTCGCCGACGGCAAGCGCTTCCACGACAAGCTCGGGCTGTCCCACATGACGCTCGCGTACCTGCCGGCCGAGAGCTCGAGCGTCGCGGCGACCTACGGATCGGCGACGATGCCCTCGACGTTCGTCGTCGATCCCTCGGGTGTCGTGCGCTGGGTCAAGGCCGGCTTCGAGAAGTCCGACCCCGATGGCGAGTATCGCGCGATGAAGGCGCAGCTCGACAAGCTCGTCCCGCCGGGCAAGCCGACGCCGACGCCGAAGCCCGAGCCCAAGCCCGAACCCAAGCCCGAGCCCAGGCCCGAGCCGACGAATAAGGAGCCGACGAAGCCGGAGCCCGCGAAGCCCGAGCCCGATCCGCCGATGCCGCGCAAGAAGCCGCCGGCACCCGAGCCCGAGCCGCTGCCACCAGAGCCGGTTCACCGCGGCTTCGTGTTCGATCTCGACGGCGGCATCGGCGCGAACCGCAACGGCCAGGCGCTCTACGCCCACGGGCTCGCCGGCATCGCGCTGACGCCGGCGCTCGTCGTCGGGCTGCGGCTCGGCGGTGGCAGCGCGGCGATCGAGCAGGGGCGCACCGACTTCGCGGTCGCGACCGCGAGCGTCGAGTGCGACGTCTGGAAGGGCTACGTCGGCGCGAGTGCCGGCGCGGGCGTGATCGACAACCACGGGTTCGCCGTGATCGACGCGCGGGTCGGCTGGATCGCGCTGCACTGGCGGACCAACGCGTTCGCGGTGCAGCTCGAATTCTCCGATCTGATCGGCAGCACCGGCGTCGGGATGCTCGGGCTCGGCGTCGCGCTACATCATCGCTAGGTCAGCGCGCACCGGCGGCCGGCACGCCGCTGGTCACCGGGACGCGGCGGCGCTGGATCGCCATCGTGACCTCCGCCTTCAACGCGAGCGCCTCGCGGATCCGCGCGACCCGGTGCGGCGGGTGCGCGAAGAAGTTGCGGTCGATCGCCGGATCGTCGCCGTAGGCACGCAGGATCTCGGCCTCGTCCCAGCTCGTCGGGAACGGGATGTAGTCGAGCGGCGCCTCGCGGATCCACCACTCGGTGAACCCGAAGTGCGCGTGGTTCTCGGTGTAGATCGCGGTGCCGGGATACGGCACGACGACGCCGCGCGCGTTGAACCCGCCGGCGATCGACGCGGCGCGATCGATGAAGCCGATCGTCGACTCGAGCTCGGCGTCGGTCTCGTCGGGCCACCCGAACATCAAGTTGACGACGGTGTGGATGTCGAGCTCCTTCGCCCACCGCAGCACGTCGAGCACGCGTGCGACGGTGACGCCTTTGCCGATGCGCACGAGCATGTCGGGATCCGCGCTCTCCATGCCGAGATCGATGCCCGCGCAGCCCGCGCGCTTCATGTCGGCCATGACCTCGCGATCGAGGTGCGCGGGATGCGCGGTGCAGGTCCACCAGACCGGCGCGCCGATCGCGAGGATCGCGTCGCACAGCTCGTTGACCCGGCGGCGGCCGACCGCGAACGAGTCGTCGAAGAACGAGAACCCGAGCAACCCGAAGCGCTCGCGCAGCATCGCGACCTCGGCGGCGACCGACGGCGCGCTGCGATACCGAAACTTTCGCCCGGTGACATCGTTCGAGCAGAACGTGCACGCCTGCGGGCAGCCGCGGCTCGACAACAGGCCAACCGGCGGCGTGCCGTGGCCGTGCGCCGGTGGCTCGCCGTACCAGGCGGGATCGAACAGATCGAGGGCGGCGAGCGGCGCGGCGAGCCGATCGAGGTCGGTCAGGAACGGGCGGCCCGGGTTGTGGCGGAGCATGCCGCGGTCCATCCACGACAGCCCGGCGACGTCGGCCGCGCGGCGCTTGCCGTCGATCACGTCGGCGAGCTCGACGAGCGCCTCCTCGCCCTCGCCGCGGATCAGCCAGCGGAAGCCGTGCGCGAACGGCTCGTCGGGGACGATCGTGGCATGCGGGCCGCCGGCGACGAGCACGAACCGGGCGGCGAGCTCGGTCGCGAGCGCATAGGCCGGCTGCACGTGGTTGGTCTTCAGGTGCAGGCCGACGAGGTCGGGTGAAAACGCGGCGACGCGCGCGATGATCTCGGCATGCGTGCGCGGCGCGTGGATCGCCGACGCGTCGTGCACCGCGACCTCGTGCCCGGCCGCGCGCAGCGACGCCGCGAGGTGGCAGAACGACAGCAGCGGCGACCTCACCGGCTCCGGGGACGGAGGGTTGACGAGGAAGACGCGCGCCATCGGACGAGTCTACTATGACGTGACGCATGACCTGGGATCTGGTTTGTCCGGCATGTCGCACGCGCACCGGCGATCGCATCGACGTGCGCACGCTCGACCGCGCCGGAGCCGTGCTCGTCTGCGCGTGCGGGCGGCGCTACCCGATCATCGACGGCGTGCCGATCGTGATGCCGCACCTCGGCGGCTACCTGGCGCGCGAGCTCGCGACCGTCGTCGAGCGCGACCTCGATCCCGAGGTCGCCGCGCTGCTGGTCGCCGAGGGCTCCGACGACGCACCATACGCGCGGTTGCTCGAGCACCTCGCGATCTACCTCGACGCGCACTGGGGCGATCGCGCCGAGCCCGCCGACGGGTTCGCCGCGCAGCCGATCCTCGATCGCCTCGCGACGCTCGCTCACGTCGAGCTGGCGGTCGAGCTCGGCTGCAGCGCCGGCCGGATCGTCGCCGAGCTGTGCGCGACCGCCGATCGCGTCGTCGGGCTCGATCTCCACTTCGGTGCGCTGCGCCGCGCGCGGCGGCTGCTCGACGGCGAGCAGCTCGCGTACGCGCGTCGCATGATCGGGCGGCACTACGCGCCGGCGGTCGCGCGCGCCGGCGATCGCGCGGTCGCGCCGGCGCGCCGCCAGCTCGTGTGCGGCGACGCGCTCGATCCGCCGCTTGTCCAGGGCATGTACGACCGCGTCGTCGCGCTCAACCTGCTCGATTCGGTGCGCCAGCCGCGCCAGCTGCTCGCGGTCGTCGACGGGCTGTGCGCGCCGCACGGCGAGGTCGTCCTCGCGTCGCCGTACGCGTGGCAGAGCACGGTGATGGAGGACCACGAGCGCATCGGAGGGCTCGCACCCGAGCTCGACGTCGCGGCGATCCTGCGCGAAGGCACCGGGCTCGGCGCGCGCTACCGGATCGACGAGGAGGCCGACGTGCCGTGGACGCTGCGGCGCGACGCGCGGAGCACGATCACGTACCGCGTGCACTACCTGCGGGCGCGCCGGCTATAGCAACACGACGCGCGCGCGATACACCGCGCCGTCGCCGATCCGGTGATCGAGGTAGCGCTCGTAGCGATACAGCCACGGCTCGCGCTCGACGATCGCGACGCTGCCGGCGAGCTGCGGCACGATCCACGACTCGACGCCGTCGGTGTAGACGATCTCCGCTTGCTCGGTCGTGCGCGCCGAGAAGTCCACGGTCACCTCGACGTGCGGGCCGGCGACCTCGCGCGCGGTCTTGGTCAGCGAGTAGTCGCGGTGGCGAAAGCGGAGCCACTGCACCGGCCCGAGCGTCAGCTCGCGTTCGACGATCGAGCCGACCAGCGCGCGCAGCTCGTCGAACAGCTCGGGCACCACGAGGTCGCGGTTGATCCCGTAGCGCCCGCGATCCGGCTCGTAGAACGGCGTGAAGCCAACCTCGTCGGCACCCTCGCGCATCGGCGCCGCGCGGTCCTCGCCGACCAGGCCCGGCAACACGACGTGCCGGCAGCGATCGGCGCGGAGCTGCGCCCGGACATCGGCCAGATCGTCCTGGGGATCAGGCACCGAAGAACCACCCGGTCAGCGACACGCGCGCGCCGGCGAGCACCTCGCAAACCTGGTGCAGCGACGCGTTGGAGACGTCGAACATCACGATGCGATTGTCGCGGGGTACGATCCGCTGCGCCGGCTTCGCCGCGATCAGCTGGTCGCCGTCCATCGTGCAGTCGAACAGCTCGAGCTCGCCGCCCTCGCAGCCGCCGGTGTGGAGGTAGTACGCATAGGCGACCAGGCGCCCGATCGACGCGCGCGAGTCCGCGTGCGGCAACAGGTACGAGCCCGCGACGTAGACGTAGCTTCGGAGATCGCAGCGCGCGACCGGTTGCCCGGTGATCGCGCGCACCGCGTCGAGCGTCGTGGGTGCGCCGAGCGTCGCGTGAAATGCGCGCAGCACCGGATGCGAGACGGTCTCCGCCGAGCCCATGAAGTCGTAGATCTCGCCGCGGTTGGGCCAGTGCGGCTCCTGCGCGACGGCCTGACAGAGCGCGGCCAGCGTGTCGGGCGCGACGACGTCATCGATCACGACGTGCGGGAACGGTGTCGCCGCGCGATACTGCGCCGCGAGCGCGTCGACGTCCCGATCGGCGATCACCTCAGAGCGCGAGGTGAGGACTCGGGATGATGTCGCCACCGACGACCGGACCGACCGGCACGTACGGCGGCGCGAACGTCGGGATCGGACCCTTGCCCATCACCATCGGCATCTGCGCCGCGACCCAGATCGCGAAGCCCGCCGCGCACACGGTCGCGATCGCGTCGTGGAGCGACTCGTAGTGCTTGTCGGGATCCTTGTCCTTCAGGCCGCCGTCGAGCGCATCGTCCATCGCCGACTTCATGTCCATCGGCGCGACGATCGATGTGATCTTCGCCGACACGCACGCGATCAGCGGCGTCGGCACGTTCGGCATCGGCGGCGCCATCGGACCGGGGAACGCGGCGAACGCGGGATACCAGGGCAGCCCCGGAATCGTGACCTGGTCCTGCCAGTCCTTGAAGCACTTCGAGACGCCCTTGGCGACGGCGTCGCGGTGCTTGGCCTTGTTGCCGCTGAACGACGCGACCATCGGCGCGTTCTTGATGTTCGACTCGAGCGGCTGGCCGTCGAGGCACCCCGGTGCTCCGATCGCCGAGACCGCCATGATCTGGACGTTCTGGAACTTGGCCTGCAGCTTCCACATCCCGTGCGCGTAGGCGATCGCGTCGACCATCGCGTCGTGGAAGTCTTTGAAGTTCTGCCCGATCTTGTCGCAGCTCTCCTGGTAGTACTTGTTCGGCTCCGCCGGCATGAACCACGGCGGGATCAGCTGCGGGATCGCGACCTTGTCCTCGGGCTTCCACGCCCGACTGTAGTGGCCGGCGGCCGGATCGCCGCTCGCGGCCTTGAACTGCACCGGCAGCTTGTGACCGTGGCTGAGGAACTTCACGCCGCCCAGCGGTTTGATGAACTGGACCGGTGGCATCAGTCACCCACGATGACGTTGGTGGAGGCCGTGATCAGCTTGCCGTTGCCGCCGCAGTGCTTGTCGGCGTCGTCCTTGCGGTGCGCCTTCTTGTTGTTGATGAAGACCGTCGGGCTACCAGCGGTCGCCGTCCAGGTGTTCGTGTTGCAGCAGGCGGCGTGCATCCCGGTGTCGTCGACGCGCAACGCCGGCATCGAGTTGCAGTTGACGTCGGCCGAGCCGATGATCGCAGGACCCACGGCGGGATGCGGGCACGCGGGACAGCCGTGCGCGCACGCTTGAATCTGCGACAAGTCGCCGAGCCTTCCCTGTCCTGGCATTGTCCGAATTCTCCTCCAACCTGATACGGGCCGTAAAGTACCGAACTTCCCATGCTAGGCTGATCTCGATGGCCGGCGAGCCGAAGGACCCGCTCCACACCCGGATGGTGGAGGAGGAAACGGTCGAAGAGCGCGAAGACCAACGCGAAGTCTTCCTTCGCGACGGCCGCCGCCTGGTCATCGGCGAGGTCGGAGCCGACCAGCTCGTCGAGATCCGGAACGCGGGTGGGATGGTCGAGGTCCGGATCCTCCTGACCGAGCACGGCCCGGTCCTCCAGATGGAGGCGGTCAAGCTGCAGCTCAAGGCGTCCGAGGCGATCGAGCTCGAGTCGCCGCGCGTCGCGATCATCGGCACCGAGCAGCTCGCGCTGACCGGCGGCACGATCAAGGTCGAGGGCGCGGAGGACGTCGACGTCAAGGCGCACGGCGAGGTGCACGTGGTCGGCACCAAGATCTTCCTGAATTGACCGACGTCTTCGGGATCGCGCTCGGGGTCGGCGGCGACGTGCTGCGCGCGGCCGCGATCGATTGCGGCCACGAGCTCGGCGTGTTCGGCGTGCCGCGCACGCTCGGCGCGATCGCCGATGACGCGAGGCTCGGGGCAGGGCGGCGCCGGCTGCGCGCATTGCTCGACGTGCTCGTCGCGATCGGCGCGCTCGTGCGGACCGGCGATCGGTTCGCCGCCGGCCCGGACGTTCCGCCGCGCCCGGTCGTGGTGCGCGCCGGCTGGGGCCTCGCGGCCGACGTGATCCGCCGCGACCGCGCGCTGCCCGTCGAGGGTGGGGAGCTCGAGCTGCGCTATCACCGTCACCTGCTCGCGGCGGGAGCCGCGCCCGCGCGCGAGCTCGCGGCGCACCTCGGCGGCGGTCCGCTCGTCGATCTCGGCGGTGGCGCCGGCACGTACACGCGCGCGTTCCTCACGCAGCACGGCGAGGCGCGCGCGACGATCGTCGACTTCCACGACGTGCTCGCGCTCGCGCGCGTCGAGCTCGCGCCGTTCGGCGATCGGGTGCGCTACGTCAGCGGCGACGCGGCGAGCGCGCCGATCGGGACGGGGTTCGGCGTGGCGCTGCTCGCGAACGTGCTGCACCTGCACGACGCGGCGACCTGCGCGCGGCTCGTCGCCGCCGCGGCGCGCGCGGTCGCGCCCGGTGGCCTCGTCGCGATCAAGGAGCTGCGGGTCGACGACGATCGCCGCGGGCCGCTCGAGGGCTTGCTGTTCGCGCTCAACATGGCGCTCTACACCGGCGGCGGTGACGTCTACTCGACGAGTCAGCTGCGCGCGTGGCTGGCCGCGGCCGGGCTCGTCGACCTTCGCGAGGTCGCGCTCGCCACCGCTCCCGATGGCATCTGCCTGGTCGCGACCAGGGCTGCATGACCGAGGCCGAGCTCGACGCGATGCTCGCGGCCGTCGATCCGACGCTCGCGTTTCCGCCGAGCTTTCGCGCGCACCTCGCCGGCGCGATCGCGCGCGAGCAAGCCGACGGTCGCGCGGCCGCCGCCGCGACGCTCGCCGCGCACTACGGCGACACGATGCCGAGGATGCGCGTCGCGCAGCTCGCGCCCGACGGCGCCCACGCCGCGCTGTTCCACACGTCGCTCGACTGGGCGCGCTTGCCGCGGCTCGCGCGTGCGCTCGATCGGCTCGACGCCGTGCTCGGCGAGGCCGGTGTCGCGTTCCGTGTCCCGCGCGCGCCGACGCTCGCCGCGCTCTACGCGACGACTCACTACGGCGGCTTCATGCCGTTGCTCTACGGCTATCCCGCCGACCTCGCGTACTTCGCGTCGCGCGGCGAGCGGGGTGACGTGCACACCACGATCGATCGCTACCTGACCGCGCCGATCATCCACGAGGCGTGTCACCTCGCGCGCGATCGCCGGCGGCTCCTGCCGATCCATCTCGACGAGTGCCTCGGTGGCTGGCTCGGCGTTCACGTCCATCCCGAGTTCGCGTACCCGGCACCCGGCGAGGACGACGCGATCTTCGCCGCGCCGTGGCTCGCGCAGGTCGGCCAGGCGATCGTGCGCGCGTTTGGCCTCGCCGCCGCGATCCGGACCCACGCCGGCGTCGAGGCCGCGCTGCCTGCCGACTTCCTCGCCGCCGCCCACGCGCTGGCCGAGGCCGACTGGGCCACGCGCCGCAGCGTGCACTTCCTCGCCGACACGTTCGATCCCGAGCCGTGGCTCGCGCTCGTCCTCGATCGGCCGATGCCTGACGACCCCGCGTTCGATCGCGCCATCGTCGCGGACGGCCTCCGCGCCATGTGCCTCGAGACCACCCAGGTCGCCGGCTCGTTTCGCACGCGCGTCCGCGTGCCGACCACCGTCACGATCGACGCGAGCAGCCACCGGATGTCCGCCGAACGGCGCGGCCTCGACCCGGTCGCGCCGCGCTACTGGCTGCCGCGCTCCGTGCACGAGTCGTCCGTCGTCCGCGTCACGGATCTGGGGACGCTCCCCGAGCCATAGACACGCGGCTCGTGCGGAGATTGCGCATGAAGTTGCCAGACCTTTCGCGCGGCTCACGCGTGTTGGCGGGATGCGATTACTCCCCGCGTGTGGCCTCGCCTTGCTCTCGTGCTCGACCCCACGGCCCCTGCCGATCGTGACGCCGGCGCCGCGGCCGCTGCCCGATGCGTCGATCGCCGCGGTGGTCGAGGTACCGGACGCCGGGATGCCGGACCGTTGCGTCGGTTCGGTGTATCCGACGTATCACCCGTGGACACGACCGACGACAACGTGCCGTACGAGACCGACGCGGAGTCTACGCACCGCAGCTGACGATCGCGCTCCAGCGTGGCAAGCCGTCTCGCCATCGGCGGCCCGACGACCTGGGCACGAAGCCAAACGTGATCCGCGTCGACGCCGCGCGCGACGAGGGCCGCGTCACGCTCGACCTGCTCGATCATCACTTCGTCAAGCTGACCGCGATCACGCTGAACGCCGCCAAGGGCCGGACCGAGATCCCGTTGCCGGCGACCGCGCGGCCCGTCGAGTCGCTGCGCGTGCACGTCGGCGCGTTCACCGCGCGCGTCGACCTCGACCTCCAGGGACACGTCGAGCACGCGTTCGCGGTACACTGAGTTGGTTGAGCCGGCTGCATCGCTCGGGCAACCCGTTCCTTGCCGCGAACAAGGCGAAGCCGATCGTCGTCGGTCATCGCGGCGTGCCGCGGCTGCACCAGGAGAACTCGCTCGCCGGGTTCCGCCGGGCCGTCGAGCTCGGCGTGCCCGCGATCGAGCTCGACGCGCGGCTCACCGCCGATCGTCGCGTCATCGTGTTCCACGATCACAGCCTGACGCGGCTGACCGGCGAGCCGGGCGACGCGAGCGACCTGACGTGGGACCAGATCGCGAAGCTGCGGATCCGCCGCCACCTCGCGATGGGCATCGGCGCTGATGGCGGCAGCACGTTCGCGAGCTACGAGCGCGAGGAGCCGATCGCGCTGCTCGAGGAGGTGCTCGCCGAGATCAGCCCGCGCGCGGTGGTGAACGTCGAGCTCAAGCTCGATTTTCCGCGCTGGTGGGCGATCGACATCGGCGAGATCGTCGCGCGGGTGATCGCCGACGCGCACGCCGAGGATCGCGTGATCGTGACGTCGTTCGATCCGCGCAAGCTCGCCGCGGCGCGCCGCGTGAATCCGCAACTCTCGGTCGGGTTCTGCTTCGACGACGGCATGCTCGAGCCGGTCCGCCCGTTCCTCGATCGCATGCCGCCCGGTCGCGATCCGAGCACGAGCGATCTGCGCCCCGGCCACAACGCGCGCCGCACGCTGACCCGGATCCTCGACACCGATCTGATCGGCCGCCTGCTCGACACCCACGTCGTCGGCGCCGAGCACACGCTGATCGGCGAGGCCACCGTGCGCCGGCTGCACGCCAAGGGCGTCGCGGTCGGCACCCACACGCTGTTCCCGATGGGCTCGACGACGGGCAAGCCGATCGCGCCGAGCGCGATGACCGAGGCAGAGGTCCACCGGCTGGTCGCGCTCGGGGTCGACTGGATCGAGACCGACGACCCCGAGCGGCTGTTGCCGCTGGTCGGCTGATCGGGCTAGCCGCGCTTGAACTTGTTCGTGGACGGATCCTTGACGTACTTGGGGCAGGCACGCACGGGTTGCGGGGCGTACTTGTTCAGCGACGGTTCCTTGCACATCAGGAACGTCGTGCGCGCCGCCGCGACGATGCGGACGTGGATGCATCGGTGACACAGGCTGTCGGCGAACGGCGGGTCGGCCACGTCGCTAGTATTTCCGACAACTGACCGCAGAGCCGACAGGGGAGGTGCACAAACGCGCGATTGGCCCGCTGCAGACCAGGCACGCCCGTTGCTCCAGCCTGGGCACCACCATGAGGCGATTTGTCCCGCTCATCCTGCTCGCCGCGATCGCCGGCGCGTACTTCGCCTATCGCCACCACCTGGCATCGCAGCCGTTCGAGTGGGCCGGCACCGTCGAGTCGCGCACCATCACCGTCGGATCTCGGGTCGGCGGACGGGTCGCGAGCGTGGCGGTCAAGGAGGGCGACAGCGTCGCCGCCAAGCAGCCGCTCGCGACGCTCGAGCCCGGGGACCTCGAGGCCCAGAAGCTGATGGCCCAGGCGCAGATCGATCAGGCCGAGGCCGCCCTCGACAAGCTCAAGGCCGGCGCGCGTCCCGAGGAGATCGCCCAGGCGCAGGCGCGCGCACAGCAGGCCACGGCCGCGGCGGCCGAGACCCGCGGCAGCCGGTCAGAAGATGTCGCGGTCGCCGAGGCGCAGCTCGCGCAGGCGCAGGCCGGCGTCGACAAGGCCCAGCTCGACTCGGACCGCGCGCACCGCCTGCTCGCGAGTCAGGCGATCGCGCAGGCCGAGGCCGACAACGCCGACACCGCGCTGAGGACCGCCAAGGCGCAGCGCGACGCGCAGCAGAAGATCCTCGAGGCCCGCAAGTCGGGCGCGCGCGTCGAGGACAAGGCGCAGGCGAGCGCGCGGGCGGTCGAGGCCGCCGCGGCGGCGCAGCTGGTCAAGGCCGGGCCGCGCGTCGAGGATCTGCGCACCGCGCAGGCCGTGCTCGACGCGACCAAGGCGCGGCTGGCCCAGCTCGAGGTGATGAAGGACGAGCTCGTGATCCGCGCGCCGGTCGCCGCGCGCGTCGAGGCGTTCGATCTGCGCCCGGGCGATCTGCTCGCGCCGAACGCGCCGGCCGGCACCCTGCTGGAGGACGATCAGCTGTACGTCCGGATCTACGTGCCGGAGACCCAGATCGGCCTCATCCACGAGCAGGCCGAGGTCCCGATCTCGGTCGACTCGTACCCGGGCCGCACGTTCAAGGGCCAGGTCGAGTACGTCGCCAAGCGGGGCGAGTACTCGCCGCGCAACCTCCAGACCGCCGACGAGCGCGCCGACCAGGTGTTCGCGGCGCGCATCCGGATCCTCGAGGGCAAGACCGACCTCCGCGCCGGGATGGCCGCGACCATCATGGTGGCGCACTGATGACCGCGATCCTCGTCGAGAACGTGACCCGCAGGTTCGGCGAGTTCGTCGCGCTCGATCGCGTCGATCTCAGCGTGCCCGAGGGCATGGTCTATGGCCTGCTCGGCCCCAATGGCTCCGGCAAGTCGACGCTGATCCGCATCCTGTGCGGGCTGCTCGCGCCGACCGAAGGCAAGGCGTCGGTGCTCGGGCTCGACGTCGTCGCCGAGGGCGAGGCGATCCGGAAAAAGATCGGCTACATGAGCCAGAAGTTCGCGCTGTATCCCGACCTCACGGTGATCGAGAACCTCGAGTTCTATGCGCGGGTCTACGGCCTGCGCGGCGCGAGGATGAAGTCGCAGGTCGAGCATGCCCTCGAGCTCACCCACATCGCGCCGTACGCCGATCGCCGCGCCGGTCTCCTGTCGGGCGGCTGGAAGCAGCGGCTCGCGCTCGGAGCCGCGCTGATGCACGAGCCGCGCGTCGTGTTCCTCGACGAGCCGACCGCCGGCATCGATCCGGTCGCGCGCCGTGAGCTGTGGGACCTCCTGTTCGCGCTCTCGGCGCAGGGCATCACGCTGCTCGTCACCACGCACTACATGGACGAGGCCGAGCGCTGCACGCAGGTCGGCTACCTCTATCTGTCGAAGCTGCTGGTCAACGGCACGCCCGACGAGCTCAAGCGCGGCCCCGGGATCAACGCGCCGGACGCGCGGCGGCTCGAGGTCGAGGTCCCGAACTCGACGCGCGCGCTGACCTGGCTGCGCACCCAGGCGTACTGCCGATCGGCGACCGTGTTCGGCCAGGCCGTCCATGCCGAGATCGATCGCGCGATCGCCGACGACGATCTGCACGCCCGGCTGACCGCGGCCGGCTACCCGCCGTCGTCGATGCGCGAGATCATGCCGTCGCTCGAGGACGTCTTCGTGTCGCTCACCGAGCGCGCCGCCCGCGATCGCGGCGTCTTGAAGGCGGTGCGCGCGTGAGTGGCTGGCCTTCTCGATCGGCGCGCTCGAACCAGGTTCGAGCGGGTTCGCGCTCTCGATCGGCGCGCTCGAACCAGGTTCGAGCGGGGAGCCGCCGAGCGGTAGCGAGGTCCATATAATGTGGGACAGCTTCGTCGCGATCCTTCGCAAGGAGTTCAAACACATCTTCCGCGACCGCGGGACGCTGATCATGTTCTTCATGCTGCCGATCATGCAGCTGTCGCTGTTCGGCTTCCTCGATCAGAACGTGCGCGACCTGCCGACCGTCGTCGTCGATCAGGACGGTACGCGCTACAGCCGCGAGCTGATCGATCAGATGCGCGCGACCAAGACGTTCGAGATCGATCGCGTGACCAACTCGCCCGACGAGGCGCGCGCGATGATCTCGCAGGGCACCGCGCGCGTCGGCGTCATGATCCCACCCGACTTCCACGACAAGCGCGCGCGCGCGCAGATGGCCCAGATCCTGGTGTTGATCGACGGCTCGGACTCGACGGTCAGCGGCCAGGCGCTCGCGTCGATCAACGGGCTCGCCTTTCAGGCCAACCTCGACGCCGCGGTCGTGACCGGCGCACATCCGCTGCTCGCCGCGCAGCCGATCATCCTGTTCAATCCCGAGGGGCGCACCGCGAACTACATCATCCCGGGCCTCGTCGCGATCCTTCTCCAGATCGCTGCGATGGTGCTCGCGTCGATCGCGATCGTGCGCGAGCGCGAGCAGGGGACGATGGAGCAGCTGCTCGTCACGCCGATCCATCCAGTCGGCCTCGTGCTCGGCAAGCTGGCGCCGTACCTCGTGATCGGCATCGTGGAGATGGCGCTGATCCTGACGCTGATGCGGTTCGGGTTCGGTGTGCCGATCCAGGGCAGCGTGCTGTTCCTGTTCGGGATGGCCGTGATCTACCTGTTCGCGCTGCTCGCGCTCGGCCTGTTCATCTCGATGCGCGCGCAGACCCAGATGGCGGCGCAGCAGATGGCGCAGATGCTCCTCTTGCCGTCGATCTTCCTGTCCGGCTACATCTTCCCGGTCGCCGGGCTGCCGAAGGTCCTCTACTACATCGGGCGAGCGCTGCCGGCGACGCACATGATCAACATCATGCGCGGCGCCGTGTTGCGCTCGGCGGGTCCGTGGGACCTCCTGCCGAGCGTGCTCGCGCTGTGTACGATCAGCGTGCTGCTCGTCTGGCTATCGGTGCGACGCGTGCGGAAGCTGACGATCTGAACCCGGCGGCCGCGTACCACTGATGCTGCTCGACGAAGCAGCGGCGGGCGGCCTCGACGACCTGGTTCGCGAGCTGCGGAGGCTTTGCGTGGCGATCGCACGCGGCGCCGAGCGCGCCGAGGTCGCGCGCGGTCATCAGGTAGGCCGACGGCAGCTTGCCGACGTGCTTCGCGAGCTGCGCGTGGATCCGCGCGGTGCGATCGAGTGCGTAGATCCAGCCGAGCGCCGTGCCGGGCGAGTCGAACGCGTCGGGCACCGCGCACAGCGGCAGCGCCGAGGGCGCGGTCACGCCGAGTGCCGCGAGATCGGCGCGCAGCCCGCTCATGTGGGTCCGCACGCGCGCCGGCAGCAGCGCGGTGAAGCCCACGGTTCGCGCGCAGGCGCCCTCGACCGCGGCCTCGAAGCCCCACAACCGAGACAGCGCGACGCGATAGTCGGTCTGAGCCGGGGTGAGCAGCTGGGTCCGATCGGCGACCGCATCGCCGCCTTGCGCTGCCGTTTCGCGATCGAGTCGCGCGAGCATGAGCGAGGGCATGTCCCCGGTATTGCAACGGGCGTGCGCGTCGCGGGCTCGTGGAAACACAGTGTTGGCGTGCCCCGACGTGGCGTCAGCGCTCGCCGCGCTATCGTGCGCACCATGACCCTCGAGATCGTGATCGCCGGCCGCGCGACGTCGGCATGAGCGTGGTGACCGGCGTCGGCTTCGACGTGACCCGCACATCGGGCTGTCGACCGTGACCTACTTCCTCGACGGCGAGAACGTTCATCGCGACCGGTCAACCGCCCCGGCGAGCTCAACCTGATGACCGCAGGCAAGGGCGTCGTTCACTCCGAGCGCGCCGACGCCGGGTTCCGCCGGCGCGCCGAGCTTCGAGCACCACCCGGCGGCGACCCTGCCGGCGATCGCGCCGGCCGCCGGGGGCACCGGCCGCGTGTTGCTCGGCGAGGCTTTCGGGGCCCGCTCGCCGGTCGCCCACCCGAGCCGACCGCTGCTCGTCGAGCTCGCGCTGGCGGCCGGGGCAGGTGACGATCCCGGGTGACCTGGCCCCGGCGCGCGGCCTGTTCGTCGTCGAGGGGGCGGTCGCGGACGGCGAGACCGCGGTCGCGGTCGAGCATTCGGGGTCGTCACGCCGGGCGCTCCCGTCGAGCTGGTCGGGTCTTCGTCGTCGGTGACGCCGACCTGGGGACGCGGTATCTCGAGTGGAACTTCGTCGCGTCGAGTCGGGAGCGGATCGAGCGGGCCAACGGACGAATTCGCGAAGATTCCGGGCGACGATGTCGAGTTCATCCCGCTACCGGAGTTACATCACACATGACCATCGGACCCGACGAGCTCCTGATCGCGACCGCCCACGCGGTCGGCGGCGAGGTGAAGTACGCCCAGGCGATCCGCCTCGGCACCCACAAGCTCACGAGCGACGAGCCGGTCACGAACGGCGGCGCCGACGCCGGCCCGGCGCCGTACGCGCTCGTGCTCGCCGGCCTCGCCTCGTGTACCGCGATCACGCTGCGGATGTACGCCGACCGGAAGGCGTGGGTGCTCGGCGAGGTCAGGGTCGACCTCTTGCTCGCCCGCGAGGGCGAGACGCTCGAGCGCATCGAGCGCGTGATCACGCTGACCGCCGAGCTGTCGGCCGATCAGAAGGCGCGCCTCGCCGAGATCGCCGAGAAGACCCCGGTGACCAGGACGATCAAGCGCGGCACGCCGATCGTCACGACGTTTGCGTAGCGCGCAGCATCGGCGCGAACGCCTCGCGATAGGCCCACGCGAGCACGAGCTCGAACACCAGGAACACCGCGGCGAGCGGTAGCCCGGCCGGCTCGAGTGCGGCGTGGAACCCGATGATCCCGACGAGGATCGGTGCGAGCAGTGCGAGCGCCAGCGGTACGTAGCGGTTCGCGAGCAGCAACAGGCCAGCCCCGATCTCGACGACCTTCACGATCGTCATGACGTAGTGGCTCGCGACCAAGGCACCGACGAACTGGCCTGCCGCCGGCGGCATGCCCGTCGGTGCGGGCAGGAACTGCAGGAAGAAGTTGAGCCCGAAGGTGACGAACCCGAGGCCCATGAGGATGCGGACGACCGTGGTGACGCGCTTCATGACCACAAGCTAGGTCGTTGTCTCAGAAGCACTAGTCGCGTCGATGGCAACGCGCTAATGTCCAGGGGACAACAATGGATCTCAACCGTGCCAGCACGTTCGTCCGCGTCGTCGAGACCGGCGGGTTCACCCGTGCGGCCGAGGCGCTCAACCTGCCGCCGTCGTCGATCAGCCGCAGCGTGTCGCGGCTCGAGGACGAGCTCGGCGTCGTGCTGCTCGAGCGCACCACCCGAAAGGTCGCCCTCACCGACGCCGGCAAGGCGTTCTTCGAGCGCGCCCGCGATGCGCTCGCCGGGCTCGCCGAAGCCAACGCGCTCGCGCTCGACGCCGCGCACGAGGCCCATGGCGTCGTTCGGGTCGCGTTCCCGCCCGATCTCGCCGTCGGTGCCGGCCAGATGGTCGCGAGGTTCATGACCGCACAGCCGCGGATCCGACTCGAGCTGACGTTCACGACGCGCGGCGCCGAGCTGGTCGGCGATCTCGTCGATCTCGCGGTCGCGATCGGCAAGCTGCCGGACTCGACGCTGGTGACCCGCCGGATCGGCCACGCGGTCCACGGCCTGTTCGCCTCGCCGGCGTACCTCGCCGCCCACGGCACGCCGCGCCAGCTGCGCGATCTCGCCAAGCACGATGCGGTGCTCGCGCGCGCGACCGGCGGCGACGCGACCTGGGAGCTGACCGGCCCGCGCGGCGTTGAGCGCGTCGACGTCCACGCGCGCCTGGTCGGCGATCACATGCAATTCGTGATGGCGGGCGCGATCGCCGGCCTCGGGATCGCGCTGCTCCCGGAGATGTTCGTCGGGCCGGAGCTGGTGCGTCTGCTACCGCGCTACACCACCGCGCTCCAGCTCCACGTGCTCACCCACGCGAACCGACATCTGCCTCGCCGGGTCGCACTGATGCGCGACTTTCTCGTCGATACGCTCGGCGGCGAGTGCACCAAACACGCGGCTCGATAACCGGGTGCATCCGGTCCCAGCCGGGCCTATACTTCGAGCGCTGGATGCCCGAACGTCCGCCCATAGCTCGTCGTGGGCACGCGCACATCCTGTGGATGGCGCTGGCCGGTGCGCTGGTCGCCCACGCGATCATCATCGCGTCGCTCCAGGGCGTCGACCTGTCGACCGATCATCCGGTGCGTGCGGTGACCGTTGGCCTCGGTGGCGACGCCGCGACCGAGACGCTCGCCGAGGGCGTGCCCGATCCCGAGCTCAAGAAGACCTGCGCCGGGGACATCTACCTCGCGACGGTCGGACGCGCGGCGCTGTGCGTCGCGCCGTGGCGCGGCGATGCCGACCTCGCGCAGTGCCAGTACGACACGATGATCCAGCTCTACATGGATCTGTCGTCGTGCCACGCGGCGAAGGATCCCGGCGTCGCGGTCGCGATGATCTCGCCGAAGCAAGCCGAGCAGCTGAAGGCGATCGATCCCGAGAAGCTGATCGAGGAGATGGAGAAGAAGAAGCAGGACGCGCTCGTCCCGCCGCCGCCGATCCCGCAGATCGCGAATCAGCCGCCGCCACCACCGCCGCCACCGCCCGCGCCGAAGCGGCCGATGCAGATCGTCGAGACCGCCAAGCCCGAGGACGAGAAGGAGCCCGACAACGCGCGCCTGCTCGCCGAGTACAACACCAAGGTCGACAAGCAGAAGGTCGCGCGCGGCGCCGCCGACGAGAAGATGGTCGCCAAGAGCAAGCCCAAGGAGCTCGACAAGTCGCCGAAGCCGCCTGACGAAGATCCGTCGGTCAAGCAGCCGACCGAGATGCCCCCGGGCAAGAACGACAAGGCGCCACCGGTGCCGAACACGCTCGCGATGCGCAAGCCCGGCCGCACGGCGCCGCCGTCGACCGAGCACCAGGACGAGCAGGTCCGCGGCAGCTCGGGTGGCTCCAAGGCGCCGCAGGTCGCCGACGGCTACATGCAGCGCCGCGGCACCGGCTCGGTCGAACAGGAGCACCGCGAGCGCGAGGAGCAACCGCGCGGCGACAACGGCGGCGGCGGCGGCGCGCCCCCGGTGCCGAACTTGAAGCCGACCAAGGAGCAGCTCGAGCGCGCGCTCGGCGGCGGCAACGTCGATCACATCGAGGACGCCGACGAGGGCGACGAGACCGCGCTCAACGCCAAGCGCTTCGTGTTCGCGAGCTTCTTCAACCGGATGAAGCGCCAGGTCGCGCAGAACTGGAACCCGGCGAGCACGTGGAACCGCGTCGATCCGAACGGTACGGTCTACGGGTTCAAGACGCGCATCACCGAGGTGCGCGTGAGCCTCGCGCCCGGTGGCGCGATGACCAAGATCGTCGTGACCTCGGCATCGGGCGTCAGCGAGCTCGACGACGAGGCGGTCCGCGCGTTCCGCGCCGCGGCGCCGTTCCCGAACCCGCCCGAGGGCCTCGTCAAGGATGGCCAGATCCAGTTCGCGTTCTCGTTCTACTTCGAGATCGGCCAGCCGCGCTCGGCGTGGCGCATGGTCCGTACGAACTGATCCCAGAGCGCGACCGTGAAGCTGCTGGCCGCGGGGTTCTCGATCGCGCTCGTCGCCAGCGTGCTCGCGCCGCTCGTGCGCGCACCGACCGACGACGGTTACCCGCTATCGACCTATCCGATGTTCGCGACCCGGCGGCCGACGACGCTGACCCTCGACTACGCGTTCGGGCTCGCGGGCGACGGCACGCGCCGGGCCCTCGCGCCGCGGCTGATCGGCTCGATCGAGGTGCTGCAGGCGCGCGCGATCCTCGAGAGCGGTGTCCGCGGTGGTCCCAGCGTGCAGCGCGCGCTGTGCGACGACATCGCCGCACGGGTCGCGCGCGACGTCGACCTCGCCGACGTCGTCGAGCTCCACGTCGTCACCGGCACGCACGAGGCGGTCGACTACCTCGTGAACCACGCGCCGGGCCAGGAGCTGACGCGCGTGGTCTGCAAGGTCGTCCGGTGAAGGGCTGGTTCGCCGACGTCCCGGCCGAGCGGCTCGCCGCGGTGCGGATCCTCGTCGGGGCGTTCGCGAGCGTCTACCTCACCGTGCGGCTCGGCGAATTCTACGCGGTCGCGCGGTTGCCGGCGGTCTCGTTCGACCCGGTCGGCCCGATCGACGTGCTCGGCGGGCCGCTACCGCCGATCGTCGTACTCGCGATCGCGATGGTCGCGGTCGTGCTCGCGATCGCGTTCACGCTCGGATTTCACTACCGGATCGTCGCGCCGCTCGCCGCGATCGCCGCGCTGTGGGTGACCGCGTATCGCAACTCGTGGGGGATGGTGTTCCACACCGAGAACCTGCTCGTGCTGCACTTGATCGCGCTGGCGCTGGCACCGGCCGCCGACGCCTGGGCCCTCGGACCGCGATCGCCGGCGGGGCACTACCTCGCGCGCGCCGGGTACGGCTGGCCGCTGCGCCTGATCGCCGCGCTGACCACCGCGACCTACGTGCTCGCGGGTGTTGCCAAGCTGCGGCTCGCCGGCCTCGCATGGACCGACGGCGAGCTGCTGCGCAACCAGGTCGCGATCGACAACCTGCGCAAGGCGCTGCTCGGCGAGCCGGTCGCGCCGCTCGCGACCCAGCTCCTCGAACACCCCGACGGCTTCATCGCGTTCGCCATGCTGACGCTCGCGATCGAGCTCGGCGCGCCGATCCTCGTCGTCGGCGAGCTCCTCGGGCGCTGGGGGACGCGGCTCGCGAAGCTGTGGGTGCTCGGCGCGTGGAGCTTTCACGTCGGCGTGGTGCTGATGATGAACATCTGGTTTCCGTATCCGCTATCGCTGATCCCGTACGTCGTGGTGTTTCGCCCCGAGCGGTGGCTGGCGTGGCTGATCGCGCGGCTCCGCCGGGTTCGGGGAATGTGAGGTCTGCCGCCCCGGTTCGAGCTGTGGACGATTTGCGCTTGCCCATCCAACTACACCTGTAGTAGTTCTACGAACACCCCGTAATGACCCGCTGCCCCGATCTCACGAACGCCGAGCTCCGCGTGATGAAGGCGCTGTGGGAGCTCGATGCCGCGAGCGTCAGCGACGTTCGCGCCGAGCTCTCGAAGCGTGGCCAGGACCTCGCGTACACGACGGTGATGACGCTGCTCGGTCGGCTCGCGACCAAGGGTGCCGCGCAGGTCGACAAGACCCGCGAGCCCTTCATCTATCGCCCGGCTCATCGCCGCGAGTCGGTCCTGCGCGACCGGCTGCGCGCCTTCGTCGCCGAGGTGTTCGACGGTCGCGCCGACTCCCTGGTGCTCGGGCTCGTCGAGGACGCGACCCTGTCGCGCGATCAACTGAAGGCGATCGAGCGCCGGATCGCGGACGCCGAGAAGCCCAAGCGGGGAGCCAAGCGATGATCGTCGAGCTCGGCGCGATCGCGAAGACCACGCTCGGTCACCTCGCGATGATGGCGGTGCAGGGCAGCGTGCTCGCGCTGGTCGCCGTCGCGCTCGTCCGCGCCGGCAAGCTGCGCCCGGCGTGGCAGGCCGGCATCTGGCTCGTCGTGCTCGCGAAGTTCGCCCTGCCGTGGGCGCCCGCGCTGCCGTGGTCGCTCGCTGATCTGATCGCCGCGCTGCGCGGCACGGCCGGCGCCGGTCCGATCGTCGTGACCGCCGCGCCCGACGCCATCGCGCCGCACGCCGGCGCCGTCGGGCCCGCGCTCGCGTGGCTCGCGCTCACGCTCGCGTGGCTCGCCGGCACGATCGTGTTCGCGACCCGCGCGCTCGCCGCCGGCCGCGCCGCGACGCGCGCGGCTCGCAGCGCGCCCGAAGCTCCCGCCGATGCGCGCGCCACGCTCGCGATGATCGCGGCCCGCGCGAAGATCCGCGCGCCGCGCCTGGTGGTCGGCAGCGCCGAGGTCGGCCCGCACGTCGTCGGCCTGTTCCGCACGATCGTCGTCGTGCCGCCCCCGCTCGTCGAGCCGACCGCGGTGCATCTGCTGCGCGCCGCGCTGCTCCACGAGGTCGCGCACGTCCGCCGCAAGGACGCGATCGGCCGCGCGGTCCAGCTCGCGGCGACCTCGCTGTTCTGGTTCTGGCCGGTCGTGCGGCTCGCCGGTCGCCGCCTCGATCACGCGCGCGAGGCCGCCTGCGATGCATGGGCGATCGAGGCCGGCTCGCTGTCGCGCCCGGGCTACGCGCGCCTGCTCGTCACGATGGCGCACCTCCGGGTCGCCGCCGCGCCGGCGCTCGCGGCCCACGCGCTCGACGCCCGGATCGCGACCGTGCTCGCCGGCACCTCGCGCGGCCGGATCGGGCCGGTGCACGCGCTCGGCCTCGTCGCGTGGATCGTGCTGTCGCTCGGCGGTGCGCGCACCGCGGCGGCGCGCGGCGAGCCGGTCTGCAAGTACACCCACGCGATCGCCTCGGCGCTGATGGCCTCGCATCCCGAGGCCGACCTCGACGGCGACGGCGAGCTCAGCCGGGTCGAGGCCTGCGAGCTCCAGGCCGAGCTCCGCCGCAAGGCCGGATTCGCCCCGGAGGTCTCGACGCCGGAGCCGATCCTCGACGAGCCCCTCTGTTGCAATTGCGATGTAAACCAGGGACAAACAAGCCCCTGGTCCCAACCCGACCACGACCAGAACCAGACGTGCCAAGAAGGAATCACGCCATGAACAAGCTTGCCGTACTCACGATCATCACCGCCATGTCGGCCGCCGCGTGCCAGCAGGACACCAAGGGCCTCGAGCACAAGATCGACGATCTCGCCAAGACGCAGACGGCGATGATGGAAATGATGAAGTCCGGCAAGTTCGGCGGCGGCGCCGGTGCCGCCGGCGCGCAGCAGCAGCCCAACCGCCGTCCCGAGCCGGACAAGGCGAAGACCTACGCGGTGCCGGTCGACGGCGACGCGTTCGAAGGCCCGGCCACCGCCAAGGTCACCGTCGTGAAGGCGTACGACTACGCGTGCCCGTACTGCGAGAAGGTTCGCCCGACGATGGACGAGCTCCGCAAGAAGTACGGCGACGACATCCGCATCGTCTACAAGCAGCTCGTCGTTCACCCGCAGATCGCGACGGCCGGCGCCCTCGCGGCGTGCGCCGCCGACAAGCAGGGCAAGTTCAAGGAGGTCGACAACCTCCTGTGGGACAAGGGCTTCAAGGGCCGTCAGTTCGACAAGGACGTCCCGGCCGCCGAGGCCGGTGGCCAGCCGGTCAAGTGCTGGGATTCGCCCGAGGGCTGCACGAACGTCGTCGGGTTCGCGAAGGAGGCCGGCCTCAACGTCGAGAAGTTCAAGGCGGACATGAAGTCCTGCCAGACGCTGATCCAGAAGGATGCGCGCGAGCTCCAGGCGCTCGGCGTCGGCGCCACGCCGTCGTTCTTCATCAACGGCCGCTTCATCTCGGGCGCGATGCCGATCGAGAACTTCATCCCGCTCGTCGACGAGGAGCTCAAGAAGGCCAGCGAGAAGATCCAGAAGGGCACGCCGGCCGCCGATTACTACGCGCAGGAAATCGTCGCCAAGGGTCAGAAGACGCTGTAGCTCTAGAGGGGTATGGCGCGATCGCCGGTCCCCGAACGCAACTGGGTGAACATCCAGTGGCTCGCGCGGCTGCGCTGGGCCGAGATCGCCGGCCAGGCGTCGACGGTCCTGGTCGCGCAGTTCCTGATGCACGGCGCGCTGCCGATCGCGCCGCTGTTCCTCGTGATCGGGATCGGGCTGGTCTCGAACCTGGCGCTCGAGCTCTACTTCTTCGGCGACCGGCGGCGCTCGAGCGTCGACGCACCGCCGATCGAGATCGCGGTGCACGAGTGGCAGGTCGCGCTCGTCATGGCGCTCGACATCGCGCTCCTGACCGGGCTCTTGTACCTGACCGGCGGGCCGCACAACCCGTTCGGCCTGCTCTACGTCGTGCAGATCGCGCTCGCGACCGTGCTCGTCCGCGCGAAGTGGACGTGGATGCTCGTCGGGCTCGCGTTCGTCAGCTTCGGGATCCTGATCGTCGCGCACCAGCCGCTCGATTTTCCCGAGCAGAGTCGCGTCGTCGGCATCTGGGTCGCGCTCGGGGTCGCCTCGGCGTTCGTCGTGCACTTCCTCCTCCGGATCACGGCCGCGCTCGCGGCCCGCGAGTCCGAGC
Organism: Haliangiales bacterium; assembly: GCA_038321315.1. GTDB lineage: Bacteria > Myxococcota_A > Polyangia > Haliangiales > Haliangiaceae > JABFXX01. The sequence goes on along the minus strand of JBBQEX010000023.1, from coordinate 40,448 downwards.
TCGCCGAGACCCGCAACCTCGCCGCGCGCCAGGAGCGCCTCGCCTCGCTCGCCACGATGGCCGCCGGCGCGGCGCACGAGCTGTCGACGCCGCTCGGTACCGTCGCGCTCGCCGCCAAGGAGCTCGAGCGCGCGCTCGACAAGCAGCAGCTCGGCGAGCTCGCGAGCGACGCGCGCCTGATCCGCGAGCAGGTCGGGCGCTGCCGCGCGATCCTCGAGCAGATGCAGCAGGGCGCCGGCACGGTCGGCGAGGGCGTGACCGCGTGCGCGGTCGGCGAGCTGCTCGACGAGACGCTCGTCGGGATCCGCGCGACCCCGACGGTGCTCCGCGAGATGGCCGAGGACGTCGCGAGGTCGACGCTGCGCTTGCCGCCGCGCGCCGTGAGCCAGGCGCTGCGCTCGCTGGTGACCAACGCGCAGGACGCGTCGCCCGCGAACACCGCCGTGGTCGTCAGCGTGCGGCGGGTGGGCAAGACGCTGGCGATCGCGATCCGCGACCGCGGCGCCGGCATTCCGGCCGATGTGATGGCCCGGATCGGTGAGCCGTTCTTCACGACCAAGGCACCCGGGCGCGGCATGGGGCTCGGGCTGTTCCTCGCCCGCGCCGTGATCGAAGGCGTCGGCGGAAACCTGCGAATCGACTCGCGAACCGACGACGGCACCGATGTCCTCGTCGAGTTGCCCTGCGACGTCTCGTCGCACAAACCGGCGGGGGTTCCGGCATCTGAAACCCTCGAAGCCCAGATGGTATCCAAGCCCGTATGACCACCGCCGAGCAGAAACCGTCGATCCTCATCGTCGACGACGACGAGGTCTACCGGAACCGGCTCGCCCGCGCGTTCGTCGATCGCGGCTACGACGTGCGCACCGGGTCGGACTACGACACCGCGCTGGCGGCCGCGACCGAGGACTCGCCCGAGCTCGCCGTCGTCGACCTCAAGATGCCCGGCAAGAGCGGCCTCGAGCTGGTCAAGGCGCTCGCCGAGATCGACCCGTCGACCAAGACGGTCGTGCTCACCGGCTACGGCAGCATCGCCACCGCGATCGATGCCGTCCGGCTCGGCGCCACGTACTACCTGAGCAAGCCCGCCGATGCCGACGACATCATCGGCGCGTTCGCCCGCGGCGACGCCCCGCCGCTCGAGCCGTCGCCCGCGGGCGGCGACTACCGGGCGCCGTCGCTCGCGCGCGCCGAGTGGGAGCACATCCACCGGGTGCTCTCCGACGCCGGCGGCAACATCTCCGAGGCCGCGCGGCGGCTCGGCATTCACCGGCGCAGCCTGCAGCGCAAGCTGCAGAAGTATCCGCCGAACAAGTGAGGGGACGGTTTCAGCTCTGGCCCCTTTTGGCGTACGCCAAAAGGGGCCAGAGCTGAAACCGTCCCCGATCCACAGGCTAGACTGCCCGGCGTGCAGTCCCCGGCGAGCAGCGCGCGGTCGTCGCTTCCGTGGCTGGTGGTGGCCCACGTCGCGGGCGCGCTGATCGTCGGCGGCCTCGAGGCGGTCCAGTTCGGCAGCCGCGCGCTGGCGTTCACGACGCTCCCGCTGTTCGCGGCGGTCGGGTTGCTCGCGGCGCTGGCGATCGCGGGCGGCGAGCGGCTGGCGCGCGATCGGCGCTGGTGGCTCGCGGCGATCGTGCGCGCATCGCCATCGCTGCTGGTGACCGCACCGGTGTGCGCGACGCTGTTCGACGGCGCCTACGCACAGACCCTGCCGCTCGTCCGGTTGCTGCCGGTGGTGACGCCGATCGTTGCGTGGCTCGGCCTCGCGGTCGTGCTCGCGATCGCGCGGTGGGCGCTGCGCGGCCACGACCTGATGACGCGCGCGATCGCCGTGATGCTCGCGGCGGGCCTGTTCGGCGCGATCGTGCGCGGCTCGGCGATCCTGATCGGCGCGGCCTATCCGCAGGCGCACGCCGGCGCATCGATCGCGGCGATCGTGGTCGCAGGCATCGGCGTGCGCGTCGCGCGACGCGGCGGGTTCCCGTGGACGGTCGCGGCCGCGCTCGCCGCGATCGTCGCCGGCACGACGGCGGGCGCGCTCGCGTACGGGCTGCGCGCCAGCGCCGACCGCGAGCTGCTCGCGCGCGGCAAGAACGCGACGCGCGACCTCGTGCGCGTGATCCGCGGGCTCGTCGATCGCGACGGCGATGGCAGCTCGCCGATCCTCGGCGGCGGCGACTGCGACGACGGCGATCCGACGCGCCACCCCGGTGCGCGCGACGTGCCGGGCGATGGCATCGATCAGGACTGCGACGGCAGCGACGCGGTCGCGCCGGTCGCCGCCCCGCCGCCTCCGCCGGTCGCGGCGGGGGAGCCCGACTGGCGCGCCGATCCGCGGATCGCGCCGCTGCTCGCGTCGACCAAGGATCTCGATGTCGTGCTCCTCACGGTCGACGCGCTGCGCTTCGATCTGCTCGCGCCCGAGGCGCCGCATCGCGAGGACTTCCCGAACCTCGTGAAGCTGCTCGATCACTCCGTGTGGTACCTGCGCGCGATCGCACCCGCGTCGTCGACCGACATCTCGCTGTGCACCGTCGTGACTGGACGCCTCGATCCGTTCCAGCCGATCGGCACGACGCTGATCGAGGCGCTGCGCGCGACCGGCCGGCGCACGTACTCCGCGATCCCCGAGGAGGTCACCCGCTACGTCGGTGACGTCCTCGTCGCGCGCGGCGTCGACAAGCCGGTCAAGGTCTACACCGACTGGGAGGTGCAGGACGTCGGCGATCACGTCAGCGCGGCGGTCACGACGCTCGAGGGCATCCGCATGCTCGACGACGCCAAGGGCAAGAAGGCGTTCTACTGGCTGCACTACTTCGATGTCCACGAGCACCACCAGATCAAGATCGCGCCCGAGCTCCTGAAGACCGTGCACGACACCGGGCCGGGGCCGGCCTCGCTCGGCTACCGCGCGCTGCTCGCCCAGATCGATGCCGAGATCGGGCGGTTCCTCGCCGAGCGCGACAAGCGCGGCCTCGCCGATCCGATCGTCGTGTTCGCCAGCGATCACGGCGAGAGCCTCGGCGAGGATCCGCGCCTCGGCGAGACCCACGGGCGCGTGATCTACGGGCCGCTCGTGCGCGTGCCGTTCGCGATCCACGTGCCCGGCCTCGCGCCGGGGCGGCGCACCGATCCGGTCTCGCACGTCGATCTGGCGCCGACGATCCTCGGGCTGGTGGGGGCGCCGCACGCGATCGTGCCGCTCGACGGTCAGGACCTCCTGGTCTCGCTGCTGGACGATCCGGCGCCGGTGCGCACCGCGCCGCGCGCGATCGTGATCCACGACGAGTGGCAGTGGGGCGTCGTCGAGTGGCCGTACCAGCTGATCGTGCAGCCGGCCGAGAACCTCGTCGAGCTGTACGATCTCGCCGCCGATCCGACCGAGCACGCGAACCTCGCCGCGCAGCACGCCGACATCGTCGCGCGGCTCAGGGCGCGGTTCGCGGCGTCACCGGAGGTGCACGTCGATCGAACGCCCGCAGGGCGGCAGTGGCGAGAGCTGCAAGCGCAACCGCGAGCGACGCCTGTCCCACCACCGCCACGAGCGGAGAGCACCACGCGGTGATCCGCGGGACGATCGGGGCCGCCTCGCCACCCGCGATCGCGACCCAGCCACCACACGCCGCGATCGCCGCGGCGGCCACCGCGATCGGCAGCGCGAGCTGCGCGATCAACACGCGGGCGATCGAGCGATCGCCGCGCAGCCCGAGCCACGTCGCGACCGCGAGCACGGCGAGCGCCGGCAGCCACGCGAGCGTCATGGTCTCCGCCGAGCCCTGGTAGACCATCGGCATCGACAGCGTCGGCTCGCCGCGCACGACGAGCAGCAGCGCGAGCGCGACCGGGTACCACAGCGGCGCGAGCGACGCCGCGCGGCGCACCGCGAACGCGGTGACGAGCAGGCCCGCGAGGATGATCGCGCCGCCGATCGCTGCGGCCCCGGCATCGAGCGGCGGCACCGCCTGATCGTCGCCGAGCGGCGCGGCGAGCGCGACGGCGAGCGGGCGCGCGATCGATCCCGGCGCCAGGGTCGCGCCGGTCGAGTCGGCGATCGCGCGCGCGACATCGACGACGTGGACGAGGGCGCCGGTCGCCCGCGCGACGCCCGGTCCGGCGATGCACCCGGTGACGTGGCGGACCGCGCGCTCCTCGCCGCCGTGACCGCCGGTCGCGAGGTGGCCGTGATCCGACAGCGCGAACCAGCGGGCATCGGGCGCCGCGCCGACCAGCTCGTCGACGATCGCGCCGGCCTCGGTGGCGGCCGCGGTGTATGCCGCCGACGCGCCGCCGTGCTGGTGACCGGCGACGTCGACGCGCAGCACGTGGACGAACACGAGCGGCGCGGTGCTCTCGACCGACTGATGTGCGAGCGCGCGCCAGATCCCATCCCAGGTCGCCGGATCGGCGTCCTTCGCGACATCGGCCGGCGCCGCGGCGGGCAGGGCCTGCGCGAACCCGAGCGAGCGCACGATGTAGCCGTGGCTCTCGGCGATCGCGATCGAGCCCGGTATCTGTTGCGGGATCCCGGGCAGCGGCGGCACGAGCGGGCGATCCGCGCGGAACACGATGCCGGTCTGCTGCTGCGTCAGGCCGGTCCACAGCGCGACCTCGACCGGCAGCGACACGGTCGGGAAGCCGGTGTCGACCGTCAGGCGCGTGCCGCGGTCGCACAGCGCGGTCCACCCGGGCAGGTGCGCCGCGGCCTCGGCCGACAGACCGTCGACCAGGATCACCCGCGTGCGCGCGACCTTGCCGAGGCCTGGCCCGACGCCGACGGCGAGCGCGATCGGCGCGGCCGGCGCGGCGTCGTAGGTCACGACCGCGCGGATGAACGTGCGCCGTGCCCGCGGGATGCCGAACCACCCGAGCGCGGCGAGCGCGATCGCGGTGGCGAGCAGCGCGAGCGTGCGTCGCATGGCGCGACTGTACAACCGCGCAGAACTCGGCACGCTAGCCCCGAGCGCGCTAAGATCGTCGCGTGCATCGGGGACGCCTCGCGCTGATCGCGGCCGCCAGCCTGGCGGTCACGGCGGGCGGCGTGTGGGTCGGCGTCGCCGGTGGCGATGCCGGCAGCGGCAGCGGCAACGGCAGCGCGACCACGATCGACGCGATGCCGAACCCGATCATCGCCGCGGTCGCCGCCGGTCGCCACGTCCGGATCGACGGTCCGCGCGGCCCGATCCACGTGTGGATCCCCCCGGGCTATCACGCCGACACCGGTGCGACGATCATCTACCTCCACGGCTACTACGACGCCGCCGACACCGCGTGGACCGGCCACCTGCTGCCGGAGCAGTTCGCGATGAGCGCGGTCAACGCGCTGTTCATCGTCCCCGAGGTGCCGGTCGCCGCGAAGACGCCGATCAACTACCCCGATCTCGGCGAGGTGCTGCGCATGGTCGAGGACAAGACCGGCGTGCAGCGTGGCGCGGCGCTCACCGCCATCGTCGGTCACTCGGGCGCGTTCCGCACGATCGATCGCTGGCTCGACGAGCCGCTCGTCGATCAGCTCGTGATGATCGACGCGATGTACGCCGATCAGGATGCGATCGAGACCTGGTATCGCGCGTCGCCGCGCCACCGCATCATCTTCGTCGGCGAGGACACGCTGCTGTGGACCGAGGAGTTCGCGCGCGACGTGCCCGACACGCTGATCCTCGATCGCATCCCGACGAGCTACGACCAGTGGCCGCCCGAGGCGAGGACCGCGCGCTCGATCTACATCCGCTCGCAGTACATGCACATGCCGCTGATCGTCGAGGGCAACACGATCCCGCAGCTGCTGCGCCTCCTGCCGGTCGAGCTGCTCGCCGACGAGCCCTGGCAAGCCGCACCGGGCTCGTTGCCCGGCGACGCGCCGCCGGACTAGTCGCCGCCGGGGATCAACTTGAGCGACGCCTTGACACGCGCGCGCTCGGCCGGCGCGAGCGCCGAGCGGAGCAACACGGAGCCCGGGCAACGCTGGAGGCCGACCTCGCAGGTCGCGACCGCGGCGTCGTGGAGCCCGAGCGCGTCGAGCAGCGTCGCCTTTTCGTAGAATAGATCCTCGAGCATCCAGTGATCCTCGGGGAGGATCGTGCGGAACGCCTGCTCGACCGCGCGCAGCGCCTCGCGGAACCGGCCGAGGTCGCCGAGGATCGCGCCGCGCCAGTACAGGCACTCGGCGCGGTTCGGCGCGCGCGCGCACGCCATCTCGACCGCGGCGAGGGCCGCGATCGCGTCGCCGGTCGCCGACGCGAGCTGACACTTCACGAGCCAGCCGTCGATCGACTCCGGGCGCAGCACGAGCGCCTGGTTGATCGTGAGGTGCGCGCTCGCGAGCACCGAGTCGTCCCCTTCACCGAGCAACTGGCGTGCACGGTCGAGCAGGCGGTCGAACTCGGTGTCGAAGGACGCGGTCACACGCCCAGACGGTAACACGCGAGATCCGAAGCGCTACCCGAGATACGCCGACAGCACCGGCGAGCGCCGCTGGCCGAGCAGGCCGTCGATCATCTCCTGGATCTGCGTACGGATCTGATCGGCGAGCCGGTTCACCAGCAGGCGATCCTCGGCGGCGGCGGGGCCGAGCCCACCGAGATCGAGCGGCTTGCCGAACTGGACGTACCACTTGCTCGGCAGCGGCAGGAGGCCGGCGGGGCCGAGCCACGGGAACGTCGGCGTCACCGGGATCCACGGGATGCCGATGTTCTTCGCGAACCACGTGACCTTGCCGAGCATCGGCGCGGCTTCCTCGGCGCCGACGACGGCGACCGGGATGATCGGCGCGCCGGTGCGCAGCGCGAGCTTGATGAAGCCGCCGCGTCCGAACCGCTGCAGCCGGTAGCGATCCTTCCACAGCTTGCCCATGCCCTTTTCACCCTCGGGGAACACGGCGACGAGCTCGCCCTTCTGGAGCAGCCGCTCGGCGTTGTCCGGGTCGGCGCGAACGCCACCGATCCGGTTCATGATCGGACCGAGCCACGGGAGATGGAAGATCGTGTCCTCGACGAGCGGACGGACGTCGCGGCGCGCCGGGTGATCGCGCCGCACCGCGTGCATCACCATCGCGCTGTCGTAGGGCAGGGAGCCAGCGTGGTTCGCGACGAGCAGCGCGCGGCCCTGCGACGGGATGTTGTCGAGCCCGGTCGCCTTGACGCGAAACCACTTCGAGTAGAGGAACTCGAACAGCCACTCCCAGCGGGCGGTCGCGCGCGGATCGTGGCCGAAATCGTCGACGACGTCGGAGCGCCCGACCATCGCGAGCGCGCGCCATCGCCGCCACAGCGCCTCGAGCGGCAGGCGCTTGCGCAGATCGATCGGGAACGCCGGCGTGCGCTGCTGGTCCATGCGGCGCTCGAGCTCGGCGTGCTCGACCGAGCTGTCGTAGTCGCTGCCGAGCGGCACGTACGCGCCGCCGAGCTCCTGCGGGATCACGGCCTCCTCTCCGAGGTAGACGTCGTCGCCGAGGAAGCCGAGGTCCTGATCGGGCCAGCCGGCGGCGTCGGGCGCGGCCGGATCGGCGTCGGCGCCGTAGTCGTCCGCGTCGACATCGTCGTCATCGATCGGCATGACTACGCCTGCACCCTGGGCACGTCGGTCGCGCCGTCCTCGGGTCCCAGGCCGAGGAAGTCGAGGATCGTGCGCTTGATCGAGAGCCGCGGCGAGAACCCGAGCTCGCGCTTGGCTTTTGCGCCGTCGGCGACGCACAGGTACAACAGGAAATCGAGGAAGCTCGGCGGCGAGCCGACCAGCTGCGTCGCCCACAGCACCTTCGTGAGCTGGCGCGCGATCACCTGCGGCATCGTGATCGGCACGCGCCCGAGCAGCGCGAGCACCGTCGTGTACGGCAACACGCCCTTGCCGACGATGTTGAACGCGCCCGTCGCGGTGCTGTCGACCGCGCGGAGCAGCGCGAACGCGGCGTCTTGCTCGTGGACAAACTGCATCAGCGGATCGTGCCCCATCATCACCGGCGCGACCGGCCGCGAGAAGAACCGCGTGTACATGTTCGAGATCGTCGGGCCGAGGATCGGCGCGAACCGCAACACGCACACCTCGACGTTCGGGTGCTCCTTGGCGAACCGCTGCACCTGCTTCTCGGCGCGGACCTTGTCGTTGACGAACCGCGAGTCACGGTGGCCGCGGAGCTCGGACTCCTCGTGGAGGAAGTTCGGGTTCTTCGGGTGCGCGCCGTAGACCAGCGTGGTCGAGACCATGACGAGGCGGCGCGGCTCGATGCCGGCGCACGCGTTCAGCACGTGCATCGTGCCGACGTCCTCGAGCTCGTGCGCCCACTCGGCGGCGTGGGTCGGGTGCGACAGGAACGCCCCGTGGACGACGGTGTCGACGTTCGCCTTGCCGAGCAACACGGCGAGCTCGTCGTCGACCGTCGGCTGGGTCAGGTCGAGCTTGACGAACTCGACCTTCTTGCCGGTGGTGAGCGCGGGCGCGCGGACGTCGAGCGCGAGGATCCGGCCGAACCGGCGATCCTCCTCGAGGCGGCGGATCAGCTCGCCGCCGAGGAACGTACACGCGCCGGTGACCGCGACGACGCGTCCGTCGGTGGGGGCCAAACGAGCCATGCCCCGGGTATATATCCTACTTTGGCGAGGGATCAGACCCCCGTGATACCCCCGTGGAATGGGTGTGATCGCCATCTTGCTGCCGACCGTGATCGATCAGATCGCGGCCGGCGAGGTGATCGAGCGGCCGGCGTCGGTGGTCAAGGAGCTGGTCGACAACGCGGTCGACGCCGGGGCCACCCACATCACGATCGAGACCCAGCTCGGCGGCCGCGGGCTGATCCGGGTGACCGACAACGGCTGCGGCATGTCGGCGGACGACGCCCGGCTCGCGCTGTCGCGCCACGCGACGTCCAAGATCCGGGCGGTCGATGACCTCTGGGGGCTCGCGACGATGGGGTTTCGCGGCGAGGCGCTGCCGTCGATCGCGTCGGTGTCGCGGCTCACGCTGGTCACCCGGCGCGCCGAGGATCTCGCCGGCACCCGCGTGGTCGCGACCGGCGGCGAGCTCGCGGTCTCCGAGATCGGCGCCGCGCCGGGCACGGTGATCGAGGTCGCCGACCTGTTCTACAACGTGCCCGCGCGGTTGAAGTTCCTGCGCGGCGAGGGCACCGAGGCGTCGCACGTGACCGACGTCGCCGCGAAGCTCGCGATGGCGCACCCCGGCATCGCCGTCGTGCTCAAGCACAACGGGCGCGTCGCGCTCGACGTCGTGCCGAACCGCGATGGCCTGCATCGCGCCCAGGCGCTGCTTGGCCAGCGGATCGGCGCGCGCCTGGTCGCGACCACCGGCAGCGACGGCGGGATCCGCGCGACCGCGTACCTCGGCGCGCCCGAGCTCGCGCAGACCACCGCGCGCGGCGTCCAGATCTTCGTCGGCCGGCGACCGATCCGCGACCGCGGCCTCCTGCACGCGATCGCGATGGGCTACGGCGAGCTCGTGCCGCGCGGGCGCTATCCGATCGCGATCGTGCACCTCGAGGTGCCGGCCGGCAGCGTCGATTACAACGTGCACCCGCAGAAGCTCGAGGTCCGGTTCGCCGACGCGAACCTGGTCGGCACCGTCGTCCGCCGCGTCGTCCAGCAGGGCATCGCCGGCGCGTCGTGGCGCACCGAGGTCTCCGGCTCGGTGATGATGTCGGCGCTCGCGCAGGTCGCCCCGCCGCGGCTGCCGTTCGACGGCGTCGCGACCCCGATGGCGACGCGCTACGCGACCGAGCTCGCCGCAGGCATGCAGACGCAGCAGGCGCGCTTCGGGTTCGACGTCACGCCGGTCTCGACCCCGCGGGCGTGGGCGCAGCGCGTGAAGGATCAGGTGCGCGCGCACCGCGCCGCCGAGGCCGCGCCCCGGTTCGCGCTCGGCAGCGTCGGCGGCGGGACGGAGGTCCTCCGCGTCGACACCGTGGTCGCCGACGAGCGCGAGCTCGCCGAGGGCTCGGGGCCGGTCGCGAGCGGCTTCTTCGGGACGCTGCGCTACGTCGGCCAGGTCGACCTGACGTACCTGGTGTGCGAGGCCGACGGCGAGCTCGTGTTGATCGATCAGCACGCCGCGCACGAGCGCGTCGAGCTCGCGCGGCTGCAGGCGAGCGGCGATCGCGGCATCGCGATCCAGAAGCTGTTGTTCCCGACCACGCTCGAGGTCGCCCCCGATCAGCTCGCGCTGGTCGGCCGGGTCGCGCCGGCGCTCGCGCGGGTCGGCTTCGAGGCCGAGGCGTTCGGCAAGACGACGCTCGCGGTCAAGGCCGTGCCCGCCGGCCTCCGGCACGGCGATCCGACGACGCTCCTGCGCAAGCTGCTGGCCGAGTGGGCGCAGCTCGGCGCGCCGAGCGAGGCCGAGCTGATCGAGCGCATGCTGTCCGAGATCGCCTGCCACTCCGTCGTGCGCGCCGGCGATCGGCTGTCGACCAGCGAGGCCGAGTCCCTGCTCCGGTCGCTCGACGGCGCCGCGCCGACCAACCCGCACGGTCGCCCGATCCTCCTGAGATTGCCGCTCGCCGAGATCGCGCGTCGCTTCGGGCGCTAGACTCGGGTGGTGACCCCGCGTCTCGTCGTGATCGTCGGCCCGACCGGGGCTGGCAAGACGCGGCTCGCGCTCGAGCTCGCGGCGCGCACCAACGGCGAGGTGATCTCGGCCGACTCGCAGCAGGTCTACATCGGGATGGACATCGGCACCGGCAAGGCGACCGCCGAGGAGCGCGCGCGGACCCCGCACCACCTCCTCGATGTCGTGCGGCCCGACGAGGAGATGACGGCGGCGCGGTTCGTCGAGCTCGCCGATGCCGCGATCGCCGCGATCGCCGCGCGCGGCCGCAGCGTGATCGTCGCCGGCGGCACCGGGCTCTACGTGCGCGCGATGTTGCTCGGCCTGTTCGCCGGGCCGCCCGCGTCGCCCGAGATCCGCGCCGCGCTCGAGGCGCAGGCGACCGCGGGTGGGCTCGCCGCGCTCCACGCAGAGCTCGCCGCGACCGATCCGGCGTCGGCCGCGCGGATCGATCCCAACGATCGCAAGCGCATCGTGCGCGCGCTCGAGGTCCACCGGCTGACCGGCGAGCCGATGTCGGCGCACCAGGCGCGCCACGATCACCGGACGCTCGAGCGCCGCTACCCGGCGCGCCTGATCGGGCTCGCGCCCCCGCGCGACGATCTCTATCGCGCGATCGACGCCCGGGTCGATGCGATGCTCGCGGCCGGGCTCGAGGCCGAGGTCGCGACCCTGCGCGCCGCGGGCTACCTGCCGCCGCTCCGGTCCCAGCAGGCGATCGGCTATGCCGAGCTCCACGAGGTCGCCGCCGAGCGGTTGGACCGGGTCCGCGCGATCGAGCTTGTCAAAAGGAATTCGCGGCATTACGCCCGCCGCCAGCTGTCCTGGTACCGGGCCGATTCGACCGTCGCGTGGTTCGCCCACCCCGACGCCGTTGACCTCGCCGACGTGGAGCGGTATCTCGGGGGCGCCTGATGGAAGCCGCGGCCCTCATCACCGATCGGAACATCCTCGAGTTCGAGCGCCCGATCATCGATCTCGAGAAGAAGATCCACGAGTTGCGCGGTCTCTCGACCGAGACCGTCGACTTCTCGTCGGAGATCAGGAAGCTCGAGCAGAAGGCCCGGAAGCTCCAGAAGGAGGTCTTCGCCGACCTCACGGCCCAGCAGAAGGTGCAGCTCGCACGACACCCGGCGCGGCCGTACATGAACGACTACCTCTCGCTCCTCATGGACGACTTCGTCGAGCTGCACGGCGATCGCAGCTTCCGCGACGACCCGGCCATCGTCGGCGGCATGGCGCAGTTCGACGAGTGGGAGGTCCTCGTGCTCGGCCATCAGAAGGGCCGCAACACGAAGGACAACATGCATCGCAACTTCGGGATGGCGCGTCCCGAGGGCTACCGCAAGTCGACGCGCCTCATGCGCATGGCCTCGCGGTTCAAGCGCCCGATCATCTGCTTCATCGACACGCCGGGCGCGTATCCCGGGCTCGGCGCCGAGGAGCGCGGCCAGGCCGAGGCGATCGCCAAGGCGCTGCAGGTCATGGCGAGCCTCGAGTGCCCGACGATCTCGGTCGTGATCGGCGAGGGCGGCTCGGGCGGCGCGCTCGCGCTCGGCCTCACCGATCGCATCCTCATGTTCGAGTACTCGATCTACTCGGTGATCTCGCCCGAGGGTTGCGCGTCGATCCTGTGGCGCGACCCGGCGAAGATCGGCGAGGCCGCGACCCAGCTAAAGCTCACCGCGCCCGATCTCGTCGGCCTCGGGATCTGCGACGAGATCATCCCCGAGGCGCCCGGCGGCGCGCACCGCAACGCCGCGGTCACCGCCGCCAAGCTCCGCACCGCGCTGAAGACGCACCTGCGCGAGCTGTGCGAGCTGTCGACCGCCGATCTGATCGAGCAGCGCTACCAGAAGTTCCGCAAGATGGGTTCGTTCGTCGAGAACCAGGTCTAGAGCGGCTCGTGTACGAGCTGTTGCTCACGAGCGTCGCGATCGCCGGCATCTACTGGGGCCAGTTCTTTCTGCGGCGGCGCCCGCACGGCACGCTGACGTTCGGCGGCATGCAGGTCGCGTCCGCGGTGCTCGCGCTGTGCGGCGTGTGGGCGCTCCACGACGGCCCCAGGCCGCTCGGGGTGCTCGGCGCGATCGGCCTCGGCATGGGCGCGTGCCTGCTCGTCGTCGGTCCGATGGTGCGCGGCGCGGCGCGGCGGTTCGCGATGGCCGAGCACCCGAAGATCGCGCGCCGGCTCCTCGATCTCGCCGAGCTGCTCAACCCGGGCGCCGGCGTCGCCGAGGAGAAGGCGCTGCTCGGCGCGATGACCGAGATCCGCGAGGGCAAGATCGATCAGACGATCGAGGCGCTCGCCGCGGCGCGCGGGCGCGAGTCTGCCGAGTCGGGCCGTGCGATCGACGAGCGCATCGCGATGCTCTACCTCGCGGCCTACCGCTGGGAGGACGCGATCGCGCACGCCGAGTCGCGGCTGTTCGACGGCCCGCCGCCGGATCCCAAGCTCGCGTCCCTGCGCGAAGCGATCGGCCTCGCGCCGCCGGTGTTCGTCGAGTTGCTCGGCGCGTACGGCCGGATCGGCAACCTCGATCGCGCCGCGACGATGCTCGAACAGCTCGAGCGCGCGTGCACCGATCGCGAGGACAGCGCGGTCTGGGTGCACCGCGCGCGCATGATGTTCCTCGCGCTCGCCGGTCGGCCCCTCGCGGTCGAGGCGCTGGTCGCGCGCGACAAGGCGCGCCACATGAGCGACGCCGCGCGCGCCTACTGGGTCGCGGTCGCCTACGAGCACACCGGCGATCGCGTCGCGGCCACCGCCGCGTACGGCAAGGCGCGCGCGCGGTCGCGCGGCAAGCCCCGCGAGTTGATCGATCGCGCGATCGCGAAGCTCGACGACGCCAGACCGACCACGCTGTCGCCCGCCGCGAGCGAGGTGGTGGCGCGTGCCGAGACCGCGCCGGTGCCGGTCACGCCGAACCTCGCGCGCCCGACACCGCCGCGTGCCTACCTCGGGTTCGTCGCGCTCAACCTCGCGGTCGCCGCGGCGATCTGGTTCGGCATCGGGCCGTCGGGCGACGTCGGCGTGCTCGTGCGCGCCGGCGCGATGGTCCGCGGGCTCGTCGATCAGGGCGAGTGGTGGCGCCTGATCTCCTGCATCTTCATCCACGTCGGCGCGATCCACCTGTTCGTCAACCTCACCGGGCTGTGGTTCGTCGGCCGGCTCGCCGAGGACATGTTCGGCAGCTCGCGCACGGTCGCGATCTTCGCCGGCGCCGGGCTCGCGGGCTCGCTCGCGAGCTACCTGTTCTCCGCGACCGACATCATGGCGGGCGCGTCGGGCGCGATCTTTGGCTTGCTCGGCGCCGTGTTCGTCGAGCTGTCGCTCCATCGCGCGCACTACCGGGCCGCGTGGAAGCGCGGCGTGTGGAGCAGCCTCGCGGTCGTCACCGTCGCGCAGGTCGCGATCGACTTCATGCACCCGATGATCGATCAGTGGGCGCACGGCGGCGGGTTCATCGGCGGCGCCGCGATCGCGGCCGTGCTGTCACCCCGCGTCAGGTGGGCGCGCGCCGGGCTCCACGCCGCGCGCGCGTTCGCGATCGTGTTCGGGATCGCCGCGGGGTTCGCGGCCGTGATGATCGTGCGCACCCCGGTCGAGGCCAGCCTCGTGCGCGGGCCCGGCGTGAAGCGCGTCGTCAACACCGTCGCGATCACGATCCCGACGGCGTGGGTCGTCGATGCCGACAGCGTCTCGGATCCCGATCACACGATCGTGGTCGCCCTCGCGCGGGTCGGCGGGACCTCGACGTTGATCGGCAAGTGGATCGACGGCGAGTCCGCGCGCGCGACCCAGCAGGGCTTCGAGCACCTCGCGACCGCGCCGTCGCACCTCGTCGTGCCGCCGGATGGCTGGCAGTGCGGCGAGTCGATCGCGTCCTTGGTCGACGGCATGGACTTCCGGCAGGAGTCGCGCGTGATCTCGTGCGGCCGTCCTGGCTTCGGCGGCATCGTGCTCGTCAGCATCTACGTCCCCGAGACGATCGCCGCGATGATGCCGGCCTACTTGACGTCGCTGCTCGCCTCGGTCGAGTGATCCGCAGGCGCGGCGTGCGCGCGATGCCGCGACCCGCTGAGCCGCAGCGCGACGAACAGCGCGCCGAGCGACCAGACCAGCCACGCGACGACCCAGATCCACACCGCCCAGTCATCGGTCGTGCCGAACGTCAGCCGCGCCATGTTGTGCGCGTCCGACGCGCGCACCGTGATCCCGTCGACGACCTGGGCCGGCCGGAACAGCACGCGGACGTCGAGCACCGCGCTGATGCACGCCTGTGCCGCGACGAACTGGACGACCGCGACCCGCCAGCGCGACGGCACGGCCACCGCGACCACCGCGAACCCGATCGCGCTCGCGCCGATCGCCCACTGGCCGAACTCGTTGCCGAGCACGAACAGCGCCGTCGCCGCGAGCAGCACCGCGAGCGCGACCAGCGCGCGCTGGGCGCCACGCGGCGTCGCCGCGGCGATCAGCAGGACCGCACCCCACACCGGCGTGCCCATGTATCCGGCCGCCGCGATCACCGCGCTGCCGAACGAGCCGATCGTCTCGTGCGCGTACGCGAGGCCGCTGGTGTCGCGATAGATCCGCAGCTGCTCGAGCCCCGCGCCGGTGACCAGCATCGTGATCCCGTGCGACAGTTCGTGCATCCACGTGCCGAGCAGCTTGAACGGATAGAGCAGCACCCCGCCGAACGGCAGGTTCCACAACACGAGCGACGCGAGGAGCGCGATCGCGAGCACCCGATTCTCGGTGCGCGGGGCGCTCAGGGCTTGGGCTCCGGCTCCGACTTCGGCTCTGGATCCGGCTCCGCCGGTCGCTTCTTGCCCGGCTCGAACATGCCCTCGAACAGGTGCGACGTGCGATCGCGCAGCGCCGTGCCGAGCCGCGCGAGATCATCGGGCGACAGGATCGTCTTGATCGGGCGACCCGCGAGCGACAGGACGTCGCCGATCCGCATCGGGGCCGCGCCACCGCACACGACCCCGATCAGCGCGCCGGTCGCGAGCCCGAGCACGGCGCCGACCAGCGGATAGAGCAGCCAGACCGCGCCGCGGGTCGGAAGGTGACCGTGCGGGATCACCGCGATCACGAGCAGGCCCACGCTCGCGACCGCATGCGCGCGACCGGTTACCCAGGCCGCGCGCCGCCGGCCGCCCTCGACCGACGCGAACGCCGCAAGCCGACCGAGCCCACCCGCGGTCAGGACCGCCGCGATCCCGGCGAAGATCGCGGTCAGCCGGATCACCCGCATGAACGGGACGTCGGTGTCGCCGATGCCGAGGCGGGCGAGGAACCAGACTCCCGCGGCGAGGACGGGAACTTCGACCACCGCGCCGGTCAAAAGGCCCTTGAAAAAGCCCCAACGCGGCGGCCTTCCGATCGGAAGATCCTTGGAAGATCGAAGGGTTGGGAGCATATCCGGCGCCAACCTTGCCGCGGAATCGACCGGTTTGGTGGGATCGCCCATGCCGCGTACCGAGGAAGCCCGAAGTGCTCGTTACCGTAGCATGGTCCGACGCATTCCTCGTTCACGGGGCTCCCTTGACCCCGTGTAGAATCGAGCCCCCGCCCCATGTCCGCACCAGAAAAACGCAGCTACGCAGCCGCGCACTTCGCCCTCGAGCTCAACGGTGACTCGAACAACGGCGTCATCAAGTCGATCGAAGGCGGCGGAGTGAAGGTCGAGGTGATGAGCTACCAGCAAGGCGGCATCTACGATCGCTGGAAGCAGCTCGGCAAGCCCAAGTTCGAGGACCTGAAGCTCCAGATGGGCATGTCGGTCTCGCCGCCGTACTACGCGTGGCTCCAGGAGTTCTTCAAGGGCAAGCAGGAGCGTCGCGACGGCGCGATCGTCGCCGGCGACTTTTATTACGACGAGCGCGCGCGCCGCGAGTTCACGTTCGGGCTGCTCAGCGAGATCACGTTTCCTGGCGTCGATGGGACGTCGAAAGAGGCGCTCTACATGGGCGTCACGATCTCGGTCGAGTCGATCAAGTTCTTGCCGGGCAAGAAGGGCGGACGGCTACCGAACGGCACCGACGGCACCAAGGCGAAGCTGTGGAAGGCGGACTGCTTCAACTTCAACCTCGCCGGCTACGACACCGGGACGGTGACGAAGGTCGACGCGATGACGATCAAGCAGACGATCCTCGAGTACCACATGGGTGGCTCGCGGGCGCCGACCAAGACGCCGTCGCAGGTCGTGTTCCCGAACGTGGTGTTCTACATCCCCGAGTCGCACGCGGCGCCGTTCATCGATCGATTCATGGAGCAGGGTGGCGCGGTCAAGCCGAAGGACCCGGCCCGCATCCCCGACGGCTCGCTCGAGTACTGCGGCAGCGACGGCGCGGTCAAGGGCCGCCTCAACTTCCACAACTCCGAGGTCGTCAGCGTGACGCCCGACAAGCTCGACGCGACGACCGACAACATCAAGATGGTGAAGGTCGAGCTCCAGTGCGAGGCGATGGACTTCGAGTACGTCTGACGCCGCGCTGCTTAGCTTCGTAGCTCGCCGCGAGACAGCGCGTACCAGCGGGTGACCGCCTCGGCCTTGGCGTTGCCGAGCAGCTCGGCGACCGCCTCCATCTCCTCGGGGTCGCGCACGTCGGCGAAGGCCTCGATCGGCGTCAGGACGAACGCGAGCACGTCGAGCGCGCTGCGCGGATCCGGATGAAAGCTGCTGCTGTAGAGCGTCTCGGCCGGTGCATCCATGGGCCACCCTCACACCCGCGGATCTCCACGGCAAATTTTCGGCAGAAGGCGAAGCACTCCCGGGGGTGACGCTTCGTGGCACAGTGCGCGCACATGAGTCCGCGAAGCGCGCGCAGCAAGGTCGCCGTCATCCGCGTCCGTCCCGATCACATCCTCGATGATCTCGATCGGTTGCACGATCTCGCAGACGTCAAGGCGGCGTTCAAGCCGGGCGCGCCGACGATCCTGAAGGACAACATCTCGTGGCACTTCCCGTTCCCGGGCGCCAACACGACACCGTGGCAGCTCGAGGGCTGCATCCGCAGCCTGCGCGCGCGCGGCTTCGACGACCTGCTCTGCGTCCAGAACAAGACCGTCGTGACCGACGCGTTCAAGGGCGAGGACCTCAACGGGTACCTCCCGATCTTCAAGCGTTACGACATCCCGGTTCGCTACAACTTCAAGCCCGAGGACATGACCTGGTCGGTCTACAAGCCCAAGGCCAAGATGCTCGTGCTCGACACGATCTTCCCCGAGGGCATCCAGATCCCCGACGCGTTCCACGGCGCCAACATCGTTCACCTGCCGACGGTGAAGTGCCACATCTACACGACGACGACGGGCGCGATGAAGAACGCCTTCGGCGGGTTGCTCAACACCAAGCGGCACTACACGCACAGCTGGATCCACCAGACGCTCGTCGATCTGCTCGCGATCCAGCAGGAGATCCACGGCGGGCTCTACGCGGTGATGGACGGCACGACCGCGGGCGATGGGCCGGGCCCGCGCACGATGCGCCCGGTGATCAAGGACGTCATGCTGGCCTCGCAGGATCAGGTCGCGATCGACGCGGTCGCCGCGCAGATGATGGGCTTCGATCCGATGTCCCTCGACTACATCAAGCTCGCCGACGAGGCCGGCCTCGGCAACGGCAAGCACGAGAACATCGAGGTCGTCGGTGACAGCCACCTCGCCGACGAGCGCTGGGGCTTCTCGGTCGGCGACAACGGCGCGTCGATGGTCGGCGACATCATGTGGTTCGGCCCGCTGAAGCGATTCCAGAAGCTGTTCTTCCACACGCCGCTGGTCAACGTGTTCGTCGCCGGCAGCGAGGCCTATCACGACTACTATCGCTGGCCGCTCAAGGACAAGCGCATCTTCGAGCAGTGGCGCGAGCAGACCACGTGGGGGCAGCTGTTCGAGCACTACCAGGTCCACGGCACGCTCGCGCCGAGCGACGCCGTCAAGTCGGCCTAACGCGCGATCGCGGGGAACCGCGCGAGCGCGAAGGTCCGGGCGAGCGCGATGTAGCGCTTGTCCCACGTGCCGCGCCGGGGCGCGACGACGTAGTGATCGAGCTCGGCGGGCGGCAGAAACATCGCCTTGGGCTCGATCGCGAGCGGGTACGTCTTGCCAGGCTCGAGCTTGGTCGGTGGATAGACCACGACGTGCTCCTGCGCGGTGCCGACGAGGAACGAGTCCGGATGGCCCGGCGTGTCGGCGACCGGGTGCGGATCGGCGTACGGCTCGGTCCTCGCGAGTTTCCCGAGGGCGTGCGCGAGCTCGCCGAGGAACTGGCCGCGCTCGCGATCGGTCAGCGGGCGCGGCCGGCCGTTCTCCTCGAGGCGCGTGTAGAGGTGGCCGACGGTGAGCAGCGTGTTGTGGTGGACGTACAGGCGATCGACGGTGCCGTCGCGCGTGTTGGTGCCCTCCTGATCGAAGAAGAAGTTGCCGGCGCCGTAGTGCACGAACGCCTGGTGCACGACCTCGAACGGGTGCGCGCAGTGCGCCTGGCTGCCGAACACCACGGCGGCGCCGTCGTCCGCGAGCTTCCGGAAGTCGCGCACGATCACGTCGGGCGGATCGTGGACGTAGACCTCCTCGTGCTGGATCGAGACGATCGGGACGAAGCCGCGCCGCCGCAGGTCGCCGATCTGCCACGCGACGCGATCGAGATCGCACGCGGCGACGTTCGGGCCGTTGCGCACGACGTGCGACGTCGTCTTCGGCATGTTGCAGCCGACGAACGCGATCTTGTTGCCGTGGTGCTCGAGCTCGAGCGTCTTGCTCGCGTCGACCTGATCGCGACCACCGCCGAACCAGTGCCAGCCGCGCGACTCGTACATGTCGAGCGTGTTCGCCATCGCGTCGGTGCCGGTGTCGATCAGGTGGCTGCCGTCGAGCTCGATGATGCTGGCGTGCACCGCCTCGAGCAGCTCGATGTAGCTCTCGCGCCCGCAGAACGACATGCCGATCGTGCCGGGCTTCGTGCACGCCTTGGTGAACGAGACCTCGTTCGACACGTGCACGAAGTCGACCCCCGCGAACCACGGGGCGACGTCGCGCGCCGGATAGGTCGTGCCCTTCTGATCCATCAGGCGCGCCATGTAGCGGGTCGGGGCGGTCGTGCCCGTCATCGCGATCACGGTCAGCGCGTCGGGATCGATGTTCGCGATCCGCGGCAGCCCGAGCGACTTCGGCGCGCAGATCGGGATCGCGAGCGCGTTGTCCGGCGAGGTCAGCGGGTGCAGGTTGCCGACGGTGATGACCTTCCAGGTCGGCAGCAGCTCGTCGGCCGGCAGGATCGTCCAGCGCGCGCGCGTCGCGATCGTCGAGCGATCGGTCGGATCGTGCAGCACCTTGGCGGTCGTCAGGTGGAGCGCGTCGATCGTCGCCGTCGCGGCGCCGAGCTCGACCGGGACCGCGGCGAGGTCGGCGACGTTCTCGGTCGGCGCGTAGAGCGGCGCGACCAGCGCGTAGCGCCACTCGCCGATCCGCGTCGGATCGTCGGGGCTCGCGCAGCGCGTCGCGCCGACGGGCGCGTCGACGCGGTACCTCGCGCCGGCCGCCTGCTGCACGCGCGCGCACGCCGCGGCCGGCAGATCGCGACAGCCGATCTCGACGACGACGGGCGCGATCGGCTTCACCGGCGGGGCCGGTTGATCGACGACCGTGCTCGCCGTTCCCGACGAGCCGCACGCCGCGAGCGCGAGCAGCCAGGCCCTAGCCATCGTCGACCGCGCGGCGCAAGCGATCGACGGCCTGGGCATGCAGCCGGCTCGCCCACGACTTCGAGATGCCGAGCTCCTCGCCGGCCTCGAGCAGGTTCTTGCCCTCGTAGTAGTGCTTGGTGAGCAGCGCCTTCTCGCGCGCCGGGAGATCCGCGAGCGCGCTCGCGAGCCGGCCGCTCAGCTGCTTCTGGTCGAGCGCCTGGCTCGGGCTCAACGCGGCGCTCTGGGGATCGAAGCCCGAGCGCTCGGCGAGGCTCTCGAGCGACGTCATGTACATCGTGCGGATCGCCGAGATCGAGCGCCGCACGGCCTCGAGGGCGTCGGCACCCGCCGGTGGTTGCGCGCCGGTCTTGGCCGCGCCGGCCTCGCGCTCGCCCTGGTGCTCGAGGTAGTCGGCCGCGGCGCGCAGCGCGACGAGCTTGTGCCACACGCGGCGGGGCAGGGGCGTCATCCGGCGGATGCCGTCGATCACCGCGCCCTGCACGCGGTACCACGCGAACGTCGCGAACGTCGCACCCTTGTCGGCGTCGTAGCGCGACGCGGCCTCGGCGAGCCCCGCGTTGCCGAGCGAGACCAGCTCGTCGAACTCGAGGTGTTCCTTGACCCGCGGGAAGATCATCTTCGCCGCGCGCAACGGGATGTCCAGGTGGCGCTCGACCAGTCTCCGTCGCTCGGCCTCGTCCACGGCCCTCAGTCTATCTGATAGGTTTGGCGCGTGGGCGTGTTCACGCGGCTCGGAGACGCCGAGGTGGTCGAGGTGGTGCGCGCGTTCGAGCTCGGCGCGCTCGTGGCGTTCGAGCCGATCGCGGCGGGCACGATCAACTCGAACTTCGATGTCGTCACTGATCGCGGGCGCTGGTTCGTGCGGATCAACGAGGGCAAGGCCGAGGTCGACGTCGCGTGGGAGGCCCGGCTCGTCACCGCGCTCGCCAGCGGTGGGCTCGCGACGCCCGCGCCGGTCGCGGCGAGCGACGGTCGGCCCTACGCGCCGCTCGCCCGCGTCAAGGGCAAGTGGGTCAGCGTGTTCCCGTGGCGCGCCGGGCGACACCTCGGCGCCGCCGAGATCACGGCGGACGCCGCGTTCGCCCTCGGCGCCTCGCTCGCGCAGTTTCACGCGATCGGGCTCGAGCTGCCGACCGCGTGGCGGCGCGGCAGCATCTACGATCACGATCACCTGGTCGCGCGCTACGCGAAGTTCGCCGACAACTTCGATCGCGAGCTCGCGCACGCGGCCGAGATCATCGGCGAGGAGCTCGCCGCCGCGTCCGATGCGAGCGCGCTGCGCCACCGCGCGACCACCGGGATCATCCACGGGGATCTGTTCCGCGACAACGTGCTGTGGGAGGCCGGCCGGGTCACCGCGATCCTCGACTTCGAACAGGCCTCGGGGGGCAGCCTGGTCTACGACCTCGCGGTCTGCATCAACGACTGGTGCTGGGTCCAAGCGCCTCGGCTCGACCTCGCGGCGGCCTTGATAACTGGTTATCGAAGCGTGCGAACGCTCACGAGCGATGACCTGGCGGCCCTGCCGATCGAGGTCCGGTTTGTGGCCGCGCGCTTCACGATCACGCGGATCACCGATGTCTATTTGGCAAGGGTCGACAACCCGGACAAGGACTTCCGTGCATTTTTGGCGCGGGTCGAAGCTTGGCGAGGCCCAGCGCTTGGCGGACTTAGCCTCGCGTTGTAGGGTCGCGCGGCACTGGCGCAGATCTTGTTAGAGCCGTGACCCGACACATGAAACTGCCCGCCTTTCTGATCCTCGCGGTCACGCTCGCGGGCGCCTGTGCGAAGCCGGCGGCCTACGTCCCGGGGACCCGCATCCCGTTCTCGAACTCGAACAAGTCGGTCCTCGACGCCTGCGAGGAGTACCGCTTGTCGGTCGAGCGCGGCGACGCCGACGCCCTCATGCTGATGGCGCACAAGCAGTACTGGGAAGACTCGGGCACCCCCTCGGGCAGCGACGATTACGGCTACGAGGGCCTGCGCAACGTGCTCCTGACGCGGCTCCAGAAGGCGACCGACATCCGCTACTCGGTCCGCTACCTCGCGGTCCGCCAGAGCTGCACCGGCGAGCTCACGTCAGGCTGCCGCGCCGCGGTCGACATCATGATCGACGCGTCGTTCACCATCAAGAACGCCAACGGCAAGAACCAGCGTCCCGACAAGCGCGACCAGAACCAGCTCGTCCTCGAGTGGGACGGTCACCGCTGGCTGTTCCTCAGCGGAATGTAAAGACCAGGCGCTGCTGCCAGTCCCTGGCGAGCAGGTGGTCGGCCTCGGTCATCGCGTTGCCCGAGAGCCAGGCGATCGCGATCGTCGTGCGCGCGTAGTCGCCGGCGCGAAACGCGCAGATCGCGAGCCGGCGCGCGCCGTTCTCGACGAACACGAGGTCCGGCAGGCCGAGCGCGAGCCCGCGATCGAGCTCCGCCGCGCACGCCGGATAGTCCGCCGAGGTCGCGTCCTGGAGCCCGAGCAGGTAGTGCGGCAGCCCGAGCGTGGGCTCGGCGTAGGTCCCGATCTGCGCCGATAGCTTCGGTGGAAACCACGGCACGGTCCCGAAGAAGTAGCCGCGCAGCGCGGCGCCGGCGGGGCCCTGGTACGCGAGCGCGAACTGCTCGGCGAGCAGCTGGCGGTGCTGGTTGTCGTCGACCGGCAGCGCGGCGGCGGCGTCGATCAGCGCGTGCACCGTCGCGAGATCGCCGTGCGCGGCGGCGAGGTGGGCGAGGCGCTCGCTGGCCTCGGCGCGGATGCTCGAGGTCACCCGCTCGGCGTCCGCGATCAGCGCGTGCCAGATCGATTCGGCCTCGGTGCGCTCGCCGGGTGCACCGCCGACCAGGTAGTCGCCGAGCTCGAGCCGGTAGCGCGGCTCGTCGGGCGCGTCGCTGCAGACGTCGCGGAGCAGGGCCACCGCGTTCGCGCGATGGTTCGCCGCGAACAGCTGTGCGGCCTCCTCGCGGCGGGCGGCGTTCGCGTGCGGGCACGGCCGCGCGAACACGCTGCCGGCGCGGAACCGCTCGCGCGAGCCCTCGACCGCGTCCTTCGGCAGCTGGATCGTCGCGATCATCGCGAGCCACTCGGCCTCGAGGGTCGCCCGGGGCTTGCCGTACGCCGCGTCGAAGTCGCCGCCCGAGCCGTACATCGCGCGCAGCGCCGGCGCGCCGTAGCGGTCGAGCAGGAACCGCAGGAACGAGCCGGCGGTCGCGTAGCCGCGCGCCGACGACACGGTCAGGAAGCGCAGCGACAGCAGATCGTCGATCGACGGCGACATGCCCATCGCTTGCATCGCGCGCACCTGCTGGTGTGGCGTCGGGTGATCGTAGCCACCGGGCCAGTCGGTCGCGACCGCGAGGCCCTCGATGATGCCGGGGTTCGCGAGCACGAGCCGGCGGGTCGACACGCCGAAGATCGGATCGCCGAACGCGCTGGCGACCGCGTGCGCGATCTCGTGCCGCAGCGACGGATGCGGGAACGCGCGATGGTCGAGGTAGACCTCCTCTCGCCACGGCTTGGCCATCTCGACGTCGCGCGCGCCGATCCAGCGCGCCTTCTGATCGCGGTTCGCGAAGTAGAACGACGTCAGCTTGCCGTCGGGCGCGGCCCCGAGCTGCGCGACGACCTGGCCGTAGCGGAACTCGTGATCGGCGGCGATCAGCGGCATCTCGGCCGCGAGCTCCTTCGCGTAGTGGATCGTGAAGTGGGGGGTCTCGATCGTGCCGCCGAGCTCGTCGGCGATGTCGTCGGCGTCGACCGCAAAGCCGAGCTCGCCACCGAACGCGTGGAGGACGACCGCGCCGGCGAGCGCGACGGTGGCGAGCGCGTAGGCGCCGACCCGAGGCCCGTGGGGACGCACCTCGCGGATCCGGAACCGGGCGCTCGGCACGTCGAACCGCGTGGCGACGAACGCGAGGATCGCGACGAGCCCGAGCAGCGCCTCGAGCCGCGCCCAGCCGACCGCGGCGGTCAGCTGGACGTTCTCGTCGTACAAGCTGCCCGGGAAGTAGCCGACCAGCGCGTTGAAGCTGAACACCGGCGGCGCGGCGTACAGCCGGTGGAGCCCGGCCGCGACCAGCGCGACGAGCGGCACGAGCACCGCGACGAACCCGCTGCGGACCGGTCGGTTCGCGCCGATCGCCGTGCCGATCGCCCAGCCGAGCGCGCCGGCGAGCGCGGCGGTCGCCAGCGGCAGCGCCGCGTAGCAGCTGATGCCGAACCACCAGTCACACGTCGTGTGCCACAGCCCGCGGACCGCGGCGACCAGGCCGGGCACCAGCGCGATCGCGACCGCGACCGCACTCGCGCGCGCCGCCGCAGCGAGCACGCTTCGCCCGGCAAAGCCGGCACTCGCGAAGGTGACCGGGATTCGCTGGCGCGCGCGTGCGAGCGCGGCTCCGACGTGCAGGCCGGTGATCGCGACGACGATGGAGGTCGCGAACGCGAGCTCGAACCCGAGGACATCGAACAGCGGGAGGAACCCGATGACGATCGCGTACGCGAGGAGGATCGCGGCACAGATGGCGATGTGGAGCCGGGCACCGCGGACCACACTCATCGCGTGTTCCTGGTAGAGTCAGCCGTGGCCGACGACGAGCGCCGCGGCGAGACCCGCCGACCGATCGAGCTCAAGGTCGAGTACAAGCGGATCAACACGTTCTTTGCCGACTACACCAAGAACATCTCGCGCGGCGGGACGTTCATCAAGACGAGCCGGCCTCTCCCGATCGGAACCGAGTTCCTGTTCAAGTTATTCGTGCCGGACCGCGATCAGCCTCTCACGATTCACGGTGAGGTCAACCGGATCATCGGCCCCGAAGAAGATGGCGATGCCGGGATGGCGATCAAGTTCGTGTACCGCGAGGGTGACCCCGAGGCCGAGATTACGCGTACCGTCGAGGCGATGATGACGGACAGCCTGGGGCCGCGGTTGTATGCGCGACTCATGGATAACGCGAAGAAGAAGCGCACCACGTGAAGATCAGCCGCGTCCTCCGCTACCTCGCGCCCAACGTCATCACGCTGTCGTCGATGATCTTCGGGCTCGTCTCGCTCCGCTCGGCCTCCAACGGCGATCCGTCGCTCGCCGCGTGGATGATCATCTACGCGGTGCTCACCGATCGGCTCGACGGCCTGGTCGCGCGCGCGGTCAAGGGGACGAGCGAGCTCGGCATGCAGCTCGACTCGTTCGCCGACTTCTTGAACTTCGGCGTCGCGCCGGCGTTCCTCGTGCTGAGCTACCTGACGTCGCGCAAGGATCTGCCCTACGCCGACGGCACCGCGCACACGCTGCTGATGATCGCGTGCGGCGGCTACATGCTGTGCGCCGTGTTCCGGCTCGCGCGCTACAACATCCTCACCGAGGACAGCGCGACCGCGACGAAGATGTTCTTCGGTTTTCCGACGACCTTGACCGGCGGGTTGATCGCGATCTGGTTCCTCCTGCTGCTCAAGTACGACACCTACGATCTCGCGGTCTCGAACTTCGGCGGCGCCAAGCTGTTCGGCGACTCGTTCCACACCCCGCTCAATGCGTGGAAGTATTTCCCGATCGCGGTCGCCGTCGGTGGCTACCTGATGGCGTCGCGCCTGCCGATGCCCAAGGTCGGCATGACGAAGAACAAGGTCGTCAGCATCGGCCTGTTCGTGCTCGTCGCGACCGGCTACGTGTGCGGCTTCGCGATGCACTATCCAGAGATCTGCTTCTGGATGCCGACCGGCTGGGCCGTCGGATTCCTGGTCTGGGGCCAGGCGTCGGCCAAGGCGCGCGCGATGTATCCGCCGCCACTGTTCCCGTCGCGCCCCGACGAGGAGAAGCGCAACCTGGTGCGGCCGCAGGCCGATCTCGAGGACATCGTGCTCGACGAAGCGCCTCCCGGCGATCCGCCCACCAAGGTCGAGTAGTCAACGCGCGAGGGCGG
The DNA here is from genome assembly GCA_038321315.1 of Haliangiales bacterium. GTDB lineage: Bacteria > Myxococcota_A > Polyangia > Haliangiales > Haliangiaceae > JABFXX01. Next base: position 14,274 of record JBBQEX010000023.1, on the reverse strand, counting down.
CGAGGACCGCCAGGCGCGCGTCGTCGAGCGCGGGCGACTCGCCGAACCCGCCGATCATGCGATGCAGCGCGTCGCCGTCGAACGCCGAGACCGCGAGATCGACGACGATCGGGAAGCGATCGCCGAGCGCGGCCGCGAGCTCGGGCATCACCTCGCGCGCGAGGGCGCCGATCGCGGCGTAGTAGCGGGCGGCGACCGGGCGCAGCGCCTTCTTGAGCGGCGGCCGGGTGCGCGCGGCGACGCACAGCTCGTACCACGCGAGGTTGTCGCGCGATCGGCAGTGCTCGCGCAGCAACCAGAGCGCGCCCGCGAGATCGGGGGCTCCTCGGGTCGCGCGCCGGCGATAGCTCGCGAGCATCGCGGTGCCGACGTGCTCGGCGGTCGCCGCGAGCAAGAGGTCGATCGTCGCGAAGTGGCGGAACAGGCCGCCCTGCGAGAGCTCGGCCCGCGCGCAGATCGTCTTGGCCGACGTGCCGGCGTAGCCATCCTCGACGAGCGAGGCGGTGGTCGCGGCGAGCAGCTTGCCGATCGTCTCGGTGCGGCGCGCCTCCTGCGTGCGGCGCGGGACCGTCACGCGATCGCCGGCAGGAACTGACCGAAGCCGCGCTCCTTGCCGAACGCGGGCACGAACGCGTTGCCGTGATACGCGACGCGGCCGTTGACGACGACGCCGGCGACCGCGCGATCGCTGCGGTTGACCATGCGCACGAGGTCGCCGAAGCCTGCCATCGGCGCCTCGTGATAGGTCGCGAGCCCGTCGTCGAGCCCGACCGGATCGACGATCACGACATCGGCGCGCCGGCCGATGCCGAGGCTGCCGGCATCGACGTTCAACCAGTCGGCGATCTCGCCGGTCAGCCGCCACACCGCCTTCTCGATCGGCATCACCGGCGCGCCGGCGAGCTCGGCGTCGCGCACCAGCTTCAGCATGCGCAGCGGCGCGTTGTAGAACGCCATGTTGCGGATGTGCGCGCCGGAGTCGGCAAACCCGAGCAGCGCGGCCGGCTCCTTGACCATGCGCGCGATCTCCTTGGGGCGATGGTTCGCGATCGTCATGCGCCAGCGGATCTTCGTGCCGTACTGGACGACGAGATCGAGGAACGCGTCGACCGGATGGATGTGCTTGGCGTCCGCGATCGCGCCGAACGTCGTGCCGACCAGCGCCGCGTCGGGACACGCGACGATGTGGGCGTCGTGGAAGTCGCGGTGCCACACGCGCGGCGTCCACCGGCGCTCGTAGTCGCGACGGAACTTCCGGCGATAGGCCTCGTCGGACATCAGCGCGTTGCGCGCGACCTCGTCGGCGAGATGCAGCGCGGCCTGGCCGGCGCCGAACTCCTCGAACACCACGAGATCGATGCCGTCGGCGTAGAGCTCGAACGGGACGGGCAGGGTCTGCCAGCGCACGTCGCCGCGCAGCACGCGGTTGACCACGCGTGTCGCGGCCGCGATCACGCGATGCAGGCCGGGCTTGGCCTTGGCATCCGCGAGCGTGATCAGGGTCGTCTTGAGCTTCTTGCCGGCGAGCGTCGGGATGCTCGCGAGGAAGAACAGCAGCGCGTTCGCCGGCGTGACGATGTTCGGCGCCGACTGCAGGATCCGACCGCGCCGGCGCAGCACGCGGTTGAGGTAGCGGTACTCGTGCCAGGTCGCGTAGGTCGAAGGCAGCGAGCGCGAGCGGAACCGATCGCCGTCGAGCTTGTCCCACGGCGTCGTCATCGTCGACAGGCCGAGCAGGCCGGCGTCGAGCCCTTGCTCGAGCCAGGTCGACATCTGCTCGAGCTCGGCGACGGTCGGCCGGACCTTGCCGTCGACCGCGCGCTCGAGCCCGAGCACGCGCGCGCGGATGTCCGAGTGGCCGAGGAACGCCACGACGTTCGCGCCGAGCGGATGGTCGCGGAGGAACTTCACGTAGCCCGCCGGGGTGTCCCAGGTCTTCTCGGCGCGCAGGAGCGGGAGCACGTGCTCGCGAGGCACCGCCTCGACACGGGTGAACAGATCCGAGCAGTCGTCGGCGCTCGCCAGGATCGTGCTGATCGAGCAGCTGCCGACCGCGACCGTGGTCACGCCGTGGCGCACCGACTCGGTCAGCCCGGGCGACGCGATCAGCTCGGCGTCGTAGTGCGTGTGCATGTCGATGAAGCCGGGCATGACCCACTTGCCGCGGGCATCGATCATCTGCTTCGCGGGCGTGCCTGGGACGGCCTCGACGACGACGCCCTTCCTGATCGCCAGGTCGCGCACGACGCCGGGCTTGCCGGAGCCGTCGAACACCAGGCCGTTCTCGATCCGCAGGTCGTCCATGCCCGGCATCCTAACTTAGAGAGCGACCGCTCGCTATCAGAAATCTCGACTATAGCCGCCGAGCGGGAAGTACTGCTCGTTCTTGCGCCGGTCGGAGGCGTCCTGGTTGATCTTGGGCGGGACGACCTTGTCCTGTTTGCGGGCGAAGTCGAGGCCGGCCTCGTTGACCGTGTTGACCTCGTTCTTCAGCGGCTCGTTGAGGAAGGCCCCGACCCGGTGGGTCGCGTTGAAGAAGTTCTCCTTGAAGCTGGGCCCGCAGGACGTGACCGGCGCGGGCTCCTTGAACTGGAACTCGTTCTTCTTGTCCGGCATGAACGGCGTCGCCGGCTTGGTCGGCGGTGGGGTCTTCGGTAGCAGGTCCGACGGATCGAGGCCGTCCGGATCGCGCTGGTTGACCGGATCGTCGAACCCGTACGCGTAGACGTTGCCATCGCCGGCCGCGAACAGTACGGGGTCCTTCGCGGTCCATCGCCCGGTCGCCGCGTCGTAGTCGCGCGCGCCGAACCGGGTGAGCTTGGTGTCGCGATCGTAGAGTCCGCCGGCGAACCCGAACGGCTGGAAGCCCGGCGCGGAGTCGGCGGTGACGTTGCCGAACGCGTCGTAGTCCAGGCGCTGCGCGATCGCTCCGGTCGCGGTGTCGATCACGAGGCGCGGACTGCCGAGCGCGTCGGTGACGATGCGATACGTCGCGCCGCCCTTGATCAGATAGTCCGGCACGTTGTCGCGCGTCGCGTAGACGAAGCGCGAGACGATCGCGCCGGCGCCGTCGAGCTCGGCGATCGGGCGCAGCGCGTCTTCGTAGAGGAATCCTTGCACGAGCGCCCCGGCCACGCGCTTGCCGATCCGATCGTTGCGGCCGTCGACGACGTATGCGATCGCGACCGCGCTCGGCAGCGTCGCGCCGACCAGGTTGCCGAGCTCGTCGTAGGTGTAACTCGCGGTCCCCTTGGTCTTGACGTAGCCCGACGCGGCATACGCGAACGTCGTCGCGCCATCGGCCATCAGGCGATCCTGGGCATCGAACGTCGCGACGCGGCCGTTCGCCGTGAGGCGATTGTTGTTCGCGTCGTACGTGTAGCTCTCGACCGGCGTCGCGTTCTTGTCGACCTCGATCAGCCGGCCCGCGTGATCGTAGGTAAACGTGTAGACGTCGGTGACCCCGAGGATCGTCTCGGTGCGCTGCGTGACCCGACCTGCGGCATCGCGGATATCGGTCGCCGCGTACTTCGCGGTGCCGCTGACCGACGCGGTGTACGTCAGCGGATCGCCGAAGCCGTTGTAGCCCCACGCGTCGGTCACGACGCCGAGCGCGGTCGTGGTGATTCGACCGTGCTGGGCGTGGCGCGTCACGGCCAGGGCGCCCGCCGTCGTGATCAGGTCGTCGGTGTCGTAGCCGTAGGTGATCGGGTTCGCGCCGTTCACCGCGAGCGTCCCGAGCCGCTGCACGGCGTCGTAGGTCCGCGTGACGCTCCCGGCGACCGGGCCGGCGAGCGTGTTCGTGATCGGGAGGTCGCCATCGTAGGCGAACGTCTCGGTGATCCCGCCGGGCGCGGTGATCGACGAGACTCGTCCGGCGGCGTAGGCAAAGCCGATCGTCCCGCGCGCGAGCGTGAAGTCCGAGATCCGGAAGGCGCCGTCGTAGCCGACCTGGAGTAGGGAGCCATCGGGCAGCGTGACCCGGTTGATCTGATGATCGACGTTGCGCGCGATCGTCGTCGAGCCGAGCCCGCCGGGCGCGGTGTATGACGCCGCGAGATCCTCGGCGTCGACCGTGAACGCGTGTGCGGTGCGTCCGGGTGGCGTGATCGCGGTGACGTTGCCGCCGGCGTCGTACGCGAGGGTCGACGTGCGCGTCGAGCCGGCCGCGCTATCGGGCACCGTCATCGCGCTGACCCGTCCCGCGGCGTCGCGCGTGAAGCCGGTCAGCTCGCCGAGTGGATCGGTGTACGTGGCGATCTGGCCGGCGGTGTACGTCATGCTGCTCGCGCGCGCGCCCGCGCTCGTGGACGTCCAGTTGCCCGCGGGATCGTAGCCGTACGTCACCGCGGTGAGGCCCGCGGTCTGCGTGCCGGTGACGCGGCCGCGGGCATCGAGCGTCGCCGAGGTCAGGCGACCGGCCGGGCTGGCGAGCACGATCGTCCTGGTCGCGCCGGTGTACGTGCGCGTCCACGTGTGACCGTTCACGGTCTGCGTGTCGACGAGCGTCGCGAGATCGAGCGGGTTGCCGGTGGTGTTGAACGTCGCGGTGCGCGTCGCCGTCATCGCGAGCGTCGAGCCACCCGGCGTCGTGTGCGAGTACGACGCCAGGATCGGCGAGTACATGCCGAACCGCGGATCCGGGCCCGGCACGAGGACATCGATCGATCCGTCGGACGCCGTGACCGTCAAGCTGCCGTCGGTACCGCGGACGCCTTCGGTGATCGCCCCGGTCGAGTCGGTGGTGACGAGGTGCTCGGCGCCGTTCGCGAGCCGCTCGAGCAGGTAGGTCGTGGTGTGGCCGAGGCTGGTCGCGAGCGTGATCGTCGTGCCGTCGAACGTCGTCGCGCGTGTCAGCGTCTGCACGCGTCCCGCCGGATCCTCGTCGCGTGCCAGCCGACCGAGCGGGTCGTAGGCGAGCTTGTGGACGCCGCCGCGGCGATCGGTCATCTGGGTGAGGAGGCCCGTCGTGCCCGACACCAGCGACGTCGGGGCACCCGCCGGGTCGGTGATCGTCGCGAGGTAGCCGCGCGCGTCGATGCCGAACGTGGTGCGAAACCCGTGCGCGACCAGCGCGGTCGGCGCGCCGTTGACGTCGCGCTCGATCGTCGTCAGGTTGCCATCGCCATCATCGATCGACGCGATGCCGTGTGCGTCGTACGCGAGTTGCAGCCGGACGGCGCCAGTCAGCGCGTCGAGCGTGCGCAGATGGCGACCCGCGCTGCTGAACACGTAGACCAGCTCACCGCTGGTGGATGGCACGAGGATCTCGTTGACCGTGCCCTTCGGTAGCGCGGCGCGAAGCCGGCGGATCCGGTTGTTGTAGAAGTCCGAGACGAAGATCGTGCCGTCGGCGCCGACGGCGATGCCGGTCGGGTTCGCGATCGTGCCGTTCGGCGCGAGCCCGCCGTCGCCGGAGAACCCCTGGATGCCGGTGCCGGCGATCGTCGTGATGATGCCCTCCGAGCCGACCGCGCGGATCCGATTGTTGTAGGTGTCGGCGACGTAGAGCGTGTTGTCGGGCGCGATCGCGATGTGGGTCGGACTCGCGATCTTCGCGGACGTCGCTGGCCCACCGTCACCGGTGAAGCCGTACTGGCCGTTGCCGACGACGGTGCTGATGATTCCCTGCGGGCTGACCTTGCGGATCCGGTGGTTGCTGCGATCGACGATGTACAGGCTGCCATCGGGGCCGAACGCGAGGCCCGTCGGGCCGCCGAGGCGCGCCGAGGTCGCCGGGCCACCATCGCCCGACGAACCGGACACGTTGGTTCCGGCGAACGTGTTGATGATGCCGTTCTGATCGACGACGCGGATGCGCGAGGCCTGCCGATCGGCGATGTAGACGCTGCCGTCGGGACCGACGACGATCCCGTAGGGTTCCATCCCGGCGGCGGTCGCGGGTCCGGTGTCGCCGCTGAAGTTGATCATCCCGTTGCCGGCGAACGGATGGATGATCCCGTCGGGAGTCACGCGGCGCACGAGGTACGCGCTGGCGTCGGCGATGTAGACCGAGCCATCGGGGCCGACGGCGACGTCGCTCACCGCCTTGAACTGCGCCGCGGTGGCGAGCCCACCGTCGCCGGTGTTGCCGAAGTTGGTACCGGTGAGTGTCGCGATGATGCCATCGGTCCCGATCCGGCGCACGCGAAGGTTGCCACCGTCGGCGATGAACACGGTGCCATCGGCGGCGACCGAGACGCCCTGTGGACCGCTGAGGTGCGCCAGGTTCGCGGGGCCACCATCACCGAGCGGCCCGCCGTTCGAGACCCCGGCGAGCGTGTCGAGGATGTTGGCGCCGAGCGCCGCGGTATCGACCTGCGTGCCGTCGCCGAGATACAGGATGCGCCCGACGGTGTCGTAGGCGTGGACGTCGGACAGGCTCCAGTCGCCGAGGCCCTGCGCGCCGTTGTTCCACCGCCGGATCACGCCGTGCCACTCCTGATAGAGGGTGACGTCCATGCGCGCGGGATTGCCGACCAGCGGGACGCCCGTCAGCGCCGCCCACGCGAGCCGGACCGTGGCGGCCTTGGCGTACACGACGTGATAGCGGAACCCGACGCGCACGCTGAACGGCTGCGCGCCAGTCACGTTGCGGCCGTAGGCGTCCTGTCCGTTCCACGTCGCCGTGGTGTCGAGCGTCGTCGCCGAGACCGATTGCGCGAGCTTCTGGCCGGCGACCTGCACCTCGACCTCGGTGCCGATCACGCCCGCGGGCACGCCCTGGTTGCCGAGCGAGAGTGCGAGCGTCGACTCGGCGGTGCGACCGGGCACGCGGTCGCTCGAGTAGTGCAACGTCATCGCCGAGCCGGGCAGGGCGACCGCCTCGCCGAGCGTCTGGCGCTCGCAGCCGATGATCGAACCCGATGTGGAGTTGCCGCCGCCGCACGTCGGGGCCGGCGGGCGCTCCTTCGGCGGCTGGCAATCGCCGACGCAGATCACGCCCCAGTTGCAGTCGATCGTCGAGAAGTGATCCATCGGTGTGCGCCAGAGGCTCTGGCCCGGCGGGTAGAGCGTCGCGATCTTCGCGCGCTCGGCGTCGGTGATCCCGAGCGCGGTCAGCGTGGCGCCGGTGTCGGCGATGTTGTCGCCGGTGACGTCGAGCGCGCCGCTCGCGTCGAGCAACTTGATCACGAGCCCGTTCTGCGAGCCGACCCACGCGCTCTTCGCGGGATCGTAGTAGCCGACCGGCACGACCTCGCCGACCGGGAAGCTCAAGAAATTCTCGACGTAGAGATAGACCGTCTTGTCGAACACGACGTCGCGCCCGTTCACCTTGGCGACCGCCTGATCGACCCCGAGCTCGACCGCGTAGGTGAACCCGCTCGTCGCCGGCAGCGTGCCGGGCATCGCCGCCGGGCCGCTCGTGCCGACGGTGTATTCGGTGAGGCGGACGTCGAGCGACGCCGCGGGTTGCGTGCTGCCGTCGGGCTGGACCAGCGAGCCCGTCGTGCCCGCAGGGAACAGCACGGTCGCGCGGCGCTGACCGCTCGCGTCGGACTGCATGCTGCCGCGCGCGACCTGGATGTCCGCGGCGCCCATCGCGATCGTCGTCATCGTCGCGTCGCGCGAGACCATCGTGACCTCGGGTAGCCACACGTAGTCGCGCACCGGCGTCTGCACCTGGCGCTGCGCGAGCAGATACGCAGCCATCTTGTAGTGGACGGTGAGCGGCCCGCCGCCGTTCGCGGCCATGTCGAACATGCCGTCGGACCGCGTGAGCGTCTGGCCGAGCTCGGGGTGATCGAGGATCGTGATCGTGACGCCCGGGATCGCCGCACCCGCGCGATCGAGCACCTTGCCGCGCAGCACGACCACGCGCGCCGGATCGATGGTGCCTGGCGCGACACCGGTCTGGATCGCCCCGGGATCGGTGTAGAGGAAGCTGGTCGCGTCGGCGAACGAGGTCGGCAGGTTCGGATCGAGCGGGGGGCCGGTCACCGTCGAGCCCGCATCGCCTGGCGTCGCGTCGGGCATCGCCGCGTCGACGAGCGCCGCGTCGATCAACGAGGCGTCGTGCGTCGTCGCAGGACCGTCGTCGCCACAGGCCCCGACCACCATCAGCACGAGACACCACCACCGACGAGTCACCATCGGTCGACCATACATCTGCGCACATCGCGCAGGAGGTGAGAATTCGCCCCGATTGCGACGGTGTCCTCGTACGAACGACACTGGCTCCATGGGGCGACTCGCGGTGATCTTGATCCTCACGTCCGGCTGCGGACGGCTCGGCTTCGATGGCCTCGGCGCAGGTGATCCGGGAGGCAACGATCAGGTCGTGGTGCCACCCCACAGCGAGGCGCGGGTCCATCCGGCCGTGTGCGCCACCAACACGCTGACGGTCAACACATCCGATCCGGACATCGCGCTCGCCGGCACGCCGACCGGTGCCACCGTGTTCTGGGTGCCCAAGGCCGGTGGCGATCTGTCCGGGCTCACGCTCGATCTCGGGTTGCAACAGGTCGTCGCGCCGCGGCCCATTCGCAACGGCACGTTCACCGCGGTCGGCGCGAACTACATCGATGACACGCTGATCGCGACGGCGGTGAGCAGCTCGCGTGCGCTCGTCCACATCGTTCCCCAGGATCTCGCGTCGTTCAACGAGATCGCGAACGTCGACGGCAGCTTCGCGAGCGAGGCCGCCCTGATCCACGTCGCCGGCGCGCGCCTCACGCCGACCGCGTGCTCCGGTGGCCTCAACATCAACCCGTACACCGGGTGGACGTCCGATGGCACCGTGACGACGGTCGCGACCAGTCAGACCACCGGCCTCGACTCCACGCCGTTCGGGAATGAGGCGCTGTCGATGTGGTCGACCGCCGACGGATGTCATCTCGAGCGCCACACGACCAAGAGCACGGGCGTCGCGACCCACCGGCCCAACGAGACCTGCGATGCGCCGCGGCTCGCCTCCGACGGCACGACCGCGATCGCGATGTACGAGAGCAGCGGCACCATGATCTCGCAGATGCCGTTTGGCGCCGACCAGTTCGACACCGTGGTGCCGTTCGCGAGTGGTCGCTCGCCACGCATGGTGTTCGACGGTGCCTCGTACTGGGCCGGCTACCTCGATCCGACCGGCGCGCTCGTCGTCGGCTACTTCGATGGCGCAGGCGGATTCTCGAGCATCACGCTCGGCGACGTGACCCCGAAGCACGACGCGTTCGAGCTCGCCTGGATCGACAACAAGCTCTGGGATGTCTCGATGACCGACACCAGCATGACCGCGCACCAGATCTGCCTGACCACCGACTGATCGAACCGTGATATCAGCGGCCGATGGCGACCGCGATCACCACCGACGGCGAGCCGATCGACTACCGCGTGATCGGCCGCGCTGGGCACCCGCCGATGCTGACGCTCCACGGCCTGGTGTCGTCGACCCAGCACTGGGGGTTCTTCACACCGCACTTTTCCGCCACGCGTCCGGTGATCGCGTGGGACTACCGAGGTCACGGTGGGCAGCCGGTGCCTGGCGATCGCGCCGCGATCGGCATCGCGCAGTTCGCGGAAGATGCGCACCTCGTCGCCGTCGCCGCGGCCACCGAGCCGGTCGTCGTCGTCGGGCTCAGCTTCGGCGTCCAGGTCGCGCTCGAGCTGTGGCGCGCGCATCCCGGGGACGTCCGTGCGCTCGTCCTCATCTGCGGCACCGCGGGGCATCCACTCGATCGCGTCACGCGCTCGGCCGCGATGCGCCGGACGATCACGCGGATGCTGCGCGCGCTCGGTAGCTCGCCGCGCCTCGCGAAGCCGGTGCTCGCGTTCGTGCGCTCGCCGCTCGGTCGCCGGCTCGCGTGCGAGCTCGCCTACGCGAGCGGAGGCGCGCACCGCGACGCCTGCCCGCGCGACATCCTCGACGATCTGTTCCGCCACGTCGGCCAGCTCGATCCGCGCGTGATCGCCGAGGTCAGCGCGAGCTATCTCGAGCACGACGCGTTCGACGTCCTGCCGACGATCACCGTGCCGACCCTGATCATCGCCGGCGATCGCGACGAGCTCACGCCGGTCGCCACCGCCGAGCGCATGCGCGACGCCATCCCGAACGCCGAGCTCGTCGTGTTCGCGGGCCACTCGCACCTCGTGCAGGTCGAGCGGCCCGATGACGTTCATGCCGCGATCGACCGGTTTCTCGTGGAGCACGCGCTCTGAACCAGGACCCGGCCTGGCTCGCCGAGCTCACCGCGCTGCTCGACGCCTGGCGCGTCACGCGCAGCGCGGAGCTCGCGGCGGTCATCGAGCTCGTCGGCGCACGCCTCCGCAGCGCCCGACCGCCGATCGGCGGCCACCACCAGCGCGAGCGTCACGCCGCGTGGTTCGAGCTCGAGCGCGCCGGCGATCCCGCCGACGTCGGCCGGCTGCTCGAGCTCCTGACCGACGGCTACCCGGCCCGCTGCGTCGAGCGGATCGCGCGGCTCGCGGCCCGCGCTCCCGATCCGCGGATCGCCGCCGCGATGGTCGCGCTGATCGAGCAGCCGCCCGCCGCCGCCTGGGTCAATCCATCCGCGGTCGCGATCTGGGACGCGGTCGCCGACGTCCTCGCACGCCACCTCGATCCACGATCCGCCCGCCGGCTGCGCGCGCTGCCGTGGCTGTTCGATCGCGCCAGCGCCTCGCCGTTCACCGCGCGCCCGCGGCTGCGCGCCAGCCTTCGCCTCCGCGAGTTGCTCGAGGGCTTCGACGATCGCGAGCCGCCGCTCACCGACGTCGATCGCGCCGGGTGCGCCGAGCTCCGCGCGCGGCTCGCCACCAGTCCCGATCGCGGCTCCGACCTGCTCGACGCGATCCACGCCCACCCCGACGATCGCGCCGCGCGGGCGGTGTACGCCGACTGGTTGATCGAGCAAGGCGATCCGCGTGGCGAGTTCATCGCGCTCCAGCTCGCGCGCGCCGTCGGCGACCGGCCATCGCCGCGCGAGGTGTCGCTCCTCCGCGCGCATGACAAGGTATGGCTCGCCGGCCTCGTCCGACACCTGCGGGCGCGCACGTTCGAGAACGGCTTCCTCGTCGAGTGCGCGTTCGACGCGCGCCTCGGCGCGCCGCCGCTCGATGACCGCCTCGCCACCGTCGAGCGCCTCGGCGGCTGGTTCGATGCGCCCGCCGCCGTCGACGTGCTGTTCGACCCGGTGTGGCGCGCGCTGCGGCAGGTCGGCACGCTGAGCATCGCGGGCCTCGAGCGACTCGCCGCCGCGCCGCGCCCGTTGCCGCTCGAACGGCTCACGGTTCACCTCGAGTCGCCGATCCCGCCCGACCTCGACGCCCCCACGCTCCCCACGCTGCGCACGCTCCGGCTGTCCGGCAACGTCTCCGACGCCCTCGCGCGCGCGCTGTTCGCCACGCCGCTGATCGCGCGCATCCGCGACGTCCACGCCGAGTGGGCCGTCGGCTCGCTCGCGGGCTGGGTCGACGCCTTCGCCGCCGCGCCGACCGCGCTCGGCGCCCTCGAGCTCCGCTGGAATCAGTTCTGGGAGTTCTCGCTCGCCCGGCGCGCCGGCGGCGTCGTCGTCGATGCGCGCGTCGGCCACGGCGGCTACGATCCCGCCACCGCCGTGCGCTACGGCACGATGATCCCCGAGGTGTTCGGCTGGCTCACCGATCCCGCCGCCGGAGTCGTCACCGCCGCGCTCGCCACCGTCCGCCTCCACGACACGCGCTGGAATGGCACATCGCCGTCCTCGATCGCCACGCTGCGTGACTCGCTCGCGCGCCTGACCGCGCATCCCGTCGACCTCGCGTGACCCTCCGGCACGCGGCATGCTTGTTCTCGAACGATGCTGAAGCCCACGACATGTCTCGCGTTCGCGAGCGGCGTCGAAGCCGCGGTGGACCACTACATCACCATCTTCCCGAACTCGCGCATCGTCCGCACCGTGCGCGCGCCTGCCGGCATCCCGATCCCGGAGGGCGACATCATGCTGATCGAGCTCGAGCTCGACGGCGTGCCGCTGCTCGCGCTCAACGGCGGCCCGCACTTCGAGTTCACCGACGCGTGCTCGCTATCCGTCGAGTGCGAGACCCAGCAGGAGATCGACGACCTGTGGGACAAGCTCGTCGATGGCGGGCGGCCCGTCCAGTGCGGCTGGCTCGTCGATCGCCACGGCCTGTCGTGGCAGGTCGTGCCCAAACAGATGCGTGCCCTGATGAGCGACGCCGATCCCGCCCGCGCCGCGCGAGTCGCGATCGCGATGATGAAGATGGTGAAGCTCGACCTCGCGGCACTCGAGGCCGCAGCTCGAATGGGAGAGGCATGACCGGCGACCCTCGCGCCTTCGGGATCGCCCTGTTCGATCGCTGGACCTCGTTGTGGAACGGTGAGGTCGCGCTCGCCGCGCAGATCATGGCTCCGGAGTTCACGCTGCGCTACGCACAGGCCAACACCGCGCTGATCGACAGTGTCCGGACCCCTCCCGCGCTGGCCGAGCTCGTCCTCCACTGGCACCAGCTCCGCCCGGGCATCGAGTTCACCGCCGAAGGCGAGGCCGCCGTCGACCTCTCCGCCGGCACCGACGGCCTGTCCGGTCGCGTGGCGCGCCCGTACCTCGCTGTGTTCGTCGACGCTTCCGGATCGACGATCGCGCGCAGCGGCATCGACATGTTCGCCGTTCGCGCCGACCGCATCGTCGAGGTCTGGTCGGTCTCGAGCGGCGCCGCCGGCCGCACGTTCTATCGATGATCAGGCTCGCCTGGCTGGCCGCCCAGGCGACATGGACGTCGGCACCCGCGCGAGTGAAGCCGATCGGCAACGCCGGCTCGGACACGCGGGTCGCGCGTACGCACGCCAGCTGCAACACGGATTGCCGCTGTGTCACGACGTTCCCTGCAGCCGTCGTCGCGACGAACGGCACCCTGGTCCCGCTCGATCTCTGCGCCAGCTTCGAGGCCGCGAGCGATCCGTACGCAGCCACCGCACCTCGCGCCTACGTGCTGACGATTCACGTCAACACGATCGTCCAAGCGAACGTCGAGCGCGCTTGCGTGGTCCCGGCGATGGCCGAGCTCGTCGGCAAACAGCTCATTCCGCGAATGCGCACGAGCGGGATCGAGCCGTGATCGCTACTTCTTCTTCTGACTGCGCGCGCGATGGGCCTCGCGACACGCGCGACACCGGATCGCCGTCGTGAAGATGTAACCGCCCGCCTCCTCGTACCACCACTTCTGCTGCACCGCGGTCCAGGTCTCCGGGTGCTTGCAGTCGCGACACGTGAACGCCAGGTCCTCGTAATGCGTCGGCGCGCCGCTGTACGTGTTGCCCATGTTCAGCTTCGACGCGTCCACCGGCAACCGGCTCGCGACCCGCGCCGCCTTCGCGAGATGCGCGGTGCGCCGCTGCTCGCGCTGCGCTTTCGTCCTCGCCTTCGCCACGACCGTCGAGCGTAGCGCTACTCGAGCACCGCCGTCTCCTCGCGCGTCGAGCCGCCCGCGAAGTAGCGGCTGACCCGCGTGACGCCCTGCGGCCCGATACAGCGCGACGACCCTGCCTCGTCTCCACCCCACGCATCGTCGGTGACGCACCAGCCGTCGCCATCCGCCACGATCGCGTGCGTCGAGCCAAAGCCCTCCTCCGACTCGTCGCCGTGGGTCTCGCGCTCGACCGGATGCACCGTCAGCTTCGGCGGCTGCTTCATGATCGCGTCGATCGCGTGGTCGTCGTCGGTCTCGTCGGTCCACCACAGCGACGCGCCATCGGTGACGTACAGCCGCTCCAGCGCATCGACCACCGGCAGTCGCTGGGTTGCATCCGGGTCCTCGTCACACGTGACGCGCGCTGTCTGCCAGCGCGACGCCTTCGTCACGTCGACCGCGCACATCACCTCCATCGTCGACTTCGCGTTCACGTTGCCCTTCGCGTCCGCGGCCGGATCCGCGTCGTCCCAGTAGCTGGTCTCCAGCGTCACTCGGTACCGCTGCGTGCGGTCGTGCCCGAACAACCCGCTGAACAGCGTGACCGGCTCCACCACCTTCGCCGGCGGGGTCGCCACCGGCGCCGGCACCGTCGCGGTGTAGCACCCCACCGTCGCCGTCAGCAGGATCGCGACCTTCATCCCGATTCAACGCCACATCGGGCCCCGAGATTCCAAAGCCCCGCCTTGACAGTGTGCCCCGCCGGCGGCAACCCTCTGCCTCCCAGGGGGATTAGCTCAGCGGGAGAGCATCGGCTTTGCAAGCCGAGGGTCAAGGGTTCGATCCCCTTATCCTCCACGTACTTAGACGACAAAATCGCCGCTAGTCAACAAATTAGTCAACGGCACGATGGCGCCGGGTTCGTTGTTCGCG
>JBBQEX010000022.1:0-114852 GCA_038321315.1 Haliangiales bacterium | reverse complement strand
GTAGGTCGTCAGCGCGCGGTTCGATTTCGGCGCGAGCGCGAGATAGACGACGGCCTGGGTGAGTGGCAGGACGCCCTCGGGCAACCCGACGAGCTCGAACGCGGCGAGCGCCGAGGTCGCGACGACGAGCGCCTGCGGATCCGCGTTGCCGATGTCCTCGCTCGCGAAGATCACCATCCTGCGCAGCACGAAGCGCGGATCCTCGCCGGCCTCGATCATCCGCGTCATCCAGTAGACCGCGGCGTCGGGATCCGAGCCGCGCATGCTCTTGATGAACGCCGAGATCACGCCGTAGTGCTCGTCGCCCGCCTTGTCGTAGAGCAGCGACTTGCCCTGCGCGGCCTCGGCCACGTGCACGGCGGTGACCGCGCCGGATCCGGCGCGCGCGGCGAGATCGGCGGCGACCTCGAGCACCGAGTACATCCGGCGGGCGTCGCCGGCGGCGGCGGCGACCAGCTGCGCGGTGGTCTCGCCGTCGATCGTGATCTCGAGCGCGCCGAGCCCGCGCTCGCGATCGCCGAGCGCGCGGTGGGCGAGCTCGGCGAGCTCGTCGTCGGCGAGCGCCTCGAGCCGCACGACGCGGACGCGCGACAGCAGCGCGGCGACCACCCCGAAGCTCGGGTTCTCGGTGGTCGCGCCGATCAGCGTCACCGTGCCGGCCTCGACGTGCGGCAGGAGCGCGTCCTGCTGGGTCTTCGAGAACCGATGGATCTCGTCGACGAACAAGAGCGTGCGGGCGCCGAACTGATCGCGGCGCTCGCCGGCGCGCGCGACGGCCTCGCGGACTTCCTTCACCCCTGCATCGACCGCCGACAGGGTGACAAGCTCGGCACGGACGGCCTCGCCAAGCAGGCGCGCGATCGTGGTCTTGCCGCTGCCGGGAGGGCCCCACAGGAGGAGCGAGGGCAGGGCCCGACCGGGCTCGAGGTTCGACAGGATGCGGCCCGGGCCGATCAGGTGTTGCTGACCCACCAGCTCCCCGAGGTCGCGGGGCCGCATGCGTTCGGCGAGCGGCTGGTTGGTCTGCCGCTTCGCCGCGTTCTGCGAGAACAGGTCCACGCGACGGCAATAGCAGAAAATTCCGGTGATCGCGGGACGTTACAAGACTGAATGTGGGACATGTGTCCGTGGCACCACGGGGCCACGATCTGGAGACGGATCACTCCGGCTACTCCACCCACCCATCCACACTCCCGAATGGGGTTTCGGTCCGTTAGCTCGATCCGACGCAGGGATGGTAGCTGGCACCACCATTGCTACCTGTGTCTGCATGCTGGTCGATACCGTTTTTCAGTACCGCACCCTGATCGGGAAATGCGAGCTGGGACTCGGTCTCGGCTGGGCCGAGATCGAGGAGCTGGGCGCCATCGAGGCCCAGTTCGCGCCGAGCGAGGACGATCGCCGCATGTCGGTCGGTCGCCGGTTTCGCCGCGAACCGACCAAGCTGGCGGCCCTGATGCGCGGCGACCGGATCAACGATCGCGTCGAGATCACCGAGGTCGGCCCGGGTGGCCTCGTGTGTCGTCACGCGCCGTACGTCGCGCGCGGCGAGATCATCGAGATCGTGGTCGAGGTCGGCGACGAGAGCTACCGGTTCAGCGCGATGGGCGTGTGGTTGAAGGACGACGGCGACGACTATCGCATCGGCTTCGCGTTCGTCGGCATGCCGGTTCGCCTGCGCACCGTCGTCGTGACCAGCGTCGATCACGCCGACGACGTCGTGCACCAGATCGCGGCCTAGAGTTTTTCGGTCAGCCGGTTGATCAGGTGGAACGTGCGCGGCGGCAGCGTCTCGCCGCGCCACGCGAGGGCATGCGCGAGCACGCGGGCCTTGTCGAACGCGTTGAGCTGCGGCCGCTCGGCGAACAGGCGCGCGCCCATCGCGTCGCACTTGTCGAGGATCCGCATCCCGCCGTGCCACATCAGCGCGAGCTCGACCGCGAGGTCGGCACCGACGACATCGACGAGCGGCTTGGCCCGAGCGAACAGCGCGCGACCGCGAGCGACCTCGTAGCGCACCAGGTTGCCGACGCCGGGCGACACGCGCCGCGCGTCGATGTCGGCCTCGGTCACGCCGAAGTGGCGGAGATCCTCGGCGGGCAGGTAGATCCGCCCGCGCTGCCAGTCGCTCGGCACGTCCTGCACGAGGCGCGCGAACGCGACCGCGCTCGCGAGATCCTCGGCGAACGCGTGGAGCTCGGGCGCGCGATAGCCGCCGATGTAGAGCAGCAGGCGGCCGACCGGCTCGGCGGATTGCCGGGTGTACGAGCGCAGCTCGTCGAACGTCGCGTAGCGGCGCCGCTCGAGATCGGTCCGGAACCCGGACAGCAGCTCGGTGAACTCGGTGATCGGCAGCGCGAACTTGTCGACCGTGTCGGCGAGCGCGACGAACACCGGATGCTCGGCGTGGCCGCGATACGCCTGGTGGAGCTGCTCCTCCCAGCGATCGAGCTCGATGGCGCGGCGTCGCTCGTAGGCCGGCTCGTCCGCGAAGTCGTCGGCGACGCGGGCGAACGCGAACAGCGCGAAGATGTGCTTGCGCAGCGCCGAGCGCGCGAACATCGACGCCACCGGGTAGTTGTGATGACGCGCGCGGCACAGCGCCTCGCAGTAGCGGTAGCAGGCGTCGAGCTCGAGCGTCGGGGGCAGCGGGACGGCGAGGGCAGGCGAGCGAGCCAGGCCGAGACGGTTGATCACGTCTCGGTCGTACCACGCACTTTGCGTGCGTGGAGGGCCATGTGACCGCGCTGGATGCCCTCGGTGGCAAGCGCGCGCAACGCCGCGAGATTTGTCGCCAACCCGGCGGCGGCGGCGAGCGCGGCGAGGCGTTCCGCCGTGGTGATCTTGGCGATCGCGAGCGCGACCTTGGCCCCGGGATGGACGGTGACCGCGCCACCGACCGTGCCGACCGCGAGCGGCATGACGAGCTCGCCGGCGAGCGCGCCGGTCGCCTCGCGCCACACCGCGAGCGGCCGATAGGTGCCGGATCGCGCGGCGTACGCGTGCGCGCCGGCCTCGACCGCGCGCCAGTCCTGGCCGGTCGCGACGAGCACCGCGTCGACGCCGTTCATGATGCCCTTGTTGTGCGTCGCGGCGCGATACGGATCGGACTCGGCGAACCGCGACGCGGCGGCGATCGCGCGGCGGACGTCGGGGCCGGCGATGCCCTCGGCGGCGAGCGCATCGTCGGGGATCGAGCAGCGGACTGTCACGGTGCGGCCGTCGGTGAGGTTCGACAGGATGCGCAGGCCGACGGTGCCGTGCGCGATCGCGGCGACGCGATCGGCGATGCCCTCGCACAGCGTGTTGACCATGTTCGCGCCCATCGCGTCGCGGCAGTCGACATGGAGGTGCGCCACGACGACGCCACCATCGATCCCGCTGGTCGCGAGCACGCGCGCGTCGAGCGACGTCGGGCCGCCGCCGCGCTCCGCCATCCGCGGCACCAGCGCGCGCGCGAGCTCGACGAGCTCCGGAGCCGCCGCGCGCAGGCGATCGGCGCCGGCCTCGGCGTCGGGGATGTGGGTGACCTGGATCTGCCCGATCATCGACGGGGTCGACGACTCCGTCGCGAACCCGCTCGGGCGCGCCATCCGCGCGGCGTTCGACGCCGCGGCGACGACCGACGGCTCCTCGACGACCATCGGGACGATGACGTCGGTGCCGTCGACGATGAAGTTGGCGGCGACCGCGAACGGCAGCGCGTACGAGCCGACGACGTTCTCGATCATGCCGTCGGCGATCTCGAGCGCGAGGGCGTCGGGGTCGAGCCCGGCGAACGTGGCCTCGGACAATCCGGTCGCCTGGGCGAGCACGCGCCGGCGCTCGGCGAGCGCGAGCCGGTAGAAGCCGGGCAGGCGAGAGGAGGTCACGGGGTGCGGTGCACGGTTCTACTGTGACGTCGCGCCGATGTCCACGCCGCGCTCGTCGACGGCGAGTGTCAACGGCTGACCGCCGGCCGCGACGATCGCCGCGATCGCGACGTCGCGCTCGATCGTGGCGGGGATCACGGCGATCGCGACATCGCCCCCACCGGCGCCGGTGGTCTTCGCGGTGCCACCGAGCGGGTCGAGCCGCCGGCGGACCTCGAGCACGCACGCCGGGACGAGCGCCATTCGGGTTGCGTAGGCGAGCCGATCGAACGCGTGGCCCGCGAGCCGCAGCCCCGCGATCAACGACGACGCGGCGAGGTCGGGCGCGCGCAACGCCAGCGACGCGCAGGCGGTGTGTGATGCGCTCGCGATCGCGAGCAACGCGGCGTCGACATCGGCGGGCCGCGCGGCGCGCGCGCCGGTGACCGCGGCGACGAGCGACGCGGTATCCGCGCTCTGGCCGGTGAAGAACGGAATCAGCTGCACCTCCGCCGGCCAGCGATGGCGGGTCACCGGCTGGGCGCGATTCATCGCGAACACGATCGTGCCGCCATGGACCGCCGCGGCGATGTCGGCTCCGGATCCGCGCGCGCCCCGTTCGCCCTGCGCGCGGGCGTGCGCCGCCATCGCGAGATCGCGCACGAGCACCTGATCGACGACCTGCGGATCGTCGCCGTCGGAGGTCAGCGCGAGCAGCGTCGCCGCGACGGTGACCGCCGCCGACGAGCCGAGCCCGAGCTTCTGCCCGTCGACGTAGAACGCGCTCGAGTCGACCTCGATCTCGCGCGCGAGGCTGGCCTCGCGATCGCGACCGCGCGCGATCAGCTCGTCGGCGACCGCGACGAGGAACGCCGACGGCAGCACCTGCGTCACGGTGCGGCGCGCGATCACCCGCCGATCGACCGCGACGACCAGCGCCTCGGCGCCATCGAGCACCGCGTACTCCCCGGTGAGGATCAGCTTGCCGGGGGCCGTCGCGATCACCTCTGTTCGTCTACCACGTCAGAAGCCGTAGAACTCGCCGCCACCGAGCCAGCCGCCGCCGAGCGACGCCTCGGCCACCGGCGTCGCGGCGATCGGGCCGCGGTCGAACCGCACGAGGACGCCGTCGTGGATGAAGCCCGAGCCGTCGGGAGCGACCCACGCGTTCTGCATCCAGGTCCCCCACTCGGCGTCGACGAGCTTCTTGGCCGTGGTGTCGTACAGCTGGTGGGTGATGTGGCCGACGTCGCCCATCGCCTGGGCGACGATCACGCGCGTGAAGTGCGTTCCGGCGATCGCCTCGCTCGCGCCACACAGGTCGGCCTCCATGCAGTTCGCCGGATCGACACCGGCGAGCTTGTCGGGCTTCGCGGGTGGGGCGGTCTTGGTCGGCTTGCGGTGATCCGGCCGGGCCGCCAGCGCGACGAGGAATGCGCGTCCCGGGAGCGCCGCGGCGGCCATCTTGGCGGACCACTCGTCGTTCTGCTGGTAGCCGGGCGACGCCGACACCGATGGCATCGGCGACACGAACAGGGCGATCGTGGCATGCGCGCAGCACGTGCCGATCGCGAAGTCCGGCGCCTCCGCGAACATCCCGAGCGGCTCGCCCGGCGTCGGATACGCGACGCCGAAGTACGCCGGCCCGACCATCTCGACCTCGCTCGGCGACGGCATGCCGGTGACCACGGTCTCGACGTGCGGCGCCTCGCTCGGCGGCTGATCGAGATCGATCGCCCGGTAGTCGGTGCCGTCGACTCCGCCGAACCAGATCACGTTCGCGCGCGCGTCGACCAGGACCCAGCGGTTCGGCTCGTGGGTCAGCGCGGTTTGCCGGCTGCCGTCGCCCGAGATCGCGCGGATGCCCTTGGCGCCGCCGACGATCGCGACCGGCTCGCCGGCGCCGGTCTCGCCGAGCAGGCGCTCGCCGAGCGTCTTGTAGCGCGCGTGCGTGCCTTCGTTCGTGATGACGGGGTGGGGCGGGCTACTGCAGGCGGCGAGGGAGACGACGATCGGGAGTGCGCGGATCACGGCGCCATCGTACATGGGCCTTGCGCGATGGTCTCCGCATGGCTATTGTACCGATCGTTCGGTATAATCATGACCACCACACCTTTCCACGACGGCGAGCTCGCGGTGCAGACCCGCGCCGGCGAGCGCGAGATGGCCGATGCGGTCGGCGAGATGCTCGGCGACACCATCCCGGTCGGTGGCCGGCCGTTCCTCGCCCGCCAGCGCATGCTCGCGGTCGCCGGCACCGATGCCGATCGGCGGCTGTGGGCCTCGGTGTGGTTCGGCGCCGCCGGCTTCGCCACCAGCACGCCCGACGGCCGTGGCGTGGTGATCGATCGCGCGCTCCAGGCACGGCCGCTGGCCGAGCCGATCGTCCCGATCTCCGGTGGCGCGGTCGGCCTGCTCGCGATCGAGCTCGCCACCCGCCGCCGCCTCCGGATCAACGGCACGGTCACCCGGGTCGATGACGCGGCGCTCGAGCTCGCGGTCGCCGAGGCGTTCCCGAACTGCCCGAAGTACATCGCGCGCCGCGAGGTCCGCGAGGCGTTCCCGCGTGGCCTGGTGCTCGACGGCGGTGCGATCCTCGACGCCGATCGCGTCGCCACGATCGCGCGCGCCGACACCGCGTTCGTCGCCTCGCGCCACCCGACCCGCGGCGCCGATGCCTCGCACCGCGGCGGTCCGGTCGGGTTCATCGAGGTCGTCGATCCGTCGACGCTGCGGATCCCCGACTACGCCGGCAACAGCATGTTCCAGACGCTCGGCAACTTCACGATCGATCCGTCGGTCGGGCTCGCGGTCCTCGACTTCGAGCGCGGTCGCCTGCTCCAGGTGTCGGGGCGCGCGACCGTCGTGTTCGAGCCGACCCGCGCGTGGGAGCTCCGCGTCGAACGTTGGCTCGAGTCTCCGCTCGCGTTCGCCGGCACCGGGGTCGTTCGCTGATGCCGGCGGCGCTCGCCAGCCGCGACGAGGTCCTCGCGATCCTCGCGACGACGTTTCGCCGCGACGGCTACGACGGGGCGTCGCTCGCCACACTCGCCACGGCCACCGGGCTCGGCAAGTCGAGCCTGTATCACCACTTTCCCGACGGCAAGGAGCAGATGGCGACCGAGGTTCTCGCGGCGCTCGCGCGCTCACTCGAGGCCGGCATGTTCGCGCCGCTCGCCGATCCGTTCGTCGGTCCGTCGGTGAAGCTCGCGCGCATGCTCGACGCGCTCGCCGCGTTCTACGACGACGGGCGCCAGGCGTGCCTGCTCGAGCGGCTCACCGCGTCGACCGCGCGCGCGCGCTTCGCGTCGCCGCTGCGCGCCGTGTTCGCCGCCTGGATCGACGCGCTCGCGCGCCTCGGGCGCGAGGCCGGCCTCGCGCCCGCCACCGCGCGGCAACGCGCCGAGGACGCCGTCGTGCGCATCGAGGGCGCGCTCGTCGTCGCCGCCGGCATCGGCGATCCCAAGGTGTTCACGCGCACGCTGCGCCAGATCCGCGGCAGCTTCTTCTGATCAGTCGGGGCTCTTGCCCGCGGTCAGGTTGAGCACGGTGCCGGTCATGCCCGCGCCGAGGTCGGATGCCGCGAACACCGCCGCGCCGGCGAGCTCCGCGAGCGTCGTCGAGCGGCGGTGGTGGCTCATGCCCTCCATCATCGCGCGGAACTGCTCGCGCGTGATCCCGTGGGCCTTGGCGTGAAGCCCGAACACGACGTCGATCGTCGCGGTCTCGGGTAACCCGGTCGAGCGCAGACCCACCGCGCGAACGCCGTGCGCACCGAACTCGAACGAGATCATCCGGGTCAGCGCCTCGATCGCCGCCCACGCGATGCTCATGCCGCCGGTCATCGGCGCGCCACCGCGTGCCGGCTCCGGCGTGTGCGCGAGGATCACGCCGGCGCGGGTCGCGGCCATCCGGCGCGCGGCCGCTCGCGCGGTGAGGAAGTGCGATCGCGTGTAGGTCGTGATCGGCAACGCGAACTGGTCGTACGCGAGCTCGGCGAACGGGATCCCCTGGATGCCGACCTGGGGGATGCCGATCGCGTTGAACGCGATGTCCACGCGGCCGACCGCATCGAGGTGGCGCTCGATCGCGGCCTCGTCGAGCGCGTCGACCACCGCGATCTTCGCGGTGCCCCCGGTCGCGACGATCTCGTTCGCGATCGCGTCGAGTGGGCCGCGCGCGCGCCCGGTGAGATGAACGATGGCGCCCTGGCGAGCGAATGCCCTGGCGATGGTCGAGCCGACCGCGCCGGCCGCGCCGTAGATGACTGCAGTCTTGTTCGATAGCAACATGGAGGTCTCCTTCGCCGGAGAGACGGCGTGCGGCCCCGAAAGGATGTGCGCATCCTTTCGGATGGCTCGAACGTCTTTGGGGAATGGCAGACCTCATTCGTTATCGGACCCGACCCGACCTCGCCGACGACAATCAACGGTTGATCGAGGCCGTGTTCGCCGAGCTACACGCGAGCCCGATCGCCGGGCTGCGCTACTGCGCACTGCGACTGCCGGACTCGGCGTTCGTTCACCTCGTCGCCGCCACACAGGGAGCGAGCCTCCCGGGTCTCGAGTCGTTTCGCGCGTTCCAGCGCGGCGTGCGCGCGCGCTGCGTCGAACCTCCCGAGGCCTGCGCCATCACGATCATCGGCAACCACGGCATGTTGCTGCCGTGAGCGAGGTCGCGGTCGCGCAGCTCGTCGAGTTGTTCGCGGAGCTGCGACCGAAACTTCACCGCTACTGTGCGCGCATGACGGGCTCGTTTCTCGACGGCGAGGACGCGGTGCAGGATGCGTTCGCCAAGGCGGTGGTCGCGGTCGGCGATGGCCTCGCGCTCGCGAACCCGGGCGGCTGGCTGTTTCGCATCGCACACAATGCGGCGCTCGACCTGCACCGTCGCCGTGTGCGCGATCGCGAACCCCTCACCGAGGACCCGCCGCTCATGGTCGACCCGGCCGACGCGATCCACCAGCGCCTCGCCGCCGCGGCGGCCCTCGGCACGTTCATGCGGCTTCCGGTGAGCCAGCGGTCGTGCGTCATCCTCGTCGACGTCCTCGGCCACTCGCTCAAGGAGGTCGCGCGGATCTCCGACGCGACGGTGCCCGCGGTCAAGGCGGCGCTCCACCGCGGTCGCGGGCGCCTCAAGGAGCTCGCGACCGAGGTCGAGGCCGGCCCGCCGACGCTGAGCTCGGTCGAAGACGCGCTGTTGCGCGCCTACATCGAGCGGTTCAGCGCGCACGACTTCGACGCCGTGCGCGCCATGCTGTCCGAGGAGATCCGGCTCGATCTCGTGGCGCGCGGCACGATGAAGGGCCGGGTCGAGGTCGGCACCTACTTCAGCAACTACGCCGGCAAGCCCGACTGGGCGCTCGCCGCCGGCTCGGTCGAGGGCAGGCCGGCGGTGCTGGTCTGCGATCCGGCCGATCCCGAGGGTGCACCGCGCTACTTCATCATCCTCGGGTGGCACGACGGCGCGCTCGCCTCGATCCGCGACTTCCGCTACGCGCGCTACGCCATCGACGGCGTGCGCTGGGAGCGGTGTCGATAGTCAGGCGATCACACGATCGACGCCGCGGCGCCCGCGGCGTCGCCAAGATCCGGATAGCCGAGCGCCTCGCGAGGCGATCACACGATCGACGTCGCGGCGCCCGCGGCGGCGCCAAGATCCGGATAGCCGAGCGCCTCGCGAGGCGATCACACGATCGACGCCGCGGCGCCCGCGGCGGCGATCGTCACGGCGGTGACGCCGTCGACGACGCGGACGGCGGCCTGAACGCGCTCGGCCTCGTCCACGGTCGTCAGGATCTTGACGTGCGGGCCGGCGTCCATCGTGGCCCAAGCCGAGACGCCGCACTCGCGGAGGCCGCGGATCTCGGCGAGCAGCGCGAGGGTGGCAGGCTGCCAGTAGTGGATCGCGGGGCGCGCGGCCATCGCGCTCGCGTGCATCGCGAGGGCGTTGGCCTCGGCGACCTCGCCGAGCGAGGCGAGATCGCCGGCGGCGAGCGCGGCCTCGGCGATCGCGAGGTCCTCGGGCACGAGCTCGAGCCACGCGCGGTAGTACGGCGAGGTCAGTCGGGTGTGCTCCATCGCGTCGCGCGACAGCTTCGACTTCGGCGCGCCGCCGCCGACGATGGCGATCACCATGCGGACCTTGTCGAGCAGCGGCGACGGGACCGGCTCGGCGTAGGCCTCGGCGTCGGTGGCGCCGGCGCGCATGCGCACGAAGCCACCGAAGATCGATCGCGCGGCCGAGCCGCTGCCGTGGCGCGCGAGCGCCGAGAGGCCCTTGTCGTCGAGCGGGAGCCCGGCGGCACGCGACGCCGCGAGCGCGAGCGCGGCGAACCCCGATGCCGACGACGCGAGGCCCGACGCGGTCGGGAAGTCGTTGCGGCTGGTCACGCGCGCGAACGTCGCGAGGCCGGCGCGCAGGCGGACACGATCGAGGACGCCGGCGATCCGGCGGGCGTCGACGACGGTGCCGTCGAGCTCGAGCACATCGGCGGCGAGCGCGGGATCGAACTCGACGGTGGTCTCGGTCGTCAGCGCGTCGAGCGTCAGCGACAGCGAGCCGGTCGCCGGCAGGTTGAGGGTGCTGTCGCGCTTGCCCCAGTACTTGACGAGCGCGATGTTCGCGCACGCGCGCGCGGTGACCTTCATGTTCCCCCCACGGTGGTGACGAACCCGCCGACGCCGGCGGCCTTCCAGGCCGCGAGCACGTCGGCCTCGCGATCGCGTGGCGCGAGCGCGATCACGGCGCCACCGCCCCCCGCGCCGGTGAGCTTGGCCCCGTGCGCGCCGGCGGTGCGCGCGGCGACGCACAGCGCGTCGAGCAGCGGCGTCGACACGCCGAGCTCGCCGAGCAGCGCGTGGGCGCGATCCATCGCCTGCCCGAGCATCGCGGGATCCTTGCCGAGCAGCGCGGTGGTGCCCGTGTCGGTGAGCGCGGCGAGCTCGCGGAGGCGCGCATCGTCGGCCCTGCCGCCGGTGGCCTCGGCCACGCGGGTGACCATCGTCGCGGTCGAGCGCGGCGTGCCCGACAGCCCGACGATCACGCGAAACGCGGGCGTCGAGATCGTGCGGAGCCCGGTGCTCTTGCGATAGACACCGATGCCGCCGGCGACCGCGAGCGCGACGTCGATGCCGCTCGGCGTGCCGTGGAAGATCGCCTCGCTCGCGTTGGCCGCGGCGCCGATCGTCGCGGGATCGGCGACGAGCCGCATGTGGCGGGCGAGCGCGCGGGCGATCGCGACGGCGAGCGCGGCCGACGAGCCGAGCCCGGCGCCGTGCGGGATCTGGGCGTCGCCGACCAGCGAGACCGACGGCCGACCGGCACCGAGTGCATCGGCGATCGCAGCGAGCCCGCGCGCGGCGGGATGCTCGTCGGAGGTGTCGAAGAAGCGCGGCGCCGCGACGCGCAGCTCCCACGATGGGATGTCGACGCGCAGCGGTCCGCCGGCGGGCGTCGGTACCGGCTGGATCGCGACGCCGCGATCGAGCGCGGCGGCGAGCGCGGGGTAGCCGTACACCACGGCGTGCTCGCCGAGCAGGATGATCTTGCCCCAGCCGATGTCGAGGGTCATCGCGTGGCTCCCGGTCCGATCACGTCATCGAGGAATGCGCGCAGCGGCGCGCCGAGGTGGCGCGGTGCGCGCGCGAGGGCGGCGGGATTCGCGCAGCCCGCGAGCAGGCACACCGAGCGGATCGCGGTCGCGATCTGGCCGAGCAGCGCGGTGACCGCCGCCTCGCCGCCGGCACGCTGGGCCCGCAGCACCGGCGCCGCCATGCCGCCGCACGTCGCGCCGAGGGCGATCGCGCGCGCGACGTCGTAGCCCGAGCGCATGCCGCCCGACGCGATCACGTGGAGGTTCGCGCGCGCGCACGCGACCACCGACACCGCCGTCGGCAGCCCCCAGTCCCATAGCTCGGTGCCGAGCGCCGCGGCATCGCTGCCGCCGGCTGCGCGAACCGCCTCGACGGCAACCCAGCTCGTGCCGCCCGCACCGGCGACGTCGACCGTCGTGACGCCGGCGTACGCGAGCTGCGCGGCGGCCTCGGGCGACAGCCCGCACCCGGTCTCCTTGACGATGATCGGGATCGGCGAGGCGTCGACGATGCGCGCGATGCCGTCGAGCACGCCGCGGAAGTCGCGATCGCCGCGCTCCTGGATCAGCTCCTGGCCCGGGTTCAGATGGATCGCGAGTGCGTCGGCGCCGATCTGCTTGGCGAGCTCGATGACCCGCGCGGGGCCCATCGCGAGCGCCTGCACGCCGCCGACGTTGCCGACGAGGACGACATCGGGGGCGACGTCGCGCACCTGGTAGCTCGCCGCGAGATCGGGATGCTCGGCCATCGCGCGCTGCGAGCCGACGCCGAACGCGATGCCGGCGGCCTGCGCGGCGCGCGCGAGGTCGCGGTTGACCGCGGCGGCGTCGCCGGTGCCGCCGGTCATCCCGGTGATCACCAGTGGTATCGCGAGGCGCTTGCCGACGAGCAACGTGGTCAGATCGATCTGGTCGAACGCGAGCTCGGGGAGCGCCTGGTGGACGAGGTGGACGTGCTCGAGCAGCGTCGAGCGCGCGAAGTCGGCGCGACCGGACGCTGCGACCTCGAGATGGTCGGCCTTGCGCTTGGCGATCGCCGGCTCGTCGGCCACACCGCGTCTTACCACGGCGCAAAGCTCATCCGTAGATCGCCCACAGGATCGCGGCGCTGGCGCCGGCGAGATCGAGCAGGAACCAGCGGTCGCGCAGCATCGCCTCGGTCGGCGAGTCGTCCCGCGGCCTCCAGATCGCGAGCTGAAGGAACCGCAGGATGCCGATCGCCACGAACGGCGCGCTGACCACGAGTCGCTCGGTGCCGAACACCACCATCGTGCGCGGATCGAGCGTGTAGGCGACGTAGGCGCCACAGGTCAAGACGCCGAGCACGAGCAGCGCGACCCGCACGACCGGCAAGCGGTAGCCGGCGAGGGCGGCGCGGGTCTCGTTGGTGCCGCCGCTGCGCTCGGCCCACGCGAGCTCGTGGGCGCGCTTGCCGAGCCCGAAGAACGTCGCGACCAACCCGGTACACAGGAGCACCCAGCCGGACGCAGGCACCGGGATCGCCGCGGCGCCGCCGAGCACGCGCAACAGGAACCCGCTCGCGATCAACCCGACGTCGAGGAACGCGACGTGCTTGAGCTTCACGCTGTAGGCGACGTTCTGCGCGAGGTAGGCGGCCGCGAACGCGGCGGCCGCCGGCGCCAGGGCGAGCATCGCGGCGAGCGCGACCACCGCGAGCACCGCGGCCGAGGTCAGCGCGGTGCGCTCGGACAGCTTGCCGGCCGCGATCGGGCGGAACTTCTTGCGCGGGTGCGCGCGGTCGGCCTCGACGTCGCGGACGTCGTTGAACGTGTACACCGCGCCCGACAGGAAGCAGAACGCGAGCACGGCGATCGCCTCGCGGATCACGTCGTGCGAGTCGCCGAGCCGGCGCGCGAACACCAGCGGTGCCGCGACGAACACGTTCTTGACCCACTGATGTGGCCGCAGCGTCTTGATCAGCGCGACGAGCACGACGGCAACGGATCAGGCGGCTTTGCGCGTGCGCGTGCGACGGCGCAACAACAGCACGGTGGCCCCGATCAACAGGAAGCCGATCCCGCCGTTGCTCGCCGAGCAACCACCGGCATCATCACTCGCCGCGGCGCCGTCGGGCTTGGCATCCTTGGCCGGCGGCACGACCACCGGATCGAACAGGAACTTCGCGTTGTCCGGCTCCTCGACCCAGCTCGCGACCTCCGATGTGATGCACTTGTCGATCGCCTGCTGCGCGCAGCCTGCGATCTTGGCCTCCCGGCACTTCCCGGCCGCCGGCGTTGGCGGAGCCACCGCGGAGCCCGATCCCGAGCCCGAACCGGAGCCGGCTTCCGCCGATCCCGATCCCGCTTCTGCCGAGCCCGATCCCGATCCCGAGCCGACCGGCTCGATCGTGGCCGACCCCGCGGCCGACCCCGCGGCCGACCCCGCGGCCGACCCCGTGGCCGACCCCGCGGCCGACCCCGACCCCGCGCCATCCCCGGCGTCGCACGTCTTCACGGCGTCCTCGATGCACGCATCGGCATCGAAGCTGATCTTGCAGTTCGACACCGTCACGAACGGCGCGCGACAACCCTCGCGCTCGCTCGCGAGCTTGTATCCCTCGCACGCCGCGATGTGCTTCACGAGCGGCTTGCCGTCCTTGCCGACGAGCGGCTTCTGCTCGGTCAGCGGATCGCCTGGCTCCTGCTTGGGCTTGCCATTGGTGTCCATCACGGGCTTGCCGTCGTCGTCGAGGACGTCCTTCATCTTGAACGTCGGCTGGCCCTTGTCGTCGAGGACCGGCGCCGCGTACGCGAGCGCCTTGCCGTCAGCGTCGACCAGCGCGAGGTCCTTGGCGAGGATGATCGCGCGCTCCGGGTGGAGCACGTCGCCGTTGAGCTGCTTGACCGTCCACGACGCGATCGCCTTGGCGGCGCACGCCATCTGCGCCGGGCCCGACGCCTTGTTCGGGCGGCACTCGGTGACGTCGAAGAACAGCTGCTGGCAGTTCTGGGTCTCGCGATCGAGATCCTCCTTGCTCGGCGGCGTCGGATCGCCGGGCTTCACGATCGCGGCGGGCGCGACCACCTTCGGGCGGCACTCGACGAACTTGCGGCTCGTCGGCTTGCCCTCGAGATCCTTGATCGGTCGGCCGATCGAATCGACCAGCGCGACCTGCGGGATCGCGACCTTGCTCTCCTCGATGCCGTTGGTGACGATCTCGATGAGGTTCGCGACCGGCGCGGTGCGCTCCTCGGGAGGCACCCACGTCAGCTTGGGCACGTAGGTGATGACGACGAGGGCCACCATCATGGTGACGAGGAACGGGATCGTCGCCCACATGACTTCGGTGATCGGTCGCTGGAACTTCACGCTCGTGAGGAACAGGTTCAGCCCGACCGGCGGGTGCAGGTAGCCGACCTCGAGGTTGAGCAGGAAGATCACGCCGAGGTGGTACGGGTCGATGCCGTACGCCTTGGCGATCGGCGCGATCAGCGGGAGCACGACGACGATCGCCGAGAAGATGTCCATGACCGTGCCGACGATCAACAGGATCACGTTGATCGCGAGCAGGAACACGATCTTCGAGTCGACGTTGTGCTGCGTCCACGCGACCAGCTTGCGCGGGACCTCGGCGTTCACCATGAAGTCGGTGAGCGCGGTCGACGCGAAGATGATCGCGAAGATCGCGCCGATCATCGCCATGCCCTCCTGGCTGATCTTCCACAGGGCCTTGATCTTCAGCGTGCGGAAGATGGCGACCTCGAGGATGAACACGTAGACGACCGTGAGCGACGCGATGTCGGGCAGGGCGAAGCCGGTCGCGAGGCCGGCGATCACGCCGAACGGGATGAACAGCTCGGGCAAGGCGATCGCGAAGCTCTTCGCGAGCTCGCCGAACTCGAACTTCTGGCGCGGCAGCTTCTTCCGGATCGCGACGAAGATCGCGACCGCGCAGAGCATGCCGATCAGCACCATGCCGGGCACCACGCCGGCGAACAGGAAGCGATCGGTGCGCCAGTCCTTGTCGAGGCCGGTGAGGCCGTAGACCGTGCCGTAGATGAACAGCGGCAGCGCCGGCGGGAACAAGAGGCCGACCGAGCCGGTGCCCGCGATGAGGCCCATCGAGAACCGCTCGGGGTAGCCGTTCTTGACCAGCGCCGGCATGAGGACGCCGCCGAGCGCGATGATCGTGACGCCCGAGGCGCCGGTGAACACGGTGAACAGCGCGCACGTCCCGATCGTGACGATCGCGAGCCCGCCCGGCAGCCAGCCGAGCAACGCGTTGGCGAACCGCACGAGGCGGTCGGCGGTCTTGGCCTCGGCGAGCATGTAGCCCGCATAGATGAACAGCGGGATCGTCGATAGCACCTCGATCTCGTCGCGCGAGTGGATGCCGAACATCTTGCCGATCGCGCCGGTCTCGAAGCCGATCGTGAACCCGCGCTGCGAGAAGTACGATCCGAGCGCCGCGGTGGCGAGCATGATCGTGAACAGCGGCGCGCCGCTGATGAACGTGAGGACGAGGACGATGATGAGGAACGTCACCATGTCAGTGCCCCGACCTGACGCGCTCGGGTGGCGTCTTGCCGCGCACGAGGTAATCGATGTCGATCACCGTGTGGAGGAACAGGTGGGCCAGCATGAGGAAGCCACCGATCGGGATGATCCAGGCGATCATCACGCTCGAGAACATCTTCGAGTGCTGCTGCATCGTCTTCTCGATCTCGATCGTGTGAAACCCGGCGTGGGTGAGCAGGACGACGATGAACGCGGTGAATAGCGCGAGCATGATCTTGAGGACGAGACGGTTGCGCGGCGACAGCCGGCGCGAGATCAGATCCATCGCGAGGTGGCGCGCCTGCTGGGTCGCGAACACCGTACCGATGATGGCGATCGCGAACGTTCCGGCGCGGACGACCTCTTCCTTGAAGTCGAGCTGGATGTGGAACAGGCGATCGAGGATCGCGTGGGTCGCGGCGGTCAACACGACGGTCGCCAGCATCGCGACCAGGACGACCTGCTCGCAGACGCCGATGTAGTGATCGATCTTGCGGATGCCGATGGCCAGCCCGGCGTCGTCGGGGTAGGTCAGCGGGGCGTTGAGATCGAGCGCGGCCTCCTTGCCGGCGAAGGCCCGGAGCCAGGCCTCGCGATCGTCGACCCCGAACGTCAGGGTCTCGGTCTTCGTCTTGATCTCGAGCTTGCGCTTGTCGGAGGGCGTGCCGAGATCGACGATGTCTGCCAGCGGAATGGTCACGAGTCGATCGAGTTGATCGAGCGCGAGCGCGAGGATGCCGGCGAGCGCGATCTTCCCCGCGAGATCCTTTTTCGGCGTCGAGAACACGAGCTCGCCGTCCTTGATCTCGAGTCGCCCGGGCTGCTTCTCGTACCCCTTGATGTACTCGGCGGCTGTCTCGAACGGCTTTGCAGTCGTCACGACCGGTGGCGGGAGCGCCTCCTGCTTCCGGGTCTGCGGCGGATCGGTCGCCGCGCGCGGCTTGGCGTCGCTCGGCTTGTCATCGTCGGCGTCGTCGGTCACGCGGTGATGGTAACCAAAAACAAAGACGCCCGCGGGATCCGCGGGCGTCTTGTTCGTGTCGGTGAGAGACGACGGTTACTTCTTGGCGCCGTTCTTCGCGCGGTACTCGGCCCGGTACTTCATGACCATGTCGAGCTCGTCCTTCGAGTAGATCTTGCCGATCAGCTCGGTGTAGAGCGCCTGCGACAGGGTCGTGAACTCCTTCACCATCGCCGGCGGGGTCGGGACCACCGCGACGCCCTTGCGGGTCATCGTGGTCTTGGCGTCCTCGTTCGCCTTGCGGATGACCTTGCGGAGCTTCTTGGAGTTGGCCTTGCCGATCTCCTCGACGCTCTTCTGATCCGCCGGGCTGATCTTCTTAAGCGTGTCGAGCGAGACGACCGTCGCGCCGATCGCGAAGCTCATCGGCATCGACATCTGGAACTTGACCTTCGTGTACCACTGCAGCGCGACCGCCGCGACCGGCGAGCCGTACGCGCCCTCGATCTTGCCGGACGTCAGCGCCGCGTCGACCTCGGGAACGCCGAGCGGCACGCCGTTCAACGCGAGCTTCTTGAACACCGCGCTGACGAGCTGGTCGTCGTTCCACAGCCAGAGCTTCTGGCCCTTCAGGTCCGCGATCGACTCGACCTTCTTCTTCGACAGGAAGTAGACCCAGCCGACCTCGCCGCGATCGTTGAGCCGGAAGCCCTTCTTCTCGAACTTCTTCTGGAAGTAGGGCCACATCGCGTCGGCGACGTAGTCGAGCTCCTCGGCGGTGTCGAACAGCATCGGCAGCTCGAGCACGCGGATCGACTCGTCGATCATCGAGAGCCCGACCGCGGTGACCGCAGCGCCGTCGAGCTGGCCACCCTTGATCTTGCGGACGAAGTCGCGCTCGTCGCCCTGCTGGCCACCCTCGAAGTACTTGAGGGTCACGCGACCCGCGGTCTTCTCGGCGATCTCACCCGAGGCCTTCGACAGGACCTCCATCCACGGGCTGCCGGCCGGCGCGAGCGTCGCGATGCGGAGCTCGACCTTGTCGTCGGCGCGCGCGGCGGGGGCGGCGAGGGCGAACGACGCGAGCGCGATGGCGGACAGGGTCAGGGTCGATTTCATCATCTTAGAAGATCTCCTTCTCGTGCGAGAGGTAGCGACGAGCCCGGCGGTGGGCGACTTCATTGGCGAGACGCTGCTCGGGCCACACCGACGGTGGCGTCTCGAGCACTTGCTTGAGCTGGTCGTGGAAATACGCTTCGTCGTTGGTCTGCTTGCCGACCCGATAGCCCATCAGGGTCCGCGCGAGCAGCATCTTGCCGTCGGTGATCTTGAGGGCGGTCTCGAACTCCGCCTTGGCGACGTCCGGCTTGCCGCCGAGCTGCGGCGACACCGCGCTGTGCAGCATGCCGAGCGCGATGTGGGGCAGGGCGCGATACACCAGGTTCGCGGGTGGGTCCTTGGCGTCGAGCTCGATGACGCGGTTGAGGATCGCGAGCACGGTCGGCAGGTAGCCGATCATCTCGACCCGGTTGAGGTTGTGATTGATGATCGAGCCGAGCGCGACGCCGGCGAACATCATCGCGTTGCGCGAGCCACCGTGGGTGTCCTTGACGAGCTTGGCGACGGTGTCCGGGTCGGCGAACATCTCCTTCTGCCACCGGCCACCGAGCGTCTTCAACGCGAAGTTGAGACAGCGCGAGAACACGTGCGTCGCGCGACCGTTGTGGTACTCGACCTCGTCCTGCTTGTGCGCGAAGCCGGCGATCTCCCAGTCGTCCTCGACGAACGCGGTGCCGTACTGGCAGTAGCCCTCGGTGAGGATCGGGATCAGCACTTCGTTGTCCGGATCGACGACCCAGAAGCCCTCGATGGTCTTGAGCGCGCCCGGGATCGCATCGTGCGCGAGCTGCCAATCGGACTCCTGCTGGAGCGACGGCTGGGCGCGCGCGAGGACCTTGGCAGTCGTCCGCACGGTGATCTGTCCGAGGTCGCACGCACACAACGTGGCGATCGCGGCGAGTAGAAGGCTATGGCGCATGTCCCAGGTATCCCTTTTCGACGGAGTGGTCGACCGCGAATTCAAACCGCGGCGTGACGCTAAGTCACTGATTGCCGAGAGTCAATCCGCTCGCAGGTGTACAGTCGCGTGAGATGCGGCGCATGTTCGTGGCCCTTTTCGGGCTACTCGCAGCATGCGAGGCCAGCACCGATCACCTGCATCATCAGCGCGACCCGGGCGCGCTGATCGTCGCCCAGGCCACCGGCGCGATCGCCCTCGATCCGGTGCGGGTCACCGACAACGAATCGATCGAGGCCGGGACCCTGATGTTCGAGGGGCTCGTCCACTGGAAGCCGGGCACGACCGACACCATGCCGGGCCTCGCCGACGCCTGGACGACGTCGCAGGACGGCCGGACCTGGACGTTCACGATCAAGGCCGGAGTCACGTTCCACGACGGCACCCCGCTCGACGCCGCCGCGGTGGTGTTCTCGTTCGAGCGGGTGATCGACCCCAAGCACCCGCACTACCTGGCGAACCCGATCGAGGGTGCCTACTGGCGCGGCCTGTTCCGCGACGTCAGGAAGGTCACCGCGATCGACCCCCGCACGGTCGCGATCGAGACCGCCGAGCCGTACGCGCCGCTGCTCGGCGAGCTCGCGATGTTCCCGATCGTGTCGCCGACCGCGGTCGGCACGTGGGGCGACGCGTTCAAAGCGCACCCGGTCGGCACCGGGCCGTTCGCGTTCGAGTCGTGGGTGATGGGCGAGCAGCTCGTGGTCAAGCGGTACGACCACTACTGGGGCCCGCGCCCGGCGCTCGAGCGCATCGTGTTCCAGGTCGTCGTCGATCCGCGCCAGCGGTTGATCGATCTCGAGTCCGGGCAGGTCGATCTCGCGGCGTCGATCCTGCCGGACGAGCAGTCGTTCGTCGAGCTCCACCCCGACCTCGAGCTCCACCATGTCGCGAGCAACGACATCTCGTACCTCGCGTTCAACACGCAGCACCCGCCGTTCGACGACGTCCGCGTGCGGCGCGCGGTGAACTACGCGATCAACAAGGAGCCGATCGTCAAGCTCGCGTACCAGGGTCGCGCGGTCGCCGCCGACGGCCCGCTGCCGCCGACCCAGTGGGGCTACCACAAGCCGCGCACGGTCTACGGCTACGATCCGACCGGCGCCCGCAAGCTGCTCGCCGCGGCCGCCGCCGACGGCAAGTTCGATCCGAGCATCACGTACCGGCTGTTCGTGCTGACGACGCCGCGGCCGTACCTCGCGCAGCCCGAGCAGGTCGGTCGCTTCGTGCAGACCGCGCTCGACCAGGTCGGGATCAAGACCGAGCTCGTGCTCCAGCCGTACGCCGATCACCGCCGCTCGCTCGAGGCCGGCGATCACGACCTCGCGATCTTCGGCTGGATCGGCGACACCGGCGACCCGGACAACTTCCTCTACGTCCTGTTCCACTCGGACAACGCGGTGCCCGGCGAGGCGCAGAACATCGCGTTCTTCCGCGACCCCGGCGTCGATCACCTGCTGCGCGAGGCCCAGCAGGCGGTCGATGTCGCGACCCGCACCGGGCTGTATGCGGCGGTGCAGGATCACCTCTCCGAGGCCGCGCCCTGGGTGCCGCTCGCGCACAGCGAGGTCGTGGTCGCGACCCGCCACGAGCTCAACGGCGTCGTGCTCACGCCACTCGGGCACCCGATCTACGCGTTGATCCGGCGGGGGGCGCGGTGAGCGAGGAGACCGAGAAGCGGCGCAAGGTCACGACGCTGCGGATGCCGCGGCTGACGACGACGCCGGGCCCCCCCGAGCTGCGGCCTCGGCTGCGCACGCGGTTCGTGCTCGCGATGGCCGTCGCCGCGCTCGTGCCGGTCGCGATCGTCGCCCTGATCGCGACGCGCGTGATCCTCAACTCCCTCGAGAACGGGCTGCGCGAGGACGCCGATCGCCAGCTGACCACCGGCCTCAACCTCGTGCTGCGCTCGGTCGAGCGGCTCGGCGACGAGGCCGTGCAGCTGTCCGAGGACAACGATCTCGGGCGCTCGATGGATGTCCGCGCCAAGGTGCCGCCCGATCGGGTCGCGACGATCGAGGGCGAGAACGCCGAGGCCGGGATCGAGTCGTGGTTCGCGCACGAGGCCGTCCACGTGCCGTCGTCGCGGCTGCAGCTGGTCGATGTCGAGGGTCACGTCGTGTTCGATCGCGTGATCGGCGGCGCCAACCAGCGGTTCAAGGCGGTCGGGATCAACGGTGAGGACGCCCGGACGCTCGCCAAGGATCCGTGGAACCGCACGGTCGCGCTGATCGGCGGCGGCGAGCACATCGTCCTGCGCGCGGTCGCGCCGGTCGTCGACAACGGGCTCGCGCTGCACGGCGTGCTCGTGCTGTCGGTGCCGTTCGACGGCGACTTCGCCGACGCCGTCAAGGGCGCGCTGTCGGCCGACGTGCTGGTCGGCGGGCTCACCGGGCCTCTCGACGTCACGTTCCGCTCGCGGCTCGGCCGGCGCGGCGAGCCCGTCGAGCTCGCCCCCGAGATGCGCGAGCGCGCCGTGACCGGCGGGCGCGTCACGCAGGATCTCGACACCGCGAGCGGTCACTACACGATCGCGATCACGTCGCTGCACGATCGCGGCGGCAAGCAGCTCGGGCTGATCGCGGTCGCCGTCGATCGCTCGCCCCTCGCCGGGACCGAGCAGCTCGCGGTGCGCTCGCTCGTCGTCGCCGGGATCGCGGCCCTCGTGTTCGCCCTGATCCTCGCCCTCGTGATGTCGCGGCGGCTCGGCGCGCCGATCGCCAAGCTCCACCGCGGTGCGATCGCGGTGTCGCGCGGCGACCTCGATCACCGGATCGAGATGGCGGGCGACGACGAGCTCAAAGATCTGGCGACCGCGTTCAACCAGATGACCGCGACGCTCAAGGACAACCAGGCGCGACTCGCCGCCCGCATGCGCGAGATCGTCGCCTTGCACGACGCCGGTCGCGCGGTGTCGAGCGTGATCGATCTGGACGGCGTCGCGCGCAAGATCGTCGACGCCGTCGCGCGCACGTTCGACGTCCAGCTCGCCGCGGTGTGGATCTCCGAGGGCGGCGCGCACCCCGAGCTGCGGTCGTCGGCGGCACGCGCGCGCCACGCCGAGACCACGCTGGTCGCCGACGACTCGCTGTCGGCCGCCGAGGCCTTGCGCGCGCTCGCCGAGCACGTCCGGATCACGCGCGTCCCGCTGCGGCTCGACAGCGCGGGGACCCACGCGCAGTACGGCGAGGCCGCGACCAAGGCCGGCGCGCTCGGGCCGCTGCTCGCGCTGCCGCTCGATCGCAAGGCGCGGGTCGTCGGCGTGCTCGCGGTCGCCCGTCGCGAGGGCGCGCGCGAGTTCTCCGAGGCCGACCTCAACCTCCTGACGACGTTCGCCGACCAGGCTGGCGCCGCGGTCGAGAACGCGCTGCTCTATCGCGAGGTCCGCGGCGCCAGCGAGGAGCTCGAGAAGAAGGTGCGGCTGCGCACCATCGAGCTCACCGCGATCAACACCGAGCTCGGGCGCGCGCTCTCCGATCTGCGCGAGACCCAGGCACAGCTGATCCTGTCGGAGCGCATGGCCGGCCTCGGCCTCCTGGTCGCCGGCGTCGCCCACGAGATCAACTCGCCGACCGCGGCGATCCGGGGCTCGATCGACGGGCTCGGGGCCGCGCTCGTCCGGGTGACCCGTCGCGGGGCCGAGCTCGCCGCGCGGGCGCCGACCGCGGAGATCGGGGCCGCGGTGACGGATTACCTGAACGCCCTCGCGCCCCGGCTCGCCGAGCGCCCGCTCGTCACCGGGCTGACCGCGCGCAAGGCCGCCCGCCAGCTCGCCGCGGCGATCGGCGACCCCGACGGCATCTGCGCCGACCTCGCGGATCTCGGCGTCACCGAGCCCGAGGCCCACCAGTTGATCGTGGCGCTCGGCCCCAACCGGGCGAACGCGCGCGCGGTGGTCGAGACGCTCGTCGACCACGTCTACCTCCATCGCACCGCGACCACCGTCAACCACGCGGTCGGCCAGATCCAGCGGATCGTCGGTGGCCTGAAGAGCTACTCCCACCTCGATCAGCAGGCGACGCGCACCGAGGCCGACCTGCGCGAGGGCATCGAGACCACCCTGGTGCTCCTGCACCACACGCTGCGTGATATCGTCGTCGAGCGTGACTTTGGTGACCTACCGCGTGTGCCGGTGTTCGTCGACGAGCTCAACCAGGTGTGGACGAACTTGATCTCCAACGCGCAACAGGCGCTCCAGGGCAAGGGCGCGATCTCGATCGCGACTGCCGTCGAGGGCAACGCCGCGGTGGTCCGCGTGATCGACGACGGTCCGGGCGTGCCCGAGGAGGCGCTGCCGCGGATCTTCGAGCCGTTCTTCACGACCAAGCCCAAGGGTGAGGGCACCGGGCTCGGGCTCGGCATCTGCCGCCAGATCGTCGAGAAGCACGGCGGCACGATGCGCTGTATCTCGGTGCCCGGCCGCACGGTGTTCGAGGTCCGCCTGCCGATCGATCCATCGAAGGGACTGACCGCGTGACCCGCAAGGAAGTCATCGTCTGCATCGACGACGAGGAGGGCGTGCTCCGCGTGCTGCGCGCGCAGATCGGCGCGCGGTTCAGCCACGAGTGCCAGATCGCGACCGCGCGGTCGGGCGACGAGGCCGTCGCGCTGTTCGACGAGCTCACCCGCGACGGCGAGTCGATCGCGGTCGTGATCGCCGATCAGATCATGCCGGGCATGAAGGGCGTCGAGCTGCTCGAGATCGTCGATCGCCGGCTGCCGACGACGTCGAAGATCCTGTTGACCGGCCAGGCCGGCCTCGACGCGGTGGTCGACGCGATCAACCGCGCGCACCTCCACATGTACATCAGCAAGCCCTGGGACGAGACCGCGCTCCTCCTCGGCGTCGAGAACTTGCTGCGTCAGTACCGCCTGGTCCACGAGAACCAGCAGCTGATCGCGTCCTTGTCGGCGAAGAACCAGGCGCTGCTCGAGATGAACCGCGAGCTCGAGGCCAAGATCCACGAGCGCACCCACGAGCTCGCCGAGGCCAACTCGCGGCTCGCGCAGCTCGCGGTCACCGACGGGCTCACCGGCCTCTACAACCACCGCCACCTGCACGAGCGGCTGACGCTCGAGGTCGAGCGCAGCCAGCGCTCGGGCCTGCCGCTGTCGCTCCTCATGCTCGACGTCGATCACTTCAAGCAGTTCAACGACACGTTCGGCCACCCCGCCGGCGACGAGGTGCTGCGCCAGCTCGCGCGCGTGCTGACCGACACCCGCCGCGCCAACGATGTCGTCGCGCGCTACGGCGGCGAGGAGTTCGCGGTGATCCTGGTCGACACCGCGAAGTTCACCGCGGCCAAGGTCGCCGAGCGCGTCCGCGAGCGCGTCGCCGCGCACGACTTCTCCGATGCCGCGCCGCGCGCGAACAAGCTGTCGCTCTCGATCGGCGTCGCGACGTTCCCCGACGACGGCACCGACGCCGAGGCGCTCGTGCGCTCGGCCGACACCGCGCTCTACACGGCCAAGCGGGCCGGCCGCAACCGCGTCGTGCTCGCGACCGAGACGATGACGATGAAGGGCCTGCCCTGAGATGAGCGAGATCGCGGTCGTCGGCGGCGGCAGCTACGGCACCTGTCTCGCGGTCGCCTTCGGCAACGCCGGCCACCGCGTCCGGTTCTTCTGCCGGAAGCCCGAGCAGGCCGAGGAGCTCGAGCGCACGCGCGAGAACAAGGCGTACCTGCCGGGCCACGTGCTGCCCGCGACGATCGCGATGACCGCGAGCCTCGAGACCGCGGTCGCCGGTGCCGAGTTCGTCGTCGGCGTCACGCCGTCGCACGGCATCCGCGACGTGCTCGGCCGCGCCGCGCCGTTCATGCACCCCGACGCGATCGTGATCAACGCGAGCAAGGGGCTCGAGGACGGCACGCTGTCGACGATCGACACGCTGTACCGCGACATCTTCCCGGCGCGGATCGCCGGGCGCGCCACGTTCCTGTCGGGTCCGACGTTCGCGGCCGAGATCGCGGCCGGGATGCCCGCGGCGATCGTGCTCGCCGGGCACGACCCCGACACCACCGCCAAGGCGCAGGAGGCGCTCGGCACGCTGCACTTCCGGATCTACACGACCGATGACGTCGCCGGCGTGCTGATCGGCGGCGCGTTGAAGAACGTGATCGCGATCGGCGCGGGCGTGTCCGACGGCCTCGGCTTTGGCTCGAACGCGCGGGTCGCCCTGATCACCCGCGGCCTCGCGGAGATCACGCGCATCGGCGTCGCGCTCGGCGCCAACCCGCTGACGTTCATGGGGCTGTCCGGCGTCGGCGATCTCGTCCTGACCTGCTCGGGCGACGCCTCGCGCAACCGGCGCGTCGGCCTCGCCCTCGGCCAGGGCAAGACGATGTCCGACATCCTCGGCGACATGCGCATGGTCGCCGAGGGCGTCAAGACCACCAAGGTCGCGCACGAGCTCGCCCGAAAGCTCGGCGTCGAAGCGCCGATCACCGACACGATGAACGAGATCATCCACGGTGGCGTCCCGGTCCGCCAGGCGATCATCAAGCTGCTCGCGCGCACCCCGCGTTCCGAGCGCGACTAGAAATCGGCACGCCCGATGCGACCGATCGCGCGGGTGGAGGCGTCCTGGTCACCATGGAGTCGCGCGCCGAACGTTCCGCCGCCTGGTCGAGCCGCTGCATCCGCGGCTGGTCGGGTTCGCTCGCGGCCTGTGCCGGTCGAACGCCGAGGGCGACGACCTCGCCGAGGAGGCGATGGCGCGCGCGTTCGCCAAGCTCGACAGCCTGCGCGACGACGCTGCGGTCCGCGCGTGGAGCTACCGCATCGTCGGCTCGGTTCACCGCTCGCGCAGCCGGCGCGCGTTCTGGCGCCGCCTCGTGCCGCTCGGCGACGAGCCCGCCCGCGACGACGGCTATCGCGACCTCGCGTGGAACCCGGCCGCCGCCGAAGCCAACCATCGGGTCCGCGCCGCGCTCGCCCGGCTACCCGCGATCGTGCGCGAGACGATCGTCCTGTTCGAGATCGAGGGCTGGCAGGTCGACGAGATCGCCACGCTCCACCGGGTTTCGAGCTCGGCGATCAAGTCGCGCCTCGCCCGGGGACGCACGCAGCTGCGCGCGCTGTACGACGCCGAGCCGTCGCTCTTCGAGACCCCCACCGGAGAACCGTCATGACCGACGATCTGATCGCCGCCGATCTCGCCGTGCTCGCGCGAACCACGCGCGAACCGGCCCCGAACTTTATGGCCGCCATGCGCGTGCTCGCGCGCCCCGAACCCGACGTGGAGCGCGGTCGGTTCGCGCACGTCGCCGGCAGCGCGATCGCGAGCACCGTGGTGCTCGGGTGCGCGATCGGCCTCGTGATCTACGGCTGCCTCGACCGCGCGTCGATCGGGGACCTCGAGGACGGAAACCTGCTCGATCGGCTGCTGGTGGGTGACAAATGGCGGGTCGTCCTCGCGATCGCCGCGCTCGGCGCCGCGAGCTATTGCCTCGCGCGCCTCGCGCTGCGATCGGTTCGCGGGCGTACATCGCCCCGGCTCGAGCACTGGGCGACCGCGAGCGCGATCGCCGCGCCGCTCGCGGTGATCGTCGTCGCCGGCATGGCGGTCGTCGCGGACGGGCCCTACGGCTTTGCCTATCTGCGCGAGCTCGGCGCGGTCCGCACGTTGACCAGCGCGACCTGCGCGATCGCCGTGGTCGGCGGCCTCGCAGGTGCGATCGTCGTCGCGCGCATCCGGCCGCGGCGCACGACCGCGATGATCGCGATCGGCTGCGCGCTCGTGGCGGCGACGGTGATCGCCGGGGTCGTGTTCGACGTCGGGCCTTACACCGTGACCCGCTACTTCGACGTGCAACCCTCGATCGCGCTGCGCTCGGCGTTGACGGTGACCGGCACGCTCGGCCTGCTCCTCGCGATCTCCGGCCTCGTGCTCCGCCTGGCCGGCGCGACGAAGCGCTGACGATCCCGGCGGGCGGGCTGGCCGTTGGTGTAAGCTCCGCGCGCCTGATGCTCGGCTATGTCCTCGACGAGATCTTCGTCCAGCACCGCGCGCCATCGGGCCATCCCGAGCGACCTGCGCGCGCCGAGGCCGTGCGCAGTGCGCTCGTCGGCGCCGGCATCGAACAGCGCGGGACCCGCGTGCCGATCCGCATGGCGACCGACGAGGAGCTCGCGCGCGTCCACGGCGGCAGCTACCTGTCCGATCTCGAGAAGACCGTCCCGGGCAAGACCGGCTGGCTCGACGCCGACACCTACTTCTCGCCGATGACGTGGGACGCGGCGCGTGCCGCCGCCGGGGCGACCAGCCAGCTCGCGCAGGACGTGCTCGCCGGCAAGCTGGGGCAGGGCCTCGCCGTCGTGCGGCCACCCGGGCACCACGCGACGCGCGATCGCGCGATGGGCTTCTGCCTGCTCAACAACGTCGCGGTGGCCGCGGCCGCGGCGCGCGCGGCCGGCGCCGCCAGGGTCGCGATCGTCGACTGGGATGTGCACCACGGCAACGGGACCCAGGACATCTTCTGGAACGACCCGAGCGTGCTCTACATCTCGACCCACCAGTATCCGTACTACCCGGGGACCGGCGCACCCGACGAGGTCGGCGGCGTCGACGCGCGCGGCGCGACGCTCAACATCGGGCTGCCGAGCGGCTGCGGCGACGCCGAGTACCTCGCGGCGTTCGATCACGCCGTGGTGCCGGCGCTCGTCAAGTTCGCGCCCGATCTGATCCTGGTCTCCGCCGGGTTCGACGCGTTCCAGCACGATCCGCTCGCCGGGATGCGCGTGACGCACGCCGGGTTCGCGCAGCTCGCGCGCCGGCTCCGCATGATCGCGGATCGCGTCGCGGGCGGGCGCATCGTCGCGGTCCTCGAGGGCGGTTACGATCTCGACGGGCTCGCCGGCGGGATGACCGCGGTCCTCACCGAGCTGGTCGCGCCGACGAGCGCGCCGATCGACCCGGTCGCGCTGCCGCCGCTGACCGGCAACGTCGCCGGGCTCGCGCGCGCCGCGATCGACGCGACGCTCGCCGCCCACGCGGCGGCCGGCAACCCGTTGCCCCCGGCGCTGCAGCCGTAGTCATGGTCAAGCGCCACCGCACCTCGGACCTCGAGCCGACCGCGTTCGGCGGGCGCTACACGCTGATCCGCCGGCTCGCGGTCGGCGGCATGGCCGAGATCTACCTCGCGCGCCAGGCGGCGATGGCGGGGTTCGAGAAGGAGGTCGTGATCAAGCGCCTCCGCCACGAGCTCGCCGACGATCCGCGGATCGTCGAGATGTTCCTCGACGAGGCGCGCATCGGCGCGCTGCTCAACCACCCGAACATCGTGCACGTCTACGACGTCGACGAGCACGACGGCATCCCGTACATCGCGATGGAGTACATCGTCGGCGAGGAGCTCAACGAGCTGTGTCGCCGCGGCATCGCGCACGATCGGTTCTTGCCGCTCGAGCACGCGGTCGAGCTGATGCGCCAGGCCGCGGCCGGGATGGGCTACTTCCACGCCAAGCGCGGCGCCGAGGGCAGCGAGCACGCGAACGTACCGCTCGAGATCGTCCACCTCGACATCTCGCCGTCGAACCTGCTGGTCACCCAGGATGGCTTCCTGAAGGTCATCGACTTCGGCATCGCGCGCGCGCGGGGCCAGCGCCAGCGCGGCGAGACGTTGCCCGGCAAGCTGAGCTACATGTCGCCCGAGCAGGCGGTGCGCGGGCCGCACGCGCCGGGCGCCGCGCCGCTCGTCGACCATCGCTCCGACATCTTCTCGCTCGGCATCGTGCTGTACGAGATCACCGTCGGGCGGCGCCTGTTCCGCGGCAACGCGCAGGAGGTCGTCGACAAGCTGG
Source organism: Haliangiales bacterium (assembly GCA_038321315.1). Classification (GTDB taxonomy): domain Bacteria; phylum Myxococcota_A; class Polyangia; order Haliangiales; family Haliangiaceae; genus JABFXX01. Next base: position 86,050 of record JBBQEX010000022.1, on the reverse strand, counting down.
CGCAGGGGACGATCGAGCCGCCGACGTTCGTGCGCCGCAACTTCCCGCCGGCGCTCGAGGCGATCGTGATGCGCACCCTCGAGAAGCACCCCGACGACCGCTACCAGACCGCGTACGATCTCGCCGACGATCTCGAGACATTCCTGCGCGACGAGCGCCTGCACTCGGGACCGGTCCGGATCGCGCGCTACCTCGACATGCTGACCGCGGCCGGCGGTGGCAAGCGGCGGCCCGAGCTGGTCAGCGAGGCCGAGGCGCGCGCGCAGTCCGAGCCCAACGCCGAGCTCGACTTCGACCAGCAGGCCTTCGAGACCTTCGCGCCGGTCGAGGGCGCGCCCGGGCCGGCGCAGGCCCGTGACTGGGAGGATGCCGAGCAGCCCGAGGCCGACGTCGCCGCGGCGCTCGGCGTCGGGCTCGACGAGCTGCGCTCGATGCGGACCCCGGTGCCTATGCGGCCGGCCGGGATGGCGGCGGTCACCGGAGCGGGGCCAGCTCCCGAGCCGATCGCGCATCCCGAGCGGACCGAGCCGACCGAGCAGCCGGTGCCGCGCAAGCGGCCGATCACCGTCGAGGAAGACGGGTTCGGCGACGGCGATCCGGGCGACGTCGACGACGATCCGGCGACGATGGTCACGACGATCCCGATCGCGCCACCGGCCCAGCCGGTCACGCTCGCGCCGGTCCTCCAGTTCCCGGTGATGCAGCCGACACCGGTGCCCCGGCTCGACGTGGGTGGCGCGATCCTGGCACGCAACGCCCCGAATCCACGCCTGGCCTGGATGCTGGTGGGGTTCCTCGGCGTCGCGGTGCTCGCGCTCGTGGCATATATCTTCTTGAAGTGATCGCGCGCAGCCTCCTCGTCGGACTCGCCATCGTCGGCGGCGCGTGCTCCGACCACGCCGACAAGCCGCAGATCCAGCGCGACAAGGAGCGACCTCGCCGGATCATCGAGCCACCGTCGGGCACGGTGCGGCCGCTGCCGCCGCACGCGATCCGCGCCGAGGGCGTCGGGCCGTACAAGCTCGGCGAGCGCCTCGACCAGACCATCGAGCAGCTGCCGTCGAGCCCGCGGATCGCGGTGTACGACATCGCGAACCTCGTCCATCGCAGCCTGATCCGCGCCGAGGACGACACCGTCCTCATCGGCGCACCCGAGCCGAGCGGCACGGCGACGTTCGTCGCGGTGATCAACGGCGACGTCGCGCGCACCGAGTCGGGCTGTCACGTCGGCTCCTCGCGCGCCGAGATCGACAAGGCGCTCGGGCCGCCGCTGGTCGAGCCCGAGCACGCACACGACCCGCGGCTCGTCGTGCCGTCGAGCCTGCACAACCTGCGGATCATCGTCGAGGGCGACAAGGCGCGCGCGATCGTCGTCCTGACCGACGCGGCGCGGCCGCCGGCCGAACTGCCGCCGTGCCCGCGCCCGACCGCGGCCGGCCTGACGTTCGGCGCCTGCCTGCTCGGTAGTGGCCCGGGCGAGATGGTCGACGTCACCGAGGACGACATCGCGGTGCGCGGCGCGGACAGCGAGAAGCCCGCGATCGTCCTGCGGGTCCCGAACCTGGTGTTCGCCGCGGCGCTCCGCAACGTGGTCGACAACCGCGACGAGCTGGTCGCGATCACCCGGAGCGACGAGCCGGCCCAGCGGACCTGGCAACTGACCGTGTTCCACATGGAGGCGAACCGCCTCGTCCGCGCTGTCGAGCCGACCGTCATCTACCAGCTGTCGAGCACCAATGCCCGGTGGATCGGGGCCGAGCTCCGCGAGGTCGAGCTCTACCTCGAGCTGTCCAGCCGGGCCGAGGCGATCGACGTCGGAGGACTTCTGACCGTGAAGGCCGCCGGTAAGATCCGGGACGTCGTGACGATCTCGACCGTCACCGTCCCCCGGCGCCGGGGCAAGCCACTGGTCGAGCCAACCGACGCCGGCGTGCCGAATCCCGGTGGATCCGAAGCGATCGACGCCGGGAGCGCCGTCGAAGACGTCCGGAAGGGCCGACCGTGACCCTTTGCAGGGACTCGAGTTTTTCGGCACAATCGAGGTTCGTGTCGCGCTGTGAAGGCCTCCGGCTACCTGATGCTTGCTCGGGGAGCAGGACGTGAAGTTCCTGTGCGACCGCTGCAAGACGCGTTACTCGATCGGCGACGATCGGGTCCGCGGCAAGATCCTGAAGATCCGCTGTAAGAACTGCGCGAACGTCATCACGGTCCGCGAGGGCATGGAGGCGCAGGCGGTCGAGGATGGCGCGACCACCGCCGACGGTGCGGTCGGGCGTCCCAAGAAGTCGACGACGCAGGCGCCTCCGGTCGAGGCAGCGTCGGCGGCGACCGCGACCGCGGCGCCGGCGAGCCCCGGACGCAACGCGCTTGGCGCCGCGTTCGCGTCGGCGATGTCGAACCCGGCCGCCAAGCCACCGTCGTCCCTCGAGGAGGAGTGGTACGTCTCGATCGACGGCGATCAGTCGGGCCCGTTCTCGCTCGCCGAGGCCCAGCGCTGGGTCGCCGGGCGCGCGTGGGACGCCGAGCTGCACTGCTGGAGCGAGGGCTTCGACGACTGGTTGCCGGTCGACAAGGTCAGCCACTTCCGCGGCCTCCGCAAGAAGCCGCCGGCGCCGATGACGCCGCCGCCATTGCCGCGCGGTGGTGGCAGCGGTCCGCAGGCGCGCATCGCGACCGTCGCGACGCCGGCCGTTGTCGAGGAAGAACCCAAGCCGCTGTTCGCCGCGACGATGGCGTCGCTCGAGAAGTCGGCCGCGCAGGCACTTCCGCCCGGCAATCTGCGCGCGACCCCGCCGGGTGGCGTGCCCGGCGTGCCGGCCCTGAAGCCACGTGCGATCCCCACGCCCGCGAACGGTAGCAACGGCTCGGGGGCGGGGTCGGTCGCCGCGGTCGCCAAGGTCGCGCCGCGCGCCGGCGGATTCGGCGGCGCCAAGAAGATCCCGGGCTTCGATCTCGACATCGCTGACTCGGCCACGCAGATCACGTCGCCGCCGTTCACCGACGAGGCGCCGGAGCCGCGCGCCGCGAAGGTGAAGCCACCGGTGTCGCTCGCCGCCCTGGCGCAGCCCCAGCCACAGCCGCAGCCGCAGCTGACTCCGGCCGCCGAGAGCTTCGCCGACGAGCCCGAGGGCGAGGACGACCTCGACATCGGCGAGGTGTCGCGCGTCGTCAACCTCGCCGATCTGGTGCGCAACGGTCCCGGCGCGAAGAAGCCGCGCACGAACCCGAGCCAGGCGGTTCCGGTCGGGCTCGCGCCGCTGATCGGTCGCGTGAGCGGCGTCAACCAGGCGATCGGCGGCAACTCGACCGGCGGCATCGCGCGCGTCGATCTCAACACCGGCTTGCCGATCGCGCCGCTCGCGCCCGGCGTCGATCCGACGTCGCTGTCACCGCTCGATCCGAACTACGTGCCCGACATGGCGATGCAGCCACAGCCGGTCACGCCGCAGGCGACCAACAACCGCATGGCGCTGATGCTCGGCATCGGCGTCACCGCGCTCGTCGGCATCGTCGTCGCGGTCGTGCTGGTGGTGAACCGTGGCGACGACACGACGTTCGGTGGCCTCCACAACGGCCCCGACTACAGCACCGAGCGGCCCGAGGACACGATCAAGAAGACGAGCGGGCAGGATCCGAATCCGGCAGGCTCGGGCGCGACGACGGCGAACCCGCAGAACCCGTTCCTGCGCCCGCAGCAGCACCCGCATCCGAACACCAACCCGATCCCGGTGCCGGATACCCACGGGCTGCCCGATCCCGCCGAGGAGATCGAGGATCTCGCGAACAAGAACTCCGGCCTGACCTCGCGGTGCTTCCTGCGCGCGAGCAAGGGTGTCAATGCGATCACCGTCGGCGACGTCAAGAAGATCATCGTGATCATGAGCGTCGATGCGTCGGGCACCGTCACGACGGTTAGCCTGTCCGATGGCCACCAGGCCGACGCGCTCGGTCAGTGCCTCGTCCCGGTGATCAAGGGCTGGAAGTTCAAGCCCAACAAGGGCGGCACCGTGAAGCTCACGATGGCCGCCCCGCACAGCTGACCCGTCCGCTTCCCGGACGGCGAGGGGGACGCTTTTCCGAGTTGCTCGAGTTAACTCGAGCAACTCGGAAAAGCGTCCCCAATCCACAGGGGCGAAGTCAGCGATTCGTAAGGCTCGCGGCGACCTCGGCGATGATCGCGGTGGCCTCGGCGACCTCGGCGGCGGTGGTGTCGAGGCCGAACGACAGCCGGCACATGCCGGTGTCGTCGGGCAGCCGGATGGCGACGAGCGCCGGCGTTGGCTTGCCGTCGTGGCCCGCCGCGCACGCCGAGCCGGTCGAGATGTACACGCCGCGCGACGCGAGCACGTTGCGCAGCGCACCCGCAGACACGCCGGCGATCCCGAGGGCGAGGATGTGCGGCGAGCGTCGCTGATCGGGCACGAGCTTGGTCGCGAGCCCGGCGAGCCGATCGGTGACCGCGCCGGCGAGCTCGAGCCAGCGCATCCGCGCGTTCGGCATCTGCGCGACGGCGCGCTCGGCGGCGAGGCCCATCCCGGCGGCGCCAGGCGCGTCCTGCGTGCCGCCGCGGAGCCCACCTTGCTGGCCGCCGCCGACCCACAGCGGCTCGATGACCGCGCCGGCGCGCAGCCACAGCGCGCCAACACCCTTGGGCCCGGCGAGCTTGTGACCGGCGAACGCGATCGAGTCGACGTCGAGCACCGTGACGTCGACCGGCAGCTTGCCGAGCGCCTGCGCGGCGTCGACGTGGATGTGGCATCGCGGCGCGGCGGCGCGGACCGCGGCGGCGATCTCGCGGATCGGCTGCACGACGCCGAGGTCGTTCTGGACCATCACGATCGCGACGACCCCGGCGGCGTGATCGACGACCGCGCGGGCGATGTCGTCGGGATCGATCACCGCGCCCTCGCGCGGCGCGACCTCGACGACCTCGCGGACCCGCGCGGCGGTGGCGGTCACCGCGGGGTGCTCGATCGCCGACACGACGATCGCCCCGGGCCGGTGCTTGGCGGCGCCGAGCACGGCGAGCGCGTCGGCCTCGCTGCAGCCGCTCGTCCACACGAGGTCGCCACGCGTGCCCTTCGGATCGCCGATCGCGGCGAGCAGGCGCGCGCGCCCGGTCGCGATGTGGTCGCGGGCCGCGGCACCCTGCGGGTGCTGGGAGCTCGGGTTGCCCCAGGCGGTGCGCATGACCTCGGTCATCAGCGCGAGCACGTCGTCGGAGACCCGGGTCGAAGCGGCGTTGTCGAGGTAGATTGGCGGCATTGGCGGACGTAGGCGTCTACCTTCATTTCCCGTGGTGCCGCAAGCGCTGTCCGTACTGCGACTTCGCGGTCGAGACCGGCGAGCCCCCGCACGCGAGCTATGCCAACGCGATCCTCGACGAGCTCGCGGCCCGCGCCGACGCGTTCCCCGGCGAGCTGGTCTCGATCTACCTCGGCGGCGGCACGCCGTCGCTGTGGGAGGTGGCGCAGCTGGCGCGCGCGATCGCCGCGGTGCGCACGCGCTACGCCGCGACGCCGCGCGAGGTCACCCTCGAGGCCAACCCGACCGACTGCACGCCCGCGAACCTGGAGGCGTGGCAGGCCGCCGGCGTCACCCGGCTGTCGATCGGCGTGCAGTCGCACGATCCCGACGAGCTCGTCGTGCTCGGCCGCGACCACCGGTTCGGCGACGGCGTCGGCGCGGTCGCGCGCGTGCTCGCCCACGGCGGGTTCACCACGTCGGCCGACTTCATCCTCGGCACGCCGACCGCGCGCCCGGCGCGGCTGTCGTGGGAGGGCCCGATCGCGGCGACCTCGATCGATCACCTGTCGGTCTACGAGCTGACGATCGAGGATCGCACGGTGTTCGGGCGGCGCGTGCGCGATGGCGAGCTGGTGCCGCGCACCGACGACGACCTGCTCGCGCTCTACACGCGCACGCACGACGCGCTCGCCGCCGCGGGCTTCGAGCACTACGAGATCTCGAGCTACGCGCGACCCGGCAAGCGCGCGGTGCACAACAGCCTGTACTGGCGCGGCAACGCGTTCCTCGGGCTCGGCGTCGGCGCCGCGTCGCTCGAGCTCCGCGCCGACGGCTCGGGCGTGCGCGCTACCAACCCGCGGCGCGCGGTCGACTACCTCGCCAAGGTCGCCCCCGAGGCCATCACCAGCGACCCCGACGAGCTTGCCCGCGACCGCGCCTGGCTCGGCATGCGGACCCGGGATGGCGTCGCCGAGGCCGAGCTGCCCCCGGGGCTCGGTGCCCGGCTCGTCGACCAGGGCCTCGCCGAGCGCGTGGGAGGCCGGATCTCGCCGACCCTGCGAGGCTTTCTGATGGCCGACGCGATCGCTGCGCTGATCGTGTGACGACGCGGTAAGGTACGCCGACGCCGTCTCCATGAGTGACCTGCCTCGCCGCGCGCAAAAGATCCTCTACGCCGTCGTCACCGAGTATTTGCACAACGGTGGCGACGCGGTGGGATCGCGCACGGTCACCCGGCGCCACGACCTCGGGCTGTCGCCGGCGACCGTCCGCAACGTGATGGCGGATCTCGAGGAGCTCGGCCTGCTCGAGCAGCGCCACACCTCGGCCGGGCGCGTGCCGACGCCGACCGGCCTGCGGTTCTTCATCGACAGCCTCCTGAAGGTGCGCGGGCTGTCCGCGCGCGAGAAGGACGACATCCGCGATCGCGTCGCCGCGCCGACCCCCGAGGAGGTCGTCCAGCGCGCGTCGCGCCTGCTGTCCGATCTCACGCAGCACGCCGCGGTGATCGTCACGCAGGATCCGACGCACCAGCGCCTCGATCGCATCGAGTTCCTCCCGCTGCGCGACGGCAAGCTGATCGCGATCCTGGTGACCACCGACGGTCGGATCGAGAATCGCCTGCTCAGCGAGATCTCGGTCGATCCACGCAGCCTCGAGCGGATCCACGTCTACCTGAACCAGCTGTTCTCCGGGATGACGCTCGACGAGGTCCGCGACCGCGTGATCCGCGACCTCGCCGGGCTGCGCGCGAGCCCGGCGCCGGAGTCGACCACCACCCAGGCGATCGAGCTCGGCCACGCGGTGTTCGTCGGGCCGGAGCGCTCGGCCGGCGTCGTGGTCTCGGGCCAGGCCAACATCCTCGACACGCCCGATGCCGTGTCCGATCTCGCTGGCGCCCGCGAGCTGCTGCGCACGCTCGAAGATAAGGAGACCCTCATCAAGCTGCTCGAGCGCACGCGCACGGCGGAAGGGATCCACGTGTTCCTCGGCGCCGAGACCGCGACCGCCGCCCTGATGACCAGCTCGGTCGTCGCGTCGTCGTACGGCCCCGAGGACCGCCCGATCGGCGCGCTGGCGGTGATCGGCCCGATGCGCATGAACTACGGCAAGGTGATGTCGGTCGTCGATGTCACCGCCGATATCGTGACGCAGCTTCTCGCCGACCTGAACGGCTAGCAACCGCACGGGATCGTGGCTATGGTCGACTCGATGAGTGGAGATTCCAGTCAGGACGCGCCGACCGACGGTGACGTCCTCCCGGTCGAGGTCGACGCCCCGGCGGTCGCGCCCGAGCCGACGGCCAGCGATGCGGAGCTGTTCGAGCTGAAGATCGCGATGCTCGAGAAGGACAAGAAGGACAACTACGACAAGTACCTTCGCTCGGTCGCCGATCTCGAGAACCTGCGCAAGCGGCAGAAGCGCGAGCTCGACGATGCCAAGCTCGAGATGAAGCAGAAGGTCCTGAAGGAGATGTTGCCGGTCGTCGACAACCTCGAGCGCGCGATCGAGCACGCCGGCAACGCCGAGCCGAGCCCGATCGTCGACGGTGTCCGCCTCGTGCTGCGCCAGTTCACGACCGCGTTCGAGCGCCTCGATGTCACGCTGGTCGACGCCGAGGGCCACCCGTTCGATCCCAACGTCCACGAGGCGATCTCGCAGCAGGAGAGCGACAAGCCTCCCGGCACCGTGATCCAGGTCCTCCAGCGCGGCTACAAGTCGGGCGACCGGCTGATGCGACCGGCGCTCGTCGTCGTTGCCAAGGCGAAGGCCGAGTAACCGAGACCGATGGCGCGCGTCGTCGGGATCGATCTGGGAACGACGAACTCGTGCGTCGCCGTCATGGATGGCGACTCGGCCGTCGTGATCGCGAACTCCGAAGGTTCGCGCACGACACCATCGGTGATCGGCTTCGCGCAGAGCGGCGAGCGCCTCGTCGGCCAGGCCGCGCGCCGCCAGGCGATGACGAACGCCGAGAACACGATCTACGCGGTCAAGCGGCTGATGGGTCGCAAGTTCGAGGACGACGAGGTCCAGCGCCACCTCCTGACCTGTCCGTACGAGGTCGTCGGCGCGCCGAACGGCGATGCTCACGTCCGCGTGCGCGGACGCGACTTCTCGCCGCCCGAGGTGTCCGCGCTCGTGCTCGGGAAGATGCGCCAGACCGCCGAGGACTGGCTCGGCGAGCCGGTCACCGAGGCCGTCGTGACCGTCCCGGCGTACTTCGACGACGCCCAGCGTCAGGCGACCAAGGACGCCGGCCGCATCGCGGGGCTCGACGTCCTCCGCATCGTCAACGAGCCGACCGCCGCCGCGCTCGCGTACGGCGTCGAGACCGAGACCGCCCAGCGCGTCGCGGTCTACGACCTCGGCGGCGGCACGTTCGATATCTCGATCCTCGAGCTCGACGGCGGCGTGTTCCGGGTCCGCTCGACGGCGGGCGACACGTTCCTCGGCGGCGAGGACTTCGACAACGCGATCGTCGAGCACCTGCTCGGCAAGTTCGCGAGCTTGAACGACGGCATCGATCTTCGCGGCGATCGCATGGCGCTCCAGCGCCTCAAGGAGGCCGCCGAGCGCGCCAAGATCGAGCTGTCGAGCGCGTTCCAGACCGAGATCAACCTACCGTTCATCGCGGCGGCGCCCGACGGGCCGCGCCACCTCCAGATGATCATGGAGCGCCACGAGCTCGAGACGCTCGTCGAGCCGCTCGTCGTGCGCACGCTCGAGCCGTGCAAGCGCGCGCTCTCGGACGCGAGCCTCTCGGCCGCCGATGTCGACGTCGTGATCCTGGTCGGCGGCCAGACGCGCATGCCGCGCGTCCACGCGCTCGTGCAGGAGCTGTTCGGCAAGGAGCCCAACCGGCGGGTCAATCCCGACGAGGTCGTCGCGGTCGGCGCCGCGATCCAGGCCGGCGTCCTGACCGGCGAGGTACAGGAGGTCCTCCTGCTCGACGTCACGCCGCTGTCGCTCGGCGTCGAGACCGCGGGTGGCGTGTTCACGCGCCTCATCCCGCGCAACACGTCGCTGCCGGCGCGCGCGACCGAGATCTTCTCGACCTCGGTCGACAACCAGCCGTTCGTCAACATCCACGTGCTCCAGGGCGAGCGCGAGATGTCGGGTGACAACAAGTCCCTCGCGAACTTCGAGCTCACCGGGATCCCTCCGGCGCCTCGCGGCGTGCCGAAGATCGAGGTCGCGTTCGACATCGACGCCGACGGCGTGCTGTCGGTCTCGGCGTACGATCACGGCACGCGGCGCAAGCAGGCGATCACGGTGACCCCGACGACGGGCCTGTCCGAGCACGACATCGATCGACTGGTCGGCGAGGGCGAGCAGATGGCCGAGAACGACCAGATCCGCCGCCTGATCGCCGACCTACGCAACAAGGCCGAAGGCATCCTGTACTCGTCCGACAAGGCGATGAGCGAGTTCGGCGGCATGCTCGGCGAGGAGGAGCGCGAGTTGATGATCACCGAGCTCGCCGAGTGCCGACTCGCGCTCGACTCCGAGGATCCCGGCACCGTGCAAGATGCGGTCGCGCGGCTCGAGATCTCGGCACAGCGTATCGGCGAGGCGATCTACGCGACCGCGGATCTCGCCGAACCCGGCGGCGGCGAGGGGAGCGCGTAGTGGCCAAGCGCAAGCGCGACTACTACGCGGTGCTCGGGGTCCCGCGCGACGCGACCGAGACCGACATCAAGCGCGCGTTTCGCGAGCTCGCGCGCAAGCACCACCCGGATGTCGCCGCGATCGCCGGGCACGACAACGGCGAGCGATTCCGGGAGATCAACGAGGCCTACGCGTGCCTGTCCGACAAGGACACCCGCGCGCGCTACGATCGCTGGGGCCACCCCGATGACGACGGCGGTGGCGGGCTGTCCGCGGTCGTCGACGCCGCGGCCGAGCTGTTCAACGACGTGCTCCGTCGCCGCCGCACCAAGCAGAAGGGCGCCGACCTCCGCTACACGCTCGAGGTCACGTTCGAGGAGGCCGCGTTTGGCTGCGAGAAGACGATCACCCTGCCGCCGATCGACAACCGCGCGCGCGAGCTCGTGATCGCGATCGGCGCCGGCACCAAGGACGGCGCGGTCAAGACGCTGCGCGGCGAAGGCGAGAAGGGTAAGGGCGGGGCGATCGACGGCGATCTCCACGTCAGCATCCGGATCGCCGAGCACGCGCTGCGCCGCGAGGGCCTCGACGTGCGATCGGCCGTCGAGATCTCGTTCTCGCAGGCCGCGCTCGGCGCCGTGCTCGACGTCCAGACCCTCGACGGCGTCGTCAAGATGCGGATCCCACCGGGCACGCAACCCGGCCGCGTGTTCCGGATCCGCGGCAAGGGCATCCCGCAGGCGAGCGGCAAGACCGCGCCACGCGGCGACCAGCTCGTCGAGGTCACCGTCGCGGTGCCGACCGAGCTCACGCCACGACAGCGCGAGCTGATCGAGGAGCTCGGCGCGATGACCGGCGCGGATCGCGGCGCGGGCGGGCGGAAGCGGCTGATCGATCGCGTCCGATCGTTGCTCGACGAATGATCCGCTGGCTGATCGTGATCGCGGCGTGCACGCCGCGGCCGCAGGCGTGGACCGAGCACGAGCGCGGCACGACCCACGTCGCGCGCGATGTCCCGGTCACCGGTGGGGGTGTCGGGGTCGCGACCGAGGTCGTCGCACTCGACGAGGTGCAGGCGGCGGCGGCGCTCGCGCAGCTCGGTGATCGCGCGCCGGCCGGGGCGGTCGCGCTGCGCGCGGCTCGGCTCGCGCACCATCGCGGCGGCGATGCCGAGGCCCGCGCGTTCGTCGCGCGCGCGGCGACCGCGGCCGACGAGCCGAGCGTGCACGCCGAGCTCGCGGCGCTCGCGCAGGAGCTCGCCGCGCCACCGGTCGATCCGGCGACCGTCGCCGTGCTGTTGCCGCTGACCGGGCGGTTCGCGGCGATCGGCGGCGAGCTCCGCGTCGCGATCGAGCTCGCCGGCGATGGCAAGACAAAATGGCTGTTCCTCGACACCCGCGGTGAGGACGCCGGCGCGATCGCGGCCGTCGACGCCGCGCGCGATCGCGGCGCGGTCGCGATCCTCGGTCCGGTCGGCGAGCGCGAGTCGCGCGCCGCGGCGCGGACCGCGATGTTGCGCGGGATCCCGATCGGGTTGCTCGCGCCCGCCGACGGTGCCGATCCGGCAGCCGGCGTGTTCCGGCTCGTCGAGTCGCCGGCGCACGAGGCCCGCGCCATCGCGCGCATGGCCGCCGCCGACAGCTTTCCGACGGTCGCGGTGTTCGCGCCGCGCGATGACGTCGCGCGCGAGCAGGCCGACGCGTTCGTCGCCGAGGCGCAACACCTCGGGATCGCGGTCACCGGCAACGGCAGCTACGATCCGACGGGCGGCGACCTCGAGCCGGACGTGAAACGGTTCTTGAACCTCGTGCCGGCGACCAACGCTCGGCTGCGCGAGCACCTCGGCAAGCACGGCCCCAAGGGCTGGGCGACGTTCTCGCCGGACGTGCCGTTCTCGCTGCTCTACATCCCGGATCGCTACGACCGTGCCGCGATCGTCGCGGCGTTCCTGCCGTACTTCAACGTCGAGCTGCGCGTCACCGACTTCCCGGACCCGCAGATGCTCGCGCGCAAGCACGGCGGCCACGTGCCGCAGATCGTGCAGCTCGTCGGCGGCGCCGGCTGGCATCACCCGTCGCTGCCGCTGCGCGGCGGCGCGGCGGTGCAGGGCGCGCTCGTGCTCGACGCGTGCGCGCCCGAGACCGGCGACGATCTCGCCGTCGCGTTCGCGACCGCCTTCGCCGGCCGCACCAATCGCCAGCCGAGCCCGGCCGCGGCGCAGACCCACGATGCCGCGATCCTCGTCGCACGGCTGCGGCTCGCCGCCGCCGCGTCGCCCGATCCGCGGTCCGCCATGCGGACGGCGCTCGCGACCGCCAAGCTCGACGACGGCGCCTGCGGGGCCGCCGTCATGCTGCGCACCGGGGAGCTCGAGCGGACCGCCACGATCCTCGAGGTCCAGGGCGACCAGCTCGTCCCCAATTCACAGAGGCGCGCTAACCTCACCGCTCTGAAGAAGCTCTGGCTCCATGTGCTGCTGTTTGTCGCGGCCTGCGTGACGACGTACCTGCACGGCGGCATCGCCTTCGCCGCGACGCTGATGGGCATTCTCGTGTGCCACGAATTCGGCCACTACCTCGTCGGGCGCGCCCACGGCGTCGATGTCTCGCTGCCGTACTTCATCCCGCTGCCGCCGCAGGTCTCGCTCGGCACGCTGGGCGCGGTCATCAAGATGAAGTCGCCGATCACCGATCGCGGCAAGCTGTTCGACGTCGGCGCGGCCGGGCCGATCGCCGGTCTCGTCGTCGCGATCCCGCTGCTCGTGATCGGCCTGATGAACTCCGAGGTCGCGCCGATCAAGCCCGACGACATGATCGAGGGCAACTCGATCCTCTATGCCCTCCTCAAGTACGCCGTGTTCGGGCGCTGGCTGCCGGGCGACGGCATGGATGTCCAGCTCAGCCCGATGGCGGTGGCGGCGTGGGTCGGCTTGCTCGTGACCCAGATCAACCTGATGCCGATCGGCCAGCTCGACGGCGGCCACGTGGCGCGCGCGGCGCTCGGCCAGAGCCACGAGAAGTGGAGCGAGCGCTTTCACCTCGCGCTGCCGGTCATCGGGCTCGCCTGCGGCGGCGTGATGTTCGGTACCGCGATGCGCGCCGGCAAGAGCTGGGTCGACAGCCTCGACTACGCCAAGAACGGGGCCATCCCGTGGCTGATGTGGACGATCTTGCTCGGCCTGATGCGCCGGCAGTCGGGCGAGTACCACCCGCCGGTCGCGGACGCGCCGCTCGATCCGGCCCGGCGCCGTCGCGCGATCGCGATGCTCGTGATCTTCGTCGTGATCGCGACGCCCGTGCCGTGGCGTCCGGTCCTGTGACACACTGAACCCGCGATGGCGGAGCGTTGTCCGAAGTGCGGCGAAGCGCGCGTGCCCGAGCGCGCCGCGTGCGGCAAGTGCGGGCTCGCGAACGACCGCATGCCGGCGTACTCCGAGGCACACGAAGCGACCGCCGGCGACGACATCCGCGCGGCGTGGGATCGCGCGGTCGCCGACTGGGCCTCGCCGTCGCGCCACGACGAGCTGATGCAGCTGGTCGCGCGCCACGGCATCTACGCGTGGGCCGCGGGCCGCTATCGCGATGCCGCGCGCGAGCAGCCCGACGATCCGATCGCGCGGCGCCAGATCGAGCGGCTACAGAAGGCCGCCGAGGCGACGATGTTCGCGAGCGCGGCGACCCGCCCCGATCGCACACCTGCGCCGTACCGCGCGACGGTCGCCGTCCTCGGCCTCATGATCGTCGCGATCATCGTGGGGTTCGCATACGCGATCCTCAAGCACGCCGACTCCAACCCGGACACGCCCGAGGGTCAGCTCACGCCGGCGACACCGGTCGCGCCGCAAACGCGGTAGCGTTGCACCGTGGCCCAAGTGGACTTCACGGAGCGTCAGCTGACGCTCAAGTTCGTCTACTACGGGCCGCCGCTATCGGGGAAGACGTCGAACCTGCGCGCGCTGCATGGCCTCGTCGACAAGCTCAACCGCGGTCGCCTGATGACGCTCGACACGCGCGACGATCGCACGCTGTTCTTCGATCTCCTGCCGATCTTCTTTCGCGCCAACGCGTCGAACTTCTCGTTCCGCATCAAGGTCTACACCGTGCCCGGTCAGCCGGTGCACGAGGCGACGCGCAAGGTCGTGCTCGCCGGCACCGACGGCGTCGTGTTCGTCGCCGACTCGAGCCCCGATCAGCGCGAGGCAAATCGGGTGTCGTGGGACAACCTGACCGCCAACCTGTCGGCGCTCGGGCTCGCGAAGATCCCGGTGATCGTCCAGTACAACAAGCGCGACCTCCCCGACGCGCTGCCGCTCGCGGACTGCGCCCAGTTCGTCGAGCCGGCCTGCGTGACCGAGGCGTCGGCGAAGTCCGGAACCGGCGTCGTGACCACGTTCTTCGAGCTCGCGACCCGGGTGTGGGAGCACCTCGATCGCGACCTCAAGCTCGTCGAGCGCACCGGCGTCGATGCCGACTCGTTCCGCCGCGCGATCGTCGAGCACGTCGGCGAGCACGTCGCGGGCGTCAGTAGTCCTGGAACGTGAGATAGGGTACACTTCTGCGGTGACTGCGACGGAGGAGCGCCTCGAGCTGGCGCGCCTGGTCCCCGAGCTGGACGAGTTGATCGAGGCCGTGCGCAAGGCGCTCGGCGGCGATCTCGCGATCTTCGACCGGGCCGGCGCGCGGATCGCCGGCACCGAGGGTGCCCCGGTGGTCACGCGGCCGTTCCTCTACGATGGCGAGCGGCTCGGCGAGCTCTCCGCCGCCGGGTCCCAGCCCGACGCCGCGCTCGCCCTGGTCGACCAGATCCTCAACCTCGTCGTGTTCCACGCCCACGCCCGCGACCTCGCCGCCCAGACCCACGAGGCGGCGATGCGCCTGACGTTCGCCGAGCTCACCGAGCACAACCTGCGGCTGCAGCGCGCGGTGACCCGACTCGAGGAGCTCGATCGCCTGAAGTCGAACTTCCTGGCGACGATGTCGCACGAGTTGCGCACGCCGCTGACGTCGGTGATCGGCTACGCCGAGATGATGGTCGAGGGCATCGCCGGCCCGATCTCGAACGACCAGAAGGACTATCTGACGACGATCCTCGGCAAGGCCGACCAGCTGCTCGGGTTGATCACGACGGTGCTCGACGTCGCGTCGCTCGAGAGCGGCCAGCTCGCGCTCGAGCGCACCCAGCTGTCGCTCGCCCAGCTCGTCGGCTCCGAGGTCGCGACCGTCTTGCCGCAGGCCGGTCGGCGCGGCATCGCGATCGAGATCGAGACCAGCGGCGAGTGCACGATCGTCGGCGACCGCAGAAAGATCCGCCAGATCGTCGCGAGCCTCCTGTCGAACGCGGTGAAGTTCACGCCCGACCGCGGCAAGGTCGGCGTGTGCGTGCGCCCGGGCGCGCTCGCGCCGAGCTCGACGAGCGAGCCGACCGCGATGCAGCTCGTCGTCTCCGATTCGGGCATCGGCATCTCGAACGCGCAGGTCGCCAAGATCTTCGAGCCGTTCTTCCAGGTCGATTCGTCGTCGACCCGCGCGTTCGGCGGCACCGGCCTTGGCCTCACGCTCGCCAAGGCGTACGTCGAGGCCCACGGCGGCCGGATCTGGGTCGAGTCCAGCCCGGGCGCCGGCTCGACGTTCACCGCGAGCTTCCCGATCGAGGTCGCGTGATCGACGACCTGGCGATCGCGATCCCACTCGCGGTCGCGTGCGTCCTCGTGTCCGCGTTCATCTCGGGGACCGAGGTCGCGCTGTTCTCGCTCCGCCGGGTCGATCGCGAGCAGCTCGCCAAGTCGACGAGCGCGACCGATCGCCTGATCGTGCGCATGCTCGAGCGGCCGCGCCGGCTGATCGCGACCGTGCTGATCGGGAACGAGGCGTGCACCGCGCTGCTCGCCGTGCTCGCGCTCGGCTTCGCGTGCCAGACCTGCACGTCGCCGATCGCCGCGTTCGGCATGGCGCTCGGCATCACGCTGCCGTTGATCGTCCTCATCTCCGAGGTCACCGCGAAGACGCTCGCCGCCAAGGCGCCGCTCGGCTGGGCGCGTGCGTGCACCGG
The DNA here is from genome assembly GCA_038321315.1 of Haliangiales bacterium. Lineage (GTDB taxonomy): Bacteria > Myxococcota_A > Polyangia > Haliangiales > Haliangiaceae > JABFXX01. The sequence continues at coordinate 70,144 of JBBQEX010000022.1, read as the reverse complement.
GCTCCTCTGGCTGTTCACGCTGGCCATCACGCCGGTGCGCCTCGTGATCGGCGCGATCACCGAGGTCATCCTGCGCCCGCTCGGTGAGGCCGCCCGCACCCGCCCGGCGCGCGACCTGTCCGAGGAGGAGTTCCGCCACCTGATCGACGCCGGCAGCGCGCAGGGCCAGGTCGACGCCCGCGAGCGGCGCCTGATCCACCGCGTGTTCGAGTTCTCCGACAAGAACGTCGGCCAGGTGATGACGCCGCGCGATCGGATCTTCGCGCTGTCGTACGACCTGCCGATGCAGCGGCTCGTCCGAGAGCTCGCCGGGCGCGGGTTCTCGCGCGTGCCGATCTACCAGAAGACGCTCGACAACGTCCGCGGCATCGTCAACGCCAAGGACCTCGTGCGCGTCGCCGCGCCGGGGCAGGCGCTCGGCAAGCCGCTCGTCCAGGTGCTGCACGAGCCGCTGTTCGTGCCGCGCACGACGCCGGTCAAGCGGCTGTTCCTCACCTTCAAGCAGAAGAAGGTGCACATGGCGATCGTCGTCAGCGAGTACGGCAAGGTGCTCGGCATCGTGACGATGGACGATCTGCTCGGCCAGATCTTCGGCGTCCTGCGCGACGAGCGCACCGAGATGCAGGCCGCGCGGCGCCCGGCCACGCCGGCCCCGGGCGTGCCCACCGCGGGCTCGGGCATCGATACCGGCCCGATCCCGCGCCACGATCCGCTCGACGAGAGCCGCCCGGTCCCGCGCGATGTCATCGACGAGGTCAGCCGGCCGATCACCGATCCGGGCGCGCGCGTGTTCGCGTCCGACGTCGAGTCCGTCGTGCGGGCGCGGTCCGAGCCGGCCGATCTCGAGCCGACCCCACCGCCGACCTCGATCCCGATCGTCGACGACGACGCGCCGGCCTCGGTCGACGTCGACATGCTGTCGGCGGCGCTCGGCACGACCCCGACCGACCGCCACATCGCCGGGCTGCCGAGCCGCACGCGCACGACCATCCCGCCGGTGTTTCGCGAGGACTCCGAGACCGACGACGACGACGACGGCGAGGCCGATCCCAACTCGATCGAGGACGAGCTCGCCAAGCGGCGCCGACGGCGAGGGGAGCCGTGATGTCGACGTCGTCCCTCATCGGGGTCGGCATCGTGTGCGTGATGCTGCAGGCGTTCTTCGTCAGCGCCGAGGTCGCGCTGTCGGCGTGCGATCGCAACCTGTTGCGCGCGCGCGCCGCGGGCGGCAAGCGCGCCGCGGTGCGCACCGAGCGGATGCTCGCGGTCCCGCAGGTCACGCTGGCGACCACGCTGGTCGGCGCGAACCTGTGCTCGCTCGTCGCGGTGCTCGCGATCGGCATCGAGTGCGAGCAGCGCGGCGTGACGCCGCTGTGGGCCGCGTTGATCGCGCTGCCGCCGCTGCTCGTGATCGGACACCTCGTGCCCAAGGCCATCGTGCAGGCGCACGCCGACGCGATCGTCGACGGGCTCGCGGCCCAGCTCCAGCTGATGTCGTGGCTGCTGCGGCCGATCGTGATCGGTGTCGGCACGTTCGCCGCCGCGCTGACCCGCGTCACCCGCACCGATCGCAAGAAGGCGTTCGTCACCCGCGACGAGCTCGCGCTCCTGATCGAGAGCGAGCCGCAGGGTGACAAGCCCGAGATCAGCGCCGAGGAACGCGAGATGATCGCGAACGTCTTCGAGCTGTCCGAGTACAAGGTCGGCGAGCTGATGGTCACGCTGTCCGAGGTCACCGCGCTCCCCGAGGAGACGACGGTCGGCGAGGCCGCGCTCGAGATCTCCGACAAGCAGCACTCGCGCATGCCGATCTACAAGGACCGGCTCGACAACATCGTCGGCATCGTTCACGTGTTCGACATCCTCCAGGCCGCGGCGCGCTCGACGACCGCGGCGAGCGCCACGGTCTCGACTCTCGCGCACACGCCGACCTACGTGCCCGAGACGATGAAGGGTTCCGATCTGCTCGTGCAGCTCCAGGCCGAGCAGGTCCACCTCGCGATCGTGGTCGACGAGTACGGCGGTGCGGTCGGCATCGTGACGATCGAAGATCTGCTCGAGATCATCGTCGGCGAGATCGACGACGAGCACGACACCGAGCCGTCGCCGATCCGGCTCGAGAAGCCGGGCTCGTGGCGGGTCGAGGCCCGCACCAGCGTCGCGCGGCTCAACGCGGAGCTCGAGCTCGGGTTGCCCGAGAGCGAGGACTACGAGACCATCGCTGGCCTGTTGATCGAGAAGTTCAGGAAGATCCCGGACCAGGGCGAGACCCTCGCGATCGCCGGCCTCGTGATCGAGATCGTGGCAGCGACCGATCGCGCGATCGAGTCGGTCCGGATCACCAAGCGCAAGAAGTGACCCCAGCGTGACGAGAGAACAACTCGCCGCCGTTCTCGAGCAGGTCCGATCCGGCGTGCTCGCACCCGAGGCCGCCGCGCGCCTGATCGGCGAGCTGCCGTTCGCCGAGATCGCCGACGCGGTCGTCGATCACCAGCGCGAGCTGCGCACCGGCGCGCCCGAGCTGATCTACGGCCAGAGCAAGACGGCCACGCAGATCGCCGCCCTCCTGAAAGAGCTCGCCGGCAAGGCAGGCGCCGCGCTCGCGACCCGGGTCGACGCCGACAAGGCCGCGGCGATCGCGGCGCTCGTCCCCGAGGTCGCCATCGATCCGGTCGCGCGGCTCGTGCGGCTCGGCGTCATCGGCGAGCGCCCGGCGTGCGGCCGCATCGCGTTCGTGTGTGCCGGCACCAGCGATCTGCCGGTGCTCGCCGAGGCCGCGCAGGTCGCGGAGTTCCTCGGCGCGCCGGTCCTGCGCGTGGTCGACGTCGGCGTCGCCGGGCTGCACCGGCTGCTCGCGCGCGTCGCCGACATCCGCGCGTGCGCGGTCGTCGTCGCGATCGCCGGCATGGAGGCCGCGCTGCCGTCCGTGCTCGGTGGGCTCGTCGATCGACCGATGATCGCGGTGCCGACCAGCGTCGGCTACGGTGTCTCGGTCGACGGGCTGGTCGCGCTCGGCGGCATGCTCGGCTCGTGCGCGCCCGGCATCACGGTCGTCAACATCGACAACGGCGTCGGCGCCGCGATCGCCGCGGTGCGGATCGCGCGGCTGGCCGGCGCGCTCGAGGCCCGCGCGTGACCGTCGGCATCGGCATGCACCTGCACGTCGACTGCGCGAGCGGCGCGGCCGGCGACATGATGCTCGGCGCGCTGCTCGATCTCGGCGTGCCACGCAGCGTGGTCGACGCCGCCCTCGCCGCGGTCGGCATCGATCCGAAGCGGCTGTCCGCGACCAAGGTCGTCAAGAAGGGCATCGCCGCGATCGACGTCAAGGTCGACACCAGCGGCGCGCTCGATCCGAGTCACGGCCACCACCATCACCACTACGGCGACATCCGGCGACGGATCGCGAACGCCCGGCTCGCCGACGGCGCCAAGCAACGCGCGCTCGACATCTTCGATCGGCTGGCGCGCGCGGAGGCCAAGCTGCACGGCACCACGGTCGAGACCGTCGAGTTCCACGAGGTCGGCGCGATCGACTCGATCGTCGACGTCGTCGGCACCGCGGCCGCGCTCGATTTCTTGAAGCCGAGCTCGATGACGTGCGCGAGCGTCGCGATGGGGCACGGCACGCTGACCTGCGCGCACGGCGTCCTGCCGGTGCCGGCACCAGCCGCGCTCGAGGTGCTGCGTGACGGGGGTGGCGTGATGGCCGACGGCGGCCTGCCGCGCGAGCTGTGCACGCCGACCGGGGCCGCGATCCTCGCCGCGTCGGTCACCGCGTGGACCCCGGCGCCTGCCGGTCGCCCGTGTCGGGTCGGCTGGGGCGCCGGCGATGCCGACCTCGCCGATCGCGCGAACGTCTTGCGGGTCGTCCAGCTCGACCTGCCGACGCCCGACGCCGACCTCGTCTGGCAGCTCGAGGCGAACCTCGACGACATGAGCCCCGAGCTGTGTGGGCCGGCGCTCGAGGCGGTGTTCGCGGCCGGTGCGCTCGACGCCTGGTGGACGCCGATCACGATGAAGAAGGGCCGCCCGGCCATCCTGCTCTCGGCGCTCGCGACCACCGCCACCCGCGCGGCCGTGATCGACGCGATCACCCGCGAGACCACCACGATCGGCGTGCGCTTCATGCCGGTCGAGCGCAGCGTGCTCGCGCGCGAGCTGGTCGACGTCGACACGCGCTATGGGGCAATCCGCGTGAAACTTGCGCGAGATGCCCAGGGTGCGCTGCGCAACGCGGCGCCGGAGTTCGAGGCCTGTGCGGCGGCGGCGAAGGCTCACGGCGTGCCGGTCAAGGCGGTGTTCGCCGCGGCGCTCGCCGCACTCGATCGCGTCGCCTGACGCGCGCGTGCTACCTTCGTCGGCGGTGGAACCGACCATCGTTGTCCTCGGCGGAACCGACCAGGAGCGAGCCTCGCTGGTCGCCCAGCTGGGCGCGAGCGGCGTCACCGCGGTCGCCGCGAGCCGCCTGACCACGGGCGAGATTCCGACGCTGCTCGTGATCACCGGCGCCGACGCCGCGCACCTGGTGTCCGAGGCGCGCGACGTGCCGGCGCTCGCCGATATCCCGATCCTCGCCGTCGTCCCGCCGGTCCCACCGACCGCGGTCGGCGAGGCGCTGTCCGCCGGCGCGACCGACGTCGCGACCACGCCGACCACGCCGCTCGTGCTCGCGACGCGGTGCCGCAACCTGACCAAGCTGTCGCGCCGCGACTCCGCCGGGCCGCTCGCGCTCGCCCGGATCAACGACGTGCTCACGAGCTACGGCGACGACGCGACCGCGCTGACCCAGACGCTGCAGATCACCGCCGGCATCCTCGGGTTCGAGCGCGCGTCGCTGGTCGCGCACATCGAGGGCTCCGAGCACGCGTTCGTGATCGCCGCGAACGACGCCGAGCCGCGCAGCCAGTTCACGCTCGCGATCAAGGAGTATCCCGAGATCGACGAGGCGATCCGCACCGTGCAGCCGGTGCTGATCGACGACGTGCTCACCCATCCGCTGACCGCGTCGATCTCCGACATGCTCCAGTCGCGCGACGTGCGCGCGGTCGTCGTCGTCCCGGTCCAGTGGCGCAACCGTCCGCTCGGCGCGATCCTGCTCCGCAAGCGCAACCCCGGCCTCGGTCACCTCGGCACGCGCGGCCTCGAGCTCGGTCGGCTGATCGCGAGCCTGATGGCGGCCCACCTGCGGCAGGGCGCGGTGCTCGAGAGTCTGCGCGACCAGACGCACAAGATCTCCCGCGCGCGGTACGAGGCCGAGCGCCGGTTGCGCGGCATCGACTCGCTGAAGGAGCACTTCGAAGCCGGCGCCGACGGCGTCGTCGTGCTCGACGACGGCGGCCGCATCCTGTTCGTCAACCGCGCCGCCGAGCGGATCACCGGGTTCGCGCGCGACGGCCTGATCGGCAGCGAGCTCGTCGACCTGGTCGCCGGCGAGCAGGCGATCCAGGTCACCGACACGATCACGCGCGTGCTCGCGGGCGCCAACGTCGAGGCGTTCGATCTGCAGCTGTCGACGACGTCGAACCTGCCGGTGTGGGTGTCGGTGTCGACCTCGACGGTGCTGGCCGGCTCGGGCGCGGTGATCCTGTCGTTCCGCGACGTCACCGCGGAGCGTGCGCTGGAGCACGAGCTGCGGTCGACGAAGGAGTTCCTCGAGCGCCTGATCGACTCGACGGTCGACGCGATCATCGCCGCTGATCTGCGCGGCGAGATCATCCTTTTCAACCAGGGCTCCGAGCGGCTGTTCGGCTACCGCGCGCGCGATGTGATCGGCAAGCTGCCGGTCTGGAAGCTCTACGAGGGTGAGGGCGCGCGGCAGATCATGAAGATGCTGCGGTCGACGTCGTACGGCGGCGTCGGACGGCTCGAGCAGACGCGCCGCGAGATCATCATCGCGACCGGCGAGGGCGTGCCGGTGTCGATGACCGCGTCGATCGTCTACGAGCAGGAGACCGAGGTCGCCACGGTCGGCATCCTCACCGATCTCCGCGAGCGCATCCGCATGGAGCAGCGCCTGCTCGACGCACAACAGAAGCTGCAGATGTCGGAGAAGCAGGCGCTCGTCGCCGAGCTCGCCGGCGCCGCGGCCCACGAGCTCAACCAGCCGCTGACCTCGATCATGGGGTACGCGCAGCTGATCGAGCGGCAGAGCGCGGCCGACGCCAAGCATCTGCGGGCGGTAGGGGTGATTCTTTCGGAAGCCGATCGGATGGCGAGCATCGTGAAGAAGATCGGCCGCATCACCAAGTACGAGACCACCGACTACGTCGGCACCGCGCGCATGCTCGACCTCGAGCGCGCCGCCCCCGATCCCGGCGGCGAGCCGCCACCCGCACCCGAGCCGGTCCCGCCGGAGCCGGTCGAGGCCCCGGTCGCCGAGATCCTCGTCGATCCGAGCGGCCCGGCGTACGGACCCGACGATCGGCAGACCGGCGAGTTCGAGCCGATCGTGCGCACCGAGGGCTCGGCCGAGATGATGCCGAGCCTCGGCGATCTGTCCGACCTCGACGCGCGCCGCGGAGGCAACTCGTGACCGCGCCGACCGCCGAGGCGCAGCTCGTCGCCGCCAGAGAGCTCGCCGAGCTCGCCGGCACCGAGCAGGTCATCGTCGAGCGCGCGATGGCGATCCTCGCGCGCCTGTTGCCGGCCCGCGCGTACGCCGTGCGCGTCCTCGAGCTGCGCAGCCGCGATCCCGGGCGCGCGTACGCGTCGGGCGCCGCGCTGCGGGACGGCGTCGCCCGCGAGGGAGTCACGGTCACCGCGCAGGCGCTGACCGCCGCGAAGCTGAAGGGCGCGGTCGCCGCGAGCGCGCGGTTGCTCGTGCGCGATCGCTGGGACTCTCCGTTCACCGGGGTCGCGACCGGGTTCGCGGTGCCGCTCGCGGCGGGCGGCGAGCTCTACGGCGTGCTCGACATCGGCTACGCGCCGGGCGCCGACGCGCGCAACGACGACGAGCCGGTCGTCCAGCTCGTCGCGGTCCAGCTCGCCTGCGCGCTGCGCACCAGCCGGCTCCACGAGGACGCGATCGGCCTGCGCGACTATCAGTCGCGGCTCCTCGAGAGCGCCAACGCGCTGATCCTCGGCGTCGATCGCACGTGGCGCATCACGGTGTGCAATCGCGCGCTGCTCGATCTCACCGGGTTCACGCGCGACGAGGTGCACGGGCGCGACGTGCGCGACTTCATCAGCGGCGATCAGCGCGGCGCGCTCACCAGCGCGTTCGCCTCGGCGCTCGCGGGTCAGCACCACGCCGCGGTCACCGTCGCGCTGCCGACGCGCGCCTCGGGGCTCGTGCGCACGGTGTGGAGCATCGCGCCGGTCGGACGCGCGGGGCAGGTTGGCGGGCCGATCGAGGCGGTCGTCGCGATCGGCCAGGACCAGTCGAAGATCGAGGCGCTACAACACCAGGTCGTGCGCGCCGAGCGGCTCGCGACGCTCGGCGAGCTCGCCGCCGGCGTCGTCCACGAGCTCAACAATCCACTGACGTCGATCACGGTGTACGCCGAGTACCTCGCGCGCAAGTTCGAAGCCCGCGGCACCGAGGAGACCGATCTCGAGAAGCTCCGGCGGATCGGCGCGAGCGCGCAGCGGATCCTGCGGTTCTCGCGCGACCTCGTGCAGTACGCGCGCCCGTCGGCGAAGGAGACCGGCCCGGTCGATCTCGCCGGAGTCGTGCGCCAGTCGGTGTCGATCTGCGAGCACCTCGTCGAGCGCGCCGGGATCGCGCTCGAGGTCACGGTCGATCCCGATCTGCCGGTGATCCAGGCGGTCGGTGGCCAGCTCGAGCAGGTCTTGATCAACCTGATCACGAACGCGGTGTACGCGGTCGAGGCGAGCCCGCCGAGCGGCGAGGGTGCGCCGCCCCACACCGTCGCGGTCCGCGCGCGCGTCGACACGTCGACCACGGTCGTGCTCGAGGTCGCCGACTCGGGACCCGGCGTGCCCGAGGCCGATCGCGAGAAGATCTTCGAGCCGTTCTTCACGACCAAGGCGGACGGCAAGGGCACCGGCCTCGGCCTCCCGATCGTGCGGAACATCATCGATCAGCACCACGGCGAGATCTCGGTGATCCGCAGCGAGCTCGGCGGCGCGGCGTTTCGCGTCGTTCTGCCGATCAATTGAGGCAAGCCCGGCCTCTGGCTGGGCGCTGCGCAACGCCGCAGGGCGTTGCGCAGATCAATTGAGGCCAACCGATCTCGGGGACGTCCGGAACTCGGACACTGAGGTTGCGCTGTGGATCCGGTTTGATAGGGTGGCGAGGTGAAGTCCGAAGTGATGGTCGAGCTCCTCGAGTCCGCCGCCGAGCAACTCGGCGTCCGCGTGAGCTACGAGGCGCTGCAGACCGTCGTGCAGACCGGCCTGCGTGGTGGCCTGTGCAAGGTGAAGGGCGAGTGGCGGCTGATCGTCGACAAGCGCGCAACCTCGGAGGAGCGCGTCGCGACGATCGCGACGTGCCTCGGACGGTTCGACATGACCGAGCTCGAGCTCCCGGCCGCGGTCCGCGCGTGCCTGCGCACGCACGAGCCGTCCGCGCGCCATCGCTCCACCGCGGCGTAGACGCGCTATACCTCGGCTGTGTCCGTAGTCGTCCTCGTCCTCGTACTCGTGTTCGGACCTGGGTGTGGCGAGGAGCTGCGCGAGAAGCACCTCGATCCCGGCGTCATCCGCGTCACCACCGACGCGAAGATGCGCACCGACACCGTCGGCGACGGCCAGTTCGCCGAGACCGCGACGTTCGTGCTCGTCGACGCCGAGAACACCGCCGCCGAGGGCGCGTACGTCACGCTCACCGGCTCGCTCGCCGATCAGGCCGGCACCGTCGTCGGCCAGCTCAAGCCGCAGTCGCTGTGGATCCCGTCGCGCGAGTCGCGGACCTACGCCCTGATCGACGATGCCCGCCAGCCGCGGTCGTCCGCGATCGGCGCGCGCGTCGAGGTCCGCGGCGTGCTCGTGCCCGCGTACGGCCCGGTCGCCCAGCTCACCGATCAGAAGCAGGTCGACGACGGCGACAAGGTCCTCGTATCCGCCAAGCTGACCAACCCGACCGATCGCCCGGCACGCATCGTCGTGATCGCGTCGTTCCACGACGGCAACAACCGGCCGATGACGCGCCCGTTCGACGCCATCGCCCTCGAGCCCAAGCGCTTCACGTACATCCAGTACGTCGGCCCGCGCGGGTCGAAGCACGCGCAGCTGTTCCTCGGCGACGAAGCGTATTGAATCAGACGCGGCCGACGAGGCCGGCGAGGTACGGATCGTTGGCGACGAGATCGGTGAGCAGCTCGCGCAGCTCGGCGCGCTCGGTCGAGCCGAGGTCGCCACCGGCCTGATCGACCATGCGATCGATCGCCTGTTGCGCGGTGAGCTTGCCGGCGGCGATGTCGGCGGCGAGCGCGTCGAGCTGGCTCGGGCCGATCCGGCTCGCGGCGTCCGCGGCGTCCGCGGCGTCGGTGCGCTCGGCGCTGTCGACGTCGGCGACGCCGTCGGGGCCGTCGGGTCCGTCGGGTCCGCTGGGTCCGTCGGGTCCACCAATGCCACCGGGGCCACCAATCGGACTCATGACACGCTCCGCGTATTGTGCCGCATCTTGCGAAGCGGTTCGACCGGCGACGGCCTCGGTTGCGGAATAACTATGGCAATCTGAGCGAAATGCGAGCCCTCGCGCTGATCGCGGTCCTGGCGGGCGGTTGCGGCACCAGAAAGACGCTCGTTGCCGTCGACGATCCGCACACCCCGCCGATCGTCGCACCCGCGTTCTCCGCCACGCGCTGGGTCCCACCGAATCCTACCTATGTCCTCACCGCGCGCACGGTGAGCGGAGCACAGCTCGCCGTCGCCGCCACGATCGACGCGGTCGGCGTGATGGTCGGCGTCGGCGCCAAGGACCTCGGTGCCGATCTCGCAAACCACATCCACCTGAACCTGTTCAAGCCCGACGTGCTCGCCCAGCTCGGCGTCGACCTCCAGGGTGGGATCGCGCTGTTCTCCGACGAGCTCGATCCGACGCTGGTCGCCCACCTGTCGGCGCCCGAACAGACCCTCGCGTTCTTCGATCGGCTGCGCGACGGCGGCCTGACGACCAGCTCGGTCGTCGTCGACAAGACCGAGATCTACACCACGAAGCTCGACGGCAACACCCGGCTCAGCTGGGCGGTCGCCGACGACTGGCTGTGGATCCACCTCGCGTTCGGCACCCACGACGCCGGCACCAGCTGGTTCGGCGCCCACCGTGGCGCGCCGGCGTGGTCGCGCGACTGGAAGTGGGCCGAGGCCGGCGGCGGCACGCTCGCGGCCAAGGGCCTCGTCGGGTTCGCCGACTTGAAGGCGCTCACCAGCCGACTCGACAGCCGGATCCCGGCGGCGCTCGCGTGCACCAAGCTGCTCGAGCCGGTCGGGCGCATCGGGTTCGCGGCCGAGGCCGGCAACGGCAAGGCGGCCGGGCGGATCTCCCTGGATCTCGGTGGTGCCGCGTCGAAGATCGCCGCCGCGATCCTGCCGCCGCCACCCGGCTGGGGCGCCGCGTCGGCCTCCGCCGCGTTCGGCGTCCAGTGGAACCTCGATCTCGCCGCCGTGCTCGCCTGGTTCGCGCCGTGCACCAAGACGTTCGGGCTCGACGACGAGGTCACGAAGGTCAAGCAGCTGGGCATCCGCGGCGCGCGCGCGTTCGTCGAGACGCTCGATCTCGACAAGAAGACCGGGCGAGGCGCGGTCGCGATCGAGGGCACCTCGACCAAGCTGGTCACCGAGAAGCTCGACCAGATCCCGATGCGCTCGACGCTCGAGAGCACCAAGGCGTTCGGCTCGTACCAGGGCCACTCGATCTCGATCCCGTTCGGCCCGACGCTCGACTACGTGATCACCGACACGCTCGCGATCCTCGCGGTCGGCGACACGATCCTCGACGCGATCGCGACCGGCAAGCCCGCCGCCTCGACGCCGATCGCCGCGATCGACATCACGCCTGCCAAGCTGACCGTCGAGACGTGGCGCTCGCTGCTCCAGTTCGTCAACCTGCCGCCCGATCGGATCGTCGGTCACATGATGCAGTGGCAGGACGGCCACCTCGCGCTCGCGATCGTCGGCCACGAGCTGGTGCTCGAAGCACGTGGCAATCGACGGTAGCGAACCGGTAGGTGCGCGACGCCGTGTTAGGGTGCTCGCGCCGTGCCATCGGTTCCCCCTTCGGGCAACGCCCCCGTCATCCGGCTTCGCGATGTCACCAAGAGCTACGGGGCCGGCACCGCGAAGACGCAGGTCCTTCGCGGCGTCAGCTTCGATGTCGAGAAGGGCGAGCTGATCGCCCTGGTCGGTCAGAGTGGCTCCGGGAAGTCGACGCTCCTCAACATCATCGGCGGGCTCGACCAGCCCGACGCCGGCGAGGTCGAGGTCCTCGGCACCGATATCCTGAAGGCGAACGATGCCGCCCGCGCGCGGATGCGCAACGCCGGCATCGGCTTCATCTTCCAGGCGTTCAACCTGCTCGATCACCTGAGCGTGCTCGCGAACGTCACGCTGCCGTCGGCGTTCATGAAGGACACCAAGGAGGTCGACGCCCGCGGCCACGAGGCGCTGCGCCGCGTCGGGCTGTCCGACTTCGCGACCCGCCGGCCCGGCGAGCTGTCGGGCGGCCAGAAGCAGCGCGTCGCGATCGCGCGCGCCCTGTTCAACTCGCCAAAGCTCCTGCTGTGCGACGAGCCGACCGGCTCGCTCGACTCGAAGACCGGCGAGGAGATCATCAAGTTCTTCCAGGAGCTCAATGCCAAGGACAAGGTCACGATGGTGATCGTCACGCACGAGCGCCGGGTGTCGTCGATCGCGCAGCGCGTGATCGCGATGAAGGACGGCATGCTGGTCGAGACCACCGACGAGGCCCTCCAGGAGACGGCGGGGCCCTCGTGACGCGCGCGCGGTCTGGATCGCGCGCCGCGAGCAGCTCGCGGCGGAGAGCGCCGAGCGCAGCGAGGTCCCTCTCATGATGCCGATCGGGAGCTTGGCGCGCATGGTCGCCGCCAACACGTTCCGCAGCAAGCGCGAGGTCGCGACCACCGGCGGTGGCGAGAGCAAGCTCGGCGGCGTGTTCGCCGCGATCGTCGCGCTCGTGATCCTCGCGGGCGTGATCGTCTGGGGCTGGGAGCTCGGCCCACTGTGGCTGTCGCTGCTGGTCGCCGGCGTGGTCGCGTCGATCGTGTTGCTCGCCCGCGGCGGTCGCTACAAGCGGCTCGGGCGGTTCGCGCTGTCGTCGTTCGGCATCGTGATCGGCATCGCGACGTTCGTGTTGTTCCTCGCGTCGACCGAGCAGGTCGGCACCGTGCTCGAGAAGATCTTCCCGGTCGAGGAGGTCGAGGTCGTCGCGCCGCAGGTGTCGCTGCTCGGCAAGGACATCTCGAAGCGCCTCGACGACAGCCTCGTGCAGACGATCAAGGGGCGCTCGGAGGCCAAGCGCGTGTTGCCGCGCATGAGCCTGCAGTTCCCCGCGTACGGCGATGGCACGTTCAATGGCGCACACCTCTCACTCGAGATCGGCGGCGCCGCCGACGGCATCGACCCGAGCTACGTTGTCGAGGATTCGACGCTGACCCCGGGCGAGCACACGATGTTCGCGGACGTGTTCCGCGACTGGGAGGCCGCCGAGAACAACACCAAGCCGCGCCAGCAGTGCGTGCCGCCGGGTCCCAAGGACGACAACCCGTGCACCGATCACCAGCGCTACTACTGCGACAAGATCGACAACACGTGTCACCACCGCGTGCCCGTCGTGTTGTCGCCGACGATGCTCGAGCTCTACAACACGCAGTTCGCCAAGTCGCACAAGACGCCGATCATCGACCAGGACTTCGCGAAGTTCATCATCCAGCAGGGCGGCATGGAGCGCATGCGCTTCACGCTCGCGCTCGGCATGAGCGTGTTCGGCTCGACCGGCGACACCGGCAAGCACCGCGAGGTCGAGGCGACCGTCGTCGGGATCTCGGCCAAGGCGAAGAAGATCGGCATGACCGTGCCGCTCCAGTACATCTCGCGGTGGAACACCGAGTTCGTCAACGTCGACGCCGGCAAGACCTACTCGTCGATCGTCGTGACGCTCGCCCAGCGCGAGCAGCTCGCGGTGTTCTCGCAGTGGCTCCAGGACACGCTCGACCTCCGCCTCGAGGACTCGCTGGGCGAGAAGTTCGCGACCGTGGTGTTCGTGATCCGGCTCGTGCTGGTCATCATCTCGCTCGTCATCATCGGGATCTCGGCGGTCAACATCGCCCACAACTTCTTCATGCAGGTCTCGGAGCGCCGCCGCGAGCTCGGCCTGCTACGGGCGGTCGGCGCCAGCCAGACCGACGTCCAGCTCGTGGTGATGGGGGAGGCTGGCCTGATCGGGCTGATCGGCGGCCTGCTCGGGATCTTGTTTGGTTGGCTCATGTCGCGCGGCGTCGACGCGCTGTCGAACCGCTACGTCCCCAAGTTCCCGTTCAAACCCACGACATGGTTCCACTTTCAGTGGTGGATCCTCCTGGGCGGACTGGGGTGCGCGGTGTTCTTCGCCGTCCTGGGTGGCTACCTTCCCGCCCGCAAGGCGTCGAAGATGGAGCCCGCTCAAGCCCTGACGCAGAACTAGTGGGGTCTCCCGAAGCCGTGCTGGCGTCGCAGTTCGTCCATGACAAGTTGGTGGTGGTGGCGAACGTCGTGGAGTACGAGGCCGTGGGGGATCATACTGCTTGTGGCCCAAGGAATCGTTTTTTGATAGGGTCCAACCTCCTGGCCGGGGTGCGCCTCCGGTATCGGAAAGCCGCCGCCCTGTGAAGAAGCCGACGCCCTTCGGGAAATACTTCCTGCTCGAGCGCATCAACGTCGGCGGGATGGCCGAGGTGTTCCGCGCGAAAGCTTTCGGCGTCGAGGGCTTCGAGCGCCTCGTCGCGGTCAAGCGCATCTTGCCCAACATCGCGGAGGACAAAGAGTTCATCCGCATGTTCATCGACGAGGCCAAGCTCAGCGTCCAGCTGAACCACGCCAACGTCGCCCAGATCTTCGACCTCGGCGTCGTCGATGGCGCGTACTACATCGCGCTCGAGCACGTCCACGGTCGCGACCTCCGCAACATCTTCGACCGCTGCCGTCAGGTCGGCGAGGCGATGCCGGTCGCGCAGGCGTGCTTCATGATCATGAAGGTCTGCGAGGGCCTCGACTACGCGCACAACAAGCGCGACCAGTCGGGCCGCGAGCTGTCGCTCGTGCATCGCGACGTGTCGCCGCAAAACGTCCTCGTGTCGTTCGAGGGCGAGGTCAAGCTGATCGACTTCGGCATCGCCAAGGCGGCGGGCAAGGGCTCGAAGACCCAGGCCGGCATCCTGAAGGGCAAGTTCGGCTACATGTCGCCCGAGCAGGTGCGCGGCCTCCCCGTCGATCGCCGAAGCGACGTGTTCTCCGCCGGCATCGTGCTCTACGAGCTGCTGACCGGCGAGCGCCTGTTCGTCGGCGAGAGCGACTTCTCGACGCTCGAGAAGGTCCGCAACGTCGAGATCCTTCCGCCGTCGACCTACAACCGCAAGATCCCCGAGGCGCTCGAGCTGATCGTCCTGAAGGCGCTCGCGAAGGACGTCGAGGACCGCTACCAGAACGCGATCGATCTCCACGACGAGCTCCAGGCGTTCGTCTACACCGCCGGCGAGTTCTACTCGCGCAAGGACCTCGCGGGGTGGATGAAGAAGACGTTCAACAAGGAGATCGAGGAGGAGACCGCGAAGCTCGAGAGCTACCGCCAGCTCAAGGCTCCGGTGGCCGAGCCGCCGCCGTCTCCGGCGACCTCGCGTGCGCCGACCGGCTCGCGCCCGCCGATCAACACGCCGCCGCCCGCGCGTCGCGCGACCGCCGCGATGCCGGCGACCAAGCCGCCGCCGGCGCCACCGTCGCGCTCGTCGGGGCAGATGCCGGTGATCTCGGCTGCCGCAGCCGCCGCACCAGTCAAGCGGGGGCGCAAGGAAGACTCCGGCGATCTCGCGTGGGACGACGACGAGCTCGAGACCCAGATCTACGACAACCCCGAGGACGATCCGAAGAACGGCGGCGCGGGACTCCCGTCGCCCAAGAAGGGCACCAAGCCGCTGCCGGTCGCGCCACCGTCGCTCGCCGCGATGGCCGCGAGCAGCGATCCGAGCCCGGACCTGTCGTCGCTGGTGTCGACCTCGAAGGGCTGGGAGAAGGGCCCGACGATCCCGCCGATCGCGTCGCCCGCCGCGACGCTCAACGGCATGGGCGCGGCGACCAACGGCAAGCTCGCCACCGGCTCGAACAAGATCCCGGCGCCGATGCCGCCGCCCGCGTTCGGCGCCAGCAGCAACGCGAACCCGCTCGCCGCGACGGTCGCGAGCGACGCGCAGTTCCCGACGTTCCCGGCGCTGTCCGAGTCGGGCCCGCGCGAGTCCGCGGTGTCGCAGCGGTTGGTCTCGCAACCCGATCCGATGTTCGACCCGATGGCGTCGTTCGGTTCGGGCATCACCAGGCGCAAGGACAACAAGAAGACGATCATGTTGATCGCGATCGGCGGCGCGATCGTCGCCGTGCTCGCGGTCGTCATCATCATCGTGATGTCGTCGGGCAAGGCCAAGCCCGCCGGGAATCAGGTCGCGGTCGGCGATCAGAACACCGGGTTCGATCTCTACGTCCAGCCAGCCGGCGTCACCAAGTGGAAGCTCGATGGCGAGGTGCGCACCGATCGGCTGCCGTCGCGGATCCGCGGCATCGCGCCGGGCCCGCACCGCGTCGCGATCGATCCACCGACCGGGTTCCTGTCGCAGGAGCAGCAGGTCCAGGTCGAGCTCGGTCAGGCCAAGAAGGTCCAGATCGATCTCCAGGCCCTCACCATCGCCGGCGACTTCGACTGCGAGCCTGCCGGCGCCAACGTCTCGCTGATCGTCGACGGCCTCCGCACCACGCTCGGCACTGCGCCGGCCAAGGCGCAGCTCGATCCGACCAAGTCGTATCAGGTGCTGTTCGAGAAGCCGGGCTTCGTCGCGATCAACCGGCCGATCGTGTTCGACGGCAGCGGCGTCGCGAAGATCGCGGTCAAGCTCGACCCCGCCGGCAACACCGTCGCCGAGACCGGCAGCGCCGCGAAGGTCCCCGACGTCGTGAAGACTCCGGACAAGGTCCCCGAGATCGCGGTCAAGGTCCCCGACAAGGTCGTCGTGAAGACGCCGGACAAGACCCCGGTCAAGACGCCCGACAAGGTCGTCGTGAAGACGCCGGACAAGACCGGGCCGATCGTCACGCCCGACAAGACGCCGGACAAGACCCCGGTCAAGACGCCCGACAAGGTCCCGGACAAGACCCCGGTCGCCGCCAGCGGCAGTGGCACGCTCACGCTCGGCAGCAAGCCGGTGTGCGACATCTTCATCGACGGCAGCGCGACCGGCCAGCACACCCCGCAGCGCGACATCAAGCTGCCGTCGGGCCCGCACCGCATCACGCTCGTGAACAACGAGTTCGGCATCAAGGAGACGTTCACGGTCACCATCAAGGCGGACGGCGCCGAGAAGATGATCAAGGACTACTCCGACCGCCTGCCGAAGTAGTGGACGACGTCGAGGCGAGGCTGCTGGCCGCGGTCGTCGCCGATCCCGACGACCGCGAGGCCCGCATGGTCTATGCGGACTGGCTCGACGACCACGGCGATCCGCGCGGCCAGTACCTCCGCCTCGAGAGCCAGCTCCACTCGATCCCGGCGCAGCTCGCCGCGCTCGCGCCGACGATCGATCCCGCGTGGCTCGATCGGGTGTCGCGCTACTACGACGTGGTCCTCGTCGCCGCGGGCACCTCGAAGATCATGGCCGTGAAGGGCATCCGCGCTGCCACCAAGCTCGGCCTCAAGGACTCCGTCGACCTCCTCGATCGCCTCGCTCCCGATCATCCCGTGTACCTCGCGCGCGACGTCGAGCGCGCCGAGGCCGATCGCGCGATCGCCGAGTTCGACGGCACCGATGCCGTCGTCCAGCGCGTGTCGCGTAGCGCGCGCGTCTAGGGCTGTCCGAATCCCGGACGTGCGCCCTGTGAACTAGGGACGGTGTCAATACTTGCTCGGTTACGGTCCCGTAACCGAGCAAGTATTGACACCGTCCCTAGTTCACAGGGGCTCGGGCCGCGCAACAACGTCATCGGGGTTGCTGCCGAACAGGTCGCGACCGCCGGTGGCGAGGTCGCCGAGGTCGAAGCGCTTCGCGGGACGCTTGCCGAGCAAGATGTACATCGTGTCCGGCAGAGCAGGGCGCTCGGCATGCCAGCGCTCGAGAAAGCGCGCGCGGGCGACGAGCAGCTCCTCGGCGATCGCGTCGGAGTCCCGATCCTCAAGCTCGGCGAGCTTGTCGCGGATCTGCTGGCGCGCGGCGTCGTCGCTGGTGACCAGCATCATCTCGCGCAGCCCGGTGATCGCGCGATCGAGCTGCCCCATGCGGGTGCGCATCGTCGACGCCCAGGTCGCGACCTCGGTCGGGGCCTTGGGTTTCCGGATCGCGGACTCGACGAGCGTGACGCCGGCGTCGTCCCACGCGCGGCGCTGCTTCGGATCGGTGGTCTGGAGGTCCTGCGTGTAGATCTGGCCCTCGAGGTACGGGATGCGCCAGTCGGGCGGAAACTCGGCGCGGCCGTGATCGAGCAGCGCGATCGCGCGCAGGTACGTCTCCTGGTCGACGCCGAACTTCGCGAGCGTCATCGCGCGCGCGCCGAACTCGTAGGCGCGATAGCGCTTGGGGTCGAGCGCGGCGATCGCCTCGACGAGCGACGCGATGCCATTCGCGGTCGACTCGCCGTTCGCGAAGTAGCCGATCATCCGCACGAACAGCAGGTCGGCGACGACCTCGCGGTAGCCGAGCGAGAGGAACGGCGCGCTCTGGGGCGTCGGCGCGAAGGGCTCGTCGGCGCGGGTCTGCGGCAGCTCGTCGACCAGCAGCGCATGCGCACCGCGGGCACCGCCGAAGCCGAGCGCGGCGACGAGGATCCCGACGAGCGGCTTCATGCTGCGGCCGAGCTTAGCGCATGCGAGCGTGTATAGTCCGGCTGGTGAAGAAGTGGCTGATCGAGCGCGGCGGAGCGCTCGTTTTGCTCGTGCTCGCGACCTACCTGATCCTGGCTCCGAGCACGATCGTCGACGGCGACAACGCCGAGTTCTCGATGCTTGGCGCGATCGGCGGGCGCGCCCATCCGTCGGGCTATCCGGCGTACGTGCTGTTCCTCCGGCTGACATCGTGGTTGCCCGGCAGCTCGGCGGCTCACACCGGCGCGCTCGCGACCGCGCTGCTCGGGGTCGCCGCGGTCGCCGTGTTGCACGCCGCGTGTCGCGCGTGGGGCGCGCGCCCGGCGACCGCGACGATCGCGTGCGCGCTGTATGCCGCGAGCCCGATCGTCCTGCGCATCCACACCGAGGCCGAGGTGTTCGCGATGAACGCGCTGGTCGCCGCCGCGGTGTTGTGGCTCGTGGCGCAGCGCGGCCCGTTGCGCGGCGCGTGGCGCGGCTTCGCGCTCGGCCTGGTCGCCGGCATCGGGCTCGGCGATCACCTGACGTGCGGGCTGCTCGCGCCGATCGGCTTGCTCGGCGTCGTGCGCGCGGTCCGCGAGGCGCCGGGGCGACGCTGGCTGCCACCGCTCGTCGCGGTCGCCGGGCTCGCCGCCGGGATGGCGACCTATCTCTACCTGCTCGTCGCATCGGGGCCGGCGTCCTACGGTCGCGCCGACGGGCTCGGCGACCTCGTCGACTTCTTCCTGCGCACCGACTACGGGGGCGCCGGGGCGTTCGTCGCCGGCGACAGCCACCCCGGCGGCGCCGGCGCGAACCTGATGTCGCTGGTCGGCTCGCTCGGCCGTGGCCTCCTGTGGTTCCCCGCGATCGCGGGGCTCGCGATGATGATCGTCGCCGCGGTGCGCGACCAGGGCGAGCGCTGCGAGTCGCCATGGGGCTGGCGCATGTTGTTCGTGACCTTCGTGCTCGCCGGGCCGATCCTCGTGACGCGCTTCAACATCGAGCCGATCGGGCTGTTCCGCTACGTCGCGCAGCGGTTCCACCTGCTGCCGCTGCTCCTGCTCGTGCCGCCCGCGGCGGTCGCGCTCGATCGGCTGTTCGCGATGGTCGCCACCCGCGAGCTCGCCAAGCTCGGGGCGCCCGGCATCACGGTGACGTTCGGCGCGCTGCTCTACCTCGCGGTCCTCGTCGTCGGCTTGCCGCGGCTGCGCGCGCAGCACGGCCCGGCGATGCAGCGCGGCGTCGAGAACCTCCTTCGCTCGCTGCCGCCGCGCGCGATCGTGCTGTCCCAGTCAGATGACGTATGCATGGTGTCGGACTACCTCGAGCAGGCCGAGGGGCTGCGCACCGACGTCGATGTCGTGTGCTGGCCGCTGACGTCGCGCACCTGGTATCGCGCGCGCATGGCGGCGCGTGGCGTCACGCTGAAGCGGCCGTACACCGGCTCGGTCGATCCGGTCGAGGTCGATGGCCTGCTCGCGACCGGCCGCCCGGTGTTCACCGATCGCAACGCGCACAAGCTGCTCGCGTCGCGACCGAGCTATCCGTGGGGGATCACGGTGCGCGTGCTCGCGCCCGACGAGCCTATCCCTCCACCGCTCCAGCTCGTCGAGACCAACCGCGCGCTGTTCGAGAAGTTCGATCTCGACTATCCGCAGGTCGGCCTCGACGACGACTGGCACACCGTCGCGCAACGCCGCTACGCCGCGACCTGGCGCATCCTGTCCGACTACCTCGCACATCACGGCAGCCCCGAAGCCGCGGTCGACGCGACCAAGCTCGCCGATCAGCTCGCACCGCACGACTAGTGCGACCGAGGCCTACGCGAGCGGTGGCGCGCTTTGTCTGCAGGTGACAATTTTCGCGAACAAAACCGTGCGCTGGTGACAATTCTTGTCTCGGAGTTTCCGGTACCCCTCCCAATTCTTCGGATCCATCATCGTGACGCGTTCGTGTACTGGCAAAGACCTTGCTAACCGAGAAGTCTCACCGGAGGCACTCATCCACATGTTCAGAATCACGAAGAATTCCCAGCGCGGCTTCACGCTCATCGAGCTGATGATCGTCGTCGCGATCATCGGCATCCTCGCGGCCGTCGCGATTCCCGCTTTCATGGACTACATGAAGAAGGGCAAGAAGACGGAAGCGTCGCTGCAGCTCAACGACATCGGCAAGCACGTGAAAGCGTACTTCGTCGAGAAGTCGGTGTTCCCGCCGAACGCCGCGGGTCTGCCGGGCTCCGATGGTGGCGCCTGCGCGATCACCACCGGCGTCAACGTCGGCAAGTTCGACGTCGACATCGCGGGCTTCGAAGGGGATGCCGGCTGGAAGGCGATGGGCTTCGTGGTCTCCTCGCCCGCGCTGTTCACCTACCACTGGTCCTCGGCGACCGGCACGGGCACCGCGCTCGCCGTCGGCGACATCGACTGCGACGGCACGCCGGTCACGTACAAGCTGACGGAGATCAACACGAACGGCACGCTCGTCGAGCAGATGTACGATCCGACTCCGGACTGAACGACGTCGGTGGATGTGGGTTGGGACGCCACCGCGAGGTGGCGTTTGGCGTTTTCGGGCCGACTGACAATTGCCGGCAGAATTGACAATTCTTGTCTCAGTGGAATTGTGAGGAGGCCTCTCCCGATGCTGGATTCGCAGTTGTGCACCCTGGCAAGCCGCGTGCACTGGTGGTCAGTCAAGGAAACCCATCCAACCCATGTTCAGAATCACGAAGCATTCCCAGCGTGGCTTCACGCTCATCGAGCTCATGATCGTCGTCGCGATCATCGGCATCCTCGCCGCCGTCGCGATCCCCGCCTTCATGGACTACATGAAGAAGGGCAAGAAGACGGAAGCGTCACTGCAGCTCAACGACATCGGCAAGCACGTGAAGGCGTACTTCGTCGAGAAGTCGGTGTTCCCGCCGAACGCCGCGGGTCTGCCGGGCTCTGACGGTGGCGCCTGCGCGATCACCACCGGCGTCAACGTCGGCAAGTTCGACGTCAACATCGCGGGCTTCGAGGCGGACGCCGGCTGGAAGGCGATGGGCTTCGTGGTCTCCTCGCCCGCGCTGTTCACCTACCACTGGTCCTCGGCGACCGGCACGGGCACCGCGCTCGCCGTCGGCGACATCGACTGCGACGGTACGCCGGTCACGTACAAGCTGACGGAGATCAACACGAACGGCACGCTCGTCGAGCAGATGTACGATCCGACCCCGGACTGAATCGGGGCTGTCTCGATCGAACCTGCGCCACCCAACCGGGTGGCGTTTGTCGTTTCGGGTGGCACGGTTCGCGCTACAGTGGACGTGATGTCTCGACGAGGATCGCAGCAGGCCGGCTTCACGTTGATCGAGCTCATGATCGTGGTCGCGCTGATCGCGATCCTGGCGGCGATCGCGATCCCGGCGTTCTTCGGGGACTCGCGCAAGGCCAAGGCGAACGCCGAGGTCAGCCCGATCTTCTCGGATCTGCGCACGCGCATGGATCAGTACTTCCAGGAGAACGGGACGTACCCCGCGAACATCGGCGAGGCGACGACGAACCCGACGACCCCATCGACGACCCAGCAGTCGCTCCTGCCACTACCGACCGCGTGGTCGGATCTGAAGGTGCGGATCTCGAACGGCACCAGCGTGTACTGCGGTTACACCTGGGTCAGCGGCGCGGCGAGCTCGAACGCCAACGTCGGCGCGCAGGGCACGTTCTTCGGATTCACGCCGCCGGCGACGCCCTGGTACTACCTGCTCGCGCACTGCGACATGGATGGCAGCGCGACGCTCGACAGCTACTACTTCTCGAGCAGCGTCGACCCGACGATCCAGAAGCGCAACGAAGGTCGCTAGGTCGATCAGGCCGGCTCGTCGTCGCCGTCGCGGTCTTGCTCGATCCCGAGCTTGACCAGGCGATAGCGCAACGAGCGGAAGCTGATCCCGAGCAACGTCGCGGCCTTCTTGCGCACGCCGCCCGTGGCCTCGAGCGCGCGCGTGATCCAGTCGCGCTCGAAGTCGCTCGCCAGCGCATCGAGATCGACGCCGTCGGGTGGGAAGCGGTGCTCGGTCGCCGCCGTGGGTGTGGCGACCTGGCGGAGCGCGGGCAGGTCGCTCGGCTCGATCGTGGTGCCCGAGGTCAGCGCGACCGCGCGCTCGATGATGTTCTCGAGCTCGCGCACGTTGCCCGGAAAGTCGTAGCTGTCGAGGCGCTTGGTCGCCGCCGCCGACATCGTCAACATGCGGCCATGCTCGACGCCGAACTTGCGCAGGAAGTGCTCGGTCAGGAGCGGCACGTCCTCGCGCCGCATGCGGAGCGGCGGCAGGCGGAGCTCGATGACGTTCAAGCGGTAGTACAGATCCGAGCGGAACGCGTTGCGCGCGACCTCGGCCTCGAGATCGCGGTTGGTCGCCGCGATCACGCGGACGTCGACCTCGAGCTCCTCGGTAGCGCCGACCGCCTTGACCTTGCGCTCCTGGAGCGCGCGCAGCAGCTTGACCTGGAGGCCGAGCGACAGCTCTCCGATCTCGTCGAGGAACAGCGTGCCGCCGTCGGCCTCCTGGAACAGGCCGCGCTTGTCGACCACGGCGCCGGTGAACGCGCCCTTCTTGTGGCCGAACAGCTCGCTCTCCATGAGCTCTTCGGGGATCGCGCCGCAGTTGACCGCGACGAACGGCAGCTTGGCGCGCGCGCCCTCGCTGTGGAGCGCGCGGGCGACGAGCTCCTTGCCGGTGCCGCTCTCGCCGGTGACCAGCACGTTGGTCTTCGTCGAGTGGATCTTGCCGATCAGCTCGAACACCTTCTGCATCGCGCGGCTCTTGCCGAGCATGTGCGCGAGGCGCACGCGGCCGGCGAGCTGGTCGCGCAGCTGTGCGTTGTCGGTGACGAGCGCGCGCTTCTCGAGCGCCCGGGCGACGACCGCGGCGAGCTCGTCGACCGGGAACGGCTTGGTCAGGTAGTCGTACGCGCCGTCCTTCATCGCGGCGATCGCGGTGTCGGCGGTCGCGAACGCGGTGAGCAGGATGACCTCGGGATCGATCGGCGACGGCGTCTGACCGGCGACCGCCGCGTGCCGCACGCCGCCCTTCTTGATCAGGTGGAGCAGGCGGAGGCCGTCGACCTCGCCCGGCATCTTGAGATCGGTCAGCACGAGGTCGAACGGCTGATCGCGGAGCCGGTCGAGCGCGGCGGCCCCGCTGTCGGCGGTGGTGACGTCGTGGCCAGCGCGGCGCAGGCAGATCGAGAGGAACTCGCGCATCGACTGTTCGTCGTCGACGACGAGGAGCTTGGCCACGGGCCGACTATACGCGCTTGCGGCACACGGCGACGAGGAAGCCGCCGAGGTCGCGCGCGATCGGCAGATCCGCGAGCCGACCCTCGAGCCAGCGCAGCGCGCCGCCGAGCACCGGGACCTCGAGTGCCTTGGCGACCGGCGTGATCACGCGGATCCCGCGCGACGTCACCCACTCGAGCTCGGGCGGCAGGTAGCTCGCGATCGCCGTGGCGTCGTCGTAGCGGGTGAACACGTGCTCGTCGTTCGTCGTGCTGGAGACCTGGGTCGGCGGCTTCAGCGCCTTGACGAGCCGGCGGATCGAGCGCGTGTTGTAGAACTCGGCGAGCACGTAGCCGCCCGGGCGCACGACGCGCGCCATCTCGCGCATCGCGCCGGCGATGTCTGGGATGTGCGCGAGCACCTTGAACGAGTACGCGACGTCGACCGACGCGTCGGCGATCGGCAGCTCGGTCGCCGAGGCCTGGGCGACGTCGAGGCCCCGCGCGCGCGCCTTCTCGAGCATGCCCGCCGACAGGTCGATCCCGCGGGCGGTCCGCGCGAACGCCGCGGTCCGCTGCAGGATCAGTCCGGTCCCGCAGCCGACCTCGTAGATGTCCTTGCCGGCTCCGTAGCGCTCGACCAGCTCGACCTCGAGGTCGTCGAGCATCCGGTGGTAGGGCAGGTGCCGCTCGCGCTCGTACCAACCCGCGAAGTCATCGTAGTAGCTCTGGTTGTCGAGGCGCGACACCAGAGGGTCTGTACTACAACTTCGCGAGGATCTCTTTCTTCTTCACGTCGAACTCGGCATCCGTGAGGATGCCGGCCGTCTTGAGCTCGCCGAGCTGCTTGAGCGTGGCCATCAGCTGGTCCTTGGTCTCCTTGGCCGGCACGTTGCCGCCCGCCATCGCGCCGCCCATCGCGCCCGACATGTTGTTCGCCATCGCGAAGCCCATGCCGATGCCGGCGCCCTGGAACGCCGTGCTGGTGCCCGAGTCGCCCTTCTTCATGCCCTCGGCCGCGCCCATCATCATCTCGGCCTGCGCGAGCTGCTGGTAGGCCGCCATGCCGCCGTTCACGCTGCCGATGCCGTTCACGTACGCGACGCGATCGTTCAGCTTGTCGAGCCGATCGCGATCGGCGTCATCCATCGTGACCGAGAAGTCGCCGAAGCGGACGATCTCGACGCCGTAGGGCTCGATGTCCTTCCGGACCTTCTCGAGCGTGCCGGTCTCGAGCTCCTCGGTGTAGGCGCCGGAGGTGACCTGGAGGATCGGCCACTTCTGCTTGACGATCATCTCGGCGATGGCGTCCTTCAGGACCTTCTGGATCTGGCTCTTGAACCAGGACAGGAAGCCGTCGTTCGACTGGGCGCGCTGCCCGGCGAGGCCGATCACGAACTTGGTCGGATCGATGACGCGCGCCGAGAACTCGCCGTGCGTCATCAGGCGGATGCGCAGGGACGTCGCCGGATCCTGGACGTCGCCGACCGAGGTGCCGAACTTGATCGACGGCATCTCGCGCATCGTCACGAAGAACACTTCGCAGATGAACACGTTGCCACCGGTGAACTTGTCGACCAGCTGGCCGAGGAACGGGATGTTCGACGCGTCGAGCGTGTGGCGCCCGGCCGGCAGCGTCGAGACGAACTTACCGTCCTTGAAGAACAGCGCGACCTCGTCGGAGTCGACGGTCAGCTGCGCCTTCATCGGGATCGTCTGGTCCGGGTGCTTGTAGACCCAGAAATCCTTCGCCACGTCCGGCCGCGCGATCGCGAGCTCGGCAACTCCACCCTTGATGAACGAGATGATACCCATGGTCCAAGGCCCTCCTCAGGCTCGACGGTCCGAGCCGTAACTTACCCCACAGCCTAACCATTCCTGGTGGCGTGTTAATGCCGGACCGGCTCTTTTTGCACCTGCGGTCGGCCCCACGGTGACCGACTCATGGCGACCTGCGTCACCGATCTCGCTCGGGAGGACGTCGCAGATCGTGACCGTCTGGTCATCGTGAACTCGGAGGTACGCTCGTCGTTTTCCCTTGTACGAGGTGGTGGGTGCAGCTGTATGTTGCGCGCCGTGAACACCAAGTCGATTGCGTTTGCAGTGCTCATGGTGGCGGCGGCGTGTGGGCCTCAGAAGCGCGACCCCGGCAACGGCAACGGTGTCGATGCCACCGGCGGCGGGGACAGCCCGCAGGGCCAGTGCAACCCGACCCCCGAGGTCTGCAACGACGGCGTCGACAACGACTGCGATGGCGCGGTCGACTGCGGCGACACCGACTGCTCCGGCGTCGGCAACTGCCCGGTCTGCGGCAAGGTCGACTCGCCCCCCGTGGCGCCGCTGGCGCTGCCGGACGGGATCTCGAGCGGCCTGACCTGCTCGTCGGACACGGACTGCTCGGGCACGACGCCGAACTGCATCATCGCGAAGGACACGACCGGCGCGCCGCTCAAGGAGTGCCACGCGTCGTACACCTCGTCGCTGAACTTCATCGGGTTCCCGATGAACTCGACGCTGACCGATCCGACCAAGCTGCTCAAGGTCTGCGTCAAGATCGAGCACTCGTATCTCCACGATCTGCAGCTCGAGCTGCTGTCGCCGCCGGACGCCGGCAACGTCCGCCGCAAGCAGGTTCTCAACCTGTTCGTCGGGCGAACCGGTCCGAAGATCTTCCTGGGCGAGGCGACCAACAATGACTCGGCCCAGTCGCCGGTTCCGGGCGTCGGCTACGAGTACTGCTGGAACCAGGTCGCGACGACGGACATGGACACCGCGGGCGCCGCGACCACACAGATGTTCGGCGGCTGGCAGCAGCTGCCGGCGGGCGACTACAAGCCGTCGTCGCCGTTCTCGGTGCTGCAGGGCGCGCCGCTCAATGGCACGTGGGAGATGCGCGTGACCGACCTCTACGGGGTCGACAACGGCTTCCTGTTCGGCTGGCAGATCACGTTCGATCCGTCGCTCGTCGCCGACTGCAACGGCCCGATTATCCAGTAACGTCGGGCGGCCGTGCGGCCGCTCGCCATCCTCGTCGCGATCAACGTCGGCCTGCTCCTCGCCGGGCTGCTGATCCCGACACCGCCGGCCAAGGTCGGCCACGGCCTGCGCGTCGGGCTGGTGTTCGACATCGGCGGCAAGAACGACAAGTCGTTCAACGAGGCCGCCTGGCGTGGGCTCGAGCGCGCGCGCGACGAGCTCGGGGTCGACATCACGTCGATCGAGCCGACCGAGGGCGCCGATCGCGAGACCGCGCTGCGCTCGCTCGCCGCGCGGAAGCTCGATCTCGTGATCGGCGTCGGCTACATCTTCGGGCCGGACCTCGAGCGCCTCGCCGTGAAGTTCCCCGATGTCCGGTTCGCCGGTGTCGACTACTCGCCGAGCCCGGGTGTCGGCCCGCTGCCGAACCTGGTCGGGCTCCGGTTTCGCGAGCACGAGGGCAGCTTCGTGGTCGGCGCGATCGCGGCGATGCTGACGCACACCAAGGTCGTCGGCTTCGTCGGCGGCATGAAGATCCCGCTGATCCGGAAGTTCGAGGCCGGCTACATCGCGGGCGTCGCGTACGTCTGCCCGAGCTGCCGCGTGGTGTCGGCCTACGCCGGCACCGATCCCAAGGCGTTCGCCGATCCGGCGCTCGGCGCCGAGCTCGCCGCGGCGCAGTACGGGCAGGGCGCCGACATCATCTTCCACGCGTCGGGCAAGACCGGCGCCGGCGTGTTCGCCGCGGCGCGCGAGCGGGGCGCGCTGGCGATCGGGGTCGACAGCGATCAGTACGAGGCCGCGCCGTGCTGCGTCGTCACCAGCATGGTCAAGCGCGTCGACGTCGCGATCCTCGACATCATCAAGGAGGTCGCGGCGAAGCGGTTCACCGGCGGCATGCGCGAGCTCGGGCTCGCCGAGCACGGCGTCGGGTTCGTCGCCGACGAGCGCAGCGCGCGGCTCCTGCCGCTCGACGTCGTCGAGCGCGCGCGGGTGATCTCCGACGCGATCGTCGCCGGCAAGATCCACGTTCCCGAGCAGTGATGATCGCCGCCACGCTCACCAAGCGCTACGCCGGCCGCACCGTGCTGTCCGCGGCGACGCTCGAAGTCGCGCGCGGCACGGTCCACGCGCTGGTCGGCGAGAACGGCGCCGGCAAGTCGACGCTGGTCAAGCTGATCGCCGGCGTCGAGCGCGCCGAGCCCGGTGGCTCGCTCGCCGTCGACGGCACGCCGATCGAGCTCGCGCGCTGGGATCGCCGGCGCGCGCGCGCGGCCGGCATCGGCATCGTGCAGCAGCACGGGGCGTCGGCCGGCATCCTGTCGGTCGTCGAGAACGCCGTGCTCGGCGCCGAGGCGGGCGCGATCCTCCGGCTCGACGCGACGGCCGCGGCGCTCGCGAAGCTCGGCGACGACGTCGGGTTGCCGATCGATCCGTGGGCGGTCGCCGGCGAGCTCGGCCCGGGCGCGGCACAGCGCGCCGAGATCGTCGCGGCGCTGCACCACGGCGCGAAGCTGTTGATCCTCGACGAGCCGACCGCGGTGCTCGCGCCGATCGAGGTCGACAAGTTGCTCGCGACGCTGCGCGCGCTCGCGGCGCGCGGCACGACGATCGTGATCGTGACCCACAAGCTCGACGAGGTCCGCGCGGTCGCCGACGCGGTCACCGTGCTGCGCGCCGGGGCGACCGTCGCGACGTTCGCCCCGCCGCTCGAGCTCGGCGCGATCGCGCGGGCGATCGTCGGCGCCGAGCTGCCGGTCCACGCGACGGCCGCGATCGCGATCCGCGACGAGCCGGCGCTCGCGCTGCGCGGGGTCGCGTGCGGCGAGCTCGCCGGCATCGATCTCGACGTCGCGCGCGGCGAGCTGGTCGGCGTCGCCGGCGTCGACGGCAACGGTCAGCGCGAGCTCGCCCTCGCGATCGCCGGGCTCGCCGCATCGGCCGGCACGATCGCGATCGGCGGGGTCGGGGCCACCGGGCGCGACGTCGCCGGCCGGCTCGCGTGCGGGCTCGCGCACGTCCCCGAGGACCGCCACCACGGCGGCCTCCTCCTCGACGCCTCGATCGCCGACAACCTCGCGCTCGGGCGGACCGACGTCACCGGCCGGTTCCGGATCGATCGCGCGGCGGTCCTCGCGCACGCGCGCGCCCGGATCGCCGAGCTCGACATCCGGCCGACCGATCCGGACGCGATCGTCGCCGCGCTGTCGGGCGGCAACCAGCAGAAGGTCGTGATCGGCCGCGAGCTGTCGCGCCCGAACCTCGCCGCGATCGTCGCCGCGCAGCCGACCCGCGGCGTCGATCTCGGCGCGGTCGCGAACATCCACGCGCGGCTGCGCGCGGCCGCGGCGGGTGGCGCCGGCGTGCTCGTGATCTCGGCCGACCTCGACGAGCTGATCGCGCTTTGCCACCGGATCGTCGTCGTCTTGCGCGGTCGCATCGTCGGCGACCCGCGCGGCCTCGTGATCGCCGACGCCGACGATCCGCGCGCGCGGCTCGGGGCCCTCATGACCGGCGCGGAGGCGGCGTGAACCCGCGGCGCGAGCTCCAGGCCGCGGCGATCGCGCTGCTGGTGTCGGTCGCGATCGGCAGCGCGCTCATGCTGTGCGTCGGGCGCGCGCCCGGCGAGGTGTGGGGCGCGATGATCACGCGGACGTTCGGCGACCCGTACCTGGTCGGTCAGCTGCTCTACAAGGCGACCGGGCTCCTCCTGTGCGGGCTATCGGTCGCGATCGCGCGCGATGCCGGCCTGTTCAACATCGGCGGCGAGGGCCAGCTGACCGCCGGGGTCGTCGCGTGCGCCGTCGTCGGCCACGCGCTGCCGGTCGGCACGCCGGCGATCGTCGCGATCCCGGCGTGCACGCTCGCGGCGGCGGCGGCCGGTGGTGCGATCGGCGCCGCGATCGGCGTCCTGCGCGTCAAGCGCGAGGCGCACGAGGTGATCACGTCGATCATGCTGAACGCGATCGTCGGTGGGCTCGCGCTGTGGCTCGGCAACGCCGTGCTGTTCGAGGGCGGCGTGACGCGCGGCGCGACGATCGTGGCCGGCGCCGAGCTGCCGCAGCTCCCGCTCGCCGGGAGCGCGGCGAACGCGTCGCTCGTCATCGCGATCGCGGCGACCGCGCTGGTCTGGTGGCTGCGCGCGCGGACGACCTGGGGGCGCGCGTGGCTCGCGGTCGGCCAGGATCCGGCGGCGGCGCGCAGCGCGGGCATCGCGGTCGACCGCGTCCGGATCTGGGTGATGACCGGCGCGGGCGCGCTCGCGGGGCTCGCGGCGACCAACCTCGTGCTCGGCAACAAGCACGCGTTCGAGGAGGGCCTCGGCCGCGGCACCGGGTTCCTCGGGATCAGCGTCGCGCTGCTCGGCCGGCTACATCCGCTCGGCGTCGCGCTCGCGGCGATCGTGCTCGGCTTTTTGTCGACCGGCGGGCTCGCGGTCGGCGACCTCGTGCCCAAGGAGCTGACCGAGATGCTCCAGGGCGTCGTCGTGCTCGCGGTCGCCGCGGCCGGGCCGTGGATGTTGCGACGGGAGGCGCGCGCGTGATCGGGTTCGTCCTGCAGATGTTGCAGATCGCGATCCCGTACGCGCTCGCCGCGATGGGCGGCGCGATCACCGAGAAGGCCGGGATGATCGATCTCGCGCTCGAGGCCAAGCTCCTGTTCGGCGCGTTCGCCGCGGCGGCGGTCGGCCACGCGACCGACTCGGCGTGGGCCGGGTTCGCCGCGGGCATGGCCGCCGGCATGGCGATCGCCGCGCTGCAGACCTGGCTCGCGCTGGTGATGCAGGCGGATCAGGTGATCGTCGGCGTCGCGCTCAACTTGCTCGCGCTCGGCGGCACGCGGTTCCTCCTGCAGCTGATGTTTCACGAGGGCGCCAACTCGCCACCGACGCCGGGCTTCGGCGGCGCGGCGCTCGGCAACCCGATCGCGTGGCTCGCGGTGCTCGCGGCGATCGCCTTGCCGCTCGCGCTGCGCCACACGCGCTGGGGGCTGCGGCTGCGCGCGGCCGGCGATCGTCCGGAGGCGCTCGTCGCGGTCGGCGTCTCGCCGATCTCGGCGCGACTGGCGGCGGCGCTGCTCGGCGGCGCGCTGGCCGGGGCGGGCGGGGCGCAGCTGTCGCTGTCGGTCAACGGGTTCTCCGCCGACATGTCGAACGGGCGCGGCTACATCGCGCTCGCGATGATCATCCTCGCGAACTGGCGGCCGGCGATCGCCGCGCTCGCGTGCCTCGCGGTCGCCGGCGCGGAGGCCGCGCGGATCTTGCTCCAGGTCACCGACGTCGCGATCCCGCGCGAGCTCGCACCGCTCCTGCCGTACGCGCTGACGCTCGTCGTGATCGCGATCGTCGGCGGTCGCCAGCGCCCACCTGCGGCGCTCGGCAAGTAGCGCGGCCGCACTGGCTACTCGTCTAGCCGGCTAGCGATGCGCACGTCGCGCAGATCGTCGCAGCGTCGCGGGGCGAACTGCCCGAATAGACGCGCGTGACGCAGCGCGTGGAGCGGAACGCAACTTGCTCCAGCGCGCTCGTACATATGCTTGTTCGTAACGTAGTTAGCTTTGGATTGATGGCCGTGATGGCCGCGTGCGCGGGTGGAGACAAGAACGAGGGCAAGGGCATCGTCGACGACAGCGCGCCACCGTCGATCCCGACCGAGGCCGGCAAGGCCGATGGCGCCGCCACGAAGGTGGTCGCGATCTCGGTTGCGTCCGCGCACCCCTACACCAACAACCTCGACAAGGTGTTCCCGGTCGCGCTCTCGGTCCTGCCGAGCTGCGCCCACCGCGCGCGCCTCCACTTCAAGGTGCTCCGCACCGAGGCGTCGTACGACTTCGTCACGGTCGAGCCGACCGGCGGCGCGACGCAGAGCTTCGATGGCACCAAGGACAACACGTGGACCGCGTGGTTCGACATCGCGGGCCCGGCGGCGCATGTCAACGTGCGCCTCGCGACCGACGCCAGCGTCACGCGCCAGGGCTTCGAGATCGACGCGGTCGAGTGGGATGGCGGCGCGATCTGCACGACGATCGCGTGGCCCGCGTGCGGCGCCGGCACGGTCGACGTCAACCCGCCTCCGGCGGTGTGCGGCTGCCCGAGCCAGCCGAAGTGCGATGCGATCGGTGACATCGCGATCCGCCACGAGCTCGCCAACGGTCGCAACCGCACCGCGAACAGCACCGCCGGCGACGTGCTGAGCGAGACCCACCCGGGCCCGACCGACGCCGCGCAGACCACCGTGATCGGCAAGGTCGACCGCGATCGGCTGGCCGCCCTCGTCCGCCACGCGGCGACGTCGGGCCTCGCGTCGTACACCCACCCGATCGCGACCGGCGCGGTCGGCGACACGTTCACGATCACCGCGCCGAACTACACCGTGTCGTTCGTCGCCGCCCAGGGCAGCCACGCGACCGCGGTCGCCGCGCTGATCGCCGAGTTCGACGCGCTCGCGCGCTGCGACGACGGCGGCGGCTCGACCTGCGATAGCGGCTTCGCGTGCGACGCCGGTGCGTGCCTCGCCCAGGCGACCTGCACGTGCACCGCCGACGCGAACCCGGTCTGCGGCGTCAACGGTCACACCTACGGCAACGCCTGCGAGGCGGGCTGCGCGAGCGCGCCGGTCGCGCACCCCGGCGCGTGCGGCATCGCCGGCGATGCGTGCGGCACGCTGTTCGGCCTGGTCTGCACCGACGACGGCGCGAAGTGCCGGTTCGGGGTCTCGAAGTTCGACTATCCGTTCCCCGACGCGGGCGGCGTGTGCGTCGGCAAGACGTACTGCGACGCCCCGACCGACTGCACCGCGCTGCCGCACCCGGCGGTGCTCGGCAGCTGGGCGTGCAACGTCAACGCGTGCGCGTGGCAGGCCGGCGCGCAGTGGCAGGCAGTCACCGACGGCGCGTTCGCGACCGCGCACCCCTACGCGAGCTCGACCAGCGTGTGGAAGGAGCTCTACCTGCCGGCGACCGCGCAGGCGATGCGCCTGAACGTCGCGAGCTTCGATCTCGAGGCCGGTTACGACTTCCTCGAGGTGTGGTCGTGGACGAACAACGCGTGGGTCCTCGATCACCGCTACACCGGCACGACCGGCCCGGCCAAGACCGAGGAGTTCGCCGGGCGCTATCACTACCTGCGCTTCGTCTCGGACAGCTCGGTCAACAACGCCGGCTTCGCGCTGACCTCCGACTGGCGCTAGCGCGACTAGGCGCGCGCGATCAGCGCCTCGCGCACGAGGCGCGACAGATCGATCTCGAGCGCGACCTCGCGCGCGCAGTCCTGCATCATCAGGTCGAGCGAGAACTCGCCGGTCGTCCAGCCGATCAGCTCGGCGAGCGCCTGCTCCGTGCTCAGCCGATCGACCGCCCGGCCGCGGACGGCCGGCGAGATCGCCTCGAGCACCCAGCCGTGCTGGAACGCGATCCGGCCGTGCTGGCCGCCGCGCTCGAGCTCGAGGACGCCCGAGCGGTCCTCGCGCAGCGCGAACCGCAGCAGCGCGTGGACCGGTAGGACATCGAGCTTGCCGCGCATCGCGAGCTGGTCAACAGCATCCGGCATGCCACCGGGACCGGCTCGCGGGCCACGGCGGGCAACCCTCGACCGTGCGCCCGCGCGCGACGTGTCGCGATCGCCCGCGTCGAATCAGTCGCGGTGGATCGCGAAGCCGACGAAGTAGCCGATGCCGATCCCGACGCCGGCGACGATGCCGACCGCGAGCAGCGGGCTGCGCTTGATCAGCTCGACGACGTGATCGATCGACCGCATCGACGCGTCCTGCACGTCGATGATCTTGTTGCGGACCTCGCCGACGACCTTCTTGGTATTGGTCGCGGTGGTCTCGAGGAGGTCGGCGAGGGCTTCCTTGCCATCGTGGGCGAGCTTGGTGGGAGTAGTAGTCATCCCGCGGACACGTGCACCTCGCAGGCCAACCCTCACATCTGATCGGGCGCCGCGATGCCGAGCAGCGAGAGCCCGGTCGCCATCGTCTTCTGCAGCGCGCCGGCGAGCGCGATGCGCGCGCCCTGGAGCGGCAGGTCGTCGGGGCGCACGACCTTCAACGACGGGTCGCCGCTCCCGGCGTTGTACCAGCGCGAGAACTCGGCCGCGAGATCGAGCAGGTAGTGCGCGATGAGGTGGGGCTCGCACGCAGCTCCTGCGCGCGCGACGATGTCGCCGAAATCGAGCAGCCGCTTGGCGACCGCCCACTCGGCGTCGGCGACCAGGAGCGCGTGATCGACGTCGTTGGTGGGCGACGCGCTCGCCTTGCGCATGATCGACGCGCACCGCGCGTGGCTGTACTGGAGGTACACGCCGCTGTCGCCTTCGGCGGCGAGCGCGCGATCCCACTCGAAGTCGACGTCCTTCTCGCGCTGGGTCACGAGGTTCGCGAACAACACGGCGCCGGTGCCGATCTGCTCGGCGAGCACGACCGCCTGCGCGAGCGGCATCTGCGCGCTCGGCGATCCGGGCTCGGCCATCTTGGCGAGCGCGCGGGCCTTGGCCTCGTCGAGCACGTCGCGCAAGAGGATCGCGCCACCCGCGCGCGTGCTGCTCTTCTTGCCGCCGATCCGCACGAGCCCGAACGAGATGTGCTCGCAGCGCGCCGCCCAGTCGTAGCCGGCGCGCAGGAGCAACTTCCACACCTGGCGAAAGTGGAGCGCCTGCTCGCGCGCGACGACGTACAGCGAGCGCTCGAACTGGTAGGTGTTCCAGCGGTACTTCGCCGACGCGAAGTCACGCGTCGCGTACGTGCTCGCGCCGTCCGACTTCACGATCATCACCGGGATGGTCTCGTCGGGCAGCGTGACGACCTGGGCGCCCTCGCTGGGCTCGAGCAGCTGGCGATCGCGGAGCTCGGCGATCACGCCGGCCAGATCGTCCTCGTACGCGCTCTCGCCGCGCACCTCCTCGAACTCGATCCCGAGCTGCTTGTAGATCGCCTCGAACTCGGTCCACGACACGGTGCGGAACCGGTTCCAGATCTCGCGCGCCTGCGCGTCGCCGGCCTCGAGCTTGGCGAACCACGCGGCGCCGCCGGCCGCGAACGCGCGGGCCGCGGCGTCGGCCGCGACGAGCTTGTCGATCGCCCCGCGCGCGCCGTCGCCACCGGCGAGGATCGCCTTCATCCAGGCCGCGAACTCGTCCGGATCGCGCTTCTGGACGTCGGCCTGCTCGCGCCACCGCACGTAGAGCGCGTTCAAGCTCGCGATGTCGAGCGGCGCGTCGCCGAGGTCCTTACCCCAGCGCAGCCACGCGTCGATCAGCATGCCGTGCGTCGTGCCCCAGTCGCCGAGGTGGTTGATCCCGACGACGCGGTAGCCGAGCGCGCGGAAGATCTGCGCGAGCGCGTGGCCGATGCCGGTCGAGCGCACGTGGTGGAACGCGAGCTCTTTGGAGATGTTCGGCGACGAGTAGTCGATGCAGATCGTCTTGGCCGCGCCGAGCGACGGGACGAGCGTGCCGTCGAGCGCCGCGCCGATCACCCAGCGGAACGCGGCCGCGCGGTGGAGCTTGAAGTTGACGTACGGCCCTGCGGCGGTCGCGCTGGCCAGGAGCTCGTTCGGCACGAACGCCGCGGCGATCGCCTTGGCAGCGACGACCGGGTTGGTCTTGTGGGCCTTGGCGATGGGGAAGCAGCCGACCGCGAGGTCCCCGAGCTCGGCCCGCGGCGGGAGCTCGACCTTGACGTCGTCGACCGGGACGCCGGCGGCGGTCGCCACGAGCTCGGCCGCGGCACGATGGAAAGGAGTCAGGTGAGCCATGCGGAGCGCGGCAAGCTAGCATAACAACGACGGATTTTTCGGCGTTGAATTGACCGTCACGCGACCGTCGTGGTACCAAACCAAGGTGAGCAAGATCGTATTGTGCGTCGATGACAGCGCCACGATGCAGATGGTGGCGGACATCACGTTCCGGGGGACCGAGTTCACCTACGTCGGCGCGCGCTCGTACGACGAGGGGATCGCGAAGGCCAAGCAGGGCAAGCCCGCGATCGTGCTCGTCGACGCGACGATCGGTGGAGCCGGCAAGTCCGGCTACGATCTCTGCCTCGCGCTCAAGTCCGAGGGGTCGACCGCCGACGTCCCGGTCGTGCTCCTGATCGGCAACGCCGCGCCATACGACGCGGGCAAGGGCAGCTCGGTCGGTGCCGACGCGAACCTGCCCAAGCCGTGGGACACGCAGACCATGCTCGAGAAGGTCGGCGAGATCGTCAGCAAGGGCGCCTCGGCCAAGCCGGCCGTCGGCGGTGGCACCGCGATGTCGGCGGCCAAGCCCGCCACGCCGGCGACCGCTGCGAAGGCACCCGCCTTGCCGCTCGACAACCAGCCGCCACGCTCGGCGACGATCATGGGCATGCCCACGATCAAGATGCCGGGCGGCCCGGGCGCGCCGCCGATGGGCAACGCGCCGGTCGTCAACAAGACCACGATGATGGCCGTGCCGACGATGTCTCCGTCGGGCAACATGGTCGCGCCCGCCAGCAACGCGCCGGCGATGCGTCAGCCCGCACCGCCTGCACCCGCCGTCGTCGCCGCTGCACCCGCCGTTCAGTCTGCCTCCAGCGTAGGAGCTCCGATGTCGCGTTCTCCGATGGTCGCCGGTACGCCCACCAAGCGCTCGGCCCTCGTCGAGCGCACGCTCGCGAAGATGGCCGCCAAGCTCGCCGAGGCCTCGGGTCTCGAGCCCGGCAGCCCCGAGCTGCTCGCGTTGCTCAAGCTCTCGACCGAGGTCGTCGAGCGCATCGTGTGGGAAGTCGTTCCCGAGCTCGCCGAGGCGATCATCCGCGAGAACCTCGCGGACCTGACCGCCCGTCGCAGCTAGGCAGCATGCTAGCTTCGTCGTCGAGATGACGACGTCGTCTGCGCTATCCAAACAATACGATCCTTCCGATGTCGAGCCGCGCTGGCGGCGGTTCTGGCAGGAGAATAACTACTTTCACGCCGACGACGCGTCGCCGACGATCCCGTACGCGATCACGTTGCCGCCGCCGAACGTCACCGGCTCGTTGCACATCGGGCACGCGCTCGGCTCGACGCTGCAGGACATCCTGATCCGATGGAAGCGGATGTCGGGCTCCAACGCGATGTGGATGCCCGGGACCGATCACGCGTCGATCGCGGTGCACGTGCTGCTCGAGAAGGAGCTGATGCGCGCCGAGAAGAAGACGCGCTTCGACCTCGGTCGCGAGGAGTTCATGAAGCGCGCGTGGGCGTGGAAGGAGCGCAGCGGCTCGCGGATCAACGAGCAGGAGAAGCTGATGGGCTTCTCGCTCGACTGGGAGCGCGAGCGCTTCACGATGGACGAGCGGTCCAACGTCGCGGTCACCGAGTGCTTCGTGCGGCTCTACGAGGAGGGCCTGATCTACCGCGCCAAGCGGATGATCCACTGGGACACCGCGAGCCAGACCGTGGTCTCGGACCTCGAGACCGACGA
This sequence comes from Haliangiales bacterium, assembly GCA_038321315.1. GTDB lineage: Bacteria > Myxococcota_A > Polyangia > Haliangiales > Haliangiaceae > JABFXX01. The sequence continues at coordinate 33,486 of JBBQEX010000022.1, read as the reverse complement.
CGTCGAGGAGCAGCGCTCGCTGTGGGAGATCGCGTATCCGATCGAGGGTGGTGGCGAGATCATCGTGGCGACGACCCGCCCCGAGACGATGCTCGGCGACTCCGGCGTCGCGGTGCACCCCGACGACCCGCGCTACACCGACGTGATCGGCAAGCAGGTGATCCTGCCGCTGACCGGACGAAAGATCCCGATCGTCGGCGACGGCATCCTCGCGAAGATGGAGTTCGGCACTGGCGCGGTGAAGGTCACGCCGGCGCATGATCCGAACGACTACGACTGCGGCCAGCGCAACCACCTCGAGTTCATCCAGGTCATCGATCTGCACGGCAAGATGATCGCGCCCGCGCCCGACAAGTACGTCGGCATGACGGTGGTCGCGGCGCGCAAGGCCGTGGTCGCCGACCTCGAGGCCGCCGGCGTCCTGCGCGACACCAAGCCGTACAAGATGACGGTCAAGCGGTCGCAGCGCTCCGGCGCGGTGATCGAGCCGATGGCGCTCGAGCAGTGGTGGGTCAAGGCCGCGCCGCTCGCCGAGAAGGCGGTCGCCGCCGTCGAGGCCGGCAAGACCAAGTTCATCCCCGAGCACGAGCAGAAGACGTTCATGCACTGGATGACCAACATCAAGGACTGGTGCATCTCGCGCCAGCTGTGGTGGGGCCATCGCATCCCGGCGTGGCACTGCGAGAAGTGCGAGACGATCATGGTCGCGCGCACCGCGCCCTCCGAGTGCGGCACGTGCGGTGGCAGCGTCCACCAGGACGAGGACATCCTCGACACCTGGTTCTCGTCGGGCCTGTGGCCGTTCTCGACGCTCGGTTGGCCGGAGAAGACGCGCGCGCTGCAGACGTTCTATCCGAACAGCGTGCTGGTCACCGGCCCCGACATCATCTTCTTCTGGGTCGCGCGCATGATGATGTTCGGGCTGCACTTCACCGGCAAGGTGCCGTTCAAGACGGTCTACCTGACGTCGATCGTGACCGACGAGACCGGCGCGAAGATGAGCAAGACCAAGGGCAACGTGATCGATCCGCTGCAGATCCTGTCGGGCGCGACGCTCGACAGCCTGCTCGAGCGCGTCGACGCCGAGAAGCCGCTCGATCCCGAGGCGGTCAAGAAGGCGCTGCGGAAGAACTTCGCGAACGGCATCCCGCAGATGGGTGCCGACGCGCTGCGGTTCGCGCTCGCGCGGTTGTCGACGAGCGGCGCCGGTCGGATCAAGCTCAACGTCGATCGCATCGTCGAGAACCGCAACTTCATCAACAAGCTGTGGAACGCGACCCGGTTCGCGCTCGGCAACCTCGACGGGTTCGACCCCGAGCGGTTCGGCGGCGCCGCGCAACGCGAGCTGTTCGGCATCGGCGAGCGCTGGATCCTGTCGCGCCTGCAGGCGGTGTGCACCGCGGTCGACACCGCGCTCGAGGCCTTCGCGTTCTCCGAGGCGGCGAACGCGATCTATCACTTCGTGTACGACGAGCTGTGCGACTGGTACCTCGAGCTGTCGAAGCCGCACCTCGCGCAGGTCGAGGGCGATCCGGTCAAGGCGGCGCTTCGTCACGCGGTGCAGGGCGTGCTCGCGACCTGCCTCGAGACCACGATGCGGCTCCTGCACCCGTTCGCGCCGTTCGTCACCGAGGAGATCTGGCAGAAGCTCCCGAAGAAGCCGGAGCTGCCGGGCTCGCTGATGATCACGGTGTTCCCGCGCGCCGATCAGACGTTCGTCGACCCCGAGGCGGAGGCCGAGATGCAGCTCGTGCAGGACACGATCACGCGGTGTCTGATGCTGAAGGGCACGTACGGCGTGCCGCCGGCGCAGAAGGTCGAGGTCGAGATCCAGATCCCGAACCCCGCGGTGCGATCGGCGATCACCCCGCACCTCGCGGCGATCGCGTATCGCGCGAAGGTCACCCCGGCGCTGCGCTCGGAGACCGCGCCGATGGCAGGCGCCGCGCGCGCGATGGTCGGCGCCGACGTCGAGATCGTGATGCCGCTCGGCGGCCTCGTCGATCCGGTCAAGGAGACCGAGCGGATCACCAAGGACATCGCGCGTGCCGACAAGGAGATCTCGTCGATCGCCGCGCGGCTCGGCAAGCCCGACTTCGTGGCGCGCTCGCCGGCCGATGTCGTCGCCGAGAACCGCACGCGGCTCGCCGACGAGCAAGCGCGACGCGAGCGGCTCGTCGAGGCCCTCGCGATCCTCGGCGGAGGTGCCGCGTGATCCGGCTGTCGCGCGATCGGACGGCGCTGCTCGTCGTCGATATCCAGGACAAGCTGGTCCCGGCGATGCAGCCCGAGATCGCCGCGCAGGTCATCAAGCACGCGCGGATCCTGATCCAGACGGCGCGCACGCTCGGCCTGCCGATCGTGGTGAGCCAGCAGTACCCCAAGGGTCTCGGCCCGACGGTCGCGGGCGTCGAGGAGGCGCTCGCGGGCGCAGCGTTCGTTCATCGATTCGACAAGGTCGAGTTCTCGGCCGCGGCGTGCCCGGCGTTCCTGCCGATCGCGGCGCAACTCAAGCGCGACCAGTGGCTGGTGTGCGGGATGGAGACGCACGTGTGCGTCTACCAGACCGCGCGCGACCTCGTCGGCCGCGGGTTCGCGACCCAGGTCGTTGCCGACGCGGTGTCGAGCCGCACCAAGGCGAACTGGCGCATCGGCCTCGACCTCGTCGCGCGCGCAGGCGCCCTCGTGACCTCGACCGAGGCATGCGTGTTCGATCTGCTCGAGCGCGCCGGCTCCGACGAGTTCAAGACGCTCTCGAAGGCCATCAAATGAACGCCGCGCTCGAGCTCGCCGCGCTCGAGCTCGCCGCGCTCGAACCCGCCGCGCTCGAACCAGGTTCGAGCGGTGAGGCGCCGAGCGACGCGAGGTCGAAGGACGCCGCGCTCGAACCAGGTTCGAGCGGTGAGGCGCCGAGCGAAGCGAGGTCGATCTAATGTCCGGGTCGACCGGCGAGATCATCAAGTCGCTCGCGGTCAACATCACGATCGCGATCGGCAAGGGTGTCGCCGCGGCGATCACGGGCTCGGGCGCGATGCTCGCCGAGACGCTGCACTCGAGCGCCGACTGCGCGAACCAGATCCTGCTCCTGCGCGGCGTCAAGGCGACCAAGAAGCCACCCGACAAGTCGCACCCGCTCGGCTACGGCCGCGCGCTGTACTTCTACTCGTTCATCGTCGCGCTGCTGCTGTTCTTCGGCGGCGGTGTGTTCTCGATCAACGAGGGCGTCCAGAAGATCCGGCACCCCGAGCCGGTCGAGAGCATCGGGCTCGCGATGATCATCCTCGCCGGCTCGCTGGTGCTCGAGGGCTGGTCGCTGTGGGGCAACATCAAGGTGTTGAACGCGCAGCGCGGCGAGACCCGGTTCTTCCAGTACCTGCGCGACACCAAGGACTCCGACCTGATCGTCGTGTTCGGCGAGAACGGCGCCGCGGTGCTCGGCCTCGTGTTCGCGATGGGCGCGGTCTGGCTCGCCCACGCGACCGGCAACGGCCAGTGGGACGGCGTCGGGTCGTTGATGATCGGGCTCGTCCTGCTCGGCGTCGCGACGTTCCTCGGCAAGGAGGTCAAGAGCCTGCTCGTCGGCGAGGCCGCCGACGAGTCGATCGTGAAGCTGCTCGATCAGCTCGCGCTCGAGGATCCCAACGTCGAGGCCGTGCTCAACGTGATCACGCTCCAGCAGGGCCCGGGCGAGATCGTCATCGCGATGAAGGTCAAGATGCGCGACGACATGACGACCCGAGAGCTGGTCGACGCGATCAACGCGTTCGAGCGGACGGTGAAGCAGCGCGAGCCGAGCATCCGGTGGTCGTTCATCGAGCCCGATCACACCGCTTGAGTGAGCCCGGTTCGGCTGTAGAATAACGCGCCGTGTCGAACCCAACCGTTTTCGCCCTCGGAGATGTCCCCGAGCTTGGTCGTGTCCCCGCGCAGATGCTCGCGCAGGTGATTCGCCCCGAGCGCTATGGCGAACCGCGCGATGCCTTCAAGGAGGAAGCGCTCGACATCCCGCCGCTCGCGCCGCACGACGTGCTGGTCTACGTGATGGCGGCGGGCGTGAACTACAACAACGTGTGGGCGGCGATGGGCATCCCGGTCGACGTCGTCAAGGCGCGCCAGAAGAAGGGCGAGGCCGAGGCGTTCCATGTCGGCGGCTCCGACGCGAGCGGCGTGGTCTGGGCGGTCGGCGCCGCGGTCACCAACGTGAAGGTCGGTGACGAGGTCGTGATCCACTGCGGCATGTGGGCGCCCGACGATCCGCACGTCCTCGCCGGCAAGGACCCGATGCTCGCGCCGTCGGAGATCATCTGGGGCTACGAGTCGAACTGGGGCAGCTTCGCGCAATACACCAAGGTCCAGTCGCACCAATGCGTGCCCAAGCCGGCGCGGCTGACGTGGGAACAGGCCGCGGCGTACATGCTGGTCGGCGCGACCGCGTATCGCATGCTCCACGGCTGGCCTCCGCACGTCGTGGGGCCGGGCGATCCGGTGCTCGTGTGGGGTGGCGCTGGTGGGCTCGGCTCGATGGCGATCCAGATCATCGCGGCGGCCGGTGGGCGCGCCGTCGCCGTGGTGTCGGGCGACGAGAAGACCGAGTTCTGCAAGAAGCTCGGCGCGGTCGGCGTGATCGATCGCCGGAAGTTCAGCCACTGGGGCAAGCTCCCGCGCTGGTCCGACGAGATCGAGTACGGCATGTGGTTGAAGGGCGCGCGTGCGTTCGGGGCCGCGTTCTGGGAGGCGCTCGGCGAGAAGCGCAACCCGGCGATCGTGTTCGAGCATCCGGGCGAGACCACGCTGCCGACCTCATGCTTCATGACCGACACCGGCGGCATGATCGTGATCTGCGCCGGGACGTCCGGCTACAACGCGACCCTCGACCTTCGCTATCACTGGATGCGGCAGAAGCGTCTGCAGGGCAGCCACTTCGCGAACGACGACCAGGCGCTCGGCGTCAACCAGCTGGTCGCCGACGGCAAGGTCGACCCGTGCCTGTCGCGGACGTTCGCGTGGAGCGAGACCGGCGAGTGTCACCAGATGATGCGCGACAACAAGCATCCGTCGGGCAACATGGCGATCCTCGTCAACGCGCCGCGTCCGGGCCTGAAGACGCTCGCCGACGTGAGAGCTGCCCGATGACGCGCCCACCAGCGCGCGCTCGAACCAGGTTCGACCGGGCAGCGAGGGCCCCACTGACGCGCGCTCGAACCAGGTTCGAGCGGAGAGCGCCGAGCGAAGCGAGGGCCCCACAATGACCCGGCCGTTCGAGATCCTCGGCGTTCAGCAGATCGCGATCGGCGGGCCGAGCAAGGCCGCGCTGCGCGGGCTGTGGGTCGATCTGCTCGGCGTGCCGGCGACCGGCACCTATCGCAGCGAGCAGGAGAACGTCGACGAGGACATCCTGTCGATCGCCGGCGTCGAGATCGATCTGATGGAGCCGATCGATCCGACGAAGAGCCCCAAGGTGCACGAGCCGCGGCTCAACCACGTCGGCCTGTGGGTCGATGATCTGCCGGCCGCGGTCGCGTGGCTGACCGCGCAGGGCGTGCGGTTCACGCCGGGTGGCATCCGCAAGGGCGCCGCCGGTCACGACGTGTGCTTCATCCATCCCAAGGGCTCGGACGACGCGCCGCGCTCGGGTGAGGGCGTGTTGATCGAGCTCGTCCAGGCGCCGCGTCAGACGTGACACCGCGACGGCGGTTCGCGATGTTCGCCGCGATCTGCGGCGCGGCGTTCGTCGTCATGGTCGCGCTCGTCAGCACCGGGCGCCCGCGGCTCGATCTCGAGGTCGCGACCTGGATCGCCGATCACCGCACCGCGACCGGGATCGCGATCGCGCGCGGCCTGTCGCGGACCGGCTCGGTCGTCACGATCGTGCCGCTCGCGGTCGTGATGGCGGTGATCCTGTGGCGGCGCGATGGCTGGGCGCCGGTGCGGTTGCTCGCGCTTGCCAGCGTCGGCGCGACCGCGCTGTACCTGGCGATCAACCAGATCATGCGCAGCCCGCGGCCGCCGATGCCGCTGCGGATGACGGAGGAGCTGGGGTGGTCGTTTCCGTCGGGCCACTCGACGCAGGCGATGGTGTTCTGGCCGACGCTCGCGATCCTGCTCGGCACGACGATCCGCGCGCGCCGCTGGCTGATGGTCCCGGCGCTCGTGCTCGTGTTCGCGATCGGCGGCGCGCGGATCTACCTCGACGTCCACTGGACGACCGACGTCGCGAGCGGCTTCTTGCTCGGCGCGGCCTGGCTGTTCGGGTTACTCGCGTATCGCCGCGATCACCCGGCTCGCGGCTGAACGAGCACGGCCCGGGCGCTACTTCGTGACGACGGTCGCCGTGCCGGCCGCGATCTCGGGCGGCGCGGTCAGCCACGGATCCATCGCGGTGTCGTCGAGCAGGCGGCGGCGCAGCCACGCGACGGTCAGCCGGTTGGTCGCGGCGCGCGCGAGCGCCGGCGCGGCCGTGCCGGCCTTGCAGAACCCGCAGAACGAGCAGCTCGGATCGTCGACCCAGTCCATGTGGTCGGCGCCCTTCACGGTCATCTGCACCGCCGGCGCGTGCGCGGCGGCGTAGAACTGCGTGTAGTTCTCGTTGCTCGGCGCGCACGGCATGCCGCTGGTGCCGCCGTCGGTGGTCTCACCGATGACCGCGATCGCGGCGTGCATCGAGGCCATCTTCTCCGGCGCGACCGACGGCGACGTTGCGTCGACCGGATCCCAGCCGACCACGGCCGTCACGCGCGTGTCGTCGGCGGCCACCAGCATCGAGATGTCGCCGCCGAGCGAGTGGCCCGCGGTCGCGATCTTCGTGGCGTCGACGCCGAGGTTGCTCTGCGCGATCGCCCACGTGATCTCGGTGCCCACGTCGTCCGCGAGCATCTGGTGATCGGCGAAGAAGCCCTTGTCGGTGTAGTCGGCGAGCACGACCGTGAACCCCCAGGTCGCCAGGTGATGCGCGTACGACGTGTATTGCGCGCGCTCCATCTGGAAGCCGGGCGACACGAACACGAGCGGGCGGGGCGACGGTGCGCCCGTCGGCACGAACGTCGTCGCCGGCGCCGACTTCTGGCCGACCGGGATGGTGACCGTCGCGACGGTGACCGCGAACGTGCCGTCGGTCGCGGGATCGACGCCGGCCGGCGTGACGGGCCCGTCGATCGTCGACGAGTTCGGCGCGTCGGCGGCGGCGTGGCCGTCGGGAGTGCCGCCGCCGCCGGGCGAGCTATCGGGCCCGGCGTGGCCGGTGTTCGCGCCGCACGCGGCGAGGAGCAGGAGTGGGAGCAGGGCGTGTCGCGACATGGGTGGTCTCCTCGAGGATCGTGTGGAGCGTTGGGAGCAGGAGCTTTCTGCGGAGCAGGACCACGAGTCGCTCGGACAGACGCGTCGCGGCTTCGGTGAGGGTGGGGATCTCGGCGGGCGCGGCGTTGCCGACGACACCGGTGCGGAACATGCGGAGCTCGATCTCGACGAGCGCGCGCAGCGCCGCGAGGTACTCGCCGAGGATCTCGAATGGCAGCATGCGCGGCGAGATGCCGGACGTGCGCGCCTCGCCGAGCACGGCGAGCAACGCGAGATCGTCGCCGCGATACGCGCCGGTCGCGTCGGGCGCGGCGAGCCTGGCGGCGGCGAGCCAGTCGAGCTGGCGGGCCGACACGCCGCGCGCGATCAGCTCGTCGCGCGTGCGCGTGCGGGTGCCACCGTTCTTCGCGAGGACGCTGGCGATCGCCTCGGCGGCGGTGAGGTCGTCGTGCGCGATCGTCGACGCCGCGGTGGTTTGCTTGATGAGGTCGAGCGACAGATATCGCTCGCGCTGCAGATCCTTGATCGAGCGCACGCGGTCGGCGAGCGCGGCGTCGTAGTACGCCATCGTGCGACCGGTCTTCTTCGCCGGTGCGATCAGGCCCTCGCGCAGGTAGTGCTTGAGCGTCGCGATCGGGACCCCCGATCGTTTCGCCAGCTCCCCGATCTTGATCAGCTCCACCGCCATCGCGACTAGACACTAGACAGTTCTAGTTTCTAGTCAAGTCGGTTCGTGCGCGATCAGTCCTGGAACAGGTTCTCGACTTCGGTTTCCTGGCCGTGGCGATCGCCGTGGAGCGCGTCGCTGAGATCGTTGGTCGTCTTCCTGAGGCGGGCGCCGAGCACCTGCACGAAGCTCCACAGCATCTTCACGGCGCTCGCGGGCTCGCGCTTGATGATGTCGTAGAAGTCCTTGCGGTGGATCACGACGAGCTGGGTCTTCTCGATCGCGGTCGCGGTCAGCGAGCGCACCGAGCGATCGACGAGCGCCATCTCGCCGAAATGATGGCCGCGGACGAGGTCGGTGACCGTGGTCCCGCCCTTCGACAGGCGCACCGTGCCGGTGAGCACGACGTACATCGCGTCGCCGGGCTGGCCCTGCGAGAAGATCACCTGGTCGGCGGCGAGGTCGACGGTCTCGGCGATGTTGCCGACCCGCACGAGCTCCTTGTAGGACAGGTAGCGGAACATCTGCATGCCCTTCAAGACTTCGAGCTTGAGGGACACCTCGGTGTTACGCGGCACGAGCTCGGTCGAGGCGGTCTCGCCGACCCGCAGCACGACGGCCGTGATGTTGTCGTGGCCGCCACCCGCGTTGGCGACATCGACGAGCCGGCGCGGGACATCCTTGATGTCGCCATCGGCGAGCTGGCGCGGCAGCTCGGCCTCGTCGACGTACGCGTACATCCCGTCGGAGCAGATCAGGAAGCGATCGCCGGGCAGGATATCGAAGTCGAACGTGTCGACCTCGACCGAGCCGTAGACGCCGACCGCGCGCGTGACCGCGTTCTTGTACTGCTTGTACGGCGAGCTATCGATCTGCTCGCGGTTGAGCTTGCCGCGGCGGACCAGCTCGTTCATCAGCGAGTGATCCTCGGTGAGGATGTGGCACTGGTTCTGGCGCGCGAGATAGACCCGGCTGTCGCCGACGTGGGCGATGAAGCCACGCAGGTGATCTCCGGCGCCGGCGACCAGCATGACCGTCGCGGTCGTGCCCATGCCGCGCTTGTCGGTCTCGACCTGCGCGCGGCTGTGCACCGCGCCGCACGCGGCCTGGATCGCGTGCTCGAGCACCTGCAGGATCTCGTAGGCCTGCACGCCCGGGTGATCGACGCGGTAGCGCTCGATCAGGTCGCGATTGTTGTTCACCGTGTCGCGGACCTCGTGGACGGTGATCGAGGACGCGACTTCGCCGGCTGCGTGCCCTCCCATGCCATCGGCGACGAGGAAGAGCCGGAGCTTCTTGTCGATGAGGAAGTTGTCCTCGTTATGGGTGCGCTGGCGGCCGATGTCGGTCGCGGCAGCGAACGAGAGCTCCATCTAGGCCACCGGTAGCACCGTTCGCCGTTTGGCTCAATGCGGCCAGTAGCCGAGGTGCTCGCGCAAGCTGTCCGACAGCCCCGGGGCGAGCTCGGCCTCGATCAGGGTCTGGAGCTGGTTGGCGTCGTTCAGCCCCGCGTAGATCCGGCCTCCGACGATCACCGAGGGCGACACCCGGACGCCCGAGTCCCGCGCTTTCTCGATGAACTTCAAGGTCGTCCCGGCCATCACGGCCTGGCACGCGGCGAGCCGGCGGGTATCGACCTCGAGCTCCTTGGCGATCGCGTCGACGCGCTTTTCGGGCTCGACCCGGCCGCGGCGCGACTGACCGAGCTGCTTGGTCATCGTCTCGACCCACAGCCACCCACTCGAGCGCGGCGGCGATCCCGAGCCGAGCTGCTCGGCGCACAAAGCGGCGTCGCCGAACATCGCGAGCTCGGCGTTGTCATCGCGACCGACGTCGAACCACGGGCCCCAGACCAGGCGGAGGTCGGGGTAGATGTCCTTCTGGATCGCGAGCGCGCGATCGATCATGCGCTGGCAGCCGGTGTTGTTCGGGCTGCACAGGAAGATGATCGGCATCGTCGCGTCGTCGTCGCCGACCGAGGGCAGCCCCGCGGTGCCGATCGGCGGCGACGCCAGCATCTGATCGTGGGTGTCCTCGTCGTCGCCACCGGAGGGTAGGGGCGGGGTCACCGACGCGAGCACCTTCTCGTCGAACGTGGCGGACAGCTCGCTCGCCGGCACGCCCTGCTCGAGGAGATCCTGCGCGCGCGCGTACGCCTCGTCGTAGCTCTTCTCGAGGTCGGCGAGCTGCACGTTCGACGAGATGAACGACGCGCGCGACGGCGAGCTGTTGAACAGCACCGCCGGGTTCACCGTGAGGTGCAGCCGCTTCGAGCGCCGATCGTTGTCGGAGAACGTCTGCGCGTAGCGGTCCTGCTGGATCGCGGCCGCGACGCGCTCGGTGTCGAGCCCGAGCGACGCGGCGAGCTTGAATAGCCCATCCTTCGACAGCGAGTTGCGCTCGGCGAAGATCCGATCGAGGAACTCGAAGAACTTCCCCTGCGCCTGCGCCTCGAGCGCGGCGGTCGAGATCATGCCCTGGCGGAGCACGCGCCAGACCAGCCGCACGCGGGTCGGGTGCTTGGCCTGGAGCTGCTCGAGGAGCTTGAACGCCTGCACGCGCGTCATGCTCATCGAGACCTGCGGCACGAAGAACAGCTCGATCGTGACCGGCGCATCGACCGGACCGCGCGCGGGGGCGGCGGCCGGATCGCGATGCTCGACGCGCACGATGTGACCTTCCTTCGGCGGTGGCGCCGCCGCGTCGTCGGCGAGCGCGATCGACGACCACGCGACCAGCGCGGCGATCGCGAGGCGCTTCACGGTGCGTCCGTCGGTGGGGTCGGCGGCGGCACGTCGGTCGGCTCGAGCGGCTCGACCTGGGGCCAGAGATACGCGAAGTAGAGGCCGGCCGACACGAGGAGTCCCAGCACCAGCGCCAGGACGAACGGTTCCCAGATCACGGCGCGAGCATAGCGCGTGCGGATCGTCTCAGCCCGTCACCGTGCATTCCCGTTCACCGGCCCTCTCGGTGTAGGCTCCGCCGAGCCATGTACCCCGTCGTGTTCCTGTTGTCGGCCGCCACCACCGCGAGCACGACCGGGCTGCCGTTCTTCCACCTGGGTGGTCTCGATCTCGGGCCGATCCCGATCCAGTGGTTCGGCATGATCGTCGCGGCCGGCGTCCTGATCGGCGCCAGCCTGCTGCGGCGCTACGCCGAGTGGCACGGCGTGTCCGACGACCACATCCGCGGGCTGACCGGGTGGGTGACCGTCTCCGGCTTCCTCGGCGCGCACTGGTTCGACTCGCTGTTCTACGAGTGGGACCGGCTGTCGAACGATCCGCTGCTGTTCTTCAAGGTGTGGGACGGCATCTCGTCGTACGGCGGCTTCGTCGGCGGCGCGGTCGGCTTCGCGCTGTATGTCTGGTGGAAGCGGCTGCCACCACGGCTGATGGCCGACATCACGATCGTCGGCCTGCTCCCGGCGTTCTCGATCGGCCGCATCGGCTGCACCGTGGTCAGCGATCACATCGGCGCCGCGGCCGATCTCGGCAAGTGGTACTCGGGGCTCGCGATGGACTATCCCGTCGAGCGGCTCGCGAATGGCGTGCTCGACACCAAGAACACGCTCGCGCCGATCGTCGCGCTCGTGCGGGCGTCTCCGGCGCTCAAGGACGCGACCCACCTGCTCGCGTGGAACCTCGGCCTCATCGAGTTCCTCTACCTGGTGCCGGTCAACGCGCTGCTCCTGTTCCTCGCGTTCCGCACCAAGAAGCGGATCAACGCGGGGACGCTCGTCATCACGGCCGGCATCCTCTACCCGCCGGTCCGCTTCTTCCTCGACTTTTTGCGGCCGCCCCAGACCGACCCGCGGTACTTCGGGCTGACGTTCGCGCAGTTCGCGTCGCTCGCGGCGTTCAGCATCGCGGTCTACGTGCTGACGCGCATCATGAAGAACGGCAAGCCGGCCGAGACGATCGCGACGACCTCGGGCGAGGCCCAGCGCATGCTGAAGGTCGTCCTCAAGGACACCGACGACACCAAGAAGCCCGCGGCTGTCGAGGTCACGACCGTCAAGCCGACCGGCGACGAGGGCAAGAAGAAGCCCGAGGCCAAGAAGCCGGTTGCCGAGCCCGTGATCGCCGACGAAGATGCCGCCAAGACCAAGGCGAAGGCCGACGACGACGACGTCAAGGCCGACGCAGCCGACGCACCCAGCAAGTAGCGCTTCGCGATCGTGCGCGTCGTCGTCGTGAGCAGCGCCGCGATGATCGGGTTCTCGGCGAACTCGTTGCTGTGCCGTGCGGCCCTGCGCGGCGATTCGATCGACGCGGCCTCGTTCACCGCGATCCGGCTCGCGGCGGGAGCCGCGGTGCTGGTCGCGATCGTGCTCGCGCGCGGACACGGCGAGCCATCGCGAGCTGCCGAGCGCGGCAGCTGGCCATCGGCGATCGCGCTCGCGGCGTATGCCGTGGCGTTCTCGTACGCGTACCTCAGGATCGGCGCGGCGGCCGGGGCGCTGGTCCTGTTCGGCTCGGTGCAGCTGACGATGATCGTCGGCGGGTTGATCCACGGCGAGCGCCCGAGCCACCGGCAGTGGCTCGGCTGGCTGGTCGCGGTCGGAGGCCTCGTCGCGATCAACGCCCCGGGGCTCGATCCACCGCCGCCGCTCGGCGCGGCCTTGATGGTGGCTGCCGGGGTCGCCTGGGGCGTGTACTCGTTGCGCGGTCGCGGCGTGACGCGCCCGTTGCTCGCGACCGCCGGCAACTTCGCGCGCTGCGCGCCGATCGCGGCGGCGCTCGGCGCGATCGCGCTCGTCGGCGGGCACGTGACCGGCCTCGGCATCGGCCTCGCGATCGCGTCGGGCGGGCTCGCGTCCGGTTGCGGCTACGCGCTGTGGTACGCGGTCGTGCCCGCGCTCGGCGCGACCCGCGCGGCGGTCGTCCAGCTCTCGGTGCCGGTGCTCACGACGCTCGCCGCGGTCGCGCTACTCGCCGAGCCGCTGCACGCGAACGTCGCGCTCGGCGGCGGCGCGATCGTCGGTGGGCTCGCGATCGCGCTGGCAGGTCGAACGAAGCCGACGAGCTCGATCGGAGCCACCTGATGTGGCTGATCTGGCTCGTGCTCGCGATCGTGGTCGGCACGATCCTCCTCGGCTGGTTCCTCGTCGCCGTGATGTTCGTCGCGGGCGATCATCTGTGCCCGCGGTGTGGGCGGTCGCTCGAGATCACTGATCGATCCGCGATTCGGCGGCACCAATCGCCGCAATCACTGCCGCCGTTGTGGCTGGCGCCGGTAGCTTAGCGGCGCTTGGCGCGCTTGGTCGGCTTGCGCATCGGCGCCTTGCGGACCGGCGTCTTGGGCTTGGCCTTGACGGTCGGCTTGGGCTTCTTGGCGACGGGCTTGGCCTTCGTCGCGCGCTTGGCGGCCTTGGGCGCGGGCTTGGTCGTCTTCTTGGCCTCGGCCTCGGCCGCCGCGGCGGCCTCGCGCCGTCTGCGGCCGCCGCCACCGCCACCGCCACCGCCACCGCCACCGCCGCCACCGCCGCCGCCGCCGTTGCCGCCTTGGGTGTCGCGATCGCGGCGGGTCTCCATCTCGGCGATGATCTCGGTGTCGTCCTCGGCGGTCAGCGCCTCGGCCGCGACCTTGAACAGCTCGTCCTCGCGGCGCACGTGGGCGCGGTGGGCCTCGGCGAGGATCGTGGTGGCGTCGAGCAGGGTCTTGCCGATGCCGGGGCGGGCGGCGTCGTCGAGGTCGCGGGCGGCGTCGGCGACGGTGTTCTGGAGCTTGATCAGCGCGGGGTGCTCGGCGGACAGCGTCGCGAGCTCGGGGGCCAGCTCGGGGCGCCGGGTCGACAGGCGCGGGAACACCGAGCCCTCCTCGTCGCGGAAGTGACGGGTGACCGCGCGATCGAAGTAGGCGACGGCCTCGTGGACGGTCGCGACGTCCTCGGGGTTCGGCCGGCCCGCGGCGAGCCGGCGCGCGGCCTCGAGGAGGCTCGCGACGACGTCGTCGTGACGGCGGTGCGAGCGGTCGAGTTGCGCGAGGCAGGCCAGCTCCATGACCGCAACACGATCCCATGGGTGTCGCGCCGATCGCAACGCGGCCGGCGCGACTTCCTCACAGCCGCTACCCTTGGTAAGCACTTGCCATGTCCGAGCACGCACCCGAGCACGTCGTCATCATCGGCAGCGGCCCTGCCGCCCACACGGCCGCGATCTACGCGGCGCGCGCGAACCTGAAGCCGGTGCTGTTCGAGGGCTGGAACGCGGGCGGGATCGCCGCCGGTGGCCAGCTGACGACGACCACCGAGGTCGAGAACTTCCCGGGCTTCCCCCAAGGGGTCGATGGCCGCGACCTGTGCGAGAAGTTCCGCGAGCAGTCGGCGCGGTTCGGGACCCGGATCCACACCGAGACGGTGACCTCGGTCGATCTGTCGAAGCACCCGTTCCGCTACACGACCGACGAGCAGACCGGCACGGCGCGCGCGCTGATCATCGCGACCGGCGCGACCGCCAAGCGCGACGACGTCCCCGGCACACGCGAGGGCGAGCTGTGGCAGAAGGGCGTCTCGGCGTGCGCGGTGTGCGACGGCGCGCTGCCGATCTTCCGCAACAAGTCGCTGTTCGTCGTCGGCGGCGGCGACTCGGCGATGGAGGAGGCGCACTTCCTCACGAAGTTCGCCAGCAAGGTCTACATCGTGCACCGGCGCGACGAGCTCCGGGCGTCGTCGATCATGCAGGAGCGCGCCAAGCACAACCCGAAGATCGAGTTCCTGCTGTCGCACAAGGTCGTCGCGGTCGAGGGCGGGCACGTCGTCGAGCAGGTGCGCGTGCAGGACCTGAAGACCAACGCCGAGCGCGTGATCCCCTCGGGCGGCCTGTTCTTCGCGATCGGCCACGTGCCGAACACCAAGTTCCTCGATGGCCAGCTCGCGTGCGATGACCAGGGTTACGTGGTCACGACGCCGGGCACCACGATCACGTCGGTCCCGGGCGTGTTCGCCGCGGGCGACGTCCAGGACAAGAAGTACCGCCAGGCGATCACGGCGGCCGGGACCGGCTGCATGGCCGCCCTGGAGGCCGAACACTTCCTCGGCAGCCACTGAACCGGGAATGTGGAGCGGCGACCCCCGGTTGAAACGCCAGGGTCCATGTCACAATCCCTCTATCCCGTGAGTCGCGAACCGATGAAGCGTGGAAATTCTGCCGAATCACACCTCACCAAGATCCTCGCGGTCTTGTTGCTCGTCGTCGCGGGAGCTCTGGTGTTCACGGTCTACGAGTACCGAAAGGCGGCGGTCGGCGGTGGGGGCAGCAGCTCGGTCGAGCCGACCGCGATCAAGCGCGGCCCCGACGAGCCGCTCGGCGCCGACGAGCAGGCCACGATCGACATCTTCAACGCGCGATCGCCGTCGGTCGTGCACATCACGTCGCTCGAGTCGCGCCGCAACCAGATCACGCTCGACGTCTCCGAGATCCCGCAGGGCACCGGGACCGGCTTCATCTGGGACGACGCCGGCCACGTCGTCACCAACTTCCACGTGATCGCGAACGGCAACCGCGCGTCGGTCACGCTCAATGACAACTCGACCTACCCGGCGACGATCGTCGGCAAGGCTCCCGACAAGGACCTCGCCGTGCTCCACATCGACGTCGCGCCGAGCAAGCTCCACCGCATCCTGATCGGCGAGTCCTCCAAGTTGAAGGTCGGCCAGAAGGTGCTCGCGATCGGCAACCCGTTCGGCCTCGACCAAACGCTGACGACCGGCGTGATCTCGGGCCTCGGCCGCGAGATCAAGTCGGTTTCGGGCCGCCCGATCTACGACGTGATCCAGACCGACGCGTCGATCAACCCGGGCAACTCCGGCGGGCCGCTGCTCGACAGCTCGGGACGCCTGATCGGGATCAACACGGCGATCTACTCGCCGTCCGGAGCCAACGCCGGCATCGGGTTCGCGGTCCCGGTCGACACGATCACCGCGACGGTCCCGCAGCTGATCAAGAGCGGCAAGCTCACGCGACCCGGGCTCGGCATCAACATCCTGTCGGACCAGATCGCCCAGCAGCAGGGCATCAAGGGCGTCGTGATCCTGGGCGTCGCGCAAGGTGGCGCGGCCGAGGCCGCGGGCATCGTCGGCACCCAGCAGACCCCCGACGGCACCGTGCTCGGCGACGTCATCGTCGCGATCGACACCACGCCGATCAAGAACTCGACCGATCTCTACAAGATCCTCGATGCGCACAAGGTAGGTGACGCCGTCGATCTCACCGTCGAGAAAGACGGCAAGTCGCGCACGGTCAAGGTAACCTTGCAGCCGCTCCCCTGACTGGGAGTCCTGGCTGCAGTACATGGCCCATCCCGCGCAGCACCTCTACCCACCGATCGACGACACCGCGCAACGCCGCGAGCGGCATCGCCCGTCGTTCTGGCATCGCACGCGATCGCGGGTCGCCGAGTCCCTGTTCCAGGGGCTCGCCGGGCTCGGCGCGGTGCACCCGCTCGCGCGCCCGCGGCGCCACGGCGTCGAGGTCGAGCGCGATCTCGCGTACGGCACGGCGCACCCGACGTGGCAGAAGCTGGATCTGTATCGCCCGGTCACGCGGCCCAAGCCGTGGCCGGTCGTGTTCTACGCGCACGGCGGCGCCTTCCACATGCTGTCGAAGGACACCCACTGGCTGATGGGCCTGGTGTTCGCGCGGTTCGGCTTCCTCGTCGTCAACATCAGCTACCGGCTCGCGCCGCGCTATCCGTATCCGGCGGCGATCGAGGACGCCTGCCTCGCGTATCGCTGGCTCGCCGAGCACATCGACGAGCTCGGCGGCGATCGCAACCGGGTCGCGGTCGCTGGCGAGTCGGCCGGCGGCAACCTGATCACCGCGCTCGCCCTCGCCGCGACCCAGCCGCGCAGCGAGCCGTTCGCCCGCGCGACCTACGACACCGGGCTCGTGCCGCGCGCGGTGTTGCCATTTTGCGCCATGCTCGAGGTCTCGCGGCCCGAGCGGTTCAGCGCGCGCAAGAAGATGCCGCGCTGGCTCGATGGAATGATCCGGGACGCCTCGACGTCCTACCTCCATGGCCACTCGGCGGTCCCCAGCGAAGCGACCGCGCTCGCGGATCCCCTGCGGATCATCGAGGCCGGCGGGCTCGAGCGACCGCTGCCCCCGTTCTTCGCTCCGGTCGGCACTCGCGATCCGCTGCTCGACGACACCCGCCGGCTCGAAAAAGCGCTCGCCGCGCTCAACGTGCCGTGCGAGGCGCGTTATTACCCCGGCGGCATTCATGCGTTCCACGCCATGGTCTGGGATCCGGCCGCACGCCGGTGCTGGCGAGACGCCCTCGCATTTCTCGACCGCGCGATGCGCCCGTTATAGGTTGGGCCACCACCCGTGAGCGCTGCACCGCGACGTCAGCTCGGCCTGTACGTGACCGCCGCGATCGTCGTGGCGAACATGATCGGGACCGGGGTGTTCACCAGCACCGGGTTTCAGGCCAAGGGCCTCCACGATCCACCGACGATCCTGCTCGCGTGGGTGATCGGCGGCTTCGTGGCGCTGTGCGGCGCGGCGGCGTACGCCGAGCTGGGCTCGATGATGCCGCGCGCCGGTGGCGAGTACGTCTATCTGCGCGAGGCGTACCACCCGGTGGTCGGCGTGCTCAGCGGCTGGGCGTCGCTGACCGCGGGCTTCTCGGCGCCGATCGCGGTGTCGGCCCTCGCGTTCTCGGCCTACGTGTCGACGCTGTTCCCCGCGCTCGCGGCGAGCACGCACTGGATCGATCTGACCTGCACGATCGGCGGGTACAACCTGTTCTCGATCAGCATGGGCGCTCAGCAGGCGATCGCGATGTGCCTCGTCCTCATCATCACGCTGTTGCACGCGTTCGACACCAAGGTCGGCGGCTGGGTCCAGGCCGCGTTCACCGCGGCCAAGGTCGTCCTCATCGTCACGTTCGTCATCGGCGGACTCCTGGTCGGTCACGGCGACTGGCACCACCTGGCGAGCCAGAGCGGCGGCTTCGCGAACGTCGGCACCAAGAACTTCGCGATGGCGCTCATGTACGTCTCGTTCGCGTACTCGGGCTGGAACGCCGCCGCGTACATCGCATCGGACATCAAGGATCCGAGCCGCACGCTGCCGCGGGCGCTGCTGCTCGGCACCGGCATCGTCATGGTGCTCTACGTGCTCCTCAACCTGGTGTTCTTCTACGCCGTGCCGTCGGACGTGCTCGCGGGGCCGGCGAACGATTTCAAGCCGGTGTTCGAGGTCGGTGACGTCGCCGCGCGCGCGCTGTTCGGCGACCGCGCCGGCCAGCTCGTCACGATCATGATCTCGCTCGCGCTGGTGTCGTCGGTGTCGGCGATGGTGATGGCCGGCCCGCGCGTGTACGCCGCGATGGCGAACGATCGCGCGCTGCCCAAGGCGCTCGCGTTCCACAGCAAGCGCGGGGTGCCGACGGTCGCCGTGGTCGTGCAGGGTGCGCTCGGCATCTTCTTCTGCCTCGTCGGCAACATCAACGGCCTGATCGAGTTCGTCGGCTTCTCGCTCGCCGTGTTCGCGGCGCTGACCGTCAGCTCGCTGTTCGTGATGCGGCGGCGGGGGCTCGCCTCGCCGTATCGGTGCTGGGGCTACCCGGTCACGCCGATCCTGTTCATCATGCTGTCGCTGTGGATCGCGTACGCGCAGATCTCGGCGGAGCCCGTGCGGGTCATCATCATCGGGAGCGTCGCGGCGGTGATCGCGGCGATCTACTTCACCACGACCAAGCTGTTCGGGCCGCCGCCGCCACCGGAGCAGGAGCCCGGCGTTCCGGCGAGCCCGCTCCCCGAAGCCCGCGTGATTCCACCCGACGAGTAGGTTCGTCCCAAGGACGCCAGCGCCGGGCTTGTCTATGCTCGGAGTCACATGCGCGCCCTCGCTCTCCTGGTCGTGCTGCTCGCGTCGCGTGCAGCCGCGGCGTTCTGCGGCTTCTACGTCGCCGGTGGCGATCAGAAGATGTTCAACGACGCGACCCAGGTCGTGCTGATGCACCAGGGCACGCGGACCGTCTTGTCGATGCAGAACGACTACAAGGGTCCGCCGCAGGACTTCGCGCTCGTGATCCCGGTGCCGGTCGTGCTGCACGAGGGCGACGTCAAGACGCTGCCGGCCGACGTGTTCGCCAAGGTCGACCAGATGGGCGCGCCGCGGCTCGTCGAGTACTGGGAACAGGACCCGTGCTGGGTCCCGCCGCCGTACGTGCCGGAGCCGCCGGGTCAGGTCTACGCGGGCGCGACCGCCGTGGTCGATGCGGCTGCGCCGGTGGACCTCGGCGTCAAGGTCGAGGCGAGGTTCGCGGTCGGCGAGTACAACATCGTGATCCTGTCGGCGAAGGACTCGACCGGGCTGGCGAGCTGGCTCGCGCAGGAGAACTACAAGATCCCCGCCGGTGCCGAGCCGCTGCGGCCGTACGTCGAGGGGAACATGAAGTTCTTCGTGGCGAAGGTCGACCCGCAGAAGGTCAAGTTCGTCGACGGGCGCGCCGCGCTGTCACCGCTGCGCTTCCACTACGACAGCGACGAGTTCGCGCTGCCGATCCGGCTCGGGCTCGCGAACAGCGCGGGCAAGCAGGATCTGATCGTCAGCATCCTCGCGCCGCATCAGCGCTACGTGACGCGCAACTACCGCACGATCACGATCCCGACCAACCTCGACGTCGCGCCGGCGATGAAGGACAAGTTCGCCGCGTTCTACACCGCGCTCTACGACCGCACCGTCGAGAAGAACCCGGGCGCGGTGGTCACCGAGTACGCGTGGGAGGCGACGACCTGCGATCCGTGTCCCGGGCCGGCGCTCGATCAGCGCGACTTCCTGACGCTCGGCGCCGACGTGCTCGGCGGCACCAAGGACAAGCCCGAGGCGTACGTCGCCGGCGACTTCGTGCTGACGCGGTTGCACGCGCGCTACGGCAAGGAGATCACCGACGACCTGCGGTTCGCCGAGGCATCGCCGATCGTCGGCGGCCGCGAGCACACGATCGCCGACGGCAAGCTCGAACAGGGCGCGCAGGCCGACGCGACCAACAACTTCCAGGGGCGCTACGCGATCCGCCACGCGTGGACCGGACCGATCACGTGCAGCCAGCCGGTGCGCGATCGCTGGGGTGGCCCGTGGACGCCGCAGCCGGACGACCTGCCGGCGCGATCGGCAACCGGCCTTGGCCTCGCGCCGCGCGGTGAGGTCGCGCTGGCATCGGCCGTGATCCATGACATTCCAGAGATCGACGTCAAGGCGGGGAATCCCGTGGCCGCGGTCCCGGGCACGGTCACGAGCACGGTCCTTGGAAAATCGAAGAGTGGTTGTGGTTGTCAGACCGGTGGCAGCGGTGGTCTGGTGGTGATCGGGGCGACCGCGTGGTTGCTGAGGAGGAGGAAGCGATGAGGAGAATCTTGATCGCGGCCGCGATGGTCTGCGCACCATCGGCGGCCCACGCGTTCTGCGGCTTCTATATCAACGGCGCCGGCGGCGAGATGTTCAACAACGCGACCGAGGTCGTGATGATGCGCTCGGGGACGCGCACCGTCCTCGCGATGCAGAACAACTACCAGGGGCCGCCCGCCGACTTCGCGATGGTCGTGCCGGTGCCGGTCGTGCTACACGACGGCGACGTCAAGACGCTGACCAAGGAGACCTTCGCCAAGGTCGATCAGATGAGCTCGCCGCGGCTCGTCGAGTACTGGGAGCAGGATCCGTGTCGCGCGCCCGACCGCCGCATGTACGAGATGGCGGCGCCCTCCGCCGACATGGCGAGTGGCCCGCCGGCGCCGAGCAAGGCGAGCGGGTTCGGCGTGAAGATCGAGGCGCAGTTCACGGTCGGCGAGTACAACGTCGCGATCCTGTCGGCGCGTGACTCGACCGGGCTCGACGGCTACCTCCACGCCGAGCACTACCAGATCCCCAAGGGCGCCGAGCCGCTGCTGCGGCCGTACGTCGCCGCCGGCATGAAGTTCTTCGTCGCGAAGGTCGATCCGAAGAAGGTGAAGTTCGTCAACGGCATGGCGGAGCTGTCGCCGCTGCGGTTTCACTACGACTCCGAGGAGTTCGCGCTGCCGATCCGGCTCGGACTGGCGAACTCGAACGGCACGCAGGATCTGATCGTCAACATCCTCGCGCCGCACCAGCGCTACGAGCTCGCGAACTACAAGAACGTCACGATCCCGACGAACCTCGACGTCAAGGAGGACGTCAAGAAGCGGTTCGGCGAGTTCTACGCCGCGCTGTTCGATCGCACGATCCATCAGAACCCCGGCGCGATCGTCACCGAGTATGCGTGGGATGCGTCGAGCTGCGATCCGTGTCCGGGGCCGACGCTCGATGAGAGCGACTTCCAGACGCTCGGCGCCGACGTGCTCGGCACCAACGACGGCGACTTCGTGCTGACCCGGCTGCACGCGCGCTACGGCAAGGCCGATGCGCCGAACGACCTCGTGTTCAAGACCGCGCCGCCGATCGTCGGTGGCCGCGAGGAGCGCGACGATGCCGGACACCTCGAGGAGCGCAGCAAGCCCGACGAGACCAACAACTTCCAGGGCCGCTACGCGGTCCGCCACGCCTGGACCGGTCCGGTCGCCTGCGCGAACCCGGTGCGTGGTCAGTGGGGCGGCCCACCCGACGGCCACGATCCGGAGATCGCCCAGGGCGCGGCGATGCCCGCGCAGAACCTCGCGTTCGCGCCGCGCGGCAAGGTGCAGCTGCCCAACCTCGTCGCGCAGGACGTGCCGGAGATCGGCGTGCGCGCCGGCGTGCCGCTGCCGAACGTCGCGTCGGTCGTGCCGCGGCCGCAGGGCTGCGGGTGTCAGGCGGGCGAGGGTGGTGCGGCGGGCGTGCTCGGTGTCCTCGGTGTCGGTGTTTTGGTTTTGCGCAGAAGGAGAACGGTATGAAGCGAGCGATTGTTCTGGCGGCGTTCGTCGCCGCCGTCGCGGCCGCGCCACGCGCCGAGGCGTTCTGCGGGTTCTACGTCGCCGGTGGCGATCAGCAGATGTTCAACGACGCGACGCAGGTCGTGCTGATGCGGATGGGCACGCGCACCGTCCTGTCGATGCAGAACAACTACAAGGGGCCGCCGCAGGACTTCGCGATGGTCATCCCGGTGCCGACCGTGTTGCACGACGGCGACGTCAAGACGCTGCCGAAGGAGGTCTTCGATCACGTCGACAAGATGGGGGCGCCGCGGCTCGTCGAGTACTGGGAGCAGGATCCCTGTCGGCAGAACTACCCCGAGGGCGCGACGCGCGCGTCGGCCGGCGCGATGCGTCCGCCCTCGCCGGTGAAGGCCGCCGAGAGCGCCGCCGATCACGGCGTGACGATCGAGGCGCAGTTCGTCGTCGGCGAGTACAACGTCGCGATCCTGTCGGCCAAGGACTCGACCGGGCTCGACACCTGGCTGAAGGAGCAGAAGTACAAGATCCCCGACGGCGCCGAGCCGCTGCTCCGGCCCTACGTCGAGAACGGCATGAAGTTCTTCGTCGCGAAGGTGGACCCGCAGAAGGTCAAGTTCGTCGACGGGCGCGCCGCGCTGTCGCCGCTGCGGTTCCACTACGACAGCGATGACTTCGCGCTGCCGATCCGGCTCGGGCTCGCGAACAGCTCGGGCAAGCAGGATCTGATCGTCAGCATCCTCGCGCCGCACCAGCGCTACGAGGTCGCGAACTACAAGAACGTCACGATCCCGACGAACATCGACGTCTCGGAGGCGATGAAGGACAAGTTCGGCGCGTTCTACACCGCGCTGTACGACCGCACGCTCGAGAAGAACCCTGGCGCCGTGGTCACCGAGTACGCGTGGCAGGCGACGACCTGCGATCCGTGCCCGGGACCCGCGCTCAACTATGCCGAGTTCATGACGCTCGGCGCCGACGTGCTCGCCGGCGACAAGGACAAGCCGGCACCCTACGCCGGCGCGGACTTCGTGTTGACGCGCCTGCACGCGCGCTACGGCAAGGAGATCACCGATGACCTCCGGTTCAAGGATGCCGCCGGCATCGTCGGTGGCCGCGAGTTCCTGAAGAAGACCGACGACGGCAACCCGGTCGCGAGCCTGGTCGACAGCGTGCGACCGCAGCTCGAGGAGGGCGCGCAGCCGTCGCCGTACAACAACTTCCAGGGCCGCTACGCGGTCCGCCACGAGTGGACGGGCGCGATCAAGTGCGACAAGCCGGTGCGCTACCGCTGGGGTGGTCCGCCGCAGGAGGTCACGAGCCAGCCGGGCTACCAGTACACCGGCGTGAAGCCCGCGACCGACCTCGCGTTCGCGCCGCGCGGCCAGGTCAACCTCGCCGACGTCGTGCAGCGCGACGTCCCGGAGATCGACGTCAAGGCGGCCGCGGTGGCGACGATCGCCGCGCCGGTCGATCCGAAGGCTCCGACGACGGTGCCACCGACCACGCCGGCGACGCCGGCGCCCGCGACGAAGAAGTCGGGCTGTGGCTGCCAGAGCGGGGCCGAGCCGACCGGGTTCGTGCTCGTCGGGTTCGTCGCGTTGCTGTTGCGCCGGAGGAAGTCGTGAAGCGCGCGATCCTGCTGGCCGCGTTCGTCGCGGCCGCTCTGGGAACCGCGCGGCGCGCCGAGGCGTTCTGCGGGTTCTACGTCGCCGGCGGCGATCAGCAGATGTTCAACGATGCGACGCAGGTCGTGTTGATGCACCTCGGCACGCGGACCGTGCTGTCGATGCAGAACAACTACAAGGGGCCGCCGCAGGACTTCGCGATGGTCATCCCGGTGCCGGTCGTGCTGCACGAGGGCGACGTCAAGACGCTCGCGAAGGAGACGTTCGCGCACGTCGAGCAGATGGGCGCGCCGCGGCTCGTCGAGTACTGGGAGCAGGATCCGTGTCGCAACGACAACGACCGTGACGAGGACAAGATGGCGATGCCGGCCTCGGTCGGACGCGCGAGCGGCGAGATGGCGAAGGCCGACGCCAAGGATCTCGGCGTCAAGATCGAGGCGAAGTTCGCGGTCGGCGAATACAACATCCTGATCCTGTCGGCGAAGGACTCGACCGGGCTCAACACGTGGCTGACGCAGGAGCACTACCAGGTGCCCGCCGGCGCCGAGCCGTTGCTGCGGCCGTACGTCGAGAACGGCATGAAGTTCTTCGTCGCCAAGGTCGATCCCAAGAAGGTCAAGTTTGTCGACGGCCGGGTCGCGCTGTCGCCGCTGCGCTTCCACTACGACAGCGACGACTTCGCGCTGCCGATCCGGCTCGGGCTCGCGAACAGCTCGGGCAAGCAGGACCTCATCGTCAACATCCTCGCGCCGCACCAGCGCTACGAGGTCGCGAACTACAAGAACGTGTTCATCCCGACCAACATCGACGTCAGCGAGCAGATGAAGGACAAGTTCGGCTCGTTCTACACCGCGCTGTTCGATCGCACGCTCGAGAAGAACCCGGGCGCGGTGGTCACCGAGTACGCGTGGCAGGCGACGACGTGCGATCCGTGTCCGGGCCCGGCGCTCGATCAGAACGACTTCATGACGCTCGGCGCCGACGTGCTGGCCGGCGAGAAGGGCAAGCCGGTGGCGTACTACAACGAGGACTTCGTGCTGACGCGGCTGCACGCGCGCTACGGCAAGGAGCTCACCGACGACCTGCGGTTCAAGAACGCCGGGCCGGTCGCCGGCGGGCGCGAGCACATGGTGAAGGACGAGGTGTTCGGCGCCGATCCGTGGGCGAACGCCGGCAAGCTGAAGCTCGAGGAGGGCGCGAAGCCCGACAGCGAGAACAACTTCCAGGGTCGCTACGCGGTTCGCCACGAGTGGACCGGCGAGATCAAGTGCGCGAGCCCGGTGCGTGGTCGCTGGGGTGGTCCACCGGGTCGCAGCCCGTACGACCTGCCACCGCCGATGCCCGCGCTCGGCCTGGCATTCGCGGCGCGCGATCAGGTGCAACTCGCGAAGGTCGTGAAGCGCGACCTCCCCGAGATCGACGTGAAGTCCGACCTCACGCCGGTCCACGCGCCACCCGCACCTACACCGCCCACGGTCGCCCCGGTCACCCCGGTCACCCCGATCACCCCGATCACGCCGCCGGTGCAAGAAACCCGAACCAAGTCGGGTTGCGGTTGTCAGACCGGAGACCGCAGCGATCTCGGCGGCCTGATCATGGGCCTCGGCGTGCTCGTCTGGGCCCGCCGCAAACGTCGATAGACCGGGACCTGCGGCTCGAACGTCAAGGAGTTAGCGATGCGCAGGTCTCTAGTGATCGCGGGGGTAGTCGGCGTGCTCGGACTCGCCGGGCGCGCGGATGCGTTCTGCGGGTTCTACGTCAGCGGAACCGGCACCAAGATGTTCAACGACGCGACCCAGGTCGTGCTCGTCCGCGATGGCACGCGCACCGTGCTGTCGATGCAGAACGACTACAAGGGTCCGCTCGAGGACTTCGCGATGGTCATCCCGGTGCCGGTCGTGCTGCACGACGGCGACGTCAAGACGCTGTCGAACGAGGTGTTCGAGCACGTCGACACGCTCGGCTCGCCGCGCCTCGTCGAGTACTGGGAGCAGGACCCGTGCCCCGCGCCAGTGGACACCGGTGATGGCCGGATGTACGGCGTGATGGGCGGCTCGGTCGGCGCGTCCTACGGCTTCGGCGGCGGCGCCGGCGTCGCGCACAAGACGACCGTGAAGGTCGAGGCGCAGTTCTCGGTCGCCGAGTACCAGATCGTGATCCTGTCGTCGACCGAGGCCGCGGGCCTCGAGACCTGGCTCAACGAGAACCACTTCAAGATCCCCGCGGGCGCCGAGCCGCTGCTGCGGCCGTACGTCGAGGCGGGCTCGAAGTTCTTCGTCGCCAAGGTCGACCCCACGAAGGTCAAGATCGTCGATGGCCACGCCGCGCTGTCGCCGATCCGGTTTCACTACGACAGCGACGACTTCTCGCTGCCGATCCGGCTCGGGCTCGCGAACAGCGCGGGGAAGCAGGATCTGATCGTCAGCATCATCTCGCCCGACAAGCGGTACGAGGTCGCGAACTACAAGAACGTCTACATCCCGACGAACTTCGACGTCACCAACACGGTGCGCACGCACTTCGCCGAGTTCTACGCCGCGGTGTTCGACGAGACCATCGCGGCGAACCCGCACGCGGTCGTCACCGAGTACGCGTGGAGTGCCAAGCCGCAGTACCACTGCGATCCGTGCCCCGGCCTCGACGTGACCCAGCCCGATCTCCAGACCCTCGGCGCCGACATCGTCGGCGGCAACCTCGGCAAGGGCACGTTCGTGCTGACGCGGCTGCACGCGCGCTACGGCAAGGCCGACATGAAGGACGACCTCCGGTTCCGCGAGGCCAAGCCGGTGACCGGCGGGCGCGAGGAGTGGAGCAAGGCGGGCCTCGAGTACGGCGCGGTGGCGAGCAAGGACACCGAGAATCACTTCCAGGCGCGCTACGCGATCCGTCACTGGTGGACCGGCGCGATCGCGTGCAAGAACCCGCAGCGTGGCGTGTGGGGCGATCCGCCGGACGGCACCGATCAGCCGAGCACCATGGCAGCCGGCAAGGTCGCGTTCGCAAAGCGCGGCTTCCCGCTCGCGAACAACATCGGGCGCGACCTGTGGGAGATCGGGTTCAAGAAGTCGCGGCCGGCTCCCAAAGCACCCGTGCTCGAGAAGCCGCCGGGCGGTGCCAAGGGCGGCACGAAGATCCAGATGATGGGCTTCCCGCTCGGGCTCGCGCTCGGCGCCGGGATGCTGTGGTTGTTCACGCGGCGGCGGCGCCGCTGACCATGAAGCTCGTCGCGTTGATCGTCGCGCTCGCCGCGTGCGGCCACGAGCCGCCGCTGGCGTCGGTCGATCCGCCGATCGTCGTCGCGCGTACCGAGGCGCGTCTGCCGATGGCGCCCGGTGAATTCGCGCCGAGCCTGGTCGCGATCGATCGCACGACGCCACCGGCGGCGGGCGAGGTCAGCGACGGCACGCTGCTCGCCGACGTCGACAGCTGCGCGACGTGCCACCCCGACGCGGCCAAGCAGTGGTCGACCAGCGCGCATTCGTTCGCGTCGTTCGGCAACCCGCTGTATCGCGTCAACGTCGAGCTCGCGCGCAAGCAGCTCGGCAAGGCGGCCAGCCAGCACTGCGGCGGCTGTCACGACATGCCGCTCGCGGTCGACCAGCTGATGACCGCCGAGGCACCGATCCCATCCGACGATCTGCGCGCGCACTCCGGCGTGACGTGCCGGCTGTGTCACGGCATCGAGAAGACGACCAAGGACGGCAACGGCAGCTACACGTGGAATCGCACGCCGGTCGAGGCGCCCGATCTGAAGGATCCGGCGTCGATCGCGCGCCACAAGGCGCAGGTCAGCGTGACCGCGGTCGGCACCGAGCTGTGCGTCGGCTGCCACCGCGGCTTTCTGTCGGCGGACCTCGACATGCCGGTGCACCTGGTCGGGCTCGACGAGCCCGGCATGTGGCGCAACTCGGCGTGGTCGGGCAACGGCATGGCGCGCGTCGATCAGGTGCAGCCGAAGAACTGCATCGAGTGCCACATGGAGCGCGAGCCGGCGAGCAAGGACGAATATGGCGCGAAAGCCGGCACGCTCGCGTCGCATCGCTTCATCGGCGGCCACACCTGGATGGCGGGGATGCGCGGTGACGCCGAGCACCTCGCGCGCACGCAGGCAAAACTCGCCGGCGTCGCGTCGATCGACATCGCGGGAGCGCGCACCGCGGGCGCCAACGCCGAGCGCGTCTGGCACCTGCCGGCCGACGGCGCCGACGTGATCCCGGGGACGACACTCGAGCTCGACGTCGTGATTCGCAACCTGCTCGCCGGCCATCGCTTCCCCGGCGGCGTGCTCGACATCCAGGACACCTGGATCGAGGTCGAGCTGACCGACGCGCGCGGCACGCGGCTCGCGCAGTCGGGGCTCGCGC
Source organism: Haliangiales bacterium (assembly GCA_038321315.1). Lineage (GTDB taxonomy): Bacteria > Myxococcota_A > Polyangia > Haliangiales > Haliangiaceae > JABFXX01. Next base: position 5,679 of record JBBQEX010000022.1, on the reverse strand, counting down.
ACGCCACCGATCCGAAGGACGTCGACACCCACGTCCTGCGCACGCTCGTGGTCGACGAGCGCGGCGAGATCCTCGAGCAGCACGAGATGGCCGAGATGCGCACGCAGATCGCGACGCAGACGCTCGCGGCGCGCGAGGCGCAGATGATCCGCTACGCGTTCGCGGTGCCCAAGCAGCCGCTGCAGCTGCCGCTCGTCGCGACCGCACGGCTGCGCCACCGCAGCCGCACGCTGCCCCTGCAGGCCGAGGTCTGCCGCGCGGCGCAGACGCCCGAGGGCAAGCAGTTCATCGCCGGTGCCCGCGGCGCGCGCGCGGTCGCGCTCGATCCGTGTCGCGCGCAGCCGATCACGCTGATCGCCGAGACCCGCGTCGAGCTCGGCACCGGCGCGGTGCTCGCCACGGCGCGCCCGGCGTGGGAGCGCGAGTACGAGCACGGCATGGCGATGGTCGCGACGGTCAGCGAGCGCCTCGACGAGGCGCGCGTGGTGCTCGAGTCCGCGCTGGCGATCGCGCCGACCGACGTCGCGCGCGCGATGGTGCTCGCGCAGCTCGGGTGGGTCGCCGGCAAGCAGGGTCGCGTCGACGACGCGCTCGCGATCGTCGCGCAGGCGCGCCCGCTGATGTTGCCCAAGAAGCCCGCGGTGTTCGACGCGATCGCGGCCGACGCGCTCGCGCGGGTGTGGCGCTGGGCGGACGCGGTCGCCCCGGCCCGCGCGTGCACCGAGCGCGCCCCGGCGAACTCGGGCGCCTGGATGATCTACGCGCGCGTGCTCGGCTCGGTCGCCGACGACGCCGGCGCGCTGGTCGCGGCCACCCGCGGCCTCGAGCTCGCCCCGCGCGATCCGGACCTCCTGCGCAGCCAGGCAACGTCGCTCGCGGGCCTGCACCGGCCCGAGGCGGCGGCCGCGCTCGCGGCCTACGATCGGTTTCGTTCGCCCGATTACTCCGCCGAGCTGCGGATCTCGTGCGCCGCCGACTCGGCGCGCTGCTCCCGCGAGCGGGAGCAGGGCCACACCCACGAGCTGCACCCGACCCGGTGACGCGCTACCCTCGAGCCGTGCGGATCGCGCTCGCGATGGTTGCGGTCGGCGGATGCTGGCACGAGCCGCGCGGGCAGATCGCCACGCCGGCCGCGAGTGCGACCGCGGCCCAGATCGCGACGTCGAGCGAGCCGCGTCGAGTCGCGCCGGTCCATCCGATCGTCGCGCCGCTGCACACGCGCGGCAGCGGACGCGTGGCGTTCCCGTCGCACTCGGTGTGGTCCGGCACGTACACCTGCAACCAGGGCCTCACCGGCGTGACGCTGTCGATCGATCTCGACGACATCGACGCGTCCGCGGTGTTCGAGTTCTCCGCGGTGCCGTCGAACCCGTCGGTGCCGACCGGATCGTCGCGCATGAAGGGCACGATCACCCAGACCGCCGCGGGCGCGAGCGTCGACCTCGTGCCCGACGGGTGGATCTCGCAACCGCCGGGCTGGTTCCTCGTCGGCGTGAACGCTACGAGCGACGGCGTCGAGATGCACGGCACCATCAACGCGTCGACGTGCGGCGCGATCGATCTGACGCGCGGCCCGTGAAGTCAGTCGCGCTCGTGGTCCTCGCCGGATGCTGGGCCGATCGCCCGGCCGCCGAGCCGATCGCGGTGCTTGCGGCACCCGCGCGCACGCAAGATCGCGTCGAGGCCGCGCATCGCCCGACCAACCAGCTGAAGCAGTTCCCACGCCACACCGCGTGGACCGGCTTGTACCAGTGCTCGCAAGGGCTCACCGCGGTGCGGCTGGAGATCGACGTCGAAGGCCTCGCGGCGACCGCGGTGTTCGAGTTCAGCGCGCACCCGTCGAACCCGATGGTGCCGAGCGGCGCGTCGCGTTTGAAGGGCGTGCTCGCCGAGACGATCGACGGGACCTACCAGCTCGACGTCGACCCGTTCGAGTGGGTCTCGCAGCCGCCCGGTTACTTCATGGTCGGCGTGACCGCGACCACCGACACGGCGCTGCGCGAGATGCACGGCACGATGAAGGCGCCGACCTGCGGCCGCATCGATCTCACGCGAGAGCGATAGCTACGACGACGCGACGTGCTTGGTGTACGCGTCCGCGGCCATCAACTCGTCGACCTCGGCCTTCTCGGACGGCTCGAGATCGATCATCCACCCCTCGGTGTACGGCGCGCTGTTGACCAGCTCGGGCTGATCCTTCAAGGCCGGGTTGATCGCGAGCACGCGGCCCGAGACCGGCGCGTAGAGATCCGAGACGCTCTTGACGCTCTCGATCGTGCCGAAGCGCTGGCCCTTGGTGATGAGGTCGCCCTCCTTCGGGAGGTCGACGAGGGTGATGTCGCCGAGCTGGTCGACGGCGAACTGCGTGATGCCGACGCGCCAGTTCGTGCCCTGCGGGCGGAGCCACTCGTGGTCGGAGGTGTAGCGGAGCTCGGTGGGGAAGGTACTCATGGCTTATGCTCGCTTGTAGAACTTGCCCGAAACCACGGTCGCCGGGGTGGGCTTGCCGCGGCAATCGATCGCGAGCTCGGTGCCCGGCTTCGCCAGGCTCGGCGGGACGTACGCGAGCCCGATGCCGCCGGGTACCGAGATGCCGGGGCCGCCGCTCGTGACGGTCCCGACGACGTGCTTGTCGGCATCGACGACGCCGTAGCCGGCGCGCGGGTTGGCGCGGAGCTCGGCGGCGATCGTGAACCCGACGAGCTGGCGGGTGAGGCCGGCGGCCTTCTGCGCGCGCAGCGCGTCGGCGCCGAGGAAGTTGCGGCCGTCGAGCTTGACCGCCCAGCCGAGGCCAGCCTCGAGGGGCGTGTGATCGTCGTCGAGATCGTTGCCGTACAGCGGCAGCTTGCTCTCGAGGCGCAGGCTGTCGCGCGCGGCGAGCCCGACCGGCAGGCCACCGATCGGCAGCGCGGCCTCGAGTAGCGCGGACCACAGCTTCGGCGCGTCGGCGTTCGCGCACGCGAGCTCGAAGCCGTCCTCGCCGGTGTAGCCGGTGCGCGCCGCGAAGCAGGTCGCACCCGCGATCGACGCCTCGGTGAAGTGGAAGCCGGGCAGGCCGGTCAGCGCGCCGCCGGCGAGCTTGTCGACCAGCGCGACGGCGCGGGGACCCTGGACCGCGATCAGCGCGGTCTCGTCCGACACGTCGACGACATCGCACAAGGAGTGCGTGTTCTCGCGGAACCACTCGAGGTCCTTCGCGGTGTTCGACGCGTTGAAGATCACGTAGTACTCGTCCTCGGCGCGCTTGTAGAAGATGCAGTCGTCGACCACGCCGCCGCTCGGCCGGCACAGGAGCGTGTAGACCGCCTTGCCGACCGGCGCGCTGGCGACCGCGTTGGAGGTCAGGTGCTCGACCGCCTCGCGCACGCGGGGCCCGCGCAGGAACGCCTCGCCCATGTGCGAGACGTCGAACAGGCCGACGCTCTCGCGCACGGCCTTGTGCTCCTTGATCGTGCCGGCGGTGTACTGGACCGGCATGTCCCAGCCGCCGAAGTCGATCAGCCGGGCGCCCTGCTCGCGATGCAATTCGTAGAGCGGCGTTCGCTTGCGTTCCATGGGAGCGCAATCTATCCCGCGGGCGTGCGCGCCGGCAACGCCAGGCGCGGCTTGCCGAGCACGCGCCCGGCCAGCCACGACGCGAAGCGCCGTGGCACGAGCCGCACGCCGAAGCAGGACAGCTTGTTGACGAGGCCCGGGATCACGTTGCGCTTGCCGCGGTACATCGCGGCGAGCGCTGACCGCGCGACGTCATCGGCCGTCATCATCGACGCGTTCGCGATCCAGCTGTAGTCGCCGGCGCCGGCCGCGGCGTGGAACGCGGTCTTGGTGCCACCCGGGCACACGCACGTCGCCGAGGTCGGCGTGCCGCGCAGCTCGTCGTGGAGCGCCTCGGTGAAGTTGCGCACGAACGCCTTGCTCGCGGCGTAGAGCGCCATCTCGGGCACCGCCTGGTACGCGCCGATCGAGGCGATGTTGAGGACGTACGCGCGCTTCGTCGTGCCCTTGTGCGCGTCGACCAGCCGCCGCGACAGCTCGACAAGCGACGTGATGTTGAGCTGGATCAGCTCGCTGTCGCGGGCCCACTCGACGTTGTCGAACCGGCGGAAGTAGCCGAAGCCGGCGTTGTTGACGACGATATCGATCGGGCCGTTCGCGGTCGCCGCGGTCCACACCGCGCTCGCCGCGCCAGGCGTGCCGAGATCGCCGGTGACGACCTCGACCTTGACTCCCGCGAGCTCGGCCGCGAGCGCGTCGAGCTCCGGCTTGCGGCGCGCGGTGATCACGAGGTCGACGCCGGCCGCCGCGAGGCGCCGCGCGATCGCCGCGCCGATCCCGCTCGACGCGCCGGTGACGAGCGCTCGGAGTCCCGCGAGGTCCTGCATCCCGCGAACCTATCAACGAACGGACGGGGCAGTTTGGCTACGTGCTTCGTGTTACAGAGCGCGAATGCGAAATCTCGTCGTGACGCTTTCGATGATCATCCTCATCACCGCGTGCGGTCCGTCGTCGAAAGAGATCGGCGCCGCGAAGACCGCTCACTACAAGGGCGACAAGGTGATGCTGTTCAACGCGGCCAAGGCCGCGGCCGAGGACAAGTACAAGATCGCGAAGTCCGACGAGACCGCGCTCGGGTTCCAGACCGTCGGCAAGTGGTACACGCCCGACGGCCTCGTCGCCGAGCGCCAGGACGACATGCGCGTCGTGCCGGATCGCAGCCTCAACATCGTCCTCGTCGTGACGCTCGTCCCCGACGGTGACCAGTGGGTCGTGAAGGTCGTCCCCGAGATCATGCGCTACTTCCAGGGCCGCCCGAACCCGGACCACCTGACGCCGAACGATCCGAGTGTCCCGGGCTGGGCGAACGATCGCGTCGAGAGCCTGCAGTTCGACATCTACACCGCGCTCAAGCCGTACGAGGTCAAGGCCGGCCCGGGTGGCATCACCTCGCCGCCGCCGGTCGGCCCGGCCGCGACGCCCGCGACGACGCCCGCCGATCCGGCCGCCCCGGCGGCCCCGGCGGCGCCGGCCCAGTGACCCACACGATCGTCGGCCTCGTCGTCGACGGCGACGAGCTGCTCGCCGATGGCGGCTTCTTGAAGCTGCGACGGCTGCGCCTCCGCAACCGCCGCGCCGACGCCACGATCTCCGACGGCTACATCTGCGATGGCATCGCGCGCCCATACGGTCAGGACGCCGTGGTCGTCGCGGTGTTCGCCCGGACCGGCGACGCGATCGACGTGCTCGTGCGCGAGGGTCTGCGTCCGACGGTGTACCTCGGGCGCGACGCGACGGCCGCCCCGCTGCCCGAGCCGCCACCGACGATGTTCCTCACCGAGCTGGTCGCCGGCATCGTCGAGGTCGGCGATCGCGGCGAGCTCGGGCTGCGCACGCGCGCGGCGCACGAGACGCTCGAGGAGGCCGGCTACGCGGTCGATCCGGCGAGCGTGATCGTGCTCGGGTCGGGCATGCTGCCGTCGCCCGGCGCGATGGTCGAGAAGTTCTACTTCACGGCGGTCGAGGTCGACCCCGCCACGCAGGTCGCGCTCGCCGGCGACGGCTCGCCGATGGAGGAGGGCGCCACCACCTGGTGGCAGGATCTCGATGCCGCGATCGCGGCGTGCGTCACCGGCGAGCTCGAGGACGCCAAGACCGAGCTCGGCCTGCGCCGCCTGCGGGATC